>CAYQWE010000001.1:0-260115 GCA_964421275.1 uncultured Prosthecobacter sp.
AGCTGATCTTCGATGGGGAGGGATTGAGGATCAAGGGGTGGAGCGCTGTTCATGGTGGTGGAAGGTGGTGGAGGGTGCAGTGATTGCAACAATTAAATGCCTGGCATCTTATTTTGGATTGGAAATGATGACTTCTTGCTGGTACCCGGACTGAGGCGCGACCCTGTAAAGTTGTTCGTAAAGGGTATGCGCCGTCGGCAGACACTCATTGTGCGAGACCAGAAACAGTTGGACTCCGTTTAGGCCACGAATCCGCAGCCGTTGATCCCGAAAACGTGTTTTTGTAGCAGAGAAATACTCCAGTTCGAGATCTCCCGAGAGATCGGCTGCAAACTTGCCTGTTTCCAGATCGAGCGACTTTGGTCTGACAGTTTGAGGTAAGTCGTGTTTGGAGTAGAGGCCAAGGTGACGAACCTTTGACGATGGTGCATCGGCCAGCCGCGATAGACACAGCGGTATGATCAAAGGGTCGGAAGCCAACACTGTTTCTGTGGCTATGGCAGGTGTTTCTGAAGTCGAGAGGGAATAGTCACGGCTTTTGTCACTTTCGGAAACCTGCGTGCCAAGCAGTACCGTGATCTCACGGAAGCCATTCTTGGAGATCATCATCTGGGTTTTGTATCGCATACGACGCGAGGGAACCCTGACCACTCCCTCTTCGTCGGAATAAAGAGGGCTGCCGCTTGCCTCAAAAACCTCCGGGCCACCGGACCCGTATCCAAATCGCTCGTATTTGACCGCTGCGCCGGATATGGGCCTACCAAAAGAATCGCTCAGGTGGAGAATGATTTCCTGTTTGGTCACTCCACGGTATCCATTGCTGGCCGCGATTGACATGAGCCCCGCGTTCAAGGCCGCGATCACCAATAGAGAGGCAGACCATTTTTCAGGACGAAGCCATGCTCCAGTGAAAACGATTACACCTAGCCCTGCCGCGAGCAGAAGCATCATCAGCACCGCCACACCTTCCAAGGGTGCTGCACTTGGTCCTGATGTTGGGGTGGAATGCCCTGTTCCGAGTAAGGTGAGGCCGGCAATCGCGGCAAACAGCATCAAAGGCACCCAGAGAACCACCGACCATGCCTGCTTGCGGAAGGTTACATAGACCACGATGACGAGCATCGCTCCTGCCGCCGCGGCTCCGAACGCCTTAGGTTCAGTCGCTTGGTTGGCTGACAAGGCGAGAAACAGAACCACGGGCAACCAACTCAACGCAATCGCGCCTAGCAGCCCCATCCAAGGAGCAGGTTGGTCTTGTTTGCCGGGCGTCATCCGTCGTCGAGCCAAGTGTAAGCGATTTCGTCCAAACATAACAACCGGCATTTGCTCGTCCTGCTGACTCTGCTTTGCTGCCACGATGAAGCCCAACCTTCTGCTTTCCGTGTATTTCGTGTGTTCCGTGGTCAATGCCTTGGCCCAGGAGCCGCGCAGCATCAGCGGCATCTACCCATCGCTCGCCATGTTCAACAACGAGGGCGAGTGCGGCACGGGCGCGGTGGTGCCGTGGGCGGACCGCTTGTGGGTCATCACCTATGGACCGCATCTGCCGTTCGGATCGAGCGACAAGCTCTACGAGATCACGCCGGAGCTGAAACAAATCGTGCGACCGGAAAGCGTCGGCGGCACACCGGCGAACCGCATGATACATCCTGAATCAGCGCAGCTTTTCATCGGGCCGTATGTCATCGACGCAGAGCGCAAAGTGCGCGTCATCCCGCCGAGCATCATGCCGGGCCGTCTCACGGGCAATGCGCGGCACCTGACCGATCCCGCGGGCAAAATCTACTACGCCACGATGGAGGAGGGCCTCTACGAGGTCGATGTGAAGACGCTCGCAGTGAAGGGACTCATCCGCGACGGCAACGGCATCAAAAAAGGCGTCACGGACGAGACGAACCTCTCCACTTTGAACTCCGAGCTGCCCGGCTACCACGGCAAGGGCCTGTATTCATCTCAAGGCCGCGTCATCTACGCGAACAACGGCGACCGCGACAAACGTGTGTACAACGATCCCACCACACCCAGCGGCGCACTCGCGGAATGGCGGAAGCCTGGCGACGACTGGCAACTCGTTCGCCGCAATCAATTCACCGAGGTTACCGGGCCCGGCGGCATCCACGGCAGCCAGCCTGCGGCACCCGTGTGGAGCATCGGCTGGGATGCGAAGTCGCTCATCCTCATGCTGCTCGACCGTAGCGCGGGTTTTCAACCCGCGTCAGAGGGGAACGAGTTGAAAACTCGTTCTACATGGCAGTCCTTCCGTCTGCCGAAAGTCAGCCACAGCTACGACGGTGCTCACGGCTGGAACACCGAATGGCCGCGCATCCGTGACATCGGCGAAGAAAACCTGCTCATGACCATGCACGGTGCTTTCTGGAGCTTTCCGCGAATGTTCTCAAGCAACGACACCAGTGGAATACGCGTCCGCAGTGCCTACTTGAAGGTCATTGGTGATTTCTGCCGGTGGGACGACCGACTCGTCTTCGGCTGCGATGACTCCGCGAAGTCGGAGTTTCTCAACAAACGCAAAGTCAAAGGCGGCATCGACAGCATCGGCCAGTCGCAGAGCAACCTCTGGTTCACCAGCTCCGACACACCGGACAAACTCGGCCCCGCTCATGCGAGCGGCGCGGTGTGGCTGCATGAGAGCGTCAAAGCAGGCGATGTCAGCGATCCCTTCCTCGTCGCCGGATGGAAGCACCGCAGCGTGTGGCACATCGACCACGCCACTGGCGAATCGAAGCGCGTCGAGATCAGCGGCGACGACGAATGGCTGCGCGTGAAGGCCGAAAAAGACTGCAAAGACTTCTCCGTGCTCATCACGCTCTCGAATGGCGAATCACGCACCACCGAGCCCGACGCGATTTTCGACGGCATCGCCCGAATCGGCGATGAAAACGCCCAAACCGGCCTTTTCCGCCCTCGCGGTGAAAACAAGCGCACGCTGAGTTTCGCCACGAAAGACGGCTATTACGAGATGGGAGCCGATTTGGCCCTCAAACGCGTCGAGGACGCCAAAGCGAAGGCATTTGTCGAAAAAGCCGTCGCCCTGCCGAAGAACGTCATCACGCTCGATGCGGCCAGCGTGCTCGTCGTCGATGATCGCGGCCGCCGCTGGCGCTTGCCGCGTGCCTCGAAGGCCTACGATGTCGCCACGAAGGTCGGCGAACTGCGCATCTGCCGCGAGGTCGCCACCGAGCGCGACATGCTCAGCGCCTGCGGCACCTTCTTCGAGCTGCCCGCCGAAAACGCCGATGGCTTTGCGAAGATCCGCCCCATCTGCTCGCACAACCTGCGCGTCACCGACTTCGGTGGCTACCGCGGCCTCTTCCTCATGAGCGGCATCAAACCGGATGCCAAAGCCAGCGATCACATCCTCCGCAGCGACGACGGCAAGGCCGCCCTGTGGGCCGGAGCCATCGACGACCTCTGGAAGCTCGGCAAACCCCGCGGCGAGGGCGGCCCGTGGAAGGCCACGAAGGTCAAAGCCGGTCAAAAGAGCGATCCTTACCTCATGTGGGCCTACGACCAGCGCACGCTCACGCTCAGTCACGATCAAAACGAGCCCGTGAGCTTCCGCATCGAGCTCGACCTCACCGGAGCCGGGCTGTGGGTAACCTCTAAGCATCAAGATTGCGCTCCCGGCGAAAAAGCGACCATCATCTTCGATCCCGCCGTGCAAGCCCGTTGGTTGCGCGTAAGCACGAGCAAGGCATGCATGGCCACGGCGCAGTTGCAGTACGAATGAGGCTACCTGCGACAGCGGCCCCAAAAAAATTTCATCGCATCCGGCGGCAACGGTGCCACATTTGGCCCATGTCAGCCGCCGCCTTCGGACAAAAGCTCACCACCGCCCGGGAGGCGCGTGGACTGTCGCTGGAGGACGCGGCCCATGAGACGCGCATCCCGGTGCAACGGCTGCGCCTTCTGGAGGCTGGAAACATGGCTGCGTTTGGCAGCATGGCTTACGCACGCTCGTTTGTGCGCGCCTACAGTGGGTTTCTCGATGTGGATGCCTCGGCCATTTTGGAAAACCTGCCTGAAGGCGTGCTCGGCGGCGAGCGCGACTACCGCTATCTCACCCGCTCTGAAGGCGCGTGGCTGCGTGAGCGTGACGCGCATGTCGAGCGCATCACCGCCCCCGCCTCGAACCGCGTGCGCTCCATCAAATCCCCGCTGCCCGCAGGCATCGCAGTGTTTGTGTTGATCCTCGCAGGCACAGCCATGTGGGGCAAACATGTGGCTGATTCCCGCCGTATGGTAGAACCTGCGGCATTGAAGGCCATCCCCGTCGAAGACGATGGGGAAACTCCCGTTGGCATGCAGCCTCCCGTCACCAATGCGACGACGATGCCGGCGACGGCATCGAAACCACACCCGATCTCCGTGCGCAAAGCAACACCTGTGGATTGAACCATGACCTCCTCACCTGAAAAAGCCCCGGAAAACCAGCATGGATGGCTGGAGCCCCTGCTCTGGAGCATCGGCCTCATCGCTGCCATCGTGGCCGCCGCCTATGTGAATGAGACTGTGCGCGAGGTCACGCTTCAGGGCATGGCGTACCTATTCACCTTTTTCTCCACACCATTCGTGCTGGAGGCCAGTGTGGCCTTTGTCGGCCTGTGCATCGTTTTCATCGTCAATGGTCGCCGCATTGCCCGTGATGGTGATGGCTGGGTGATGATGGAGGTGGAGAAGCCTGCCGTTACATCTGAAAACAGTGGGGAAAAGCAGCCGGACGCGGGCTGAACCGATCCGCAGGCATTGAATCTGGCTCGCCACGGGCGCGTCCATGCCTCCATTCCCATGCCCGCATGAGCTCCTCCCCGCCGCCAGACCACACGCATGTCGTCACAGCGGGGAAATTTTTTCAACTCACACAGGGCACGCCTTTTTTCATGCGGGGCGTCAGCTACGGGCCGTTCAGACCCAATCCGCGCAACGAGCCGTTCCCCGAGGATGAGCGCCTCGCAGCGGATCTCCGCCACATCGCATCCCTTGGCTTCAACACGGTGCGCGTTTACGAGCTGCCGAGTCCTACGCTGCTGCGTGAGGCCAAGGCGCGTGGCCTGCGGCTCATCGTCGGCATTCCATGGGCGGAGCATGTCGATTTCCTGTCAGAACGGAAACTGCGGCGCGACATCATGCGTCGCGTGGCCGATGCCGCGCGGCGGATGGAAGGTCATGACTGTGCCGCAGCGCTGCTCGTCGGCAACGAAATCGAAAAGACGCTTGTGCGCTGGATGGGGCCGGGACGCGTGCGTGACTTCATCGAGAAGCTCATCCGCGTCGCCCGTCGGCATGCTCCGCGACTCCTTGTGAGTTACGCAACTTACCCGTCCACCGAGTATCTCGTGCCGCGCAACGCGGATTTCCTCGCGGTGAACGTGTACCTCGAATCACCGTCGGCCTTCGCCGCATGTCTGGCGCGCCTACAAAACCTCGCAGGAAACAAGCCCCTCGTCATCACCGAGTTCGGACTCGACGTGAAAGCCCATGGTGCGGAACGCCAGGCGGAGGTGCTGCGTTGGCAGCGTGACTGCTTGCTGCGCGGCGGGGCTGCGGGCGGCGTCTGGTTCGCCTATACCGATGAATGGCATCGTGGCGGGCGTGACGTGATCGAATGGCAGTTCGGCCTCGTGGATCGTGAGCGCCAAGAGCGGGGCGCATGCGCGGCTGTGCGCGATTTGCCAGCGCGGGCGGCGGCACCTGCTCCCACGCCGCGCATCTCGGTCATCGTCTGCACGCACAACGGAGAGCGCACGCTGCCCGCCTGCCTCGAGTCACTCGCGACGTTGGATTATCCCGACTACGAGGTACTGGTGATCGATGATGGCTCACAAGACACCACGGCGGAGATAGCACGGAGATTCACGCATGTGCGCCATCATCACCAGGAACATGCTGGGCTCAGCGTGGCACGGAATCACGGCGCACAGCTCGCCACCGGACCCATCCTTGCCTACACCGACGACGACTGCATCGCGCACACGGATTGGCTGCTGCATCTGAGTCATGCGTTTGTCGAAACCTCCATCGTTGCCGCAGGCGGCCCGAACATCCCACCGCCACCACGCAACCGTATCGAGCGTGTCGTCGCCGCCGCGCCCGGAGCACCCGCGCATGTGCTGCTCGACGACACTGAGGCCGAGCACCTGCCTGGCTGCAATCTAGCCATCCGCAAAGACGCGCTCGAACGCATCGGCGGCTTCCGTACCGAGTTCATTGCAGCGGGAGATGATGTCGATGTGTGCTGGCGGCTGCGCGAGGCTGGTGGGCGTCTTGCTTTTGTCCCGGGCGCGATGGTCTGGCATCACCGCCGCCTCACCGTGACCGCGTACTTGAAGCAACAGCTCGGCTACGGCCATGCCGAGGCATTGCTCATGAAAGCGCATCCTGAACGCTTCGGCCCACTCGGCGGCGCACGCTGGCGCGGCGGCATCTATGGCGACCAGCTCCCTTCTGATCGTCCGACTGAAGGCAGTATCTTCCACGGCTCGTACGGTCTTGGTGCCTTTCAAGTGATCTACGCATCATCATCATTCCGCTGGTGGGAATGGCTCACCGGCGTGCTTTGGATCGCATTGCTAGTCGCGGCATTGATCTGCCGTCTGCCTTGGCTCGCCGGCCTCGTCGTCGCCTTTGCCCTCGGTGCTGCCTGGAGTGTCAGCTCACGCAATCTCACGGGGTTGCATGGGACGTGGGATCGTCTGCTGCTGTGGTGGTTGAGCCTGCTGCAGCCAGTCGTCCGCGAATGGGCGCGCCTGCGGGGCATGCTCGCGCTTGGGGCACGGCCAAGCTGCCAGCCGCTGCTGCCAGAGATCATTCCTCCGGAGCGTCCGCATAAGCTCGCGCTCCATCTCGGCACATTGCGCTTTTGGAGTGAGACCGGAGCCACCCGTGACGCGTGGCTGGCCGAACTGCGCAAAGCGCTCAAAGCCGCGCATGTCACCGTCCGCGACGACGATGGCTGGCGCTGGTTCGACCTAGAGGCCTGGCCATGGGCCGGCGTATCACGCGCTTGGCTGAGCGTCACCGAATATCACGATGCGAACAGGCGGCTAACACGCGTGCGCCTGCTGCTGCGCATGCGCCGCGGCCTCGGCTGGAATCTTCTCCTGTGGTTCATCATCGCAGCGATCCTCATGGCAGCCGGCATGCACACCCTGATGTTGGCCGGCGGTGCCGCCACGTTGGCTCTTCTGCTACTCATCTCGTCCTATCTTTGCGTCACCCGACGCGAGATGAAACGGTTTGCGCGTATCGCGGCGAAGGCAGCCGGACTGGTCGAGGTGCGCTAACGTTTTAGCCAACGCGTTGCGGCCAGCCACAGTAACACTGGGACAACGCAACTCAGCGCCACCGCCCATCCCGGCTCGCTTTGACCAAGATGACCGATCGCGGCAAACGCGAATCCTGTGGGGATGGAGCCGCAGGCCAACGCGAGGAAAAAGACACGGCACCGCATGCGCGACAGCCCTGCAAGACACGCCACCGCCTCTGGCAGCACCGGCATCCAGCGTGACAATGCCACCAGCCAGCCACCACGTTTTGCAAAGATCTCCTCGCCACGCCGCAATCCTTCCTCCCCCGCGATCCAACGCGCCGCGCTGCGTCCCAGCCACCGGCATGCCACATACGCGATCACTCCCGACAGCATCGACCCAGTCGCAGCGACCAATCCGCCCAGACACCAGCCGTACATCCACCCCAGCGCCGACATCACGACGGTAGAAGGCACCGGCAGCACAATGTCCGTCACCAACAGCGTGATGCCCGCTACCCATGCCCACGACCCATAACCCTCCATCCAGCGTCGCGTCCCTTCGATGCTGAACGACCTGTCAAACGCGGTACCCCAGATCACAAACGGCACGATGATCCCTGCGAGAATGAAAAGGATGAGGAGAATGAGCGAGCGATTGCCCCGGGCCATACCCCCCAACTCAGCGAGCAGCGCCATTAAGGCAAGAGCGGCCGCGCTTTCTCCACCAGCGCCCCTTCACGCTGACCGCTGCCTGGACGGCCCACATCACCGATGTCAGCACGCGCTTTCTCAGCGAGCACGGTCAGCCGCGCAACCACATCAGGATGCTGTGCGGAAGTCTCATGCTCCTCGCCCACATCATGCCGCACATCGTAGAGCGCCAGCTTCCTCGGTGCTGCTTTGCGTTGAAGGCTTGAAAAACTCTCGGTGAGCGGCAGGTAGAGTTTCCAGCTCCCTGCTCGCACCGCCTGGAGTTGATCCATACGGTAGTAGAAGAAACCATCGTCATCCCACGGCGACTTAGTGCTCCCTGCGTCCAACAAAATCGGGGTGATGTCATGTCCGTCGATCTTATGCACGGGTGGTTTCGCGCCCGTGATCGCGGCGAACGTCGGCAGCATGTCCAGCGTGGAGCACAATGCGTCATTCACCACCCCAGCGGGGATTTTCCCTGGCCAGCGCATCACGCATGGCATGCGCATCGCCCCCTCGGACGTGTCATAGCCGAAGCCACGATAGGGCGCGTTGCTGCCCTGCGGCGGATTGTGCCTCACCGCTCCGTTGTCGGAGGTCCACACCATCAGCGTGTTCTCCTCGATCTTCAGCCGCTTCAGCGCGGTCATGATCTCGCCCGTGCTCCAGTCGAGCTCCTCCACCGAGTCACCGTAGTCGCCGTTCGCGCTCTTCCCTCGGAACTTTTCGCTTGAAAACGGATGCGCGGTCGATCCCGGCATTGTGTGCGGCAGATACAGGAAAAACGGCTCCTTTGAATGTGCTTCGATGAACCGTACCGCCTCCTCCGTGCAGCGCCTTACAAGGTGATCACGATCCGCCGGTGCCTCGATGACTTTCTCTCCCCGCATCAGCGGCAGCTCCGGCCAGATGTCCGGCTTCTTGTCCTTCGTCATGTCGTCGCTGTAGGGAATGCCAAAATATTCGTCAAAGCCCTGCTTCGTGGGTAGAAATTCCGGCTGGTCGCCGAGATGCCACTTGCCAGCGCACATCGTCGCATAACCCGCGCCCTTCAAAACCTCCGCGATCGTCACCTCCGAAGGATTCAGCCCCTTTCGCGCCACTGGCTGCAACACCGCGCCGCCGGTGTCGCTCACATGCATGTTCACTCGGCGCGGGTAACAGCCCGTCATCAATGACGCACGACTCGGCGTGCAGACACCGCTCGCTACATAGAAGCTGGTGAATTTTGTCCCCTCTGCGGCCAGCCGATCCACATTCGGCGTGCGGTGCAGCTTCGATCCAAAGCAGGCGAGGTCGCCGTTGCCAAAGTTATCGACGAAAATGACGATGATGTTCGGCTTCGCGGCGAAAGCGTCGGCGCACATCAACAACAGCGCGGCAAGGATTCTCATGCGCGATGAAACGTCCTAAATATGGCGGCTCTATAGACTTCCCCCCAGCTTCTGCTGTGGTGATTGTGCCTATTTCGCCCCGGACATCGCCTGCCACTCCCCATTCACCGTCACACTGAGCTTCTCCGCTACGGGCGCGATGTTTTTTTTGTCCAGCACCTTGCCACGGCTGATGATGGACACACTGCGCGGCTGGCTGGCCTCGGGGACGTTGACGTGAAATTTATTCATGTGACGCACATTGCCCAAGCGCTGGCTGGCGAGGCGTTGGTCGGCCAGGCGGAAGCGCAGCACGCCACCCTGCGTCTCCACCCGCAGCTCGCAGTCCGCTTCATTCAGAGTGCTGGCATCGTCGGCGTAGCAGAAGCCATAAGCCCCGTGCAGGGCCGGGTAGATGTAGCTCTGTATTTCTCCGGCGGGGTCGTAGTAGCCGATCAGAGTCACCACCGGCACGCCAAAAGCTCGCGGCTTGCGCTCGATGCCGCCTTCGATGCGGTGGCTGTAAGGTTCCATTTTTGAGGTGTCCTCATTCCATTTGCTGAAGCCGGTGGGGGAGTCGGGATCAAAGACGGCTTTGCCTTCAAGGAAGCGCTGGATGATGGCCGCAGTGTTCGGCGTGTAGAGGGTGAAGCGGTTGAAGCCGGAAAACGGCGCACCGCCGGCCATCGCATCCTTGCCAAAGGAACGGCCATCGAATGGAGCTTGGTGCTCTTCCTCTTCTTTAATGAAGGTGTCCTTGCCGCTACGGATCGGTGAGAAGTTCGGAATGAAGCGGTTTTTGTCCGCATCCCAGCCCCAGGTGGAGTTGATTTGGTCGGCGCTGCGATGCACGGAGCCTTTGAAGCCATCGACGTAATGCCCGAGTCCGTAGTTGTGTCCGACTTCGTGGCTGAATTCGTTGCCGATCGTGTTGTCGAGCGTCACGATGCCGCCGCCACCAGAGCCACCGTGGACTTGGATGCCATTGACATACTTGCCGCGGTTGGTGTGCGCGGCGAGCTGAGCAGCGACGTAAGGATGGCTCTTTTCACCTGCGCCGGGTGTGCTGTGCAGGCCGTAGTTCGCATTGTCGATGCCGTGAGAGATGAGCTCTTTGCCGATGCTCTGACGCATACCGCCTTTGTGCCAGCCGCCCTCGCTGGGATCGTTTTCTTTGAGCAGTGTGCCATCTGGCATCATCACCTCCGTCAACGTCAGCGGCGCATACTGTGCGATGATGAGGCGGCTGGTGGGCACGGTTTGAAAATATTCGCGGTGTGCTTCGGGTTGCTTCGCGAATTCAAATTTGTCGCGTGGCGTGGTCAACATGCCCACGTCGATGGTGTGGATGAGCAATTGCGTGGGCGCGCCTACCCTCACTCCGCTGAGTTTACCGCTGACGCTGCCCTGACGAATTTCCAGTGTGAGGCCGGGGGTGATCCACCCCGCCGGAAGCACGCCACTCCAGGTGTGAGGGGCGTAAGTGATGGTGTTGTTGTCCAGTTCACCATCGCGGAACCACTGCCCGCCCGCATGTTTGAATTGGAAGCTCTGTCCGCGAGAGATGGCCGCCTTGCGTCCGCCATAGTGAATTGTCGAGCTGTAACCAGCCTGCGACTTCACGCGGATCATCTTCCCTTCTAGCGCCTTGTCCTCGGGTAGAAACATATCACGCACCCAGCGACCGTCCGCCGTCGAGATTTCCACCACGGCGTTGTTTTTCAAAAGGTCCGCAAGGAAAGCTGTGCTCGTGTCGCTCAATTTTTTCAAATCACCACCGGGGACGACGGCGGTGGTGCCGGAGACTGGTGTGAAGTCCACACCGCCATCCGGCGCGCCCTCCACGAAATACGCAGTCTTAGGCAGCAGCTTTGGTGCGTTGAGATTCAGTGTGCCGAGCGCCTTTCCGCTGCCATCTCTGGCGGTGACGGACATCGGCACCTCATCATTGGCCTTCAGCGGGCGCACCAGCAGCAGACTTTTGCGCTGAGCTACTAGATGGGGCTGATTGTCCCCCTCATGCGGCTTCGCAGGGATAATCTGGCTTTGGGCAAATTTCACTTCAGCGGAGAGTGATCCTTGCAGGTCATTGACTGGAGTCGTGGCATTGAACACCAGCGGCGCGGACGCCTGGATTGAAGCAGGCAGCAGCGCCGCAGAAAAAACAATCGCGAGAGGCGAGATGGAGGTAAGTGTCATGCGTGAGAATGAAAACGGAATCAGAAGAACGCGTGCGACACTGAAAGCTTAGAAAGCTGCTGAGGTGTCTCTTTTGTGGCTAACCCACGAGCTCCCGGGCACAGAACCACAGCGCACGCGGCAGGTGGAATGGGCCTTTGAAGTGGTTGCCCTTCGCAGGCTGGGAGAGGCTGCCGTCACGATGAAGGTAGCCATACCATTCGCCATGCTCATGGTCGGGAAAGTGTGAGAAACTCCAGTCGTGGACCTGCGCGTGCATTTGTGCGTGGCGGGTTTCGCCAGTGAGCTTCCAAGCGAGCAAGGTGGCGATGAGCGCTTCGTTATGCGGCCACCAGAATTTCATGTCGTGCCAGTATTCTTGCACGGGTTTACGATGCAGATCGGTGAAATAGAGCAAGCCGCCGTGCTCTGGGTCCCAGCCGCGTGCCCACATCCAGTCGAGGATTTGTACGCCGAGGGCGATGAGTCGCGCATCGCCACGCAGGCGGCCTTCGTGCATAATGAACCACGCGCATTCGATGGCGTGGCCGGGATTGAGCGTGTGGCCTTCGAGGTGGTCGAGAATCGTGCCGTCCGGGGCGACGGTTTCCATCAGCGCAGCGTGCTCCGGTTTGAGGAAATCGCGCTCGATCTCGGTGATGAAGGAATCAATCCACTCACTACATGTTTTTCCTGACACGCTGACCTCACCGAGATTTTCACGCAGTTCCTGCGCCGTGACGATGCCGATCATCAGCGCACCGATGCCTTTCGCCGGACGCGTCGGCTCGAATTTCTTGAGCATGACGCCGGGTTCGAGGCTGTAGCGCAGATACGTCGTCCACGCTTTCAGCGCAGCGTCCGCTGCGGGGGAGTCGCCTGTGGCTTTGGCAAAAGCGGCGTAGCTGATGGCCGCGAAGCTCTCGCTGAAAACATAGCGCCGCATCCGCAGCGGCGCACCCTCGCGGGTGACGGTGAACCACATCTTTCCCTCCTGCGAATGGCAGTGTTTACGCGAGAACTCGACGCATGACCGCGCAGCTTCAAGCCATTCCGGCCGTTTCTCCACCGTGTTGTAGAGCGTGCCGAACATCCAGCCCGCACGGCCTTGGAACCAGACGCTCTTGTCCGTATCGAGGATGCTACCATCGCGGTCGAGCGTGGTGATGATGCCGCCGTGCTCATGGTCGAGGCCATGGCGCAGCCAGAATGGGATTACGTCATTGAGCAGTGTTGTGTGATAGAGCTCGGCGAGTTGGGCACGGCTTTCTGAATTGGCGAGGTTCGTGATCATTGGTTCCTGGGCAGTTCGTTGATTTTTGGTTCCGGCACTTCTACGAGCTTGGCGTTGCCTTTGACGCTGAGGTGCAGGGAGTCTGGTGTGAAGCCTATGATGAGATTTGGATTCAACGCACGGGCACGAGGCGTAAGCGGCGGATGTCGGCGAGTTCTTGTTTGAGCGGGCCTTCGGGGCGGAGGAGGATGCGGTTGAGTCCGGCGCGGAGGGTGAGCTGGCCGCTGGGTTGTTCTTTGAAATGCTCGTAGCCGCCGGTGTCGGGCACTTGGGCTTGGGTGCGGCTGCCTTGCGTTTCGACGACGTAAAAATCGCCGGCGGAGTTGGCATCGGCGGCGAGGGTGACGTGGACTTCGTAGCTGCCTGCGGCGGGGACTTCGACGTGCCATTCGGCCAGGTCTTCGGCGATGGTCCAGGGCGCGAGGACATCGAGCGCGGGGCGGTAAGCGAGCTTTCGGGCAATGACGTTGGCCTTGCTGGCGGGGAGGATGATTTCGCCGTGGTCGCCGGGCTTGAGCGCGACCACGGGTGCGGCGGCGGCTTTTTCTCCGGCGATGCCGCCGAGTTCGGCGGAGGTCCAGGGCAGGGTGCGGTCTTTGGTTTCTGCACGGACTTTGGCGACGAGGGATGGCTCCGCGGCGCTGGCGCTGTTTCCCCATGCGGTGCGGATGTAGCTGAGGATGGCGGAGAGTTTTTCATCATCGAGCAAGCCGCTGGCTCCGAGGCCGGGCATGGCGAGGTTCCACGTCCGACCGTTGACCTGCACGGGGCCGTAAAGTCCGTGCAGGGCGATGCGAGCGAGGCGCTCCGGCGGGCCGACGATCCAATCGCTGCCCGCCAGCGGCGGTGCGAGGTTCGGTGCGCCGGTTCCGCTGGGCTGGTGGCAGGCGGCGCAGAATGCGGTGTAGGCGGTCTGGCCGGCTTCGATGCGTTTTTTCTGCTCGGGTGTGAGGGCCGTCATGTCCACGCCTGCCGCAGCCAGTGGCGCGGAGCCGGGCCATGAAAACATCTCCATGAGCGTGTAGCCCATCTGCCGCATGGCAGGCTCGGAGTTGCGGGTGAGTGCGGTGAGAAATTTGGGTTCGTGCGGGAGGGCGAGCGGTTTCGCGGCGGGACTCTTGGGCGCGAGGGCGGCGAGGGCGCCGAGCAGAATGCGCTGGGCGGCTGGCCCGGCTGTTGCGATGAGGTCGAGCATGGCGGCGACACGCTCCGTCTTGCCCTCGATGAAGACGCATTGCGTGGCGAGGATGAAGAGGGGTTTCGCCGTGGCGAGTTTCGCGCCGGTCATGAGGTGGCGCAGGAATTCCAGCTCGCGCCCTTGCATGCCGGTGAAAACGGCGATGGCGAAGAGTTCGTGGCTGGCGGAGGCCAGCGTGGTGAGCAGCGGGAAGGCCTCGGCCTGCGGCAATGTGCCGATGGTGAGCGCGGACTGGAGTTTCACGGATTCCGGTGCGCTGTGGGTGAGTTCCGTGAGCTTGCTGATGAGCGCGATTTGCTGCGCGGCATCGAGCCCCTGCTCGCAAAGGCGGATGGCGGCACAGGCGACTCGCTCGTTCGCATCGGCGAGGGCGGCGAGCTTCGTTTCGGCATCGAGAGCGCCGAGGCCATCGAGTGTCCACAGCGCGTGCAGGCGGCCCAGCGGATGTTTTCCATGCAGCGCCAGTTCTTTGAGCAGCGGCGTGGCGGCGGCATCGCGCTGCTCCACCAGCAGGCGCTGCGCGGTGAGCCGCCACCAACCGCCGGCATCGCTGAGATGGCTCACGAGGTTGGCGGTGCTCGCGTTAGCGAGATTCGGCGCGGTGCGATTCAGCGGACGGTCTGCGGCGACGACGCGGTAGATGCGGCCCATGTCATTGCCGGTGTCCAGTCGCCTCTGGCGCACCTGCTCGCTGATCCATGGCACCATGAAAATGACGTGCTCGATGATGCCGTGATACATGTCTGCGAGGTAGAGCGCGCCATCTGGCCCCACTCGTGCATTCACGGGGCGGAACCGCTCATCGGTGGAGGCCAGAAACTCCTGCTCGGCGGGATAAAAACGCGTGGCCTCGGGCAGGATGCCGCTGGAGAGCTGGAGCCTGCCGATGAGGTGCCCGCCTGCTTCGGGGATGAAGACATTGCCTCGCGCATCTGCGGGAAATTGATCCGCGTCATAATAACAAGGGCCGGTGGCGATGGTGTAGGTGCGCAGGCGGCCATCATCGCGCAGCTCGCGTGCGCCGAGTGTGATGAGCGGCGTGACGCGGATGGGGAACACCTCCTGCGCTTTGGTGGCGATGTTCACGCTGATGCCGGTAAAGCCGCCGACGCGGGCTTTGAGCTGCGCGAGGTGACTGTTGCGCACGAGGTAGTGCGCGGGGATGAGATCCGCATGCAGGGCGGAGTTTTGATAGTTGCAGAAGTAGCGTCCTGATTCGTCAAAGGTGGCCCCGAATTGCCCGCGATAGGCCGCGCCCTCTTCGATCAACCGCCCGTCCACCCAGCGGTGGCGCTTGGTGTAGTCGGAGTTGTGCAGCCAGTTGTCGATGCCGTAGCGCAGGCCGTTGGCGGTGTGCTGCGGATTGCCCGCGAGGCCCATCTGGCCGACCACGGTGCGTTTCTCACAGCGGAGGTCGCCGTCCTTGTCCTCGCAGAAATACACTTTCGGCGGCTCCTGCAGCAACACGCCGCCTTTGACGAAACTCAGCGAACGCGGCATGACGAGCTTGTCGAGGAAGACGGTGCTCTTGTCCGCACGGCCATCGGCGTCCGTGTCCTCCAGCACGACCACGCGGCAGATGGGGTCGCCCTCGCCGTGGCCCTCTACGTCGCGCTGATAGCCCTGATACTCGACGACCCAGATGCGGCCCTGCGGATCGAAGTCGAAAGAGATGGGATTTTGCACCATCGGCTCCGCTGCGACCAGCTCCAGTCGGTAGCCCGGCGCGATGCGAAAAGTCTTCATCGCCTCCTCCGGCGGCAGCGGCGGCGCGGGCGGCACCGGGATGCGCTGAAACATCTCCGCGCTCTTTTTCCAATCCTCCAGCCCGCTCAACGCGGAGGGCGGCCGCACCCTCGGACGTTCCGCTGGGACCGTCTGAGCGACGAGCGGCGGCAGCGGGGCGGCAGCAATGGTTCCAGCGAACAGCAGCCCATACAGCGTGTATCGCAGAATCGTCATTTGGGAAGAATGGGCAGAGGGATGGGTTGGAAGTCGGCCTTCTGAGCAGCGGCGCTACTATTTCACCCACTCGAAAAAGCCCATCGTTTCAAGATCAGCACGCAGCTTGGTGATCTGCTCCGGCGTTAGGTTCGCGTTTGGCAAGCGGGCGGGGCCGACATTCACGCCGAGGAAGCCCATCGCGGCCTTTGCAGCGGCCATATAGCCGAGTCCGGCGAAAAGCTGGATGAGCCGCACACCGCGAAACTGCTCTTCGCGTGCCGCTGCTATGTCCCCGCGCTGGAAGGCAGCGATCATGCGTGAGTAAATCGGCGCAGCGAAATTGAAGCCGCTGCCCACCGCGCCCTGCGCACCCATCGCCAGTGCGCCGAGCATGTGCTCGTCCACGCCAAAGGGCACGTCCCACTTCCCGCCATCGGCACGCAGGCAGACCTGGTAGGCCATAAGGTCGGGATTGGTAAATTTGATGCCCGCCAGCGTCGGGATCCGTTCAGGTGCTTTTTCGAGAAATTCCGGCATGGACTGGTTCACATTCGTGAGCGCCGGTATGTCGTAGAAATAGAATGGCGTCTCCGGTGCGGCGGCGGCAATGTCCGCGCAGCAGTCGATGAGCACGGCGAGCGAGCGCGGCTTGTAATACGAGGGAGAAAGCGCCGCGATAGCCGACGCCCCGAGTTTCTCCGCCTGCGCGGCGAGCACGCGTGCATCCGCCAGCGCATTGGCACCGACATGCACGACGACACGCAGCTCCGTGCCACGCGCAACATCCGACCAGCGTTGTGCGAGTCCGAGGCGCTCCTCGACCGTGAGCGAGCTGCTCTCAGCCGTGCTGCCATTGATGAAGACCGTGCGGACGCCATTTTTCAAAAGATGAGCCGCCTGTGCCTCGACAATGGGCAGGTTGAGCGAACCATCAGCGCAAAAAGGCGTGTGAGTAGCGGAGACGAGGCCGTGGAGAGGTGTGAATGGTTTCATCTTGGTGCGCAATGAGTAGCATCAAGCCCACGACAGGCCAGCACCGTCTGCCTCTTCTTTTTTGAGCTGAAGCGGCTGTCAGCACGGCCCCTGGGCTGCAATGGCATGAACTGTGCACACAGCGCTACCTCACCGCCACTCCCGCTTTCCGAATTTTCAGCAGAATCGGGAAACTCGTCTGGAGTCCGGCGCTGTCGTGTTCGTTGCGGGCAGAGCTGATGGCACCGTGGCAGAGACTCTCGCATTCGGTCATCCAGTTAGCGGCGCGGAAGAAGATGGGGCGCTCGTTTTCACCGGCGCGGATCTGCACGCCGTTGAGGCCGATGTCGTCGATGATGACGCCGTGGGGCAATCCGTGCACGTCGAGGTTGATGATGTCGTCATTGCCCTGGCGCACAGCACGCAGCCATGCTTTCACTGTTTGACCAGGCGCGAGGGTGAGCTCCAGCGGCTTCGTTTCGGCGGCAGGATCGCGCATGACGGGCTTGCCACCGGCGTCGGGTTCCAAAACAATGATGAACTTCGGTTTCGTGCCGAGCGTGACCTTGCCGAAAGTGCCCGCGCCGTGAATGATGTTCTTGCCTTTCGCGGTGATTTTGAGCTTTGACCAATCGACGTCGGCCTTCGCATTCGGCATGGCATGCAGCGAGCCGCTGATGAGATCGTGACCGGCCTCGATGATGAGCGGCGAGGTGGCCCAGTAGCCTGCGGGCACGCCGGTGATGTCGATTTGGATCGGTTCATCGAAATTGTCCTTCCGGTCAGCGCGGAAGGAGAAGCCCACGGAAGCTCCGGGCATCACGGTGGGGTTCAGGCCGGCGAATTTGACGCTGAAGTCCGGCTTCGGCTCGCGGATGGCGAGCGAATACACAAAGCGCTCGCCGCCCCAGCCACGGGTGTCGGTGACTCGCACGACGAAACGGCCATCCGTAGGCGCGGTGAAGGTCAGGCGCGAGTCGCGGCCGGTTTTGCGGTCGCCGCCGTCGTCGTTTTGATAGTTCAGCGTGAAAAGGGGCAGACCGTTCGCGGCGATGCGACTACCGGGCGGATGCGGCTCCACGACGTAGCACGGCTCGTCGAACGAGTGGGAGGTGGCGCTGGTGTCGAAGTAAGCGCGGCGTTTGGCATCACTCACATAGAAGAAGCAGCCGCCGTCCGGCCCGCGTGGCATGCGGATGATCTTCATCACATCGCCGTTGAACCACACATACTCGTTCAGCTCCATCTCTTCCCAGTTTTGCAGGCGAATGTCCGGGTTGTTGGCATCGACGCTACGGAAGTTGTTGTAGCTGTCCCGCACGGCCTGCATCAGCAAACGAGCGACCGGTTTGCCATCGGGGTGCAGCACTTCGAGCTTCGTATCGGCAGGCGAGCCCGCTTGAGCGGCGAGCGTCTCAATGATCCACCTCTGGCCTTTTTTTGCATCGAAGGCGAAGTGATCGGTGTCGTAGAACGAGTTTTCCAACTCGTTCCCCGTCGCGCCGGAGCCTGAACGAGTTGGAAAACTCGTTCTACGAAGCGCTGCGCTCACATTCACCGGCACGCTCACCACCTGCGCTTTCGCAATTTCATCATTACCCTCCACCTCGCTCACCTGCGCCAGCGAATTCACGCGCAGCGAGGGCATTGTGCGAAAACGCAGCGCCTTGGCATCGAGCGGCACATTCGTGATGCCTTCCTTGTCCGCTTTCATCGTCACGGTCGCTTTGCCGCCGAGATGATGGCCGATGAGTGTGACCTGCGTCTCCTTCCCCACCTGCGCGGTGAGAGGTGACCAGCCGGTGACATACGGCAAAGCGCCGACGGTGAGGCGATACGCATGATTCGCGCTGCCATCCATCGTCGTGTTGCTCACGAGGATGAGGTAATCGCCATCCGCAGGTGCTCTCCACGCGAGGAAAGGATCGCTGCCGCTGTCGAGCCCGCGATTCACCGCGAGAACGGCGCGATTCGCGTCCACGATCTCCAGCGTCGGCGACTTCGCCAAGCTGCCGACCTGCGCCACGGCGAGGTCGAGCACGAGTTCCTCGCCCACCTTTGCGGCGAAACGATACGCATCATGCTGCCCCGTCTCCGTCAGTGTGCCCCACACGCTCGCAGGCAAGGTGGCGAGGCGCACCGGAGCCTCTTTGAAGTCCGCCGCTTTCGTCATGGTCGGCTGGATGTCATCTGCATACACTTTCAGCTTCGCCGACTCACCCGAGGCATTTTTCAACCAAACGTCGTAAGCCCCGCGCGGCACCTCCGCGCCCGTCGTGATCTTCAAACGTGCGCTGGTCGCTTTCACGCTATGTTTCGCGATCTGCACCTTCAAACCCGGATGCGAGGTCATCGCCTGCATGTCCTCCGTGAAGTTTTTCCCCGCCAGACTCACCAGCAGCTCGCTGCCGATGTGCGCGGCACGCGGCGTGATGCCCGTGAGTTCCAGCTTGGCCGGTTTCGCGGGCTTCATGACCTTTGCGGGTGCCTGGGCATGGGAAAACCCTGCGAAAAGACAAACGACCAGTGGCAGGAGAATGCGATTCATGATGGCCGTACTACGCCTCGGGACGCGGCGATCTCAATGGACGATGCCGCTTTGGGTTTGAAGGATTCTCAGCACCCGCCGTGTGCGGATAGGTCGTGGTCATGCGGCTGACGTTAATCACCGGAGCCGCTTTTCCACGCCGGAATTTTTTCGGACACGGCACACCCGGCCTACAAACTGCCAAGAATAGTCTGGTGATGGCGTAAGTTGTGCGGCTATTTTATCGCCGCGATGCTTCCGAACGCCCCGACTTCCTGCCCGCACTGCTCCTCAGCCGAGGAGAAGCCGGAGAACGTCAGCATTAAGCCGGCGGCAGTGGTCTTCGCTTACATCTGCCCGATGTGTGAGGGCGTCGGCTCGGACAAACCAGGTGCGTGCCCGCAGTGTGGCATGGCGCTGGAGAAAAATCCGCTCGCCACGCGCAACGAGCCGGAATGCTGCGGTGATGGCGGAGATGACGAGGTGCGCGACCTGTGGTGGCGCGTGCGCTGGAGCACGGCGATGACCATCCCCGTGGTGCTGCTCTCTATGGGCATGGATCTGCCGGTGATCCGCAGTATTCCGCATGCGGCTTCCGGCTGGATGCAGTTTGTGTGGGCCTCGCCAGTCGTATTCTGGGTCGGGTGGCCGCTGCTGGTGCGTTTCGGGCGGTCCTTGCTCACGCTGAAGTTGAACATGTTCACGCTCATCGGCCTCGGCGTGCTCGCGGCGTGGGCCTACAGCACTCTGGTGATCGTGGCCCCGCATCTGCTACCACACCAGTCCGCGCACGGCATGGCGCTCTACTTTGAAAGCGCGGCGGTTATCACCGTGCTCGTGCTCCTCGGCCAGCTCCTCGAATTGCGTGCGCGCAAGGCCACCGGCTCGGCCATCCGGGCGCTGCTGGATCTCGCGCCGAAGACGGCCTTCGTGGTGCGCGACGGGCAGGAGGTCGAGACGGAGGTCCGTTCGATCCAGGTTGGTGACATCCTGCGCATCAAACCCGGTGCGCGCCTTCCAGTCGATGGCGTTGTCACTGAGGGCAGCTCCACGGTGGATGAATCCATGCTCACCGGCGAGTCGATGCCGCAGAAGAAGGAGGCGCAGGCCATGGTGACTGGTGGCACGGTGAACGGCGGTGGTAGCTTCCTCATGCGCGCCGAGCGCGTCGGCGCGGACACGATGCTGAGCCAAATCGTGGAGATGACGGCGAAGGCGCAGGCCAGCCGTGCGCCGATCCAGCGGCTCGCAGACAAAGTCTCGGCATGGTTCGTGCCGGTGGTGGTGGGTGTGGCAGTGCTGACGTTCGTGCTGTGGTGGAAGTTCGGGCCGGAACCTTCGCTCGCTTTTGCGGTAGTGAACGCGGTGGCCGTTTTGATCATCGCCTGTCCGTGTGCACTCGGTCTGGCGACGCCGATGGCCGTCACCGTCGGTCTTGGTCGCGGTGCGCAGCTCGGCGTGCTCATCAAGAACGCTGAAATTCTCGAACGGCTGCAAGGGATCGACATCCTGATGCTCGACAAAACCGGCACGCTCACGGAGGGCAGGCCATCAGTGACGGAAATCGTACCGCTACCGGGTCTTTCCGCACGCGACCTGCTCGCCTGTGCAGCGGCGGTGGAGGCGTTAAGTGAGCATCCGCTCGCCACCGCGATCGTGAACGCCGCGAAGGAGCGCAACATCCCGCTGGCCGCCGTGACGGAGTTCCAGTCCATCACCGGCAACGGCGTACTGGGCAACATCGGTGAAAACGAGGTCTTCGTCGGCCAGGCGTCTTTTCTCAAGAGAGGGGGCGTTTTTCTCGACGCCGAGTACCATGCGCAGTCCGCGCGGATGCAGGCGGAGGGCTCTACGGTGGTCATCGTAGTACTTAATGAGAAGCCGCTCGGCCTCATCGCCATCAAGGACAAGGTCAAGGAGACCACGCCGCAGGCCGTCGCGGCGCTGCACGCGCTCGGTTTGAAGTTGCAGATGATCACCGGCGACGCGCTGCCCACTGCGCAGCGTGTGGCGAAGGACCTCGGCATTGATGAAGTCGCCGCCGAGGTCTCGCCGAAGGAAAAACTGCTCCACGTTTATCAGGCGCGGGGCAAGGACCGCCATGTGGCCTTTGCCGGCGACGGCATCAACGACGCACCCGCACTCGCCGCCGCCGATGTCGGCATCGCGATGGGCACCGGCACCGGGGCCGCGATTGAAAGCGCGCCAGTGACTTTGGTGAAAGGGGATCTACTCGCGCTGCACCAGGCATTTGCCCTCAGCCGCGCCACGATGAAAATCATCCGGCAGAATTTACTCTTCGCTTTCCTCTACAACGGTCTCGGCATCCCACTCGCCGCTGGGCTGCTCTATCCCTTCACCGGCTGGCTGCTCAATCCCATGATCGCTAGCGTGGCGATGTCCCTCAGCAGCGTATCAGTGATTTTGAACAGCTTGCGGTTGAGGCGGTTTGTGTGAAGGATTACGCACTGTTTTTTCGGCCTCTTTTGTTTCTTTCAGCCAAACCCCAGCTTTCCGTATGTTCCGTTCTGCATTCAGGGCACCCACCCATTGGTGAACTCCCCCATGCCGACGCCCCCCTGTGGACTACACACACAGCGGCCCTTGGAAGCTGCTCGTGCCGTCCGGGTTGAGCTTGATCGACGCGGCGGCTGGATTGGTCGAGTCGTAGAGCGTCAGCCCCCAGCCGCTATCCAGCGCCATCACCACCACGCTACTCGTGTCGTCGCTTGCCTGCGTGCTGTTCGCAGCGGAGGTGGGGGCATCTGGCCCCCTTCACGCGCCATTTCATGGCACCGTGAAACCAGCAGAGAGCCACGCCCTGAAGACGGCGACGCGAAGGAAAGAGCCGCTTGCGAAGGTACGCGGCGGTCTCGACAAGCCGGTCGGCGCACGCGTTCGGCAATATTGCCGCGCAGCACCTTCACCGCGTGCTTGGCGGCGTTTCATGATTTTTCAACACTTTCCTTGAGACGCCGGGCTATTCAGTATAACCCCAGACATAACCACAGAATCTCTTTTGTGATCGAATGGCGCTCTGACATCCTCCACGGCGACTGTCTGCATGTGTTGCGGCAGTATCCTGACAACTGCTTCGACATGATCGTGACCTCACCGCCTTACGCGGACAAGCGCAAGAACACCTATGGCGGCGTGCCACCAGACGAGTATGTGGCATGGTTCCTCCCTCGCGCTCTGGAGTTCCTGCGGGTGTTGAAACCGACCGGCACTTTCATCCTCAACATCAAAGAAAAAGCGGAGCACGGGGAAAGGCACACCTTTGTGATCGAACTCATTCTCGCTCTCCGCAAACAAGGATGGCTCTGGACGGAGGAATACATCTGGCACAAAAAAAACTGTTACCCTGGAAAATGGCCGAACCGCTTCAGGGATGCCTGGGAACGCTGCTTGCAATTCAACAAAACACGCCACTTCAAAATGAACCAGGAGGCCGTGATGGTGCCGATGGGTGACTGGGCACAAACAAGATTAAAATCACTGGGGGAGAACGACGTGTCCCGCTTCGATTCACAAGTCGGCAGCGGCTTCGGCAAAAACATCGCCAACTGGTTGGGCAGGAACATGGCCTACCCCACCAATGTGCTGCATCTGGCCACGGAGTGTGGAAACAAGCAGCATAGCGCGGCCTTTCCTGAATCCCTCCCAGAATGGTTCATCAAACTGTTCTCGGACGAGGGAGATAACATCCTTGATCCATTTGTCGGCTCCGGCACGACATGCTCAGTTGCCAGACGCATGAGACGGCATTCGGTGGGTATCGAACTCAAGGCAGAATACCACGAACTGGCAACCAGCGAGGTAGGCCCGTCCCAATTCATGCTCATGGAGAAGCCCGCCGCCTATGAAACGCATCCAAAAAACGGACATCACAAGTTACATCGAAAAGCACATCCCCGAGTTTCACGAGAAACGTCTGACAAGCCTGTCAGGGCTGCGGCTGAAAAAGGTGCTGGCACGAAAAAATCCGTACCTATTCCGCGCAAAAAACGTCCTCGCGGCCGGTGATCTCGTAAAGAGCCTGGTGGAGGCACATCTCTCCTCTCAGGAAGAGACGATTTTCGGCGCGTTTCTCGAAGGGCTTGCCATTTTCATCTGCCATCACGTCTTTGGCGGTAGAAAATCCTCTGCTGAGGGCATCGATCTCGAATTCGAACGTGATGGAATTCAATATATCGTCTCGATCAAGTCCGGTCCGAACTGGGGAAACTCCAGCCAGATCGGAAAAATGAAGCTCAGTTTTTCCAAGGCCAAACGGATTCTAAACACCAACCGCAGCACAAAAAACATTGTGGCAGTAAACGGATGCTGTTACGGCAAGAATGCGGTCGAAGATCAGGACGGTTATCTGAAAAAGTGCGGTCAGAGTTTCTGGAGCTTCATCTCAGGCGATGACGCCCTCTACACACAGATCATCGAACCCATGGGATACCATGCGAAGGAACGCAATGAGGAGTTCCTCGCCAATTATGCCAAGGTACTGAATCAGTTCACCGTGGAGTTCGCGAAGGATTTTTGCACGAAAGATTTCGCCATCGACTGGAATAAGCTCCTCCAACATAACTCCGCTCAAGCTTAAGGGTGCTCTTACTCTCCAGTTATTCTCGGCGTCATCATGACTTGAGCATTTTGTCTGTCTCGAATGGCACGGGATTAAGCCTAAAAACCGGAATGGACGACCACGGAATACACTGGATACACGGAAAGATGTGGAATCACACACTCACTTTTTGAGTGAAGCGGCGAATGCTGCCAAACCCATGCCATTCCGTGTGTTCAGTGTATTCCGTGGTTCCTCATTCATGGATTTAGGTTAAGCCCATCGCCGAGTCGCGCAAACTCGATCCCGGGGGGATCTGCGTCGGCATGGACAGAGGTTATCGTTTTCTCCGACAAACTAAAGTTGCGGAGTCCAGCGGCGCTTTCTGCGAATTACGGGGAGCTGATCCCAAGTCAGGTGAACGCCTTGGCGGTGGATGTTGATCAGAATGCCCACCGCAGCCATCGCGGCCACGAGGCTGGAGCCGCCGTAACTCACAAAAGGCAGTGGCAGGCCTTTGTTTGGCAGCAGCGCTGTGGTCACGCCCATGTTTAAGAGGGCCTCCATGCCTAACAAAAACGTAAGTCCGGTGCCCAGGAGCTTGCCGAAGCGGTTCGGGGCGTACGCGGACACCGCCATGCCGCTCATGACGAGGATGGCGAAGGCTAGCACCACACACGCCGTGCCACGCAGGCCGAGCTCCTCACCCACCATCGGAAAAATGAAGTCTGTGTGTGCTTCCGGCAGGTAGGAGAGCTTCATGCGTCCCTCGCCGAGGCCGCGGCCCTCGATGCCGCCGGAGCCGAATGCTAGCTTAGACACCCATTGCTGTAAGCCGAGGTCCTCCTTGTGGTTTTCGAGGTCGAATGTGACCATGATGCGGTCAAAACGGTTCGGCAAGAATTTGACTCCCGCCCACAATCCACCGCAGCATGCGATCACGATGAGAGCGAGGTAGCGGACCTTCGTCCCGGCCGCAAACATCACACCCATCCCCACCGTTGCAGCCAGCAAGGCGCTGCCAAGATCGAACTCAAAGCCAATCAGCGCCACGATCCCCATCAGAATCAGCCCTGGCAGCGCAAAACCACGCCAGAATGTGCGCGTGAGCGCCTCATGCACGGCGAACCAACCCGCTAGCACGACGATCAGCGCGATCTTCGCGAATTCCGAAGGCTGCAAGCGCAACGAATGCCAGCCGATCCAGCGCTTCGAACCGTTGATCTGGATGCCGATCACCGGCACATAGCAAAGGGCCAGCAAAACCACTGCGATCAACAGGATGCGCCAGCGCCAGCGCATCCAGGCGTTGTAGTCGATGAGTGCCGTGATCATGCAACCGCCGCTTGCCACGCCGAGCCACACGATCTGGCGCCAGAGGGTGACGTAGTCCTCCCCACCTTCGCGCGCGACCTCGAACGTCGTGCTAGCCAGCATCGTGATGCCCAAGCCGATGAGAGACACAACGGCAATGATCAGGAGTATGATGGATTGTCTGGCCATGAATGCGGAAAGCCAAGAGTGGAGGGCTGGGGGGCTAAAATGAGAACGCTTCGAGATGGGTCGGAGTCAATGTGAGGCCGGGGCACGCTCTCTCTGCCCCGCGTCCTCCATTATCTGGCCGGGATCACCAGCTTCATCCCCTCGCGCAGCGCGTTTGGGTTCTTGATGTTGTTCGCCTTCTGAATCGCGGAAACGGAGACGCCGTATTTGACGGAGAGGCGGTAAAGCGTCTCCCCACCCTTCAGGACATGCGCCTGCGAAGATTTGGCTGCCGCTGCGGGTCGGGATGTCTCGGCGGTCTTCTTCGTCTTCTCGGCTTTTTTTGAAGCGGGTGGTGGTGTGTCAGCGCTCTTCTTTGATGTCTCTGTCTTCGTCGCTGGTGGTGAGTCGGCGATCTTTTTCAGCATCTGCGTCGGCGGCGGCACGGGGCTCGGCCTGAGGAGAGGTTTCGGCTCGGACTTGGCCGCTTGTTTAGCCGGTTCTTTGTCACTATCTCTGGCCGCAGGGGCGGACTCTTTGAGCAACGACACCACATTTGGCTTTGCTGGCGGAGGCAGTACCGGGACATTTTGAGGCGGCGCTGGTGTTGTCGCCGGCGTGTTGGCGGCAGTGAGCGCTCCGCCGACTGAGAGCGCCTCGTTCGGCGCGGTCAGGGACATCGGTGTCATCGCGGCGGACAAGCTGGCTGGCGCGTCCGAGGGTTTCACCGCTTCGCTGGGTTCCTTCGTTACGGTCGGCTGGTCTTGCACCGGAATGGCCTTCTCAGCCATGGGGCGCAGTGTGTTCGGATCGACGGGGATCGCGCTGGGCACGGCCTGTTTCGGTACGCGCAGCATGGTGCCCGGGCCGATCTGCAACCCTTTATCGATCATGTTGAGCTTCGTGATCTCCTCCTCCGTCGTACTGAATTTCGAAGCGATCGACTTGAGCGAGTCGCCGGAGCGCATCTCGTAGTTGTCGAACTGTTCCGTGTCTGCCGCAGCTTGCGCCTGCTCCCTGACCACCTCCGGCGACGCCTGGGGGAGGCCGGAGGCCGGAACTCCGCCCATCGCACGTGCCGCCTGCGTGGCGCTCTGCTTTGGCACCTCCTCGTCCCCCATGAAGTCATAGATGATGATGCCGCCGATGAGGACGACATGCACTAGGAGCATGACGACGAACATGCGTGCAATGCTAGAGTTCGGCTCGTGTTGGTTCCACTCACCTTCCTCGGTGACAAGCGCCACGCTGTGGCGTTGACGTTCACCGTCCATGAGCCTGAGCAGCAGCTTCTTCTCCTTCTTCGGTTTGGTGGTTGTCTTCATTTTCATGACGTATGTGGGGTGTCGGTGGGGGTTGAATCTCAATTCAAGGCATTGACCGCGTCGCGGAATACGTCGCCGCGCTGGCCGTAGCCAGTGTACATGTCGAAGGAGGATGTGCCGGGGCTGAGGATGATGGCGTCGCCGGGCAGGGAGAGACGTGTGGCGAGTGAAACGGCCTCCTCCATATCCGCACCACGCTGACAGGGTAGCAGATCACCAAAGGTGCGCTCAAGCTGCTGCGCAATCTCGCCGATGAAGACCATCGCACGGACCTGCCCCTTCAACTCGGCCCGCAGCGGTGTGTAGTCGAGTTGTTTGTCCTTCCCGCCGGCGATGAGTACGATGGGACGCTCTTGCGAACGCAGGCAGGCTTCGAGCGCGTGGAGGTTGGTGGCCTTGGAATCGTTGATGTACTCGCGGTCAGCGAGTGTGCGGACGAGTTCACAGCGATGGCGCGGCACTTCGTAGCCGCCCAGCGCCTTGAGCATGGCATCGAAATCGAGGCCAAAGACCTTCCCGGTCATCAGCGCGGCTAGAACGTTCTCCATGTTGTGTTTGCCACGCACCTTTAGACTGGCGGCAGAGCCGATCTCGCGACCTTCATGGTAAAATCTACCGTTCGCGTAGCTGTAATCGGCTTCGGCACCGTAAGCAGAGAAAGTCCAGCGCCGCGCCTTGCCGCTCGAAACGTTTTCCCCAGCGCGGACGATGGCAACATCGCCTTCCGTGCAGTTTTCAAAGATGCGGGCCTTCGCTGCGAAATACTCGGCCATGCCCGGATAGCGGTCAAGGTGGTCGGGGGCGAAGTTGAGCCACAAACTGGCCTTCGCACGGAACCTACGGATCGTTTCGAGCTGGAAGCTGCTGATCTCGCACGCGAGCACAGCATAGCGCACGCCGCTGGCCACGACCTCGCTCAAGGACATGCCGTGGTTGCCGCAAGGTACCGACTTCATGCCGCAGCCGTTGAAAAGCGTCGCGATGAGCTCCGTGCAGGTGCTCTTGCCATTGGTGCCAGTGATCGCCGCGATGGGCATGTCCGTGAGATTGAAAGCGAACTCCGTCTCGCCAACTAGCGGCACTCCTGCGGATGTGAATTTCACCGGCAGTGGCCAGTGTTCATCCAAGCCGGGGCTGATGACGACGAGGTCGAACGCGCCGGGCTTCACCACAAAGTCACGCGCCGACTGGCCGAGAACGCATTTGAAATCTTCCACCGGCTTCGCTTTGTCACCCTCGTCGAAAATCGTTACCTCCGCGCCATGCAGGCGCGCCAGACGCGCGGCACCGAGGCCGCTACGACCGGCACCGAGGATGGCGAGGTGTTGTCGTGCGAATTTCATCAGCGAAGTTTGAGCGTGGCAAGGCCGAGCATGGCGAAGAGAAGAGAGAGCACCCAGAAGCGGACGATGACTTGGTTCTCATGCCAGCCGCCGAGTTCGAAGTGATGATGGATGGGTGCCATGCGGAAGATGCGTTTGCCACGCCGCTTGAAACTCCAGACCTGGAGGATGACACTCATCGCCTCCATCACGAACACGCCGCCGACGAGCGCGAGAATGATCTCTTGCTTGCAGCCGATAGCGAGCGTGGCGATACAGCCGCCGAGTGCGAGAGAGCCGGTGTCGCCCATGAACATCTTTGCGGGATGCGCATTGAACCACAGGAAGCCGAGGCACGCGCCTGCCAACGCCATGGCGATGATGGGCAATTCGTTGGCGAGGCTGTTGTGCGCGACGCCTAAATACTCGGAATATCGTGCGTTTCCGCAGATATAGCCGAACGCGGCATATGCGATGGCTGTCGTGATCGAGCAGCCCGTCGCGAGGCCATCTAGGCCGTCAGTGAGGTTCACCGCGTTCGACGCGCCGACGATGATGAGCGCGAACAACGCCACGGCAAAGATTCCCATGTCCGTGATCACCGCGTCCTTGAAGAACGGGATGTAAAGCGCACGCAACGTGATGCCGTTGTCACCCGGCACCGCGTAGGCGAAGAGGAATCCGGCCACGACGGCGACGGAAGTCTGCCAGACAAGTTTTGTGCGTGCGGAGACGCCCTTGGAGTTCTTCTTGCTGATCTTGAGGTAGTCGTCACGGAACCCGAGTGCGCCGAGGCCGATGGTGCTGAAGAGGACGACCCATACCATGATATTGTCCCACTTCGCCCATAGGAGTGTCGAGATGACGATCGCGCCGAGGATCAGGATGCCGCCCATCGTCGGCGTGCCGGCCTTCTTGCCATGCAACTCGTGGAGTTTATGCACTTCCTCGGCAGTACGGATCGGCTGGCCGATCTTCAACGAGATCAGCTTGCGGATCAGGCGCTCTCCATACATCAGCGAAAATACGAAAGCCGTGATCGCGGCACCGCCGGCGCGGAAGGTGTGGTATTTGAAGAGATTGAGAATCTTGTACAGAGCAGCGTCATCGCTGATCCAGTGATGAGCGGTGAGCCATTCTCTGAGTTCGTAAAACCAGTACATCATGATGCGGAAAAGTGCGTGAGGACCTGCTCCATGCGCGAGGAGCGGCTGCCCTTGAGCAGCACGACATCTCCCTCACGCAACCACCTGCGCAGATGTGCGGCACAGGTGGCGTGATCTGGAAAATGTTCGGAGGACGTGGATTTTGACGCTGCGGTGATCCACGCTGCCTCATTGCCGCCGACGCTGAATACTGCGTCGAGTTTGAGTGAGTCTGCGAACTCGCCGACACGGCGATGCTCCGCCTCTGCGACCGACCCGAGCTCTCCCATGCGGCCTAGAACAGCCACGCGCCTGTTTTTCTCATCCCCCAGCGTGCTGAGCGTGCGCAAACCGGCGATCATGCTGTCTGGATTCGCGTTGTAAGAGTCGTCGATGAAATGTACGCCGCGCACAAGCTTCGGCTCGACACGACCACCGGTGAGCTTCGCGTGGTTTAGCGCGTCAGCAATGGCCGCAGGCACGATCCCCTGCCGCCAGCCCATGCAGGCGGCGAGCGCGGCGTTGCCAACCATGTGTTCACCGAGGATCGGCAGACGTGTCTCGACTTTTTCTCCGCTGAAATCGAGCGTGAAGGTGGTTCCGCCCGCATCGGCGCGGAGATTCGAGGCGGCGACATCACCGCAACCGACGCCAGCGGTAGAAACAGTGGCCTGGCAGTGGCGGGTGATGACGGGTGTGTATTTATCGTTCGCATTGAGCACCACGACACCACCACGCTTCACTTGCGCAGGCAGCGTAGCCTTTTCCCACGCGATGGCGTCCTGCGTGCCCATGTGCTCGATGTGTGCCATGCCGACGTTGGTCAGGATGCAGGCGTCAGCGTCGGCGATGTCAGCGAGCACCTTGATCTCTCCAGGGTGATTCATGCCCATCTCGGAAACGCAGCATTGATCTCCCTCGCGCAACGATAGCAGGGTGAGTGGCAGGCCGATGTGGTTGTTCAAATTGCCAAGCGTGGCACGGGTCTGAAGCTTCTTCGCCATCACGGCGGCGGCGAGGTCCTTGGTGGACGTTTTGCCGTTGCTGCCGGTCAGGCCGATGATCAGCGGATTGTGATGCAGGCGATAGCCATGCGCGATGTCTTGCAGTGCGCGCAGCGTGTCTCCGACTTCGATCACCGCACACGGCAGCGGCCCCCAAGCCGGATTGATCTTGCTGACAATCACTGCGGCGGCCCCTGCGGCGGCGACTTGTGGGATGAAGTCGTGCGCGTCGAACTTGTCACCGACGAGTGCCACAAAAACATCGCCATGGATGATTTTGCGCGAATCGGTGCTCACGGTCGTGACCAGACGCGCTCCGTCGCCCCGCAGCGTGCCTGCGGCGAATTGGGTGAGAGTCTGGAGCGGAATGGCGATCATCGGCGGTCTGGACGGTCAGGGGGACGGCTGAATCCGCCGCGTTGAGCCTCGCGTTCAGCAGCTTTTTCCTCCCGCTCCTGGGCGCGGGTGGCTTTGAGTTCGTGTAGGAGCTGGCGGGCGACTTTGCGGTCGTCAAAAGGATGTTTCTTGCCCTGGATGTCCTGATAATCCTCGTGGCCTTTGCCGGCGATGAGGACGATGTCGCCCTCCCAAGCATTTTCGAGGGCGGTGCGGATGGCCGTGCGACGATCAGCGATGACAGCGTGCCCTTTCGGACGGGTGAAACCAGCTTTGGCATCGTTGAGGATTTGCTGCGGATCTTCCGTGCGTGGATTATCGGAAGTGAGCACACAGATGTCGCTGCCTTCCTCGGCGGCGGCGGCCATCTTGGGCCGCTTGGTGCGATCGCGATCTCCACCACAGCCGAACACGGTGATGATGCGGCGAGGGCGCAACGCACGAACAGTCTTCAACGCGTTGACGATGCCGTCGGGCGTGTGCGCGTAATCGACGAAGACCTGGAAGCGGGCGTTTTCGGAGACGCGCTCGAGTCTGCCCGGCACCTGCGGCGCTTTCTGCATGTTCGCGACTGCCTCACGCAGATTCAAACCGACGCCGTGTGCTGCTGCGAGTGCGCCCAGCGTGTTGTACACATTGAAGTCACCGATCAGGGGTGAGCGGACCAAGAAACTACGGCCCCTGGCCTCCAGCTCGAACGTGGTGCCGGTGAGGTCGTAGCGAACGTTGATGGCGCGGAACTCATTATGCACGCCGAAGCCGAAGCGCGTGACGCGCCCGGTGTGCTGGAATCGTTCGATGAGTTTGCGGCCCCAGGAGTCATCACCATTGATGATGAGTGCGCTTTTCGGCTCCGCCGCTGCCATTTCAAACAGCCGCACCTTGGCCTCAAAGTACTTCTCCATCGTGCCGTGATAATCGAGATGGTCTTGAGTCAGATTGGTGAAGATCGCCGCAGCGAAGGGCAGGCCGTGAACGCGATCCTGGTCGAGCGCATGCGAGGAGACCTCCATCGCACAGGCACGGCAGCCGTTATCGCGCATCTGGGCGAGCAGGCTCTGGATTTCGAGAGACTCGGGTGTGGTGTGCGTTGCCGGGACATGCTGTCCGCCGCCTAGATCATAAAACACCGTGCCGAGCAGACCGCTGCGGAGCTGCGCCGCGTTGAAAAGATGGTGCGTGAGGAAAACGGTGGTGGTCTTCCCGTTCGTGCCGGTGGCTCCGGCGATGGTGAGCGACTTCGCAGGATGCCCATTCAGCGCCGCCGCAGCCTGCGCGAGTGCGATGCGCGAGTGCCGCACATGAGCCCAGGGTGTCGCGCAATCGTCCGGCGGAGCTTGTTCAGCGATGATCGCGGCGGCACCGAGCTCTACTGCCTTCGTGATGTATTCATGACCATCGGCATGCGTGCCACGGATGGCGACAAAGGCGATTCCGGGCCCAGCTTTGCGCGAATCGTAGGCGAAGCCCGTGATCTCGGTATCGAGGCTGCCAGAAACGGCGGGCTTGTCGAGATGTTGGATGATGTCACGCAGTTTCATTGAGCACCTCCTTTCGCAGCGACTCTGAGCGGGCGCTGGCTGCGGATGGCGAGGTGATCGAGCGTCTCGCGTACAACTTCAGCGAAGATCGGCGCCGCAACACGGCCGCCACGGATCATTCTGGAGCTTTCGGCCTTTGGGTCATCAAGCATGACGAGGCAGACAAGCTGTGGATTTTCAATCGGGGCGATCCCTATGAACGAAGTAAGATACGAGCCGTCGATGTAGCGCTTCTTCTCGGGATCGTAACGTCGAGTGGTGCCGGTTTTGCCCCCGACGCGCACGTCCGGCAACGCGGCGCGACTGCCAGTGCCTTCAAGCACGACGCCTTCGAGGAAATCGCGCAGCGAGGCGGCGGTTTTTGCAGTGCATGCCTGCCAGACGGGCTGTGGCGGGATGACCTCCGTTTCGCCGCCAGATCTGACGACGCGGTCGATGAGGCGCGGTTTCATGAGCACGCCGCCGTTCGCGATGGCACCGTAAGCCATGCACATCTGTAGCGGAGTGACGGAGACCTCATAGCCAATGGGCATGCGAGAGTAGGTGGTGTTGCTCCACTTGCCGGTGTTTACATAACCAGCTTTCTCGCCCATCAGACCGATGCCTGTGGGGGAGCCGAAGCCGAAGCGCGCTGCGTAGTCGAGCATGAGATCTTGGCCGACGCGCTTGCTGATCTTGTACATGCCGATGTTGCTGGAGTGGACGAGCACGCCTTTAACGGTCTGCATGCCGAGTGGCTCGTCGTCGCTGAGCTTCACTTTACGGACTGGGTCTTCGTAAAACATGTTTCCGCAGTCGATCTTCTCACTGGGGTATGCCTTGTTGTTATCGAGCGCTGCGGCCAGCGTGACGACTTTGAAGATGGAGCCTGGCTCGTAAGGCTCGGCGATCACATAGTTCGTCCAAGTGCTGAGATCGGGATTCCCGAGATCGCGATGCGGGCGTGCGGCCATGGCCAGCACGGTGCCGGTCGCAGGTTCGGTGACGACGATGACGACGCGACGTGCGTCATTCGCCTTCCATGCGCGCTCGCAGATGGCCTCGACGTTGTCCTGCAACTGCATGTCGATGGTCAGATGCACGTCGCTGCCGTGCTTTGGCTCGACCACCTCACCCCGATAAGCCGGGAGCTCGCGCCCGAACTTATCACGCTCGATCGACTGCTCTCCAGGTGTGCCGGTGAGCTTTGCTTCCATCATTTTCTCCACACCCCAGCGTCCCTTGTTCCCTGCCGCGTCGGTGTCCCCAAGCACAAGCGATAGGCGGTCATTCGCCGGGAAACGACGCGCTACGGTCGGGCGCATGTGGATGCCGAAGACATGCTCGGCCTTGAAGAGGATGCTCCAACGCTTTGCCGTCTCTTCATCGATCTGCTTTGCGAGAATGATTTCCGGCTTGTCCGAAGAAAGCTGAGCGCGGAGTTCGCCCACCGGCAGCGGCAGAATGGTGGCGAGCACTTTAGCGACATGGGCATGATAAGCGGCGAGCGTGCTCGCGTCGTCAAGTCGCCCGCGCAGTTCGCTGCTTTTTACGCCCATCACCGCCGCGAGATGATGCCGCACGGTGATGACTTCGCGCAGATGCGTGCGATCGGTGTAGAGTTCGCTCACATCCTCATCATGCGCGAGGTATTCACCATTGAAATCCTTGATGGCTCCGCGATGTGCGGGCAGGACGATGTGCCGCTGGTATTTCCGCGCCGCGAGAGCTGACAGGCGCGGGGATTCCCTGATCTGAATGACGGCGAGGCGCCATGTCACTAGCGAGAAGCCGGCCAGCAGAATAAACAACAGCACGAACATGCGCCGACAGACAGGCCGGTCACGACGAAGCTGGGCTTGATTCGGGAGAGGTGCGCTCACGGATGCTGAGACGAGGTTTGGGCGAAGGAGGGTCCCGGCAACGCCGGGGTGGCTGCGGCAGCTTGCGGAAGTGGTTTCAGAATGAGGAGCGCGTGCTTTGTGATAGGGCGCAGCAGCGTTCCAGAGCTGGTAAGCCTGGGCTGCACGCGATCGCGCGTGAGGAGCGTCTCGATCGTGTTATTCAAGGCGAGGATTTCCGTGTTCAACAAGCGCATCTCGGTTTCAACCTTGCGCTGCTCGTCACCAATCGCTCGCACGCGGTTTTTGCTCACCACGACACCCAGCCCCACAAGCGCTAGCGAGGCAGCGAAAATAAAGATCGCCGTGATCGCGGAGAGGCCAAGGCGGTTGCGGTAGAGGTTTCGCTTGCTCATTCGGGAAGTCGTTCGGCGACCCGCAGCACGGCACTGCGGGCACGTGGGTTCATTTCAATCTCCTGCGCCGTGGCCTGCACGGGCCTGCGTGTGACCAGCCTCATCAAGCAGTCGGGGTTTCGGCGCGGCTCTGGCCATTCGGGGCGGTCAAGGAAAGGGGCGGAGAAATGCTGCAAGGTCTGTTTGACGATGCGATCCTCCAGCGAGTGGAAGGAGATCACCGCCAGCCTCCCCCCCGGTTTCAGCCAACGCGGCGCAGCGGCGAGAAAGTCGTGCAAGGCGGCAAGCTCGTCATTCACCACGATGCGCAATGCTTGGAAGGCGAGCGTGGCCGGGTGACGCCTGCCACGCTTCGGAGAGGCAGCGGCGATGATGTCCGCGAGTTGCACCGTCGTTTCAATGCGACGCACGGCGCGTGCTTTGACAATCGCACGGGCAATGCGTCGTGCGTTCGGTTCCTCCCCATATTCAAAAAAGACACGCATCAGCTCGGCCTCATCAGCCGTGTTCACAACCTCCGCCGCCGTGCGTGGCGAATCTGTGTCCATGCGCATGTCAAGCGGTGCCTCCTTCGAGAACGAGAAGCCGCGTGCGGCATCATCCAACTGATGACTCGACACACCGATGTCCACCAACATGCCATCAAAGCCGCAGACCCCTGTCTCCTCCACGATCTGTGGGAAGTGCCTGAAATTCCCCCGCAGGGCGCAGAACTGAGCCGCGTAATGCCTCAGCCTTTCCGAAGCATGTTGCAGTGCGTTGGTATCTTGGTCCATGGCAACGACACCCGAACCGCGTTGCAGCAAAGCCTCAGAATGCCCCCCGCCGCCCAGCGTGCCGTCAAAAAACAATTTCCCAGGTGTTGGCTGAAGGAGCTCGATCACTTCATTGAGCAGCACAGGAGCATGATAAAAGGGCAGGTTTCTCGCCGAAGGTTCTTCGGGCGGCGGGCCAGACGGCTTACCGCCGCCACCGCCAGGGCGCGAGATAAGCATTCCACGCCCCCATGGCATCAGATCATCAATGGCGCCATTGGAGCCAAACCAAGGCCAACTCCCCACTTGAAAAAATCCAACCAATCTGGAAAATCTCGACACCCATGGCTGCGCGAATCCGTTCTCTTGCTGGTTGGGCCAGTTCAAGAGGTGTGGCAGAAGAATATCGGCTGCTGGTTGCGCGTTCATATCATCGAGTCTTTCAAGCTGCAGAAGAGTCAGAAAGAGGCCGAGTTGAGTAAACTTTATCAATCCTTATAATCTGGAGATGCTTTATTTTGCAATCTCCTATTTTCAGAATTTTCATTCTTCTACAGAATTGCTCGAAATAGTGTTCATGTGAACGATTAGAGATTCTGGATTTATTTTCAATTCAAACAAACCTTGAACGCTCGCTCGGTGCAGTTGCCCCGCCTTCAATCAAGTGAACACCCCCGGCGCAGACCTTCCGCCCTTCATACAATAGAAGGGATTTCCTCCAAAATTTTGCGTCGCCATCCCAAGAGGACTCTCGACAGACAGCCCGAAGTATTGCTAGCCTCGCGGAAATTGAAACAATTCCGACCCACCGCGCATCACCATGGCCAAAAAAAACGCTCCCAAAAAAGCGCCCGCTAAAAAGAAGCCGGCACCCTCGAAGAAAAAACCAGCGTCGGCCAAAAAGGCACCCGCTAAAAAGCCAGCCCCCACCAAAAAGCCTGCGGTGAAGACAAAGCCACCTGCCAAGGCTCCTCCGGCCCCGGTGAAAAAACCTGAGCCCGCACCAGTCCTGAAGCCTGTCTTTGAAGCGCCAGCCCCAAAACCCGCTCCACCTCTGGCACCGAAAGTTGTGATGAAAAATGGTTCAGGCGGAGCCGCCTCTCTCGCCATTTCCGCCCAGTCGTCCGCCGGCTCGGCCGCAAACGGAAATACCCATCCCGCCAACATTCTAGTCCTCGTCAGCAGTTCTGGCTGGCCAGTGACAGATCTCACCAAGGATCACTTCACACTGATGGAATACTTCGAGGTGCCGGGACAGCAGTCGCCGTTCAGTAATAACATCACCTCCTTCCGCAATGTCGGCACAGGGGCTTATCTGCTTCAGGTGAAGCCCATCAATGGTGCCGCATGGCGTTCAGGTCATCACCTCGCCCAAGTTCTCGTATCATCATCCGATGACCGTCAGGGGCAGGGCGCGGTGAAATTGATCATCCGCTGATTTGTGCGGCTGATGATTCATCATCGACAGCAGAGACGTCTCCGCTAGCTTGCGCGGCATGAATCGCCGTTCCTTCCTCGCACGCTCTCTCGCCGCTGCCGCAGCGCCGCTCGCCCATGCCGCCATCGAAGGGGGGAAACTCGCCATCGGCCTCGATCACTTCTCCGTTCGCGCCACAGGCTGGAAGGCCACGCAGTATATTGACTATGCTGCATCTCTGAAACTCGACACCATCTTCCTCTCCGAACTCGGGGTGTTCGAGAGCTTCGAGAAGAGTTATTTGAAAAATCTCAAAGAGCAGGCGGACCGCCTCGGCATTAAAATCTACGTCGGCACAGGCAGCGTATGCGAAAGCTCCAATACCTGGAAGCCCGCCAACGGCACTGGCGCTGCACATCTCGCCCTCACCATCAAAATCGCGAAAGCGCTTGGATCGCCCGTGGCACGTTGCTACCTAGGCAATCAAAAAGACCGCTCCACCGACGGCGGCATCGATCGGCACATCGGAAACACCATCAACAGCATTAAAGCCAACCAGGGGCGTGCCGAGGCTGAGGGCATCAAAATCGCCATCGAAAATCATGCCGGCGACATGCAGTCGCATGAATTGAAATCGCTCATCGAAACCGCCGGCAAAGGCTACGTCGGAGCCAACATCGATCCCGGTAACGCCGTCTGGGCGTTGGAGGAGCCGTTGAAGCATCTCGAAATCCTAGGCCCGCTCACCGTCTGCAGCAGCGTGCGCGACAGCATGCTATGGGAAGATGGAAAGGGTGCCGTCGTCGTGCAATGGACCGCCGTCGGTGAAGGCCTCGTCGATTTCAAAACCTACGCAAAGCGTTTCGCTGAACTCGCACCCGGAGTTCCACTCCAAGTCGAGACCATCTCCGGCTTTGCACGCTCGTTTGAATATCAAAAGGACGATTTCTGGAAGATATTCCCGGATCACCGCGACAGCGACATGTTCAAAGCTTGGCTCACCATGGCCAACCGCGGCAAGAAAATCGACAGCTTCAAAGCCCCCGACGGCCCCAGCAAAAAAGACGCCGAGATCACCTACCAGAAGGGCGAATGTGAGCGCAGCTTCGCATGGCTGTGCGCGAATGCGTGATTGCACATCACAAATTTTCCCGATACTCACCTCATCGTGAATGCATGGATAGCTCAGTGTAGGGCTGCTCATTCACGCTTCTTGCGAGGGCGTTTCCATGGGTTGGTTAAATGCCCGTTTCACTAGAGAAAGCGGCTTTTGGCGGAAGACTCAAAAGGACAGGTTTTTTTCGTCGGGCCCAACATTAGGGTGGTAACAGAAACCCATTTTTCAACGGAGTGCGGCGTGAGAGATTCGAACTCCCGACCAACTGCGTGTAAAGCAGCCGCTCTACCACTGAGCTAACGCCGCTTGTTTTGAGCCATGCAAAACTGCGGTAGGTTCGAGTGCGTCGCAAGCAGAAACTCCAAACTGACTCGTTCGCCTGTGTTGCTCTCAAGAATCTTGATGACCATTGTCACGATGTCGTTTTCGTAGGCTCGACTGGCAAACTTGCGTAAACTTTTGGTAATCGCGGATGGATCAAGCTGCGACAGAAGACGTTGATGAATACGACAGATGAATTGTTGTAACCTCGTTTACCCATCCATGAACCGCCGCTCCTTCCTCAAGCATACCGCCGCATACGTTTCCGCGCCCGCCATCCTGAGCGCGAGATCACCAAACTCGATGTTTCAGGTCGCCTCCATCGGAGTGGGCGGCATGGGCGGGAACACGATGATGAGTGTGCTGCAGCATCCGAAGGTGCGGATCGTCGGCATGTGTGACGTGGACGCAAAGACATTGGAGCGGGCCACCATGGGCATGTCGGCCAGAAAGAAGGGGCTCCAGGATCCGACGGCGAAGGAAAGGCTGGCGGAGGCGGCGACGTTTCGGGATTACCGCGAGATGATCACGAAGCTGGGTGACACGGTCGATGCGATCACCATCGGCACGCCGGATCACATGCACGCGGCGCAGGCGGTGACGGCGTTGCGGGCGAAGAAGCATGTGTATCTGCAAAAACCGCTAACGCATCATTTGCACGAGGCGCGGATTTTGAGCGCGGAGGCGGCGAAGGCGGGCGTGACGACGCAAATGGGCACCCAGGGCCATTCGAGCGTCGAGACGTCGCTGGCGGTCGATTTGATCAAGAGCGGTGCCATCGGCAAGGTGAAGGAGGTCATCTGCTGGGAGAACAAGAAGACGAGCTGGTGGCCGAAAGTGACACAGCGGAAGGCGGAGGCTGATCCGGTGCCGACGAATGTGGATTGGAATCTGTGGCTCGGCGTGGCGGACGAGGTGCCCTTCCTCGAAGGCGCGTATCATCCTTCGATGTGGCGCTCGTGGGTCGATTTCGGTGTCGGAATGATGGGGGATATGGGCTGCCACTACTTCGATGTGGTGTTTGCGTGCCTCGGTTTGCAGGCACCGAAGCGTGTGCGCTGTCTCGACGAGGGTAGCAAAGGCGATCTTTATGCGCAGAAGCGCCATCTGGAGCTGGAATTCCCCGGCACGCCGCTCACGGCGGGGGACACGATCAAGATGACGTGGACGGACGGCGGCTACGAGCCTGACAAGCGCGTCGTCAAGCCCAGCGTGCTCACCAAAGACACGCCCAGCGGCATCTTCTTCATCGGCGAGAGCGGCGGCATTTTCAAACCGCACCAGCAGCGCCCGTGGCTGGTGCCGGAGGAGAAGTTCACCGGCTTCGCCTATCCGAAGAACCGCATCGCGAACCATTACACCGACTGGGTCGATGCCTGCATGAAAGGCGGGAAGGCCGCCGCCGACCTGCCGACCTACGGCTGTCTCGTGACGGAGGCCGTCCTGCTCGGCGTGCTTTCCGAGCGCAATCCGGGCGGCTGGATCGAATGGGATGCAGCTTCAGGCAAAGTCACCAACAAACCCGAACTCAACGCCCAGCTCACGCGCAAGTATCGGGATGGGTGGAGTGTCGAGGGACTCGGCTGAGCGGGTGATTAACATCCGCGTAGCAAGCACAATTTTCAGCGCAACTTGTGCATTGCCGGAGTTGCGTGCTGCGACAGCCGCCGTAGCTTGCAGCCGTCTCATGAGCGCGCACGAGAACAAACCAGACTCCCGTCTGAAGCAGGCGGAAAAGATCGCCACCCATCCCGAGCAGTACAAGGTCTGTGAAGGCTGTGGCTCCATCGTGGTGACGCGTGCCGTGACCTGCCCGAGCTGCCATGCCTACATGTTCGACAACACACCCGTGCGTGTGATCGCGCAGGCAAAGGAACTGGCGCTGCGCGCAGCGAACTCGGTGCTCGCGTCGGATTTGTCGTAGAAGCTTCGTGCCTCCGCCGATGTCAGCGCTTCGGCATTTCATCTCCGATCTCGCCGCGCAACAGCTTCCCGAGAGTGCCGGTAAGCCAGAGATAATGATCGTTTGGCAGCTCAGGCTCGGCTAGGAACGGGCTCGCGCCGACGGGCGGATGGTTTTCGGTTTTAAAGATGGCCGTGCCTTCATCCAGTTCGTCAAACATCGCTACATAGAGTATCTGCGCACCGGCTCGCCTCGCCGCGAGCGCCTGTGACCAGAGGAACTGACCGCCGAGCCGTGGGATCGCGTTGAACTTCGCCTCCTGGCCGCGTGATTTGGAGAGGTTCTGCCAACTGAAGCCGGGGAAGATGACCGGCAGGTAGTCGATCTTGCGCTCCGCGCACCACGCGGCATCGGGCTTCAAGATTTTCTCCACGCGATTGGCCGCGTCCTGCGGCGTGCCGAGCCTGCCGACTGCCCAAGGGCTGACGATGTCGGCCTTGGTGATGAGTTCGTGCAGCTTTGGATCCTTGATGCAGTCGTGGTCGAGCGTGCGCCAGTAGTAGGGCACGCCGAGCATGATGGCGCAGCCCTCATCGTTCAGAAAAGTGATGAGGCGTGACCATTCGTCGAGCATCGGCGCACGGTCATTGAAACCGAGGCCCCACAGCGCGACGAGCGGTCTGCCGTGATGCTTGAAGTAGGCGGCGTCTTTGAGATCGAGGCGTTTTTCCGTGATGAGCCGCTTCCAATCGTCGATGACAAGCTGGATGCCGTCTTCTTTGATGCCGCTGAGGTCATACATCAGCGTCCACCCGCGACCGTTTGCCTTCGCCGCCGTCTGGCAGTTCGCCAGTACCTGGTCCATCGGCTCGCGGAAACGTTTGTCGCGCGTGGTGGTGGCGAAACGCTGTACAAAAGCGCCGTCGATGCCGTGATCGCGCATCCATTTGAAATGCAGCCGAGCGGTGGACTCGCGCACGGAGCTGAACACCTCCGCTGTACGGCCGTCCGCGAATTTGAACGGCGTCGCCACGCGATCCTGCGACGGTAGTTCACTCACATCGGGCCACAATTCGATGTGCGAGTGCCCCGGCTCGAACTTTCCGCCCGCCGCGTAGTGATGCCAGCCGTTGTTGCTGCCGTCGCCTTCACAACGAAACCAGCCCTGATAACCGCAGACGACCTTGCCGGTGAGCGTGCTGGTATCGACGACCTGGGCGCGGACAGCGCAGGTGAGCAGGTAGAGCAATGCGAGGGAGCGGAGCATGGATGATGTTTTCATTGACGGATGCGACGCGTCAAGGTGTGATGCTGTTCGCATGAAACGACGCGCTTTTGTGGGTTCACTGGCCGCATGGCCGGTCTTTGCGGCATCGCCGGAAAAATCCGAGGCGAAATCGATCCGCGACATCGCGGAAGGTTTTCTTCATGAGCATGGCATGCAGGGCCTTTCGATTGCCTACGGGCGTGATGGTGCCGTTGAATTCGAGCATGGTTACGGTTTTGCCGATGCGGAAGGCAAGGAGGCGGTGACGCCGGAGCATCGTTTCCGCATCGCCAGCATTTCGAAGCCCATCACGGCCACTGCGGTGATGATGGGCGTCGAGAAAGGCCAGTTGCAGCTCGACGGCAGGGTTTTCGGCTCGCAGGGCATTCTCGGCGACGCGTATGGCGCGAAGCTGCCGGAGTCCGTCCGCGCCATCACGATCGATCATCTGCTCACGCATTTGAGCGGCGGCTGGGCGAACGACAAGGACGACCCGATGTTCAAGAATCCGGCGATGGCACATGACGAGCTTATCACCTGGGCGCTGGCGAACCAGAAGCAGGCGCACAAGCCGGGCGAGCACTACGCGTATTCGAACTTCGGCTACTGCGTGCTGGGTCGTGTGCTCGAAAAGATCCATCAAACGCCTTACGAGACGCTGATCGCGCAGCAGGTGCTGTCGAAGTGCGGCATCACCAGCATGAAGATCGCCGGAAACACGCTGGCGCAACGTCAGCCGCATGAATCCATGTATCTCACCGAGAAGCCGGGAGCAGCCTACAACATGAACGTGACGCGCATGGACTCGCACGGCGGCTGGATAGCCACCGCAGGCGATCTGGTGTGCTTTGCGTCACAACTGCCGAAATTACTGCGTGAAGAGTCGATTCGCACCATGACCACCGCCATGAGCGCGAATTACGCGCGTGGCTGGAGCGTGAACAAGGCGCCGAACTGGTGGCACGGCGGTTCGCTGCCGGGAACGAGCACGATCATGGTTCACACCGCGAAAGGCCTCTGCTGGGCCGGATTGATGAACGGCCGCAAGCCAGGCATCGCCCTCGCATTGGACAGACTGATGTGGCGGATTGGACGCGAGGTAAATGCATCGGGGCTTTGAGGGGGCGGACTCCAGAGTAACCGAAGGCGCGGCGACAGATACCGCACGGCGAGCAGCCCGGGCACCTTGGCGATCCAGGTGAGTGGAAAGAAGCCGAAGCCGGTGAATCCGAGCGGATCAATCACGCCCGAAAGCACGCACAGAAGAATACGTGCGCGAAGGCTCATGCAGCAGAGGGCGCGCGATTTTCAGCAGAAAACGAAGGCCGATAATCGTGAAAAAGATGCAGCCATACTGCGCGGGCGTAAGGCCGACGTACCGCGCATCGCTGTAAGCGAGGTCGGAAGCGCGGAGGAAGTCGAGGAAGAAACGCGGCACGGCGTAAGCAACCAGCATCGCGTGCGTGAGGGTGCCGCGCGGCGGATCATCGATCTTTTTTTTGCGCCCCAGCCAATGCACGAGCGGCAGCCAGAGAAAGCAGAGAAGGAATTCGTAAAAACCGAGATCATGCCGCGGCCCGCCGGGGAACTTCACTGCGAGCCAGAACTGCGACGGAGTGCCTGGATGATCATGGGCGATGGTGCAGCCCAGGCGGGCGAAAAACCACGCGTGAATGAAGGCAAAGGTTAATACGTCCGCGTAAGGCAGGAAGGGGATCTTTTTCCAGCGCACATAAACCGCCACCGCGATGGCTGAGCTGATAAAGCAGCCATAGGATGAAATGCCGGCCCACACGCGCAGGACGCTCCAAGGATTCGCCCAAAACTCTTCGGGGTGGTAGGCTATAAGATGCACCCAGTGGGCTCCGACAATGCCTGCACCAGTTGCGATTATGACCAGGCGGCTGATGAGTGCCGGATCGAGCCCTAGCTGGCGCGCCTGATGGCGTGCTGCGGAAAAACCGACGACGATGCCCGTCCAGACGAGGAATCCGAAGGGGTGAAAAACCAGGGGGCCAAGTCTCAGCGGGGGCAGGTTGAGATAGGGAATCATATCTGGCAAAAGGGTAAAAAAACGGGCGCTCTGACGGTTTACACCGGACGAGCGCCCGAAAAATGGGTGGGCAGGGTTTCTGCGCCCCGGATTAGAAGGTGAAATTCACGCCGATGGTCGGCGTGAAGTTCCATGCTTTGTAGTCATAGATGCCTCCAGTGCGGCCTGTGGCGACATCAATGCCGGTCAGGTTGCTGTCGTTGCGCAGGTAGGACACGCCAGCCGTGAAGGCGATGTTCTTGGTGAAGTTATGCACCCACTGGAGGGTGAGCGATGTGCGCCAGTCCTGACGGTCGCCTTCCATGAACGACACGCCAGGGAGGAAGTGTCGATAGTAGGAGTAGCTCTGCATGAGGGAGAACTGGAGATCGTCCTTATCCGTGATGGGCAGGTTGTAGCGGACAATGATTCCAGGGATGACTTGGTCGAAGTCACTGGGCTCCGCCTTCATCCAGGAGAAGGAAGCCAGCATGGTGAGAGTGCCACTGTTGCCGAAGGACTTGCGATAGGTAGGAACCGTGACGTTGACGTTGTGGAAGTTGAGGCCGACGCTGTCATAGGAACTGTCGGTGAACCACTGGCCGGTGTAGGTCAGGAAGTAGGGCAGGCGGAAACGACCGGGCAGCAGGCCCATCAAGGAGACGCGGGTGCCGTAGGCATTGCGGCTGAGCAACTCTTGATTGCTGTAGTCGAAGCGGTTTACGAAGGCCAACAGATCGAGGTACATGCTGCTGCCGATGGTGGAGCGCCAACCGACCGAAGCATTGATGTTGAGGTACCAGTCTTTGATCTCACGGAAGTCGGAAAAGGCATTCGTCGTATGCACATAACTGGTGGATAACGAGGTGTAGTAGTGATCCGAGCCGACAAGAGAGGAGAAAGGATTGTTCGGGTTGATGCGAACAGTCGGCGGAGAGACGGCTTCACTGACTTTTCTGGTGTCTTGGGCAAAGACAGATGAGGTGGCTGCCAGCAGCAGCGCGCAAATCAGAATGTTTTTCATGATGAAGCGTGGAGGGCTGGGCCAAGTTAATAAGGGACACAAAAAGGGATATGCGACTGACTGTTGAAGAGCGCCCTAGCCTGGTTCACATCGCTGGTACCAAGGGTTTTCATGAAGTGTTGCTGTTGTTCAGCGGTCATGCTGTCGAATGAAGCTCCCGGAGCAAATTGAGAACAGTTGGAGTAGAGGAGGCTGAAGAGAAACAGACCAGGTAGAATTTGTAATACTTTGAAGCAGCGGTGGAGAAAGGAACCAGGAGTAGTATTCATAGTTTTCTGAGTTTGGTAAATCATTTACTTGAAGTCAATAATGAAGTTATTATTTTTCAGGCGATTTAGCGAGCTTAAATAGCCCGGCAGGGTGATGCGGGCGAGCTGTTTAAAATGATAGCGAGCTGCGTTACGAGGGCCCTTTGCCTCGGGCTGACGTGTAATTTCATACAATCTGGCCTAGCCTTGCACTGCTGGGCACCACAGCTTTTCAGAGCTACTTGGCTTACTCAGTCTAAAGTGCTGGTCGATTATTCCCGAAGCGCTGTGTCACAGCAGAGTGGGTTTGGACATGGTCGCACTTTGGCGGAAAGGCATGCTTTATTGACCGGGCATTCAGACCTGGCTGGTAAAATTCACATGGCCTGTTATCTGTGTCCTCTCCAGCTCAACAATCGAAACTTGCAATCCCACTCCATGACACCCCAGCAAAAAGCAGAATCCCTCGGCCTCACCTTCACGAAGCAGCCGCCCGCGTATCTCAACCTGTGCATCCGCAGCGGCAACCAGCTCATCACCTCCGGTCACGTCAGCGACCTGAAAGGCAAATTGGGGGGCGATTTGAAGACGGAGGACGGCTACAAGGCGGCGAAAAACTGCGCGGAGAAGGTGCTGCGCTCGGTTTGGGACACGCACGGCACGCTGGACGGCCTGAAGGTCATCAAAGTGCTCGGCTGTGTGAATTCGACGCTCGACTACACCGAGCAGCACTTGGTGATCAATGGCTGCTCCGACCTGCTGCATGAGATTTTCGGCAAAGACGGCGATGGCTATCACGCCCGCAGCGCCCTGGGCTTCGCGCAGCTCCCCACCGGCGCCGCCGTGGAGGTGGAGGCCATCTTTGAGATCAAGAGTTGAATGGAAAACTGAAAAGGGAGAAATGGAAAATGGTAAATTGGCCGTGAGTGACAAACTGCGGTCGCAGGCATGTCAGGATATTTTGCCATTTTCCATCCTCAGTTTTCCATTCCTCCATTTCCGGCTTTCGCTGCTCCTTGCGCCCTCTCTGCGGGAAGCTATCCTCCGCGCCCCCAACATGCCCCGCGTTCACATCAAGACCTACGGCTGCCAGATGAACGAACGCGACACCGAGCAGGTGTCGCAGATGTTTACCGAGCGCGGCTACACGATGACGTCCTCGGACGAGGATGCGGATGTGGTTTTGATCAACACCTGCTCCGTGCGCGATCAGGCGGAGCAGAAGGCACTGGGGAAGATGGGCATGGTGCGCCGCCGTCGCATCCCGCTCGTCACCGGTTTCATGGGTTGCATGGCGCAGAGCCGCGGCACCGAGCTGGTGGACAAGGCGAAGGTCGATCTCGTCGTCGGCACGCAGAAGTATCATCGCGTCGTCGAGTATGTGGATGAGATCATCCGCAAGAAGGAGGCCGAGCTGATGGATGACGAGCGCTTCTCCATCGTCGATGTCGAGGAGGAGGCCGCGTCGCAGAACACGATTCGCGATCACACGCTCAAAGAAAAGCAGGGTAGCGCCTTCGTGAGCATCATGCAGGGCTGCAACATGAAGTGCACCTTCTGCATCGTGCCCTACACACGCGGCGGTGAGCGCGGCCGGCCGATCGCGGACATCGTGGAGGAGGTGAAGCGCCTCGCGGATCGCGGTGTGAAGGAAGTCACCCTTCTCGGCCAGATCGTGAATCTCTACGGCAGGCACGAGTTCCCCACCGTGGATGGCAAAAGCCCCTTTGTGCAGCTTCTGGAGGCTGTACACGAGGTTCCTGGCATCCAGCGCATTCGTTTCACCAGTCCACATCCCATCGGCTACAAGAAGGATCTCATCGAGGCATTCACCTATCTGCCGAAGCTCGCGGAGCATGTGCATCTGCCGGTGCAAAGCGGCAGCGACGCGATTCTGAAGCGCATGCACCGTCCGTATTCGACGGCGAAGTTCACCGAACTCGTCGGACGTATCCGTGCGGCGCGTCCGGGCATCGCGGTGACGACGGATGTGATCGTCGGCTTCCCGGGCGAGACGGAGGAGCACTATCTGGAGACACGCGCGTTGTTTGAGAAGCTGCGTTTCGACAACGCCTTCATCTTCCGCTACTCGAAACGTCGCGGCACGCCCGCCGCGGAGATGGAGGACGCGCTCCAGGTGCCCGAGCGCGTCAAAGAGCAGCGCAATCAGGATTTGCTCGCTCTCGTGAACAGCATTGCGCTGCCGATGTATGACGAACTCGTCGGCCAGGAGGTCGAAATCCTCTGCGAAGGGCCGAGCAAGACGAATGAGGCGCGGCTAACGGGGCGCACCGGCTCCAACCGCATCGTCGTTTTCGACGGCAATCCTGAGCGCCATACCGGGGAGATCTTCAAGGTGCGCATCACCCAGGCCGGTCACTTCACGCTGTTCGGCGATCCTGTGCTCACCGCATGAGCGAGAAGCCGCAGATCGAACTGCGCCCGCTCACGCGTGAGCATGTGGCGTCATTTTGCCAACTCGTCGTGGGGTTAGCAGACTATGAGAAGCTCCCGCCGCCGGATGAAGCTGCGCAGGAGCGATTGATCGAAGACGCGTTGGGTGCCAAGCCACGCATCGAGGTGTGGCTGGCGTTTGTGAATGAGGAAACGGCCCCGTGCGGCTATCTGATCCTGGCGGAGACGTATTCGAGCTTTCTCGCGCTGCCGACGCTCTACATCGAAGATGTTTTCGTGCTGCCGGAGAAGCGCAGCCGAGGTGTGGGTGGTGCTTTGCTCAGAAAGGCTGTTGCACTCGCGCACGAACGCAATTGCGGCCGCGTGGAGTGGGCCGCGTTGGACTGGAATGTGAACGCGCAGCGCGTGTATGAGCAGCGCATGGGCGCGAAACGCATGAGCGAGTGGTTCCTCTACCGCATGACGCAGGAGGAGATGGCGCGTTTTTTGGACGCTTAGGATCCAAATGAGATCGAGGTCGTGGGCGCGTCGATCAGCGAATAGACCTCAACCGGCTCCGGCTGGCCTTTGACCGGATGGATACCGGCATTCTGATAAATCTTCAGGCCGTCAGACCAACCTTGAAGGAACGGAGCTCCGACCAGCATGGGCACCTGCAACTTTCGGGTGAGGCTTTCAATACGGAAGGTCACGTTCACGGCCTCACCCACAGCGGTGTTGTTGCCGCGGCCCATCGCGCCGAGTGCGACGTCGCCGATGTTCAAGCCAATGTGGCAATGCACCTCGAGGTTCATGTTTTCCCTCAGCCATTTACGCTTGGGCGAGTTGCCGGCCTCGGGGCCGCTGAGGAGTTTTGCGGCTTCGGTGGCCTTCAGACGCACGGAGATGTCATCACCGGGCCAGTAGGCGAAGACTCCGTCACCGATGAACTTGTCGATGATACCGTCGCGGCTCTTGATGATATTTTCACAGTCGGCGTACCACTCACGCAGCATGGTGGCGACCTCTTCGGCGCTGAGCTGGGCAGAGAGGGCGGTGAAGTTGCGCAAATCACCGACCAGCAGCGTGGCCTTCACCGTTTTCACCGGCAGGGCGATGGTGTGCAGCGACTGCGTGCTCACGTTGCCGGTCTCGCCATGCGGACGCTCCTCCTCCATGCTGTCGAACACGAAGATACTGGTACCGAACTGCACGCGGTCGCCATGACGCAGGGCGCGTGCGGTGGTGACTGCCACATCATTTACGAAGCTTCCGTTCGCGCTGCCGAGGTCGGACACCCAGTAGAGCGCCCCATCACGTCGGATCGTCGCATGCTGGCGCGAAACACCACCATCAAGCAGCCGGATGGAGGCATCCGGGCTGCGGCCGATCAGGTTGAAATCCTCGAGAGGAATCTCCTGATCTTTTTCCAGTGCTTTGAGAAGGGCGCCCATGCGGGAGATGAAATGTAATGTGACTTTGAAGCAATTAGCGCGCCTCAAGTCAAGCGCGGGCAGGTTCTAGCTACAAGGATTTTCACGGGTTCTTTCCGTTACAGAAACCGCAGCCGAGCCTTACCGGCCTGCCAGCAGCTTATCTTGAAGGATTGTCTGTGGCGACGATCAATTTGCCATCGCCCCCCGCCTTCTCCACCATGGCTCATGCTTCTTCAAAATCTCCGAGGTCGAATCCTAGGCATCGTGTGTCTGGCAGTGCTGGCTCTTGCAGTGTCAGTAGGGGCGCATGTGGTGCCGAACATGACGATCGAGGCCGATTTTTCGGATGAAGGCGGCTACACCCTGCGTATCAGCATCGATCCGCGTACCTTCCTCGCCACCGATCCCACGACGCTGCCGCCAGTGCCTGCCTCTTGGTACCGTGAGCAGACGCCGGAGCAGATCACTGCTACCCAGCGGAAGGCGTGTGAGTACCTAGACAGCGCCGTAGGGCTGGTCTTCGGCGGGAGAAAAAGCAAGCTGCCTGCTTGCGAGATTCAGGCCATCGACGGCTCGGACAACACGCCGCTGACCGCCGCGACGCAGGAGGTCCACCTGCTGGCCACGGCAAAAGGCCAGGTGCCGGGAGGCGCAGCGGATTTCCAGCTCGATTTCGCGAAGGAGGCCAACACCACCCTGATCCTCCAGGCAAGCCGCGCAGGTGTGCCAGATCCCCGCCCTCAGGTTGTGTTTCCTGGCGAGATCAGCCGTCCCTTCCCATTGGTGGCGAAAGCCCCTCCGGCAGGGATTCCGCTGAGAACACATAGCATTCACCCGACTCTTGCTAGAGCATCCCTCATTCTCACAGTGGCCATTACACTGCTGCTGCTGATCACCGGCTGGCACCTGCTGAACAAGCATCGCCACTACCATCGCGGACATCGGAAACCGCAGCAGGGCAAGGATGTGAACAACTAGGTCTTGTCGTGGGCAGGCAAACGAGGTTAATCCTGCCACGCCACATGCCCGACTCCTTCGTCCACCTCCACCTGCACACTGATTACTCGCTGCTCGACGGCGCGGTGCGCATCGACGCGCTCATGGAGCGTGTGAAGGAGCTTGGAATGCCCGCCGTGGCCGTCACCGACCACGGCAACCTCTACGGTGCCATCGACTTCTACATGGCTGCCAAAAAAGCCAAGACGAAAGCCATCCTCGGCTGTGAGGCCTACCTCGCCCCCGGTTCAATGTTTGACAAAAACGAAGTCGCCGGCCGCAAGCGCGCCTCGCACCTTACTTTGCTCGCCGAGAGCAACGAGGGCTTCGACAATCTCTCCAAACTCATCACCAAAGGTCATCTCGAAGGTCAGTGGTACAAGCCGCGTGTCGATAAAGACGCGCTGCGTGAGCATGCGAAGGGCATCATCTGCCTCAGTGGCTGCATCAATGGCGAGATCAACGAACTGCTCCTCTCCGACCGCAAAGACGAGTCCGAGAGGAGCCTGCAGGAGTTCCGTGACATCTTCGGCCCCGAGAATTTCTATCTCGAAATCCAGGATCACAACATGGAGGCGCAGCTCAAGAGCGCACGGCAGATGGTCGAGTGGGGCAGGCAATACGGCCTCAAGACCGTCGCCACCAACGACGTGCATTTCCTCAACCACAGCGATCACGAGTCCCACGACATCATGATCTGCATCGGCACCGGCGCGTCGATCTACGACCAGAGCCGCATGACCTACTCCCCGGAGGTTTATTTCAAGACCGCCGAAGAGATGCGTGCGCTATTTTCAGAAGTGCCCGAGGCATGTGATGCTACGCTGGAGATTGCCGAGCGCTGCGATGTCAAAATCCACCTCGATTCGACCTCCATCGACCGCTATCCACAGTATCCGATGCCCGAAGGCGGGGACCGGAACGAGTATCTTCTCAAGCTCACGCAGGAGGGTCTGGAGCGCCGCTATGGCCGTGATCGTGCGCTGAATGACGAGGTGCTGCATCAGCGCATGGAGGTCGAGCTGGCGCTGCTGAAGGAGAAAAACTTCACCAGCTACTTCCTCATCGTCTGGGACTTCATCAACTGGGCCCGCAAGCATGACATCCCTGTCGGCCCGGGCCGCGGATCGGCCGCTGGATCGCTCGTGGCCTTCTGCCTCGGCATCACGGACATCGACCCGCTGCGCTTCGAGCTCGTGTTCGAGCGATTTCTCAATCCCGAGCGTGTTTCGCCGCCGGATATCGACATCGACTTCTGCCAGACGCGCCGCCCGGAGGTCATTCAGTACGTCCGCGAGAAATACGGCGACCTCAGCGTCTGCCACATCATCACCTTCGGCACAATGGGTGCCAAATCGGTCATTCGCGATGTCGGTCGCGTGCTCGGCTGGAGCTATGGCGACAGCGACGCGCTCGCGAAGATGATTCCAAACGAGTTGAACATCGACCTGGAGGGGTCGGTGAAGAAAAACCCCGAGCTCGCCGCAAAACTCGAAGCCGACGGCAACGCGCAGGAGCTTTGGCGGCACGCCACCTTCCTCGAAGGGCTCACCCGCGGCACCGGCGTGCATGCGGCCGGTGTCGTCATCGGTGACCGCCCGCTCGACAACTTCATCGCCCTCACGCGAGACAAGGAAGAAGCCGTGCTCTCGCAATACGCGATGAAGCCGCTCACCGAGCTCGGCATGCTCAAGATGGATTTCCTCGGCCTCAAAACGCTGACGGTGATCCACGAGGCCGAGTACTGGATCAACAAACGCGTGCCCGGCTTCAAAGTGGCCGATGCGCCGCTCGACGACGTCAAAACCTTCGATCTCATCAAACGCGGCGAAACGGTCGCCGTCTTCCAGATGGAATCTGGCGGCATGGTCAACACCTGTAAACAGCTCGGGCCGGACACCATCGAGGAAATCATCGCTATCCTCGCCCTGTATCGTCCGGGGCCGATGCAGTTCATTCCCGACTACATCGCGCGTAAAAAGGGCCTCGAGAAGGTCGAGTATCCGCATCCGCTGCTCGAAAAGATCGCCAAGGAGACCTACGGCATCCTGGTTTACCAGGAGCAGGTCATGCAGGCCGCGAACGTGCTCGCGGGCTTCTCCCTCGGCGGCGCTGACATGCTGCGCCGCGCCATGGGCAAAAAGGACGCCGCCGAAATGGCCCGCCAGCGACTCATCTTCGTCGAAGGCTGCCTCAAAACGAACGGCATCGCTGAAAAGCAGGCCAACGCCGTCTTCGACTTGCTCGAAAAATTCGCGCAATACGGCTTCAACAAATCCCACTCCGCTGCCTACGGGATCGTCACCTACCGCACGGCCTATTTGAAGGCCAATTATCCCGTCGAGTTCATGGCGGGCGTGCTCAGCTACGAAATCAGCAACCCCGACAAGATCGCCAATTTCGTCAGCGAGTGCTTCGAGATGGGCATTCGTGTGTTACCGCCAGATATTAACAAGTCGGCGCTGAAATTTGCTCCCGAGTTCAGCAAAGAGGCCGTGGCTGCCAATGACGAAGCCGGAATGCCGAAAGAGGAATTGCCGAATGCGATCCGCTACGGCCTCTCGGCCATCAAGAACGTAGGCGAGGGTGCGATGGAGGCCGCGATCGCCGAACGCGAGCAAAACGGCCCCTTCACCAGCCTCGAAGATTTCGCCGTGCGCATGGACAACCGTGCCGTGAACAAGAAGCTCATGGAATCGCTCGTGAAGGCCGGCGCCTTCGACTTCACCGGCGAGCTGCGCGCTATCATGTTCGCGAAGCTCGAGCAGGTCCTCGCCTCCGCCGCTGCGATGCAGAAAGACAGGAAAGCCGGTCAAGGCGGCCTGTTTGATGACTTTGACCTCGGAAAACCGAAGAGAGCGAAGAAGAACGAGCCGGTGGCACCAGCGCTCGTCTGGAGCACGGACGAAGTACTCACCTTTGAAAAAGAGCTGCTCGGCTTCTACGTCAGCGGCCATCCGCTCGACAGCTATCGCGGTCATTTCGACAGCCCGAAGCTCATCAAGATCGCCTCCATCGAGGAGATCGACACGAAGGTGAAAGCCAGCACGCACACCATCGCTGGCATCTTGAGTCAGCTCGAAGTGCGTTACTCGAAAAAAGACAACCGCCCCTTCGCCACCTTCAAAGTGGAAGACTTCACCGGTGTGCAGGAGATGATGTGCTGGAGCGACGACTTCGAGAAGATCAAGGACGTGCTCGCCGACGGCGCGGTGATGGCCTTTCGCATCCGTGTCAGCAAAGATCAAAAGACCGATGGCAATCGCGTCACCTGCAACGACGCCAAGTCGCTCAAGCCGAAAGCCGCGAAGCCGCGCAACGCCGCCGATTCTGCGCCGGACACGCCAAAACCTCCTCCACCGCCGAAACCCATCGTCCTGCGCCTCAACACCCGCCAGCACGACGAAACCGACCTCGAGCGCATATACGAAGTGCTCACGCAATTCCCCGGCACGCTTCCCGTCTTCCTCGAAATCTCTCAAAACGGTCACAAGGCGCGGTTGGAGGTCGATGAGTCGCTGCGTGTGACCCCCAGCGCTGAATTGCGCCGCGCGCTGACCGTCTGGACGTCGTAGCACTCATTCCAGAGGTAACACCACCTTCTCACCGAGGAATTTCGGCTGCGTGTGAAGTGCGTTCACATCCAGCACGGCCTTCACGCATGCCAGTTTCTCGCGCAGGAACGTTTTGATCGACAGCGCCACCGGCACGTCCGCTGCGTTGAGACCCGTTGCATCAATGCCGAAGGCCCGTGCTAGATAGATCGCCCGCTCATTGTGAAATCGCTGTGAAACGACAATGAATCGAGACTGGCCGAAAACCTCCTTTGCACGCACAACCGAATCGAGCGTGCGGAATCCTGCATAATCGCAGACGACCTTCACCTCCGGCACTCCCAGCTGCACCAGTACACGTTTCATCTCCGTCGGTTCGTCATAGCCACGCGTGCCGTTATCACCGCTGACGATCAACGCCTTCACCCTGCCTGCCTTGAACAGGGCCGCCGCCGCTTGCATGCGTGGTAGAAAGAACAAATTCGCCCTGCCGTCTGCCAGACGCGCCGAAGTGCCTAGCACCACGGCGACTGGCACCTCGGGAAACGCTTTCACATCGTCAAAACAGTGACCTTCGGCTCTCTTCGCGATCCACCACTCGCATCCAAACACCAGAGCGAGCACCGCCAACGTAAAAGCAGCGATTCCCGCCCCCCAGAGTTTCCAACTAGGCATTTTCATGCCCTGACCTCTCTCGCCTCTTCACACAGATCGCAAGCTAGTGGCGCGAACATTTTGCCAAACCTGCTTCACAGTCCCACTGTCCACTGCCACACTGTCGCACCGAACCCCATGCGCCCGAACCGCTCCGAGCAACCCATCGCCCGCCAGAACCGCCACTCCCGCACCGACGGCAATGTGCGCACCTATGACGAGGGCGACATCGCGCTGGTACTCGAAGGCAAGAAAGATCCGCTCGTGCTTATCCTCGACTGCGTGCAGGATCCGCACAACCTCGGTGCCTGCCTGCGCACCGCCGATGCTGCCGGAGTCGCTGCGGTCATCATGCCGAAGGACAAATCGGCGCCAATCAGCGAAACCGTCATCCGCGTGGCCTGTGGCGGTGCAGAGAATATTCCACTCATCCGCGTCACCAATCTGGCCCGTTCGATGGACAAGCTCAAAGAACTCGGCATCTGGCTCGTCGGCACCGCAGATGAAGCGACGCAGAGTCTTTACGATCTCGATCTAAAAGGCGGCATCGGCATCGTCATGGGTGCGGAAGGCCCCGGCATGCGCCGCCTTACCGGCGAGCACTGCGATTTCCTCGCGAAGATTCCGATGGCCGGTCGTGTGGAGTGTCTGAACGTCAGCGTGGCGACGGGCGTGTGCCTTTTTGAATGCGTGCGCCAGCGAAGGGTGAAGGAGTGATGGCAAAACCGCTGCGCCTGTTTACTCGCGACGGCGAGGCGGCGGTGGGCCTCCGGGCGGGCGACCACGATGGCGTCGCTCCGGATCTTCCGGCGTCTTACCGATCACGATGTCCCAAGTGCCGGTGAGTTCCTTGCTGTCGGTGCTCATCGGTTTGAATTCGCGAATCACGGAAAGACGCTGTTCGTCGGTGCCCATGCCGCGCAGGATGCCGTCGCGGTCGTTCTGAGGCACACCAGCGATGAAAAGCTGCGTGGTGAGCATGCTCTTGTCGTTCTGTTTCACGCGGACGTGCCAGTGAATCGTGCGGCCGGTGTAGAGGCCCGGCTTGATCGTGCGGAAGCGATACTCGCCCTTCGCGTTCGTCTCGATCTTGCCGTAGCCCTGGAACTTCGCATCGCGCTCCTTGCCGCGTTGCGTGCCGTTGCTGTGGATGTAGCAGCCGTTGTTGTCCGCCTGCCAGATTTCGATCAGCGCGCCGGAAATCGGTTTGCCATCCACATCGAGCAAACGTCCGCCGAAATTCGCGATTACGCCTTCCGCTGTGGCACCGTCCATGATGGTGACGAGGTCATTGTCCTGATCGAGCGGCAGATGATCCGGATAGTAGGGGCCTTCCGTCGCTCGTGGCGTGAGTGTGAGCGCTTCCGCGTAGATGTCACTCGTGATGATGCCGCCGGTGGTGAGCAGCAGGCTGTGCAGCAGTTTGCGGCGGCTCAGCGGGATGTGGAAAGGGTGGATGGGGATTCTCATGATATTGAATGCCGTTCAAACCATGACAACTCTGCGTGGTTGCGTGATCTGGCATTCAACGGGCTGATTATTTGCCGTCTGCTGGAGCGAGGCTTTGAATCATGATGTCCTTGCCCTTGTTCTCCTTCACCGGACCCTGCGTGAAGATCTGTGATTCCTCCGCTTTCGCGCCGATCACGACCGGCATGGTCGTCTGATTGTGCAGGATCAGGTTGCTCGCTTTTCGCTCGCTGTTGGCGGTCGCATTTTCGCCCATCGTGGGCGGGGTGAAGCCAACGAGGATGGGCAAGGCATGCACGCGGCGGCCTTTGGCGGTGATCGTGACCTTGTTTCCGCTGCCATAGATCGCCGCGATGACATGCACGGTGATTTTGTCAGCCTCGGTAGGTAGCAACTGCACGTTCACGTTTGCGTTGTCGCCTTCGACATAAAGCAGCGGGCCGAACTGCGTGTCGCCCTTGCAGTTCGTGACGGTCGCGCCGGTGGAAACCCAGAAACCGCGTTCGCAGCCGACGGCTGTGCAGTTCTCGATGCGTGGTGCCGTTTTGGTGCGCAGCTCGAATCCACCGCGCATATTTTTGACCGTGCAGTTCTTGAAGCGGAGGTTTTGATGCGTGTGATAAGTGCGGAATCCGTCCTCGGACAGCGCCTTCATGTAGCCGGGTTGGATGCGTTTCGTGCCGCTGCGGTTCATGACCTCGCTCATGAATTTCCGATCGAAGGCCATGCCAGAGGTCTCGGCCAGCATTTCGTCCGTGCGGCGCATCACGCCTTCGGCATGGCAGTTCTCGAACAGGACATCGTCGCAGTTCTCCTGAAGGTAGAAAGCGTGGCCAAAGGCCTTGGTGAACACTTTGCAGCCGAAGAAACGCGTGCCGCTGCCGGTGATATGCACGCCGCTGTGCTTGTGGCCGCCTTTGCCGAAGAGATCGCCATAGCCATAAGGTGCTGAGCCACGCACATACACCGTGCAGTCTCGCAAGATGTTGCCAGTGCCGGTGACACCGAGCACCGCGCCACCAAAGGCAATGCCATCGCCCACGCTGGTGATGGTGAGGCCCTTCAGCGTGTTGTTTTGGCCGTTGATCAGAAATTCGTCGGTGTGAATCGGCGAACGCAGCGCGTTCCGCAGCGCCGTGTCCAGTTCGATGGTCACCCCGGTGAGATCGAAGGTGTTGCTGCTGCCGCTGAAGGTGATGAACTGCCATTCCTTCTGCTCCTGGCGTTCCTTGATTGTGTCCAGCGGGATGAAATCGACGAGGCGATACGTTCCCTCTTTCATCTTCACGTTCTGGCCGCTTTGAGCGGCCAGTTTTGCGAGTTCTCCTAGGCTGGAGATGGTTAATGGCTTGTCAGCAGCAAGCGCGGTGAAACCAAGCACATGGGCACATGCAAGGAGGGCCAGAACAGGGTGATGAATCATAAAATGTGCGCGATGAACATCGCACGATACTTCACTGACGCCACCTTGATCGGCTGCTGAGATGGTCTTGGAGCCGTCCTTCACTTCCATGGTGGTTTTGTCGATGGGCGAGAGGATCGGCATGCCGTTCGCGGCGGTCGATGCCGAATCGGTCTAAGTGGTGAAGCAGAGGTGGTGGCAACGTGGTAGCGTTTGCCCCGTGTCGCAGGCGCGGCATCATGCGGCATGACCATCGAGCAAATCACCGCGCGCATCTGCGCGTTTCGCGACGCCCGGGACTGGATGCAGTTTCACAACCCCAAGGAACTCGCCGTCGCCATCACGGCGGAGGCGGGGGAGCTGCTGCAGCACTTCGTCTGGCAGCAGCCGGACCAGATCGAGCAGCGCGTGAAGGACAAGATGCCCGAGTTGAAGGACGAGATGGCCGATGTGGGCATCCTGCTGTTTGAACTGGCCCACAATCTCGGTGTCGATCTCGGCCAGGCGATGCTCGACAAGATCGAGCGCAACGAGAAGCGCTATCCCGTGGCGAAGGCACGCGGCTCCAACGCCAAATACAACGAGCTGTGAGCGAACCGGAAGCTCCAACGCCGCATCGCCGTCGTCCGCGTTACTCGGGGAAGAATCCGCGTCGTTTCGAGGACAAATACAAGGAACTGAATCCCGAGCGCTACGTCGAGACCATCGCGAAAGTGCGAGCGTCCGGCAAAACGCCCGTCGGGCAGCATGTGCCGATCCTTTTGCCTGAAATCATGCAAACCCTCGCGCCGCAGCCCGGTGAACGTGCGGTGGACTGCACGCTCGGCTACGGAGGACATGCCAGTGCGTTGCTGAAGGCCGTGCATCCCGGAGGAACGTTGCTAGCGCTCGATCAAGACCCCATCGAGATCGTGCGCACCGAGGCGCGGCTGCGTGCCGGCGGCTGCGAGGAGTCCGCGCTCGTCGTGAAACGCATGAACTTCGCCGGTTTGCCGCGCGCGCTGGCCGATCTCGGCTGGGGCGATGGCGTGGACGTGCTGCTGGCTGATCTCGGCTGCTCCTCGATGCAGTTCGACAATCCCGCCCGCGGTTTCAGCTTCAAGCACGACGGCCCGCTCGACATGCGCATGAATCCGCAGCGCGGCGCATCGGCCCGCGATCTGCTGCAAAAGCTCTCAGCCGCGAAGCTGAAGACGATCCTCGAAGAAAACGCCGACGAACGTCACGCCGCCTTGCTCGCCGACGCCCTCGCCAGCACTGATCACGCCACCACTTGGTCGCTGGCGGAGGCGGTGCGCCGCGCCTTGCCCCACCGCGTCGATGACGAAGAACGCGATGTCACTGTGCGTCGTGTGTTTCAGGCGCTGCGCATCGCCGTGAACGAGGAATTCACCGCGCTCGACACCTTCCTGCATCAGTTGCCCAATTGTCTGCGCTCCGGCGGTCGCGTCGCCATCCTCACCTTCCACTCCGGCGAAGACCGCCGCGTGAAGCATCTCTTCCGCGATGGCCTGCGCGGCGGCATCTTCACCTCCACCAACGACGAGGTCATCCGCCCGTCATCGCAGGAAACCCGAGGCAACCCACGTGCGGCACCGGCGAAATTGAGGTGGGCGGTGAAGGCGTGAAGTCATGGTGCCATAGCACTCCTCCAGCCAAGTTCGGCACGGAGTCTTCTTCGTTATCGTTCGTGTCCGGTCTCTCGGCGGGTTCTGCATCAGTTCCGGTCCACATCGGGTTGTTGTTTTCATCCGGCACCTAACATGCATGAGCCTGAGCAAGCATCAGGATAGCGCTGGATCAGAGGCGAACGCGGAAGACAAACGACACGCGGGTGATGGTTGAAACACGTTGTTTCATGGCGTAAGCAGAAATTTGATTCTTCTGTATTACGGCACCATTCAACAACAGTCCCCCAACCTCTGCGCAATCCAAAAATACTAAATCAGATTCATTTTGCGGCGTGATGAGGGCATTCTTGCCCCCCGCACGGGCCAGGAATGGCCCGGTTACAATGAGAGTGCCAGGCTCACACACCGCGATATTCTCGTCACTCATTCATTCAACAATCCACCGCTCCATCCATCCAGCCTCATGACCGCACGCGACCTGATGATCTTGACGAAGTTTCGCCTCAGCGCGCTCGTTATCGTCACCACGTTCGTGGGTTTCTGGCTGCGTGCGCCGAAGGGTTTCGACTTCTGGCTGCTGTTCCACACCATCGTCGGTAGCAGCCTCGCGGCGTTTGGTGCGGCGGTATTCAACCAGCTCATGGAGATCGAGCCGGACTCGCGCATGACGCGTACGGCAGACCGTCCGCTGCCATCCGGTCGCGTCAGTCCCTCCGTCGCGTTCGGCATCGGCTGGTTGTTGAATGCGTGGGCGCTCATTCACCTGACGATCCGCGTGAATATGGAGGCTGCAGTGCTCACGGCGGCCACGCTGGCCACCTATCTCTTCATCTACACGCCGTTGAAGCGGCAAAGTGCCACCAACACGCTTGTCGGCGCGGTTTCCGGCGCGTTGCCACCGCTCATCGGCTGGGCGGGCGCTGCGGGTCCGCTGCCGGCGAACACCACGCCGCATTTCCGCTGGGAACTGATGATCGAGCCGGGCGCGATCTACCTTTTCCTGCTGCTGTTCCTCTGGCAGCTCCCGCATTTCCTCGCCATCAACTGGATGTACCGCGACGAATATCGCAAAGGTGGCTTTGTCATGCTCTCCAACGATGACGAGATGGGGGTGCGCACCTCACGCCATGCGCTGGCATATTCAGTCAGCACGGTATTGCTCATGTTTTACCCCGTTTACAGCGGTGCCGCGCATGCGTGGTGGTTTCTGCCCCCTGCGTTGCTGCTCAGCGGCTGGCTGTGTCATCTCGCCATCCGCTTCAACCGCCAGCCTGAGCGTGCCACGGCCCGCAAGCTCTTCTTCTGCACGCTGATGTATCTCCCGGCCATTCTCCTGGTGTCCATTCTCGCCTGGAAACACGCGTAACTCCGCCATCGCAATGAACGAACTTCCCGCCAAAGCCCGACTTCATCCCCTCTCCATCTGGGCACCCGTCATCATCGCCGTGCTCGGCATTGTTGTTTTTTACAACTATCTCATCTACCGCTCCCGCACCGACAACGCCGAACGCCCGCCTGTGCTAGGTCGGCTGGAAAAAGATCTCGAACTCATTGAGCGCAGCGGCAGAAAAGTACATCTTGAAGAACTGAAGGGGAAGGTGCTCGTCATCTCTTGGGTTTTTACCCGATGCCCGCGTGGCTGCGCCGCAGTGATCGCCAAGCTGATGAAGCTGCACCAGGAGTTTGGCAGCGAGCCTGGCCTGCAGTTCGTCAGCTTCACGCTCGACGCCGACGACACGCCTGAGATGATGAAAAAATTCGCCACTGGACTCGGTATCAAAGACGACGACAACTGGTGGTTCGTGAATGGCGACAAGGACGCCGTGCGCAAGTTCATGACCAGCCAGGTGCAGTTCCGCCCGGTGCAGGACATGCCGGAGGCCGACCGCCTTTCACCCGAGGACAAATACATCCACGACTTGCGCGTCGCCGTCATCGACCACCTAGGCCATGTGCGTGGGTTGGAGGACATTCTGAACCCCGACCCCGAGTTTGCGAAGTTCTGGGACGAGAAGCTGCGCAAGGATCTACGCTACCTCCTCAAGGAGCAGAAGAAGACCCCTTACACGCCGACCGGCGCGAAGTAATCTCATGGACGTCACCGAACTTCCGAAGCTCTACACGATTTTCAACGGCTGTGCTTTGTTCCACATCCTGGTCGGCCTCGCGATGATCAAGATCGGCCAGCGCAAACCGCACATCGCCAGTATGACCGTTGCGCTGCTCTTCTCCACCGCGTTCCTTGGCTGCTATCTCTATTACCACCGTCACATCGGTCATGTGAAATTTGCCGGCACTGGTATCAGCCGCTCCATTTATCTCGCCATTCTCCTCACGCACATCCCACTGGCCGTACTGAACCTGCCGCTGGTCATCATGACCGTCGTTCCCGCATTGAGGGGGCGGTTTGACAGGCACAAGCGCATCGCGCGGTGGACTTTGCCCGTGTGGATCTACGTCTCAGTCACCGGCATCATCATCTATCTGATGTGTCACGTCTGGTACGGCCCGCCGATCCGCGGATGATGCAGCCCCGGCCGCAGGTGACGGTGGACAACCAGCAGCCGCGCATCATCATCCCTGCGCATGCGCATTCTCCTCGTCGAAGATCAGGCCAAATTGCTCTCCTTCGCCAAAAAGGGCCTCGAAGAGCAGGGCATCCAGGTGGATGCGGTGGGCGATGGTGACGAGGCGTGGGAGATGGCCACCACCGTGCCGTATGACGCGCTCGTGCTCGACATCATGGTGCCTGGTCGCGATGGGCTGAGCATCCTGCGCGGCCTGCGGGAGAAGCGGAACAGCGTGCCAGTTATCCTGCTGACCGCACGTTCCGCGCTGCCGGAGAAAATCGAGGGCCTGAATCTCGGCGCGGATGATTACATGACGAAGCCGTTCTTCGTCGAGGAGCTGGCCGCACGGTTGCGCACCGTCGTCAGGCGCAAGGCGGGCGACTCCAGCCATCTGCTGCGTGTGGGCGACCTCTGCATGAACCTGCTGGAGCGTAAGGTCAGCCGCGCCGGCGGGAATTTGGAATTGAGCACGCGCGAATTTGAGTTGTTGGAGCACCTGATGCGCAGCCCCGGTCGCGTATTCGGTCGCATGCAAATCTACGAGCATGTCTGGGGCTACAACATGGACCCTGAGACGAACCTCGTGGAGGTGTACATTCAGCGCCTGCGCTCTAAGATCGACAAGGATCACGCCAGGAAGCTCATCCGTACCGTGCGTGGCGTCGGCTATGCCCTCGGCGGCGCGTGATAATCGTTGTCAGGGGCCGCCAGAACTTGCAGGCAAGCTCTGCTAACGACCGGCGTGGGTGTGTTTGCGCTCCAGGGAAAGCACGAAGATAAGTCGCCCCCCTCTCCATTTGGGCCCGCCGATAAACAAAGGACTCCCCTTTCTTAACACGGCATCACTTTTCACCAGCACTTGCTGCTCACGCCAGACTTGGAGGTTCAGATTCACCCCCCCATTGTCAGCCGGCCCTTTGGAGTCGATTTTGAGGAACAGATCCCGCGAAGGTACGACCCAGGACTCGTATTCGCGGAAAATATCTTGGTGGTGCTGTCCTAAGATCTCGAAGTACTTGAAGTCAAAAACCTTCGCCAGACGTTCGTTCATCTGTGGTAGGCAATCAGGCGACTGCTCTTGTGCTCTCGTCAACTGGGAGGAGTCGTTTGTGGCAAAAATAAGCGCGCCCCACACCTCACCCTCGGTTGCAGGCTTCCTCACCGGCAATGGAGTCGTGGCCGGAACCTCAGCCTCTTGTGCGGGGATGGATGCGCAGAGCGCAATCAGGGACAAAACTGGAAGCAAACTTCTCATCCACGTGGATTCATCTCCTGGAATGTGGGGTTTCCTGCCGCATCTCTCGAGATCATGAGCAATCGGGCGCCGTTGGCGTCGAACAAAGTGGTCTCCGCCACGTCTGCCCCGCCTCCGCTATGATGCACATTGAGGCCGGAGACTTTTCTGTCTGCGGGGATTTCATCGAGGCCGTCGAGCATCAAGATGGTGGCTTGTGCTGAATCATCGTGGAAGGTGCGAGCCTGAACTCGCGCATTCGGTGTGTAGGAACTCAAGATGAGGCTGTCTGAGCCGACGTCGGCAGACCCGAAAAAAGTGAATCCCAGCAGGATGAGTGCCGTGGCAATCGCTCCAGCAAACCAGGGCTTGCGAACCCATCCTATTACGGAGGACAGCAGGGAGTCGGGTGCGCCCGGTCTGTCCCGGCGGTCAACTTGTGCGATGCGGACTTGCACCTGGGAGTTGAAGAAGTCCTCGTAAGGCACTTTCATCTCCGCAGGTAGGTGGATGCGCAGATGACCGCTGATGGCTTTCAACTCCGCTGCCTCCCGACTCATGGCTGGGTCGTCTTTCATACGCGTCTCAAAGGAGATGCGTTCAATGTCACTCATCTCGCCGTCGAGCCAGCGGATGAGATCGTGGTTTTCAGAGGGTGGTTTCATAAACGTCTTTGAGCTGTTCCTGAAGTTTCTTCCTAGCATAAAAAAGGCGGGACATGACGGTGCCCAGCGAACAAGGCACCATCGCGGCAATTTCTTCGTAGGCCAGCCCTTCGACTTCTCTGAGGACGATGACCTGCCGGTGCTCTGGTGACAGTTTGCTGATGGCCGCTTGAATGCGCTGGCCGAGTTCGGCATTGCGTAGCGCGGCGTCGGGTGCGGTGTCACCTTTCGGTGTGGTTTCGGCACCGGCGGCGGCCCGGTGCTCCGTTCGCTCGTCATCGAACTCGCCATCGCCCTGGATTTTCTTCTTCCGCAGCCAGTCATACGTCACGTTGTGTGCGATGCGGTAGAGCCATGTGTAGAACCCAGCGTCCTGCTTGAAACCGGGCAGGGCTCGCCATGCCTTGATGAAGGCCTCTTGTGCGAGGTCCCATGCTTCGGTTTCGTTCTGGATGAGGTGGTAGGTCATGGCATAGATCCTCCCGCGATACTTTGTCACCAAGGCGTCAAAGGCACGCGTGTCGCCTGCCTGGCTGCGGATGACCAAGTCAACGTCGGGGACTTCGCCTTGATCAGTCGCGGCAGTGGCAGACATGGATGAATGTTGCGAAAGGTGGACGGCTTGAGGAGGGAGAAAATTCGACCTGAATCTGCCTAGGCGCGGAAAAATGGCGCTCAGCTCTGTTCAGGGAATTTTCAGACTCTGGCCCGGGCGGATGAGATCGCCGGAGAGTCCATTGGCAGATTTGATCTTGGCCACTGTGGTCCGCTTTTTGCGTGCGATGCCATAGAGTGTGTCCCCTTTGGACACGGTGTAGCGTGAGCCTGACGAAGTGGATTTCTTCGTGGACTTTGACGAGGTGGTCTTCTTTTTGGCCGAAGTGCTGGAGGCTGTTGACTTCCTCGTGGGGGAGCTGGCCGACGGAGCGGGGGATGATGGTGTCGAGCTCGGGGCGCTGAAAGCGTAAGGGTCTGCTGGCGGCTTTTGATAGGTGGGTGTCTGCGCGGCTGCGTAGCCAGACTGGCCCGGATATGGGTTATAATGGCCGTCCGTGCCGTAGTTGGAGGCATAGGGGTCGCTGCTGCTGCCTGATTTTTTCATGCCTTCGCAGGCAGCTAGGGAAAAGCACAGGAAAGACAGCGCGAGAAGGCGTAGAGCGGTCATGGTGGGAAAAATGAAGGTGTGGATCTGTGTCACAGCGGACGGCCTCACTAATGAAATCAGCCAAATCCTTTTCAATGCTTAAATTGCCCCTGCGGTGCCGATGCTGCGATTCGGGCAGTTTGCCGAATAAAACGTCCGGCGTCGGTCGTTCACATGAGTCCGGCGATTCTTCCGACACAAGTCTTGCCAACCCTTCTGGCCCTTCTTAGCTTCCCGTCCCAACACATGAAAATCGGCTTCAACCTCCTGTTATACACCGGACACGTCACCGAGGCGAACTACCCCGTCATCGAAAAGCTCAAGGCCACCGGGTATGACGGTGTCGAGCTGCCAGTCTTTGATGTCAGCAATCCAGGCCATTTCAAAAACATCGGTCGTGTGCTCAAGGACAACGGCCTGCAATGCACCGCCGTCACAGTACTTCCTGACGAAGCGCACAACGCCATCTCCCCCGTCGCCGCGAACCGCCAAGGCGCAGTCGATCATTTGAAGCGCGTCCTGGAGTGCTGTCACAATGCCGACGTGCAGACGCTTTGTGGTCCCTATTACCAGGTTCTCGGTCAGTTCACCGGTGCCTTCCCCACCGAAGCCGAGCTCGACAACGCCGCCGAGGTGCATCGCGCTATCTCCCCCGTCGCCGAGGCCGCCGGCATCAAGTGCGCGATTGAGGCGCTGAACCGCTTCGAATCTCACCTGCTCAACACGATGGAGCAGGCCGCCAGCTATGTGCGGCGCGTCGGCCATCCGAACTTTGGCACGATGTACGACACCTTCCACGCCAACATCGAGGAGAAGAACCCGATGGCTGCCATCGACACTGTATTCGCCAGCGGCAAACTCAACCATGTCCACATCTCCGAAAACGATCGCGGCACGCCCGGTCGTGGTCACATCAACATCGTGGAGCAGATCAAGCACCTCAAAAAAATCGGCTACGACGGCTGGATGACCATCGAGGCATTCGGCAGCGCTCTGCCCGACCTCGCCGCCGCCACCCGCGTCTGGCGCGATTTCTTCCCCAGGGCCGAGCAGGTTTACACCGAAGGCTTCACCCTCATCAAAAATGCCCTAGCTTGAGTTTCGAACAAAACGTCAAATCAACCCATTACACCCCATGAACACACCGACCACCACCCCGGCAGCGCCCACCTCGCGCCGCCAATTCATCGGCACCACGGCCGCCGCCAGTGCCCTCAGCGTCGCACAATCCGCCTGGGCCGCAGGCAGTGACGAAATCAAAGTCGGCCTCATCGGCTGCGGCGGCCGCGGCACCGGTGCCGCCGGCCAAGCTCTCAGCACGAAGCAGGAAGGCATCACGCTGCATGCCGTCGCCGACGCCTTCAAAGAGAAAGCCGACGGCGCTCTCAGCAACCTGCGCAACAAGGTGCCCGGCAAAGTAAAGGTCGATGACTCCCGCATCTTCGCCGGCATGGATGCCTACAAGAAAGTCATCGACTGTTGTGACCTCGTCATCCTCACCACGCCACCCGGCTTCCGCCCCTATCACTTCGAGGCCGCTGTGAATGCAGGCAAAAACATCTTCATGGAGAAGCCCGTAGCCGTTGATGCGCCCGGCGTGCGCAAGGTCCTCGAAATGGCCAAAGTCGCCGACGAGAAGAACCTCAAGATCGTCGTCGGCCTGCAGCGTCGTTACCAGAACTGCTACATCGAAGCCCTCAAACAGATCAAGGATCAAGGCATCATCGGCGACATCGTCTCCGGGCAGGTGTATTGGGATGGCGGCGGTATCTGGTTTCGTGACAAGCGGCCCGACCAGTCCGAACTCATGTACCAGATCAACAACTGGTACTTCTTCACATGGCTCTGCGGCGACCACATCAACGAGCAGCACATCCACAACATCGACGTCGCCAACTGGTTCCTCGACGGCCACCCCGTCAGCGCCCAAGGCATGGGCGGACGTATGCAGCGTGTGGACAAGAAATTTGGCCAGATCTACGATCACCATTACGTCGAGTTCACCTACGGGAACGGCGTCCGCATCAACAGCCAGTGTCGTCATCAGTCCGGCGTCAGCAACGCCGTGCGCGAGGAGTTCACCGGCACCAAGGGCAAGGTCTATCTCGACAACAGCGGCCGCTGCTATGTCAACGATCACAAGGGCAACACCATCTGGAAATACCGCCCCGGCGGCAAAGACGTCGGTGCCAAGGGCAAAGGTGCCGCCAAGAAACTCGACCCCGACCCCTATCAGACCGAGCACGACACACTCCAGGCCGCCATCCGCGAGAACAAGAAGATCAACAACGCTTACTACGGCGCTGAGAGCACCATGACCGCCATCATGGGCCGCATGGCCACCTACTCCGGCAAGGAATTGAAATGGGACGAGGTGTTGAATTCCAAAGTTCAGCACATGCCTGCCATCATCACCCCCGAGTCCGAGCCGCCCGTCAAACCCGACGCTGAAGGCTGGTATCCTATCGCCATTCCTGGCAAGGACATTCCCGGCGCTCCAGTCGTGTAAACAGGAGGCATGTCTGCAAGTAGTCCGCGAGTCGTCTCCCGGCTGCTCACCCAACCCATCACAGCCCCGGTCGCAACTCTGCGCCGGGGCTTCTTGTTTTGCAGTCTCGTCTTCAGCCAGTTCTAAAAATCAGCCCGCAACTCAACAACTCTCCAGCCCACCTGTTTACCATCACGTCAAATATCAGTCCCTCAAATCTTCGCCTTCCGAGTGCTCAGTGTATTCCGTGGCCCAAAACTCTTGCCAATGTCACGTTTCATTCGCTACAACCATTCACCATGAACCCTAGCCGCCGCACTTTCCTCCTCAGCTTCGCCGCATCCACTGCCGCCACGACGCTCCTCTCCCGTGATTGGACCGGCAAAACGCCCGAGCGCTATCCCGACCCCGATCTCATCGCCCTCGATCCGGCCTTTGAAAAACTCATTCAAGGCAACTCACCCATCCGCCGTCTGCACACCGGCATGCTCTGGGCCGAAGGCCCTGCATGGAACGGCGTTGGAAACTACCTAGTGTGGAGCGACATTCCAAACAACGCACAGATGCGCTACCTGCCCGAGGACGGCCACGTTTCGGTGATGCGCAACAACGCCAACAACAGCAACGGCAACACCTTTGACCTCCAGGGCCGCCAGGTCAGTTGTGAGCACGCCACACGGCGCGTCGTGCGTTATGAGTTCGACGGCAAGGTCACCGTGCTAGCGGACAAGTTCGAGGGCAAGCCGCTCAACGCGCCAAATGACTGCGTCGTGCATCCTGACGGCTCCATCTGGTTTACCGATCCTGGCTACGGCAGCATGGCTGACTATGAAGGCAACAAAGGCGAGCTCCTTCTCAAAGAATCAGTCTATCGCATCGACTCCGGCGGTGAGACCACCAAGATCACCGAGGATCTCGAAAAGCCAAACGGCCTCTGTTTCTCACCCGACTACAAGAAGCTCTATATTGTCGATACTGGCAGCTCGAAGAACATCCGCGTCTATGATGTGGACGGTGCGAAGGCGAAGAACGGCAAGGTGTTCGCCACGAACAAAGGCGCACTTTCAGACAAGAAGGGCAGGGGCAATTCAGATGGCATCCGCTGCGACGTGGAGGGCAACCTCTGGGCCAGCGCCGGATGGGCCGGTGTTGGCTACGACGGCGTGCATGTGTTCAATCCCGAAGGTGGGATGATCGGCCATGTCCAACTCCCGGAAGCCGGCAGCAACCTCTGCTTCGGCGGTCAGAAGCGAAACCGCCTCTTCATCACCGCTGGCCAGTCGTTGTATTCGTTGTGGGTGAATACACGCGGTGCGCATCACTGCTGATGCAGTGGCCACCGTAGCGTAAAATGTCAGTTTTCCGAAGCTCGTCGGCAGGCTCAAGCCACCCGCCACGATCATGAGCGCCACTTGCCCGCGTCGTGCGGGCCGCGTATGAGACTGCATGGATGAATCCTACACCCAGCGCTTTGGCGGCATCAGGCGGCTTTATGGAGCTGCCTCTTTGCCACGCTTGGAAACAGCGCACGTTGCCATCATCGGTGTCGGCGGCGTGGGTTCATGGGTAGTGGAAGCACTCGCGCGCAGCGGCATTGGCACGCTCACATTGATCGACATGGACGACGTGTGCATCACGAACATCAATCGCCAGCTCCCAGCGCTCACCCACACCATCGGCGCGTCAAAAGTCGATGTGCTGGCCGCACGCGTGTCGGAGATCAACCCTGCCTGCCGTGTGAATCGCGTGATCGAATTCCTCACCGGGTCGAACGTGGACAGCCTGCTCGCCCCGGATTTTGATTTCGTCGTCGATGCGGTCGATCTCACCTCGGTCAAGGCGCTGATCATCGCGAAATGCCATGCTCGTGGCCTGCGTGTCATCACCTCAGGCTCCGCAGGTGGGAGGCGCGATCCCACAGTCATCAAAGTCACCGATCTCGGCCACGCCGGAACCGATTCACTGCTCAAAGGCGTGCGTCAGAGCCTGCGCCGCGATCACGGCTTTGCGAAAAGCGAGCAAGGCCGTCCGCTGAGCATGGGTATCCCCTGCGTTTTCTCTACTGAACGACCCGTTTATCCGTGGGCTGACGGTTCATGCTCACTTGAGCCCGAACAAGGGACCGAAGCCGGCCTCCGCCTCGATTGCGCGGCCGGTTTTGGAGCCGCCACCTTCGTCACTGGCACCTTTGGTTTCGTACTCGCCGCAGAGGTGGTGCGCCAATTGGCGGCGTGAAGCTGCGCAGGACCGCCGCCGTTTACTTAGTGGCAAGAAAATCCTCCACATACTGTTCCACGATCACCTTCAGTTCTGGTGGGCACGGAATGCCGATTTCAACCGCACGTGAACCGTCCACCTGCTGCGGCCAGTTGTCCACGATGCTCTGAATCCGCGCATCGAAGGCATTCACGATCGGTCCCAGCTTGATCCCGTGCTCCGCAGCGACCTCGGTGATGACTTTCTCCGCAATCTGTGGCGTTACGCGATGTGCGGGCAGCACATAGGCGCGGTCTTTGCTGAGTTTTTCCTCCGCCACTTCACTCAAGGCGATGAACGAATCGATCACGGTTCGGTAGCCCGTCATCGGATGCGGTTGATCGCGCCGAATCGGCAGATGACAGGCTTCACCATTCAGTGGCTCGCGGAACATGCCGCTGGCCCAGCTCGAAGCGGCGGCGTTCGGTTTGCCGGGCCGCACGATCACCGTCGGCAAACGCACACTGCGACCGTCGAAATGGCCTTTGCGCGTGTGATCGTTCACCATCATCTCGCACATCGCCTTTGTCATGCCGTAGGTCGTCTGCGGCAGTTGCTTCGTGTGATCGGACATCATCTGAGACATGTCCATGCCGCCGTAGCACGCCACACTGCTCGCAAACACGACACGCGGCCTGCCTTCCGCCGCACGCGCGGCTTCAAATACATTGCGTCCGCCGTCGAGGTTCACACACATCGCATCATCGAAACGTTCCTCGCACTCACCGCTCACCATCGAGGCGAGATGAAAAATCACGTCGAACTTCGCTCCCGCCGCCGCGAACACCGCCGCCCGGTCGCTGATGTCGCCCTGGATCTGCTTCACCCGCGCATCCGCCGGCCCGCTGCGGAAAAACGCGTCCAGCAGCACCATCTCGGTGATGGCTTTGCCATTCCAAGTGCCGCGTTCGAGAAGTTTTTGCGCGAGCTGCGATCCGAGGAAGCCGCCGCCGCCGGTGATGATGATTTTCATGCGTGAATCGGGAAGAGATTTGCCATCAGGCGCGGCCTGATGTGAGTTCGCCGACATGAGCAAGCCACTCGAAGGACACAAGATCGGATTCGTCGGCCTCGGCAACATGGGCCGGGCCAACACACGTCATCTGCACGAAGCCGGTGCCGATGTCGTCGTCTGGAACCGCAGCGCCGCGCCTGCTGAGGCCGCCGTGAAGCTTGGCATGCGTTGCGCCGCTACTCTGCCCGAACTCGCCCGCGAAATCGGCCCCGGCGCTATCTGCATCAACCTCACCATGACTGATGTCGTCGAGCAGGTCGTCTTCGGCCCCGGTGGTTTGATCGAAGGCCTGCACCAAGACGCGCTCATCATCGACTTCGGCACCACCGGCGTGCCTGAGACCAAAAAATGGGCCGAACAGGTGAACTGGGTCGATGCGCCTGTCTCCGGCGGCCAGGTTGGCGCCGAGGCCGCGACTTTGACGATCATGGCCGGCGGCAGCGAGGAGAACTTTCAGCGAGCGTTGCCCATTTTCCAGGCTTGCGGAAAAAACATCACCTATCTCGGCTCCAGTGGGTCAGGACAGGTGACGAAGCTCGCGAATCAACTCATCGTTGCACAAACCATCGATGCTGTGGCGCAGGCATTGCGCCTCGCCGAACTCTCCGGCGTCGATCCCGTGCTCGTGCGCAAAGCGCTGCTCGGTGGTTTCGCCGAAAGCCGCATCCTCGATCTCCACGGCGACCGCATGGTGCGCCGCGATTTCAAGCCGGGTGGCCGCGCCGAGCTTCAACTCAAAGACGTGCGCCTCATGTGTGAGCTAGCTGACTTTGTCGGTCTCGACTCACCCACGCTAAAGAACTCCCTCGCGCAGTGGGAGAAGTTTGTGCATGAAAAAAACCTCGGAGGTCTCGACCACAGTGGCTTGTTCCGGCTTTACGAGGAGTGACTTACGCGTGCATCACTTGGCCGCCGTCGATGTTGATCGTCTGTCCGGTGATGTTCTTCGCATGATCTGACGCGAGGAAACATGCCATCGCGGCATATTCCTCCGGCATCTGCCAGCGACCGAGGTGGGAGACCTTCTTGATCTTCTCCACTGCCCAGTCCTCGAAGCTCTGGCGTTGCGTCTCCGGCAGCTTCTGCTGGCCGACGGCCCAGATTGAATGATTCAGCTCGGTCTTCACCATGCTAGGCGAAAGCGCGTTCACGCGGACGTTGTGAGGCGCGAGATCCTTGGCCGCACACTGCATAAAATTGATCAGGCCAGCCTTCGACGCGCTATAAGGTGGATCGGTTTGCGACCCAGTCTGCCCGGCGACGGAGGCGAGAAACAGGAGCGATCCACCACCACGCTCGATCAGCTTCGGCGCGAACGCGTGCGCCACATTTGCCGCGCCGATGAGGTTCACCTCCAGCACGCGGCCCCAGTCGGAGGGCTCTAGGTTCCAAAACGGGAAGCCGAACTTTCCTGAGCCGATGCCCGCGCAGAAGACGACGTGGTCCACGCACTCAAAGCCCTCCGCGAACGCCTTCAGCCCTGCATAATCCGTCACATCCCCGAGGGTGACATGATCCGCGTTCTTCTCGCGATCTAGGCCACGCACATGACAGCCTTCGGTGATGAATCCATCTGCAATCGCCCGACCGATGCCGTGTGCGCAGCCGATGATGGCGACAGATTGTCCGGCAAGATTCAGATTCATGGTGGAGGGGTGATCAAGGATGGCGGAATACGGGAGAATTCATACGCGGCTTGTCAAATGCCGAAGGCCGTCATCGTTGGGTAAAAAAATACCCCGCGTGACTGTCACGCGGGGCAGGAGAGTGCTTCGATGAAGGTTGTGCGGCACTTACCTCTTCGGTTTCAGCTTGCCGTAGGTGTCGCACCAGTAGTAGTCGCTGTAGTTGTTCGGCGGTGTCGGCCAGATGTAGGAGACGTCGCACTTGTGGCGCGGCGCATACTGATCGTAGGTGTAGAACTGACGCGCACGGTTGATCCCGCCAGTGGCAACGCTAGTACTCGGCGTGTTGCAGCAGTTGCAGGAGGAGAGGGACAGAGCGGCGAGGGCCGGAAGGATGAGCAGGATGCGGGCGGGTTTCATGCGGATGGAGATGAGGTGTTCTGAACGGGAATTTTCAAATCATGAGCCGCGTCGCTGGAAAATGCAATCCTATAAATCGACACGAATTTCGACCACTGGCCCGAAGCGGCAAAAACCCAGACGACACACCCAACAAGTTCAGAAAAGCTCTCAATGACTTCGCCCGCAGCGGCCCCATCGGTCTCCAGGGTTTGCACGGCAAGGCGCAAGCGCCTGTGTATTACCGGAATCTGAAGATCAAGGTGCTGGGGCGGGTCACGGAAGGTTCACCCGGCGCACGCCGCCTTGATTTCCTCAAGTTCCGCCCAGCGTGTGAACTTTTTCTCCAGCGCGCCTTTTTTTACTTCGATCAGCGCGAGGTGATCGCCCATGTCGGCACCGAGTTTCACAAATGTCTCTGGCTGGTTGAGTTCCGCTTCCATCGCGGCGATTTCGGCTTCCAAGGCGGTGATCTGGTCTTCTAGCTCGGAGAGTTCGCGCAGTTCGCGGTTCGTCATCTTGCGCGGCCTCGTCGTCGCCGCCGTTTTTTCCTTTTTTGTCGGCACCTGGATGACTGCTGCTTCAGCGGCGGCTGTTTGCGCACGTTTTTCCTGGTAGTAGCTGTAGTTCCCGGCGCATTCGTGAATGCGTCCGTGGCCTTCAAATGCGATGATCCGGTCGCACACGCGGTCGAGGAAGTAGCGGTCGTGGCTAACGACGAGCACACAGCCCTTAAAGGCGAGGATGGCCTCCTCTAGCACGCGCATGGTGGCGAGATCGAGATCATTCGTCGGTTCGTCGAGAATGAGGAAATTGCCGCCGCGGCGCAGGATCTTCGCCAGCAGTACGCGGCTCTGCTCGCCGCCGCTGAGTTCCTTCACGCGCATGGTCACGCGTTCGTCGGTGAAGAGGAAGCGGCGTAGGTAGGTGCGCACATGCAGCTTCTCATCGCCGAACTGCACGAAGTCGCTGTTTGGCCCAGCGACCTCCTCCATCACGCTTTTTTCAGGATCGAGTAGCAGACGCTGCTGATCGACGTAGTTGAAGATGGTGCGTTTGCCGATGACGACGCTGCCTTCATTCGGTTGCTGTTCGCCCATCAGGATGCGTAGCAGGGTGGTCTTGCCCAAGCCGTTGCGGCCGATGATGCCAGTGCAGGTGCCGGGCTCGAAACTGAGGTCGAGGTGGCTGAAGAGCCAGCGGTCGCCGACAGGCGCGCCGATGTTTTTGGCATCGACGACGGTGTTGGCGAGCGGTGGGGCGGGTGGGATGATCAAATCCATGACCAAGTCCTCCTCCGGCGCGTCGAGGGCGGCTACGCGGGCGAATTCATCCAGTCGCGTGCGTGCCTTGCTGCGTTGCGCCTTCACCCCGGCACGAACAAATTCGAGCTCGTGCCGCAGGTAGGCCTGGCGGCGGCGCTCAGTGTTCGCCTCGACGGATTCGCGCAACGCTTTGCTTTCGAGATATGCGCTGTAATTGCCTGGGTGGCTGTAGATGCGTGCGTCGTCGATCTCGATGATGCGCGTGGCGATGCGATCGAGGAAATAGCGGTCGTGTGTGACGAAGAGCACCGCGCCGGTAAAGTCGCGCAGGAATTTTTCCAACCATTCGATGGACTCGGCGTCGAGGTGGTTCGTCGGCTCATCGAGCAGCAGCAGATCTGGCTGCGCGACGAGTGTGCGGGCGAGCGCGACGCGGCGCTTCTCACCGCCGGAGAGTCCGCTGACGATGCGATCTGGCGCTGGCAGGCCGAGTTCGTTCATCGCCGTCGATATGCGCGTCTCCACGCCCCAGCCGTCATGAAGCTGAATCTGATGCAGTAGTTCAGCTTCTTGATCTTCTTTGTAGTCGCCGGATTCGTAGCGTGCGACCATGCCGAGCAATGTTTGTGCGCCAGAGCGGACGTTTTCGAGCACAGTGGCCGATTCATCGAGCGTGAACTCCTGCGCGAGATAGCCGGTGATCATGCCGTTGCGGCGCGAGACGGTGCCGCTGTCGGGATTTTCACTGCCAGCGATGATGCGCATGAGACTGGTCTTGCCGGAGCCGTTGCGGCCCACGAGGCCGAGCTTCTCGCCCTCATGTACGCTCATCGTTGCGTCATTGAAGACTTGCTGCAGGCCGAACTGCAGGCGCAGGTTCTTGGCGGAGATGACGGCTTGGGTGGTGGGAGACATGTTGGCTGTGGAGCGGCGGCGATTCGCCGCCTGAAAACAGAAATCTTCTCCATTGGCGACGAATCGTCGCCACTCCACAAAAATTACCGCAGCGACTCGCGCACCATCACGGGATCGTTGGTGGTGATGCCATCGACGCCGAGTTTCGCAAAGCGCTGCACATCCTTTGGCTTGTCCACGGTCCAGACGAAAAGGCCGAGCCCCGCGTTGCGAATCTGCCTCACCATCGCGTCGCTCCACGGAAAGTCCGTCATGCCGAGATCGAGGCCGTCGAGCTTGTCCTCCTTCGCGTCGGCGATGAGTTGTGTCAGATTGGTCGGTTTCTTTTCTTTCGTCTTGCCGGAGGCAAGGCGGTAAACCTTGATCCATGGCAGCGCCCTCTTTGATTCTGCTGCCGCAGTGCGCCTGAATGCGATGATCACGAGCTGCGCCGCGCGCTTTTTCATCGGCTCGAGGATGCGCTTCAACTCCGGCACGATCTCAGGTCCACATTTGATCTCGATGAAGAAGCGTTGCTTTCCCTTCGGCAACGTCGCCAGCGCTTGCTCCAGCGTCGGGATCTTGGCATTCGTCCATTCTTTGCCTTTCCACGAACCAGCATCGAGCGCGGTCAGGTCTGCTAGCTTCGACTTGGCTACGTCGAGTTTCACGCCAGTGGTGCGGAGGGTGTCCTTGTCATGAATGACAGCCGTTTTACCGTCGGCTGTGAGATACACGTCCAGCTCGCAGGAATCGGTTTGATGCTTCCAGGCCAGATTAAAGGATGCGACGGTGTTCTCAGGTGCGCGTGCCGAAAAACCACGATGGGCGATGATTTCGGTGGCTTGGGTGGACATGGCGGTGAGGAGGAGTGTGAGTAGGAATCGCATGGGAATGAGGTCGCTGAGATCAGACGGTCACCAGCTCGCGTGAATGTGTGAAGAGCAGGAGGCAGCGGATTTGATCACGGCGCAGACCCGTCATGCGGGCAAGGACTTCACGATACGTCTCCAACTGCGGGCGGTAGCCGTCCACACGGGACGCCAGATCCGCTGCGGACTCCGCCCTGTCTGTTTTGAAATCTAAGATGGTCGCATGTTCTTTCTCGATCGTCACTCGGTCGAACGTGCCGCTAAGCCACTCACCATGGAGGAGGATCTCAAAGCGTTTTTCACGCCAACAGTCGGCCCCCGGTGACGGGCGGCCTAAGGCGGCGCGCAGCTCTTTCACCGCGAGGCAGCGGCGTGCCTCATCCTCGGCCTGACTCCTCGCTTTTTCATCGTCACATGGTACGGCGGCCCAGAGTTTGGAGATGCAGTCGTCCGTCATCTCATCCAGCCATTCGATCTGCTCAAACAGCGCATGGACCAGGGTGCCATACGCGCGGGCCAGACGCCCACCGCGTGAGAAGAGCGTCCTTCCCGTCACCACGCTCGTCTCGCTACCGCTTGGTGTGCGGCGGGCGGGACGTTGGCGTCCGGGGACTGTTACAGGCTGCGGTCTCACCAGCTCGACGGGCGTCTCCGCCTTTGCAGTTTTTTCAAACCAGCGCGGGTTTGTGGTCTTCGTGGATGACTCAAAGGCTACCTGCGCTTTCACGCCGCCGAATTCACGTTCAATGGGCTTCGCGTCACCGCCCAGCGTGTGCTGGAGGAGCTTGACGAAGTTTTCGGACTTTGAGTTTTTTGCCGGTGGTTTTGCGATGATGTAGTTCGCATGCTTCGCGCGAGTGAGGGCCACATAGAACAGGCACAACTCCTCGTAGGCCGCCCCGGCCTCCTGTTCCGCACGGAATGCGGCGAGCTGATCGTCGGCGCGCACGAAGTCAGAGGGTGGTAGGTCGAAGACCCACTCCACATGTCGGTCTGGCGCACGTTTCACGCCGGTGCCGCGCCGCACCTCGGTGAGCTTGTGGCCTTCGACATCTGGTAGGATCACACAGTCAAAGGTGAGGCCTTTGGATTTGTGGATCGTCATCACCTGCACTGCATGCTGCGTGTCCGGCTCGCTCGCCGTGTGGCTAGACGCGTAAGCGAGGAACTCGTCCACGTCACGACTGCCACCGTCGTCAAACAGACGTGCGGCGAGCGCTAAGCTCTCCACGCGGCTCTTGCTGAATGTGTCTGGTACGCCGCTGCTCTCCTCCAGCGCGTGCGCCCAGTGACGCAGCACGGCCTCGAAGCCTTCATCGAAGACCATTTGCAGTACCTCGCGCACGAGATGTCCGGGCGTCTTGCCTTCTAGCAGGTTGCGGAAGGGCGTCATGTGCAGGTGTTCCCAGGCAAAGGTGTCGCCAGGATGTGCAGCCACCTTCAGGATGCTCAGCAGAGCGAGCGTCAGCGCGTTGTCTGTAGCGATGGCGATCTCTGCCTCGCACATGATGGGGATGCGGCTGCGGGAGTGCGCGCGCACATAATCGACCAGTGCCCGTCCTGCCTTGTTGCTTTGCACGAGGATGGCGCAGCTCAGGCGGCGGCTTACCGGCTGGATTTCCTCCAAAAGACCCAGCGTGAGAGCGAAGCGTTCCTTCTCCGTGACTTTGGCCCCTTCTGTGGGGAAGGGATGCAGCAGCAAGCCGTGTCCAGGCAGCTTGTCGTTGATACCGGCGACTTGATGTTCCTGCCAGGGCCAGCGCCGGATGGTTTCCGCTGGCAGATTCAGCTCGTTGAGCGCGGCCACATTGCCAAACACACGGTTCACGAGGTCGATGACATCGTGGCCGCTGCGCCAGGAGACGTTCAGCGGGCGTTTCTGGACGCGCCGCACGGTCCCGGAGCTGTAGCGGGTGTAGATGTCCTCGAACAGCCGCGTATCACCTCCGCGCCAGGCATAGATGGCCTGCTTTACATCTCCCACCTGGAAGAGCGTGCGTTCGTCACTGGTGTCCTGCACGGCTTCGTCGATGAGGTTTTCGATCACGGACCACTGGGTGTGATTGGTGTCCTGGAACTCGTCGAGCAGCCAGTGGTCATAGCGTGCGTCGAGCCGGTAATCAATGCGCAGGCGTGCATCCTCCCCTGGCGTCTGGGAAAGCAGCGGACGAGGCAGGTCGGCAGCGGACTCATGGCCGGCGAGGATGAGCTGCAAATCCTGGAAGGTGAGCCGCCCGCGCCGCCGCACCTGCTGCGACCATGTCTGCTCATACTGGTTCAGCACCGCCCACACGCCATGCGTGCGCTCCAGCCGCGCCCGTAGCTCACCGCCGACGATGTGACGGATGACAGCGGCGAAGGCATCGCAAAGACGGCCTTCGAGAAGCTGCTTCTGGCGGTTCACGGTGAGCGTGCAGCTCTTTGCCTCGATCTCCTCCCATTGGTCGAGCGCCTTCTTCACAAAGAAACTGACGCGGTCGGCCAGTTTCCCGCCAGGTAGATGATGGTCGAGCTCGTCGATGAATTCATTCCAGAACTCCCATGCCTTGTCATTGGTGTCAGCGGCTTCGAGGAGTCGGCGCAGGAGCTGCGTGGCGGGCTTCAAATCCACCCGTGCCTCCAGCCAGTGGCTACCTTTCGGCCATATCGCACGGGCATTGCCCCACAAGGCACCATCCGGCGCGTGGAGGAGGATCTCGTGCTGGTTGCTGATGAATTCGTCGAGCACGTCGCGCACGCGTGACTCCTCCCTGCCAAAGGTGGCCTGGCGGAACGCCTCCAGGAACTCATGCTGCGCAGCCGCCCCCCCCGCGCGCGATTCGGGCCCGCGTAGGGTGCGTTGGAAAACGAGGCGGCACACGCGCTCACGCTCCACGGTGTCGAGGTGCTCGTTGAGAATCTCGAAGTCCCCCGCGAGGCCGAACTCCGCAGGGAAGCTGCGCAAAACGGCCGAGAAGAAACTATCCAATGTGCCGAGGAACAGCCGCGGCATGCGGGTGATGAAGACGCGGAGGAGCTGTTGGTAGTCGTGTGGTTTCAACGCGCTGAGAATGGTGCGCAGCGGGTCGTTTCCGGCCTCGGGGTCGAGTTTCTCGTCTCCGGCCAGTCTTGCGGCGAAGTCGGCGTCAGCGGCAGCCTTCGCCAGCTTGATGAGAATGGAGTCGAAAAACTCCCCCGCCGCCTTCCGCGTGAAGGTCACGGCCACGATACGCTCAGGCGTCACATCTTTGCCTGTGAGCAACTGCCGCCCCATGATCGCGATGAAGCGGTTCGTGAGTTGCCAAGTCTTTCCCGAACCCGCAGAAGCTAGGATCATCTCGTTTGGGATGGTCATGCGGCCTCCTTTCCGGTGAGCAGGCTTTCATCAACGGCATTCAGGGGCTCGCCAAAGAAGAGCGCTTCGAAATCATCGCCGTAGGGTAGCTCTTCGACCGGTGGCCAGAACTGGCGTCCGCGGATCGCCGTGATCACGCCTTCCGCACATCTGCGGGCACTGTCTAGCAGCACGTCATCGAGGGCGCTCCATTCCTCGATGCCTATCTCCGGCTGTGTCTTGCTCAACGAGACGTGGGCCGTAGTGATTCTTTCGCCAGGAAAGCGCCGCTCCATGGAGAGGCGGTAAAGCGGCAGTTGCAGATCTGTCCAGCGCGCCGCCGCGCCGCTGCTGCTGGTGACGAGCATCCATTCCGCGAAGCTCTCCGCCTGCTCGGTGCTCTTGAGGGCAGTGATGTGGCGCTCCTCGACGGTCTCGCGCTTTCGCGTCTTGAAGTCGGTCAGCCGCACGCCGAGTTGCTCATGACGCTCAATGCGGTCAATGCGTCCGCTGATGGTCATGCCCGCGAGTTGCCACGGATCATCATCTGTGCTTAGCCGGGTTTCGGCGGCGATGATCTGCCAGCCCTGGTGACGCTGCTCCGCCTCGTGCTCCGCCCACCAGCCGAGGCGCTGCCGTGCAGACTCACGCTGAATGATGACGGGGACGGTGAGGCGCGACCCGTAGATGCCATGCAGGCGGCGGTCGAGGGAGGCGTGGAATGCCTCGCGGATTTTCGCCACATCCGTGAGTCGTCTCGCCGTCTCGTCCCGTGCGAAGTCTTCCAACACGCCGTGCAGGAGGCTGCCGAACTCCATCGCGCTCATCTCCGTGCCAGTGGTGTCGATTTCCGCCATACCGAGGCCGTGACTCAGGTAGAAACGGAAAGGGCAGCGCAGATAACTACTGAACTGCGTGACGCGCAGACGATGAAAAACAGGCGCGTCGTCTGGCAGCGGGCGCGGTTGGAGCCGCCACGCGAGTTGCCACGGAGCCGGATCGATGCGTGGCGCAGGCTGTTGGAAGAAGTGCAGCGTGCGTTCGGCCAACTCAGCGTCGGCGCATTGAAAAAGTAGGCGTGAGGGACGCAGCGGCGCACCATCGGCGGCGGTGCGGCCAAAGACGAAATCGACCCGTCCGCCGTTGTGGCGGCGCGATTCGATAAGGGCAGTCATGAGGCAGGCATCGCGGGCGAAGCGCGTATCGTTGCTGCGCAGGCCGAGAATCCGCCGCGCAGATTCCGGCAAAAAGGCATGACCCAGGATGGCCTCGGGGGCTTTGCCATCGTTCATGCCGGTGATGATGAGATGCGGCGCATCCTCCCACAGTAGCTCCAGCCAGCCTTGCAGATCGATGTCGTGTGCCTTGCGTTCAGGATGAAAGGTCTCGTCCGCTAGAGTTTGCAGCAGCAGTTCCAGTCGTTGCGTGGTGTCGAGGCCGTGTGGGAAGAGCGTGGAAAGCTCATCGAGCGCGTCGAGCACTTGGAGGATCTGGTCCGCGATGGCGGAGAAGACGGCATCTTGCGGATTGTCACTGCGGAAGCGCCGTGCGGCGAAGACCTCGCCAAGGAAGTCTGTGAGGGCGAGTCCGAAGTCACGCCCATTGAGAGATTGGAGCGCGCGGTCGATCCACGCGAGTGCTGCCGGCACGGCGCTCGGGTGTTTTTTGAACACCTGCGGTGCCAGCTCAATGGCGTCATCGAGTGTGTCCGGTAGTGAGGTGGTGGCGAGCGTGTCGAAATCATCGAGCAGTCCGCTGAGCGGGGGTTTTTCCCCGCTCTGCTGTTCCACAGAGACACGAATGGCCTGCGCCACATCAGGGCAGCGGATCAATTCGGCAGCGGCGCGGAAAGAGCGGGTGCCGGTGAGTTCTGAGACGATACGCAGCAGATGAAACACGCCATGTGTGCCCATTTTCCGGCCCGCAGGATCAAATGCGCCCGTCCCGTGTGCCGCGAGCGCTTTTTCCAGCGGTGCGAGGACTGTGGTATCCGCCACGCCGATGGCCGTCACATCTCCAGGGGCGTCATACAGCGAGATCAAATCCACCGCCACCGCCGCCTGCTCCTCCGGTGTGCCGCCTTGGTGCGTCGTCTCCTTCGCGTTCGGCAGATCGATTTGCCGTGTGAGCCATGCCTGCGCCAGTGGACGGCCCCAGAGGTCAAAACAATCCTGATGTGTGGCCTTCGGTGCATAGACAAGCACCTCTACCGGTAGATGCTGCGCCCACGCCTCCAGCGCCTCGACCGCGAGGGAAGAGGGATCGAGCACGCCGGCGAGCATGACGCGCGCGATGCCCACTGGAGGCTTTCCTTTGCGTGCAGAATGACGACGAGTTGCCTGCCAGTCGGCAAAACCGTGCCGCACTGTGGCCTCCACGACGTGCTGCTCGACGCTGGCGAGATCCCGCCACCGCTCCGGCTCCATCTCGGTGTTCCCGAAGGCGTGCGCCACATCCGCGCAGCTCAGGCCTTTTTCATTCAGAGTCTCACGCAGTTCGAGCAGGTCGTTCGCTGTTTTCAGCGCCCAGGAGAAGTTGCGCTCGACGGGATCAACCGGAAAAAGATCGCGATGGGCATTTAAGTCAATGCACAGAAGTTCTGCCGCCCAGATGAGCAGAGTTTCGAGAGGCCCAGCCGGATTTAGCTCCGGTGTGTGTTCTGGCGAGGTGAGAAAATCCGGCGTCACCACTCGTGGCGGGAGTACGGCTGCATTTTTTTCCGCTGCATGCGCAGCCAGCGCTTCCCGCAGCCTACGGCTGGCATTCCGCGTGGGGACGATGATGAGCCAGCTACCGAGGTCGAGCGCGCCCGCACCGTCCCAGCCATCCGCCAGATGCGCCACCACCGCCTTCACCAACGGTATGTCCCAGCCTAGAAAATGACGTGTGACTGATGATGACGGTGTCACTAGCGGACCAGGCACGGCGGCAGGCTGGCTTTGGCGGTTCTTACGGGGCATGAGGCACCATCAGTCAGAAAGCTGAGCCGGGATGCAATCGTAATTCCACACTTCTGCATGAAATTTCGCATCCCGCTGCTCCTCCTCACCCCTCTCTGCTTCGTCCTCAGCACCTGCTCGAAACCAGCCCCGCAGGACCACCACGTCATTCTCATCAGCATCGACGGCTTCCCCGCGTGGCTGTGGAATGATGAAACGCTACAGATTCCGAACTTGCGCAAGCTCGCGGCGGAAGGCGCGAGCACGAAGGCGATGACGGTGAGCAATCCGTCCATCACCTGGATCAACCACACTACGCTCGTCACCGGCGTGGAGCCGCGCAAGCACGGCGTGCTTTTCAACGGACTGCTCGTGCGGCAAGGAGACGGCAAACCGCCGAAAATCGAACAGTGGGCCGACAAGACAAAGCTGGTTTTCGCGCCCACGCTCTACGACATCGCGCATGAGAACGGCCTGACCACGGCGGAGTCCGACTGGGTCGCGGTAACGAAAGCCAAAACGATTGATTGGAGCTTTGCGGAGCTTCCCGATGAAAAAGGCAAAGTGGAGCAGGAGATGATCGCCGCCGGCACGATCACTCCGCAGCACATCGAGTGGATGCAGCTTGGCCCGAAGCGCAAGGGCGTGGTGTTTCTCGATAATATGTGGACCAAGGCCGCCATCCACATTTTCAAAAAGCACAAGCCGAACTTGCTGATGTTTCACACGCTGAACACAGACAGCATTCATCACACTTACGGACCTGGCACGGGCGCGAGCCACACCGCACTGGCCTATGCAGACCGTCTTGTTGGCGATTTGATCAAAGCGGTGGATGAAAGCGGATTGCGTGACAAAACCACCTTCATCGTCGCCACCGATCATGGCTTCAAGAAGGTCACGAAGATCATCCTGCCAAACGTGGCGCTGAAAAAGGCTGGCCTTGCGAAGGGCATTGGCCCGACGATCAACACCTGCGACGCATACACGATGACGCAGGGCGGCATGGCGTTCGTCTATGTCACGAATCCAGCCCGCAAAGCCGAGTTGCTGCCGAAGCTGAAGGAAATGTTCGCGCAAACCGAAGGCGTGGACCGCGTGATCGACGGCACCGAAGGCCACACGCTCGGCATGCCGACGCCGGAGGAGAATCCGGGCATGGGTGACCTCATTCTTTATCCGAAGGCCGGTTACGCCTTCAAAAACGACGCAGGCGGCGACGCGGTGGTGGCTCCCTCCGTGGGCTACGCTGGCACGCACGGTTATCTCAACAGCGACCCCGAGCTCGACGGCATCTTCATCGCCAGCGGCCGCGGCATCAAGAAAGGCATCCTGCTCGACCGCATGGCGAACCTCGACGTCGCCCCCACGATCGCGAAGCTGATGGAGTTGAAGCTGCCAGACGTGGATGGCCGCATGCTGGAGGAGATTCTTGAGAAGTAACCTCTTTGTCCCGCGCTCGCGTGGGTTGCGTTCCGCGTCGCGGCAGGAATGGTGCGGCGTTTGAAGCTTTGGCTGACCAGTCTCTGCATGTTCGTCACTGCCGCGCATGGCGGTGTGCCGTGGACGTGGTTGAATCCGAAGCTCACGCGGCTGGAAAACGAGCACCAGTGGCTTCATGCGCAGCTCGACTCATTGCCGCCCATGCCTTCGCCGCAACCACATGAGCGCGCGGGCTTTCACAGCGGCATCACCGCGCAGCAGGACGCTGTGCGCTGGATTCAGATCGATCTCGGCACGGAACACGCGCTGGATGCCGTCGTTGTCGTTCCCGCCATGTTCGACGCGGCGGAGGCGCATGGTTTTCCACGGCGTTTCCGCATCGATGTGTCGAATGATCCACTGTTCGCCGAGTCCACGACGCTGCTGGATCAAACCGCGGTCGATGTGGAGACGCCGCTCGCACCGTGGTTTGTCCATGCGCGGGATGTGAAGGCGCGGCATGTGCGCTTCACCGCCACGAAGCTCGTACCGAAGCCCCGTCTCACGAACCAGTTCATCTTCTGCCTGGGCGAGATGCTGGTCTTCAGCGGCGGGCGCAATGTCGCGCTGCATGCCGCGGTGCTCGCGCCGAAATCGGTCGAAACGCTGCCCACATGGTCGCCGCGTCATCTGGTCGATGGCAGTCATGCGCTCGGCCTGCCGCTGCGTGCCGACAACGTGAACGGCAACGGCTGGCACAGCGCCATTTTCCCCACGGCTGACACCGCGAGCTGGTTGCGCGTCGATCTGGGCTCCGCGCGTGAGATCGATGAAATCCGTCTCATTCCCGCGCATCCGCGCGATTACCCGGATCGGGCCGGTTTTGGCTTCCCTCTCCGTTTCAAAATCGAAGCGGACGACAAAATCATCTTCGACAGCACGGCGGAAGATTTCACCAATCCCGGCGACACGCCAGCAGCCTTCTCCACGCCCGGTTTGCGCGCGCGCAGCTTGAAAATCACCGCCACGAAGCTGTGGGAACGCAGCAGTGACTTCGTTTTCGCGCTCGCGGAGCTTCAAGCATCCGGCGGCGGCAAAAACGTCGCGCTGGGAGCCGCAGTGACGAGTTCGGACAACACGATCACTCCGGCGTGGAGTCACGCGAACCTTGTCGATGGCCGTGCCAGCGCCGGGGTGCTGCTCGACGAGGTTGCGTGGCTCGCGGATCTGTCAAAACGACGTGAAATCGAGAGCCGTCTGACTTTCCTCGGCATCGAAATCAACCTCGCAATGACCAGGGCACGGATGCGTGCCGTTTATGTGGTTCTTGGCCTCGTCGCTGTCAGTATCGGTGCCATTCTCGCTTTTCTGCTCCATTTGCGCCGCTCGCGTCGTCTCGAAATGGAATCGCTGCGCCATCGCATCTCGCGTGATCTTCACGATGAGATCGGCAGCCACCTCGGCAGCATTCGTTTGATGTCGGAGCTCGCGCTGCGCGAGAGCGGCGGGAGTGAATCGCTTCAGGAAATCCATCGTCTGGCCGATGAGGCGGCTGAATCGATGCGCGGCATCGTCTGGCTCGTGCGTGAAGGTGATGCGCCGAAATTGAGTAGTCTCGCCGAAGCGATGCGCCAAAGCGCGGCCGTGCTGCTCAAAGGCATCGAATGGACCTTGCAGGCTCCTGCGGCCGACGATCCGGCCACCGCGTCGCTCGAATTTCATCGCCAGGTGTTTCTGTTCTTCCGTGAAGCCGCGCACAACGTCGCGCGTCATGCCAGAGCGGCGCGTGTGACGATGGAGGCGCGTTGGGACGCGAAACGTTTTCATCTTCGCATCGAGGACGACGGCTGTGGCTTTGATCAGGGCGACGTCATCGCCGGAAATGGCCTCGCCAATCTGCGTCATCGCGCTGAAACACTGCACGGTACGCTGCACATCGACAGCGCGACCGGAAAAGGCACGCGCATCACCCTGGAGGCCGCTTTGTCATGAAAACCATCTGGATCATCGAAGATCACGCTGCCTTCCGCCGCACGCTGGTACGTGTTTTGAACGCGGAACCCGGTTTGAAGTGCCCGCGTGACTTCGATTCGTGCGAAAAGGCCCTCGCCGCCCTCACCCGCGACGACGCGCCGGATTTGATCCTTCTCGATGTCGGCCTGCCAGGCATGAGCGGTCTCGAAGGCATCGGTTTGATCAAGGAACGCTCGCCCAAGACGCTCGCCGTCATCCTCACCGTCTTCGAGGACGACGACAAAGTCTTCCAGGCCATCTGCGCCGGTGCAGCGGGCTATTTGTTGAAGACCAGCAGTGCCGCCGACATCACGCAGGCCGTGCGCGACGCGCTCGACGGCGGTTCGCCGATGAATCCGCGCATCGCACGCCGCGTGCTGGAGATGTTTTCCAAACTCGCGCCAAAACAGGGCGATTACGGCCTCAGCGAGCGCGAAAAGGAGATTTTGCAGCTCATGGTCACCGGTTTGATCAAAAAGGAAATCGCCGACCGGCTCGCGCTCAGCGTCCACACCGTCGATACCTACCTGCGCCGCATTTATGAAAAGCTGGAGGTCAACACGCGCACCGGTGCCGTGGCGAAAGCGTTGAAGGAAGGGTTGGTCTGAGGGCTGGCAAAAAATGGATGGCAAAAAATACTCTAAAATCTTTTGCCATCCATTTATTGTCGTCTGCATTCCTGTCCCGCGCTCGCGTGTCATGAAACAAAGCCGTCGAGGCCGTATGAATCGCCATATGCGCACTCTCTGCCTCATCGCTGCTTTTTCATCACCCGCCCTCGCGGTTGATTTCGTGCGCGACGTGCGGCCCATCTTAGAAAAGCACTGCTACGAGTGCCACGGCCCGGAAAAACAGAAGAACGACTACCGCCTCGACATCAGATCCACCGCCCTGACCGGCGGCGAAGATCATGCGCCGAACATCATCGCACGCAAAAGCGCCGAAAGCCCGCTGTTCCGCTTCGTCAGCGGTTTGGATGAAAAAATCGCGATGCCGCCGAAAACCAAGCTCAGCAGCGCGGAGATCGACGTGCTGAAACGCTGGATCGATGAAGGCGCGGTTTGGCCGGACGGCGTCGATGTCGCGAAAATCGAAGACAAAACCGATTGGTGGAGCTTCAAGCCGCTGCAAAGCGAAGCACAAAAGACGAAGGGTGGAGAGATCGATGGTTTCATTCGTGCGAAGCTCGTGGAGAAAGGATTGAAGCCGGTGCCACAGGCCGATGCACGCACGCTGATCCGCCGCCTCTGCTTCGATTTGACCGGCTTGCCGCCAACGCCGGAGGAAATCACGAAGTATGCCGAGCTGCCATATGAGAAGCTGGTGGATGATCTTCTCGCCAGTCCACGTTACGGTGAACGCTGGGCACGCCACTGGCTCGATCTCGTCCACTACGGCGAATCGCACGGATACGACAAGGACCAGCCACGTCGCAATGCCTGGCCCTATCGCGATTACGTCATCCGCGCTCTCAACAACGACAAGCCCTACACACGATTCATCGAGGAGCAGATCGCGGGCGACGCGCTCCATCCAGGCACCACCGACGGCATCACCGCGCTCGGATTCATCTCGGCGGGGCCGTGGGATCTCATCGGCCACATGGAAGTGCCGGAGACGAAGCTCGACGGCAAGATCGCCCGTCATCTCGATCGCGACGACATGGTGCAAAACGCCATCGGCACCTTCTGCAGCCTCACCGTGCAGTGCGCGCAGTGCCACAATCACAAGTTCGATCCCATCACGCAGGAGGACTATTATTCGCTGCAGGCCGTCTTCGCCGCGCTGGATCGCACCGAGGCCAGTTACTACGCTGATGACGCCACGATGCGGCGCTTCACCACTTTGGAGAAGCAACGCGTCCAATTGACCGCCGACATCAACGCGCTCGAAGAACCGCTGAAGGCCAAAGCCGGCGAAAAATATGCCGCGCTGACCAAACGCATCGACGGCGCCGTGGAAAAGACCGCGAACCCGAATGCGAAACCCGACTTCGGCTGGCACAGCGCCATTTCACCGACACAGGACGCGGTGAAATGGGTGCAGGTGGATCTCGGCAGAAGCGTGGAGATCGAAAAAATCGTGCTCAAGCCCTGCTACGATGACTTCGGCGGCATCGGCGGCGGATTTGGCTTCCCCGTGCGGTTCAAGATCGAGGTAAGCGACGATCCCGAGTTCAAAACAGGCGTCACACTCGTCTGGCGCAAGCATGATCTAACTTTCATGCACGACTTTGCCAATCCCGGTCTGCGAGCGTTTGAAACCAACACGGCGGGCGATGACGGCGTGACTGGCCGCTACGTGCGCGTCACCGCCGTGAAGCTCGCGCCGCGCAAAGGCGACTACATCTTCGCGCTCGCCGAAATGGAGGTCTATGACAGCAAAACCGGCCCGAACATCGCCGCTGGCTGCGCGGTGACATCGCTGGACTCGATTGAAGCGCCGCCGCGCTGGCGGAAGACGAATCTCACCGACGGCATCGCGCCCGAGGCACGCACGCAGGAGGAAAAGCGCGACCTCATCGTTGAACGCGATGCCCTGCTCAAATCCGCGGCCGATGCACCGGCACGCCAGCGTTTGTCCGACCTCAAAACGCAGCTCAAGACCGTGCGCGAATGTTTGGAGAAACTGCCGCCGCCGCAAAAAGTCTATGCGGGCGTCGTCCACAGCGGCACCGGCAACTTCAAAGGCACCGGCGGCACACCGCGCGTCATCCACCTGCTGAAACGCGGTGACATGAAGCAGCCCGCGCAGGAAGTCTACCCGCACAGCGTCAGCACGTTCGACCAGCTCTTTCATCTGGACTTCACGATGAACGGCACGGATGAATCCGCACGCCGCGTGGCGCTCGCGCACTGGATCACGGACAAAAACAACGCCCTCACCTGGCGCAGCATCGTGAACCGCGTGTGGCAGCATCATTTCGGCAGCGGCCTCGTCGATACCGCCAACGACTTCGGCCGCATGGGTGGCCAGCCGAGCCATCCCGAGCTGCTCGACTGGCTCGCGCTTGCCTTCAGGGACGAAATGAACGGCAGTTTCAAGAAGCTGCACAAGCTCATCGTGATGAGCGAGGCCTATCGACGTAGCACGAGTTTTCCAACTCGTGGCCCGAACGAGCTGGAAAGCTCGTTCTACGAACTCGACGCCAACAACGTCTTCCTTTCCCACCAAAACCGTCGCAAGCTTGATGCCGAGTCCGTCCGCGATTCGATTCTCGCGGTCAGCGGCAAACTCGATCTCACCATGGGCGGGCCGAGCTTCCAGGACTTTGTCATCGACAAGCCGCAGCACAGCCCGCACTACGAATACCATCTGCACGATCCCGAGGATCCGAAGAGCCACCGCCGCAGCATCTACCGCTTCATCGTGCGCAGCCAGCAGCAGCCCTTCATGACCATCATGGACTGCGCCGACCCCTCCATGCGCGTGGACAAGCGCAACGAATCCCTCAGCCCCCTCCAGGCTCTCGCCATGATGAACAACGGCCTCACCGTCGCCATGGCGAGACATTTCGCCGCCCGCGTGACCAAAGAAGCCAACGGTATCGAATCACAAACCAAACGTGCTTTCATGCTCGCCCTCTCCCGTGAACCCAAGCCCGGCGAACTGGCCCCGCTCATCGACTACGCCAGACGTGACGGCCTCGAGAACGCCTGCCGGGTGATTCTGAACCTGAACGAGTTCAGCTTCGCGGATTGAAACAAAGTTTGCCGGAAATGCGGTCGTTGATCATACTCGACGACCATGAACACCCAATTTCCCGCTGAACGCATCCTTCTCGGCCCCGGCCCCAGTCCTGTTCCTTCACGAGTGCTGCGTGCGCTCGGCGCGCCGACGCTCGGCCACCTCGATCCGCAGTATGTCGCCATCATGGACGAGGTGTGCGAGATGTTGCGACAAGTGTTCCGCACGAAGAACGCGCTCACTTTTCCCGTCAGCGGCACCGGCATGGCCGGGATGGAATGCATCGCCACGAATCTCATCGAGCCGGGTGACGAGGTGATCGTCTGCATCAACGGCGTCTTCGGTATCCGCATGAAGGACGTCATGGAACGCTGCGGTGCCACGGTTCACACCGTCGAGGCTGCATGGGGCGATGTCTTCACGCTCGATCAAATCGCCGCCGCGCTCGATCAACATCCCAAATCGAAGCTCGTGGCCATCGTGCATGCGGAGACGAGCACCGGCGCGCATCAACCGCTCGATGGCATCGCTGATCTCGTGCATGGCAAAGGCGCGTTGCTTATCGTCGATGCCGTTACCAGTCTCGGCGGTCACGAATTACGCGTGGACGACTGGGGCATCGACGCGATCTACAGCGGCACGCAGAAATGCCTGAGCTGTCCTCCCGGACTCTCGCCCGTGAGCTTTGGTGATCGTGCGCTCGCCGTCATGGATGCGCGCAAAACCAAGCCGCAGTCCTGGTATCTCGATGTCTCGATGCTGCGCAAATACTACGTCAGCGGCGGTGGTGGCCGCGTGTATCACCACACCGCGCCGGTCAACATGACCTACGCCCTGCGCGAGGCGCTCGCCATCGTGCTGGAGGAAGGACTCGACGCCCGCATCGCACGTCACGCGAACATGCATCAACGCCTGCGCACCGGATTGGAGGCGATGGGTTTGAGCTACATCCCGAAACATTCGCTCCACACGCTGAACTGCATCAGCATTCCTGCCGGAGCTGACGACGCGGGCACACGCAAGCGTCTGCTTGAAGATTACGGCATCGAAATCGGTGCCGGACTCGGCGTCATGGCCGGCAAAGCCTGGCGCATCGGCCTCATGGGCCACGGCGCGACCGTGCGGAACGTCGATCTCGTGCTCACGGCGCTGCGTGAGGTGTTGAAATGATCTTCCGTCATGTCGCATGCGGCACAGGAAGGGGGCGCGGACACTCTTGTCCGCAGTTCCGATGCAGCGGGCAGCAGTGCCCGCGCTCCTCTCGACCGCTTCGCTGACATCCTGCCGCCTCATCGCATCCTCACGCGTCCGGTGGAGCTCGCCGCTTACGAGAGCGATGGCCTCACCGCGTTTCACGCACGTCCGCTCGCAGTCGTGATGCCAGAGAGCACGGACGAGGTCATCGCCATCGTGCGGCTGTGTCATGAGTTGAAGCTGCCGTTTGTGGCTCGCGGAAGCGGCACGAGCCTTTCTGGCGGTTCTTTGCCCATCGCTGAAGGCATCGTGATCGCGTTGAACCGGCTGAACCGCATTTTGAAGCTCGATCCGCAGCAGCGCATTGCCGTGGTGCAGCCAGGCGTGGTGAACACACAGGTCACCACCGCTGCGACGCCGTTTGGGCTGCACTACGCGCCTGATCCATCGTCGCAAAGCATCTGCACGATAGGCGGAAACGTCGCCTTCAACTCCGGTGGCGCGCATTGTCTGAAATACGGCATGACGGCGAACCACATCCTCGGCATCAAGGCCGTGCTGGCCACGGGTGAGGTCGTCGAATGGGGCGGTGGCAGCCGCGAACGGCTTGGACCCGACTGGTGCGGCATCTTCACCGGCAACGAAGGTTTGTTTGGCATCGCGTTGGAGATCACATTGCAACTTCTGCCGAAGCCGGAATGCTTTCACACGGTGCTGGCCGGTTATCGCACGCTCGAACAGGCCGGTGATGCGGTATCCGCCGTCATCGCGAGCGGATTGCTGCCCGGAGCCATCGAGATCATGGACGCGCTCGCGCTGGAGGCCGCGAAGGCGGCGGTGCATGCCGAATATCCGCCTGGATGCGAAGCCGTGCTCATCGTCGAGCTCGAAGGCCCGCGTGAAGCCGTCGCCATCGAACGCGAAAAGCTCGATGCCATTCTCGCGGCCAGTTCGCCCGTAGAAACACGGCCCGCATGTGATGCTGACGAACGCATGGCGATCTGGAAAGGCCGCAAGAGCGCTTTCAGCGCCGTGGGTCGTCTCTCGCCCGATTTCATCGTGCAGGATGGCGTCGTTCCGCGCTGCCGTCTCGGCGAAGCCTTGCGCCGCATCGCCGAAATGTCGCGCGAGACCGGCATCCGCGTGGCGAATGTCTTCCATGCGGGCGATGGCAACCTGCATCCGCTGATCCTGTTTGATGGTCGCGAACAAGGCGCGTTGCATCGCGCCGAAGATCTCGCGGGCCGCATCTTGAAGATGTGCGTCGAAATGGGCGGCTCCATCACCGGCGAACACGGCATCGGTGTCGAGAAGCGTGATTTCCTGCCCGACATGTTCACCGCCGACGAGATCGACTGCATGCAGCGCCTCCGCGCTGCCTTCGATCCGCTCGGCATCGCGAATCCAGGCAAGATGTTTCCCGGCAAAGAAGCGCCATCCTTGTCGCACGTCGGCCTGCATCCGCTGGAGAAGGCCGGCCTCATCTCACGCGAATGATTTCTCCTTCGTCACTCACCGAACTGCGCGATGCGGTGCTGTCAGCGCCGCGGGTGATCGCCGTGGGTGCGGAGACGAAGCCGCGGTTGTCGGCGGTGGAGGCGGTGAAGATTTCGACGCGCCAATTGCGCGGCATCACCGAGTATGATCCGAGCGAGTTCACTTTCACCGCGCTCGCCGGAACGCCGGTGAAGGAAATCATCGCGGCGCTGGCGGCGCAGGGGCAGTATCTGCCGTTTGATCCGATGCTCGTCGAAGCGGGCAGCACCATCGGCGGCGTGGTGGCATCGGGTTTGAGCGGGCCGGGGCGTTTTCGTTACGGCGGGGTCCGTGATTTCATTCTCGGCGTGCGGTTTGTCGATGGTCTGGGCCGTCTGCTGCGCCTCGGGGGCAAAGTGGTGAAAAACGCGGCCGGATTTGATGTGCCAAAGTTTCTGGTGGGCAGTCTTGGCCGGTTCGGCGTGATCAGTGAAGTGACGTTCAAGGTGTTCCCGCAGCGTGAATCGATCCTGACACTCCAAATGCCATTTGATGCCCGCAAACTGGCTCAAATCGCGAATTCTCGCTTCGAAGCCGACGCACTCGATGTTTTGCCCGGCGGTGAAACGATGATCGTGCGACTCGCTGGACCGGGAAAAGCACTCGAAGTGCTTGCGAAGGAGATTGGCGGCGAAATCATCGACAATTCGGTCTGGAATGCGATCTGCGAGACGCGTTGGAATTTCAAAACCGACATCACGCCGGATCAGATTGACGACTTCAAGACCGCGCATGTGAGCTGCGGCGGCAATGTCGCCTTTTCTCAAATTCCTCCCGTCCGCGGTCTGACGTTGCGCGGTGATGCGCCGTTGTGGATCGGTGGCAGGCCGCGTTTCGCCATCGAGGATGCGGTGAAGCAAGCCCTCGATCCGCAGCATCGTTTTCCAACACTCGACGACTGATGCTGCACGCGATTCCAACCGAGAAACTTGGCCCGCTGGGCGAACCGATGGCGAAGGCGGTGTCTGCCTGCGTGCATTGCGGGTTCTGTCTGGCTGCGTGTCCGACGTATCGCGAACTCGGTCAGGAGATGGACACGCCGCGCGGGCGCATCGTGTTGATGAAGGAGGTGCTGGAGGGGAAGATGGGCTTTGAGGCCGCACAGCCGCATGTGGATCGTTGTCTGGGATGTCTCGCGTGCGAACCTGCGTGCCCGAGCGGCGTGCCGTATCGCGATTTGATCAGTCCGTTTCGCGCTCTGGCGGCTGGAAAGATGAAACGCGGCCTGCTGGAGCAGGTACGACGTTTTCTGGCGGCGCAGACGATTCCGTTTCCGAAGCGTTTTCGACTGGCGGCGTGGCTGGGGCGAATAGGAAGAATGGGAGTGATGCCAAAGGCGTTGCGACCGATGCTGGAGCTGATTCCTGATGAGCTTCCGCCAGCGCAGTCGTGGGAGGAAGTGAATCCAGCGACGGGGGCGAGACGGGCGCGTGTGGCCTTGCTCAGCGGTTGCGCGCAGCAGGTGCTCGATCCTGACATCAACACGGCGACGATCGAGGTGCTGACGCGCAATGGCGTCCAGGTGGTGATTCCGCAATCACAAGGCTGCTGCGGCGGTCTGGCGTGGCACACGGGGGATTTGAAAGCAGCCCAGGCTTTTGCACGGCGGAATCTTGATGCGTTTCCCAATGATGTGGATGCGATCCTGACGAATGCCGCAGGCTGCGGCTCGGCGATGCACGAATATCATCTCGTGCTGCGTGGAACGGCGGATGAAGCCCGCGCGGAGGCGTTCCGGCATCGCGTGATGGATGTGAGCATGTTTTTGCTAAAACTCGGCCTGAGTGAGCCGCTGCGGGAGACGAGGCTGAAGGTGGCGTATCATGACGCCTGTCATCTCGCGAACGCGCAGAACGTGCGACGCGAGCCGAGATCGCTGCTGCGGGCGATTCCGGGACTGGAACTCATCGAAATCGCCGATGCGCATCTCTGCTGTGGCAGCGCAGGCAGTTACAACATGGACCAGCCGGAGATCGCGGCATCGCTCGGTGAACAGAAGGCGAGGGCGGTCATCGCTACTGGCGCTGAAGTGGTGGCGAGCGGGAACATCGGCTGCCTGACGCAGGTGGCGCTGCATTTGAAGAAGCTCGGCTCGGCGGTTCAGATGAAACACACGATTCAGGTATTGCGGGACAGCTTGTGATTTGGTTAAATCGCAAAAACCATGAGTTCGCAGCCTGTTCATCCTGCCGCCTGTCAATCCCGTGACATCGCTTGGATTCGGATCAAGATGCTTGTCGGCTGGGTGTTGCGGTTGCTGTCGTTGCTCTTTGGAGGCGTTCTCGTGTTGTTCGCGAGCCTCAGTCTTCTCGGAGTGCTGGTATCGCTCGTCTTTGGACAGCTCCATCTGGGCAGTGTGACGATTAATGGTCCTGCGTTAAATATTGATGGCCATCGGATTGACTGCGCGACTTGGTGGGGAGTGATCACGCTCGTGTTGTTCAACTGGTTCCTTCTCGCCTGGGGTCGTGATTTTGTGAGGATGGGCCGGGGCAAGCGTTCTGCATCCGCATGACCTGGTCCCAAAACTACGATCCGCTCGACAGCCTAGTTCTTTCCGCGCTCGTCGCCGCGTTGCCGGTGGTGGTGTTGCTGGGGCTGCTGGCGTTCTGGCATGTGCGGGCGCATCTGGCGGCGCTGGCGGGTTTGATCGTGGCGGCGGGGATCGCGATTTTTGTGTATCACATGCCGGCCCAGCTCGCGGGCATGGCGGCGGTGAATGGCGCGGCCTTCGGGCTGTTTCCCATCGGCTGGATCGTGCTGAACGCGATGTTTGTTTACAACCTGAGCGTGGAGACGGGCCAGTTCGCGGTGCTGCAAAAGCAGATCGCGAGCGTGTCGGGTGACCGACGCATTCAGGCGCTCTTAATTGCGTTCAGCTTCGGCGCGTTCATCGAGGGCGCGGCGGGTTTCGGTGCGCCGGTGGCGATCACGGGAGCCTTGATGATCGGTCTCAGCTTCAAACCGCTCGAAGCAGCGAAGTTGGCGCTGATCGGCAACACTGCGCCGGTGGCATTTGGTTCGCTGGGCACGCCGTTGACGACACTGGCAGACATCACGGGTCTCGATCTGCTGCAACTCAGCGCGATGGTGGGACGGCAATTGCCGTTGTTCTCCTTGATCGTGCCGTTCTGGCTGGTGGCGGCGCAGGTGGGTGTGCGCGGCATGATCGGCGTGTGGCCGGCGTGTCTGGTGACGGGACTGAGCTTTGGTGTGATGCAGTTTGTGATGAGCAATTACCACGGGCCGTGGCTGGTGGACATCGTGAGCGCCGTGGTGGCGATGGTGGCGCTCGTTTTGTTCATGAAGGTGTGGAAGTCAGATGCGGAGGAGAACAAGCAAACTGCTTCGACTCCTGGCGCGTGGAAAGCGTGGCTGCCGTGGATTTTTCTCACGGCGTTCGTGTTTCTGTGGGGCATGCCGGGGGTGAAGAGCGGATTGAACGCGGTGTTCAATCGCGAGATCGAGGTGCCGCTGCTGCACAAGGCGGTCGAACGCGTGCCGCCAGTCGTGGTGCATGCGGAGCTGGAGAAGGCGGTGTTCAAGTTCAACGCGCTGTCGGCCACGGGCACGGCGGCGTTGATCGCGGGGATGTTAGCGGGGTGGTGTCTCGGTTTGGGGCCGCTGCGCATCATCAAACTGTATGCGACGACGATTTACAAGCTGCGCGTGCCGCTGCTGACGATCTCGCTCATGCTCGCGCTCGGTTATGTGACGCGCTACAGCGGCACGGACACCACGATGGGTCTCGTGATGGCCGGCACCGGCATGCTGTTCCCGTTTTTCTCGCCTGTCATCGGCTGGTTGGGCGTGGCGCTGACAGGCAGTGACACATCATCAAATGTGTTGTTCGGCAACTTGCAGCAGGTGACCGCGAATCAGTTGGGCCTCTCGCCGGTCCACATGGCGGCGTCGAACAGCAGCGGCGGTGTGATGGGCAAGATGATCGACGCGCAGAGCATCGTGGTCGCCGCGGTGGCGACAGGCGGACATCCCGACAGTCCCGACGCGGGCACGGTGCTGCGCAGCGTGTTCTGGCACAGCGTGGCGCTGGCACTGCTAATGGGCGTGCTGGTGATGGCGCAGGCGTATTGGCTGCATTGGATGATCGTGGAATGAGTTTTTCACAGGAGATAACGGAGGAAACAAAGACTTCAGAATCAGGTCTCCGTTCACTTTGCCGCCTCCTGTTCAAACTCCGGGTTCGTCCCGCAAAGGCGTGACTGGTGCCCGCGTAGTTCCCACACAACGTTGTGCCATGCCCACCCGTCGCCAGCTTCTTCAAAATGCCGGACAAGGCTTCGGGGCACTGGCGTTTGCGTCGATGCAGGCGGCGGAGACACAGCATCGCGCACAGGTCATCGCGCCGAGGGCGAAACGCGTGGTGCAGCTCTTCATGGGCGGCGCGGCGAGCCATGTCGATCTGTTCGATTTCAAACCGGCTCTGGTGAAGCATCACGGCGAGGCTTCCGATTTCGGCGAGGCGGTGGAGGCGTTTCAAAACGGGCTGGGGCCGTGGAAGAAGCCGGTGTGGGAGTTTCACCCGCATGGACAGAGCGGGAAGATGATCAGCGACATCGTGTCCGCGCTCGGGCCGTGCGTGGATGACATGGCTTTCGTACACAACATGGTCGGCAAAACGGGCGTGCATTCGCAGGGCACGCTGTTGCAGGCGACGGGCTTCAATCTGCCCGGCTTTCCCGGTATGGGCTGCTGGGTGAGCTACGCGCTTGGTTCGTTGAGCGACAATCTGCCCACCTTCGTCGTGCTGCCGGATCATCGCGGTTTCGCCTCAAACGGGCCGAAGAACTGGGACAGCGCCTTTTTGCCGTCGCAGCATGCCGGGACGATCATTTATCCCGGCGCGGAGACGCCGATCAGCGATTTGTTTCCGCACAAAAGCGGGCGCTACATCACGGCGAAGTCGGATCGCGAAGGTTTTGCGCTGCTGGAGCAGTTGAACCGCCGGCACGCGGCCTTGCGCGAGGAGGACACGCGTCTGGAGAGCCGCATCCAGAGCTACGAACTCGCCGCGAAGATGCAGCTCGCCGCGCCCGAGGCGCTCGACATCTCGAAGGAGCCGGAGCACATCAAAACGATGTACGGCATTCAGGAGCATCGCAAAGTGTGGCCCACGGAGATCAATGCGGAGGAGGAGGCCGACTACATGGGGCGCAAGTGCCTCGCGGCGCGTCGTTTGCTGGAACGCGGCGTGCGTTTCGTGCAAATCTGGAGCGGCAACGACAATGGCTTCCCGCGTCGGAATTGGGATTCGCACGAGGATGTGGAGCGCGATCACGGTCCGCTGGCCTGGGGCATGGCGAAGGCGGTTTCGGCCTTGATCCTCGATTTGAAGCAGCGCGGATTGCTCGACGAGACGATCATCCTGTGGACCACCGAGTTCGGCCGCATGCCCAGCACACAGGGCGGCAAGGGGCGCGATCACAATCCCTATGTGTTCACGAACTGGCTCTGCGGCGGCGGCATACGCGGTGGCGTCACCGCAGGCGAAAGCGACCAGTGGGGCTACAAGCCACTCGACCGCGCGAGTCCGACGACGTGCTACGACATTCACGCCACGATGCTGCATCTCCTCGGCCTGGATCACACGAAGCTCACGGTGAGGCATAACGGCATCGACCGCCGCCTCACCGACGTGCACGGGCATGTGATCCGGGATCTGGTGGTGTGAGATAGTTCTACAAATCGGTTCTTCACCAGCCGTAGCCGGCGACCTTCCAGTCGATCACTTCGCAGTGTTTGCCGTTGGAGGTGTTTTTGATGTTGGTGGGCTTGCCGGCCTGGTTGAAGCTTACATTCATGGTCGTGCCCTCCAGGTTTTGCCGGTCATCCGTGGTCAGCCCGGTGCCGTTCTTGTTGGGGTTGAAAAATAGCGGCACGCTGTATTGCACGGCCCACTGTTTGCCGTTGCTTGCACGCAGGGTCAGCCAGGGGCGCAGGTTTCCCTCGCCGGCATTCGTGTCACGCGTGCAGGTGAAGTCGTGATAGCCCCCGGCGTATGTCGCAGCGAACCGCTGCTCCTCTGTCGTTTTCGCGGCAGTTGATGAAGAGGCATCTGAACGACGCCCGGAAGATGATGCCTCGGGCATCTGGGTCTGCGACATTCGAGAGGCGGCAGACTCAGTACCTCGCGCCGGTGCTTCTGCCTCCCGTTGCGCTGCTGCCAAACGGGACTCCGCCTCGGTCTTCGCCCTTGCTTCTGCCACCATTTCCTGCTGTTGCCGGGAAACCAATGCTGCGATTCGACCCCGCGCATCATCGATCTGAGGTTGCGTCAGCGTGCCTTGGGCGATGGCGGCCTTCAGCGCGGATTCCGCGTCTGCGGCGTCGCCAGTGTCCAGCGCCTGGTTCATCTGATCCAGATACGAACCCGCGCGCTGAGCGCTGCGCCGCTGCACTTTCTTGCGCATTTGCCAAAGCTTCGAGTTTCCGGTGTCCGGGATGCCCTGGGCCGGGAGGAGGGCAGGCGCGAGGAGGGCGAGAGCGAGGATCGTTTTCATGGGATTCAAAGGCCGGACGGCTCCAGCACCACCCGCCGCCGTAGCTTCACCTTCAAGGCATTCGCGGGCTTGGGCGGATGAGTCGCCGCGATGGCCTGTGTGTCCGCCAGGATCTGCTCCAGCATCCGCAGCTTCTCGCCCACGGGCAGGGCAGCCAGCGCTTTTCTCCGCTCATGTTTACGGGCCAGCATGTCTTCCAGGAGCGGGTTCATGGTTCAAGGTAGGCAGTTTGGAATTTTTGCCACTGTGGCATCAAATCGTGCCGCTGCAGGATGCTGTGGAAAAAATTTGCATCAATCACCCCGGCCTCCAGAAAACGGGCCACACGGTCGTGGTCTTTCGCCCTGCCGACTTGCAGGCAGATGGCCGCCAGATGTTCGGCGGTGAACACCCGTGTGCTCACCCCGTTGACATCGCGCCGCACGGCCTGCCGCAGCGCCTCCTCCACCAGCGGGGTGGCGGGCGGCACAAACTCGACCGCCCAGCCAGCGATCATGATGAACTGGCCGCTCGTCTGGCAGCCACGGCCCAGCAGATACGAGTAGATCGGCTCCAGCGTCAGCAGCGAACTCCCCGCCGTCGCCGGTAGCATCACAAACACATCCAGATCCTTGGTCGCAAAGGGCTCCAGCCAGAAGACCGCCCCCACAGCTCCGCCGATGGCATAGGGGCCGATGACGCCATCGGCCTCCATCTGATTGAGCAGGGCGAATATTTTTTCCATCGTGTGGCAGGGTAGTCCCCGCCTTGCAGCAGGCAAGATGACTTTCTATGCACAAGCACCCGTGATCCCACAAAATGCAGGACCACGGGCGGGCGCCGCGTCTTTTCCCTGGCGGGGCGTGGCTGCCACCTCCACGGCGCACGTTTTATCTCAGGGCGCGGGGGCGTGGGTTAGTCTGACTTCTTGGCGCTGGGATGGCAGCACTTCGCCACCAGCCACCGGGCCGTCTGCTATGTCAGTCTTGGGGGAGCCACTCATCACCACCACACAACGCAACCCGTTGTTGTTGTTGCGATTGTCGGGCGTGTTGTTATTGCGGTTGGAGGACGCGAGGTTGTCGCGGTCGTTGTTGTTCCAGGAGCCGCCACGCAAGACGCGGGAGGCTCCACCACGCCGCCGCTTCCGCCGGTGGGAAATGAGTGGCCATTGGGCGTAGGCACGCCGCAGTCCCTCTGTATTCCCTTCCCGGCTGAATTGATACCGATTTTAAAAAATTTCGCCGCTTCGCGGCGAAGTAAAAAGGGTAAAAGCTTCAAAGGATAAAGGGTGACTCCATTAGTCAGACTTGGGGGAGCCACCCATCACCACCACACAACGCAACCCGCGGTTGCTGCCGCGACTGCCGGGCGTGCCGTCAAGGCGGTAGGAGGACGCGAGGCCGACGCGGACGCTGTTGTCCCAGGAGCCGCCACGCAAGACGCGGGAGGCTTCTCCAGGTCGATACTCGTCCTGGCACCACTCCCACACATTCCCACCCAGGTCATGGATGCCCAGCTTGTTCGCTGGGTAGCTCATCACGGGTGCTGTCAAAAGGTAGCCATCATCGTAGCTGCCGAGTTCGGTGGACGCCGTCTCGCCCTTCCTCACCACCGTGCTGTCATAGTAGTTCCCCACGTTGTTCCTCGGCGGTGGATAGCCCGCACCCCAGGGAAAACCGGGAACCTTACCGGACTTCGCCTCGGGCGTGTCCCGCGCGTTCTCCTGCCCGCCGATGCCCACAGCGCAGCTCCACTCATGATCTGTGGGCAGGCGGTAGGTGCGGCCATCCCTCCCGCCCAGCCAGGCGCAGAAGGCATTCGCATCCTCCCAGCTCACGTTCACCACCGGGTGGTCGGCATCATTCTTGAGGGTGTATTTCGATTTAGTGTGTTCGAAGACGACGTTCTTCCATGACCCATCCACTCCGCGGTTCTCCGCCGCATACTGCGCGTAGTCCTTGTTACGCGTCTCATGGATGCACATGAGGATCTGTGTGCCGGGCACGGGGACGAACTTCATGCCCAGGGGATTCGTGAATGCCTCCGGCAGGATGGTCAGTGTGAGCGGCTGGATGACGCCCTCGCCGATGAAGACCTTCTTCGTGGCAGAGCCGGTGCCTTCCTTCTTGATCACGATCTCGTGGTCTCCCTCCTCCAGCTCCATGGTGAGTTTCTGCCCCTCCGTCTCCGGCGTGACACCTTTCTTCTTCCCATCGACAAACACCTCTGCCCCGCCGGGCTTCGAGTCGAGTTCCAGAATGCCGGTGGCGGCATGGGCGATGCCGGACCAGGTCAGCAGGGTGATGATGAGGGCGCTTGAGATCAGATTCATGCGATGTGAGTGTGGCGGTGTGGGGCGAATGGTCAAGACCAGTCTGGCTGCGGGCAGGGTGGGGCTACAAACCACGCCACGATGCTGCCCCTCCACGGCATTGACCGCCGCCTCACGGATATGCACGGGTATTTGATCAAAGAGCTGATGGCGTGAAAGCAGTGCCGGGCTTCAGACCGCGTAGCCTCGGCTTGGGATGAAGACCGACATTAGGTGTGCGCTTGCGTCCGTAAGATTTGCGAACACCTTTCATTCATGACTGCCCAGCAATCCATCATCGCCGATTTGGAGGCTCTGCCCCCGACCGCGCTGCAAACGGTGGCCGATTATGTTCATCAGATGCGCCAGCGTGCCACGGCGGAGCGGCAGGCTGCCTTCGATGCCAGCTTCGGTTGCATGACGAAAGACGAGGCAGATGCCTTTGATCGCGTGATCGAAGAAGGCTGTGAACGCACCGAGCCATGAGCGGGTTCGCGCTGGATACCAACATCGTCAGCGCACATCTGCGTGGCGATGCCGCAGTGGGAGAGAAGATCAAGGCGAACACCAGGCTCTACCTGCCCGTCACCGTTCTGGGCGAGCTTTATTACGGAGCGTATCACACCGAGCACCGGGACAAACAGCACGCTCGCATCCATTCCTTCCTGCCCCTGGTGCAGACCGTACATCACGATGACGAGATCGCCGAGCGCTACGGCAAAGTGAAAGCACGGCTGGCGGAGCTTGGCTCGATGATTCCTGAGAACGACCTCTGGATCGCCGCGACATGCCTGGCGCATGATCTCACCCTGGCCACACGCGACACCCACTTTGAGTCCGTCGAAGGACTGCGGCTCCTCCGCTGGGAATAGCGTGGCGTTGGCTGCTGATGGGCGTGCTGGTGATGGCGCAGGTGTATTGGCCGCACTGGATGAGTGTGAAGTGATCTGTGATTTGGCGGCGCGGCCTCTTTCTCACGAAAGGAGTTTGCAGGAAGTCGTTGACGCGAAATGACACGCGCTATGGTTTGATCATGCATGCCATCGCGGGATATGCCTTGTTCTGTCTTCTGAGCTGGATGATCTACTGCGACCGGGGCCGTTTGTCCGATGCCTGGCGGTCTAGGCAGTGGAAGCCGGTCAAGGCAGCCGTCACTGATCTCGAGGATGATCAGTTTGAGCTGGATGCGATAGGCGGGAACATGGCAGAACGCAGCTATGTCGCCGTTCACACGGTCCGGTTCTACACGTTTCGATACGTTGTTGATGGCGTGACTTACGAGTCAAAGCGGTACTCATACGAGGGTGATCTGAAAGGCAGCCAGCCCTGCTTGGAGATCGGCAGTGATGTGACGATCTACTACAATCCAGCTTCTCCGAAGCAGTCCGTGGTGCGGCGGGGATTCACCATGACGATGTTGGTGGTGCCTTTTCTGGCGGCTTTGTCCCTAGCATGGGCTTTGGGGCATCCATTTCCGCGCTGAGTAGAAAAACGGAGCAAGTTTGAACTTGTCTGCCCGCACGACTTCAAGCTAATGCCTTCCCAACATCATGATCCTCGACACCCTTGCCGACGCCGCTCGCTATGAATCCCTGAACTCGCGTTTTGCGAAGACCTTCGCGTGGTTGCGCGGGTTTGACGGCACGCAGGCGGTCGGACGGTATGACATCGACGGCGACGACTGCTTCGCGCTGGTGCAGACTTACGAGACGAAGCCGGTGGAGAAGGCGTTGTTCGAGGCGCATCGGAAGTACATCGACGTGCAGTTCATCCACAGCGGCCGGGAGACGATCCTGTGGGCGCCGCTCTCGGCGATGCGGGAGGAGACGATGGCCTTTTCTGAGGAAAAGGACGCCGCGCTGTGGAAACTGGTGCCGGATGCCACGCCACTGCATATGAGCGGCGGGCATTTCACCATCCTGTGGCCGCAGGACGCGCATGCGCCGTGCGTGGTCTGGGAGAGGCCCGGACAGGTGGTGAAGGTGGTCGTGAAGGTGGCGGTGGAGTAGCGCAATAACTGGCGGCTTCGGGGCGTAGGTTTGCGCCCCCTGATGAAGCTGACGACTGCTGCCGCCCTTTTTTCCCTCGCCGTATCCCTGCATGGCGGCGAGGCCGTGCTCACGTTCGAGAAAAATGTGCGGCCCATTCTGAAGACGCACTGCACGCACTGCCATGGCGAGGAGGAGAAGCCGGAGGGCGGGCTGGATCTGCGTTTGCGACGGTTCATGGACAAGGTCGTCGTCGCGGGCGATCCGGCGAAGAGCAAGCTCGTGGAGATGATCCGCAGCGGCGAGATGCCGGAGAAGGGCAAGCCGCTCTCTGAGGCGGAACTGGCCGTCATCGAGAAATGGATCGCGCAGGGTGCGAAGACGGCGAAGCCGGAGCCGCTGGTGCTGGCACCGGGGGCGATCATTTCGGACGAGGATCGCGAATACTGGGCCTTTCAGCCAGTGAGACGGCCTGCGGTGCCGGACGTCGGAGGGCAACAGTCAAAGGTCAAGAATGCCATTGATGCCTTTATCATCGCCAAGCTGAGGGAAAAAGGCCTCGCGATGGCTCCCGAGGCGGACCGCCGCACGCTGATCCGCCGGGTGACGCTCGACCTCACCGGCCTGCTGCCGACACCGGAGGAGGTGGACGCGTTTGTGAATGACAGGTCGCCGCTGGCCTACGAGCAACTCGTGGAGCGTCTGCTGGCCTCGAAGACGTATGGAGAGCGCTGGGCGCGGCACTGGCTGGATGTGGTCGGCTACGCTGACTCGAACGGTTACACGGAGGAGGACAGCGTGCGTCCGCAGGCGTGGCGTTACCGTGATTATGTGATCCGCGCGATGAATGACGACAAGCCGTGGAGCGAGTTCATCCAGGAGCAGGTCGCGGGGGATGAGCTGGCCAGCGCGACGCATGCGGATTACCAGCAGGCTGTGCTCGATCCGAAACGCACCGAGCAGCTCGTCGCCACCGCATTCCTGCGCATGGCGCCGGACGGCACGGGTGACAAGGTGGATGACGCGAAGCTCGCACGGAACCAAGTGATCGCGGAACAGATGAAGGTTCTCAGCTCCTCGCTCACGGGGCTGACGGTCGCCTGCGCGCAATGCCACGACCACCGTTACGACCCGATCACGCAGGTCGATTACTACCGCCTGCGGGCCATCTTTGACCCCGCCTTCAACTGGGAGGCGTGGCGCACGCCGGCGCAGCGGCTCTACTCGCTCTACACGCCGGCGGAGCGCGCCAAGGCGGCCGAGATCGAGAAACAGGCCGCCGCGATCAACAGCGAGGCACAGGCGATGAGCAAAAAATTTCTCGACGAGATCTTCGAGGTCGAGATCAAGAAGGTGCCGCAGGCAGAGCAGGCCGCGTTCCGCGTCGCACGCGCCACGCCGAAGGGGAAGCAGACGCCGGAGCAGCAGGCACTCATCAAAAAATACCCCTCCGCGCTCGCCACCTATTCGCTGAACCTCTACGACCAGAAGAAGCAGAACATCGTCGATGCGAAAGTGGCCGAGGCCACGAAACTCCGCGCCACCAAGCCGGTGGAAGGTTTCCTCATGGCGCTGACCGAGGTGAAGGGGCAGGTGCCGGTGTCGAAGTTCTTCAATCGTGGCGACCATGACCAGGCGCGGCAGGTCGTGCAGCCCGGCGTGCCGGGCATCCTCGCCAGTCCGCAGATCGAGCCCTTCAAGCCGGTGCCGGTGAGCAGCGGTTCGAGCGGCCGCCGCCTCGCGTATGCGCAGTGGCTCACCAGCGGGAAGCACCCGCTCGTCGCCCGTGTGCTGGTAAACCGATTCTGGCTCAACCACATGGGCCGCGGCATCGTGAACACGCCCGGCGACTTTGGCCGCCAGGGCGAGCTGCCCACGCATCCTGAGTTGCTCGATTACCTCGCCGACGAGTTTGTGAAGAGCGGCTGGAAGCTGAAGTCGTTGCATCGGCTCATCCTGCTCAGTGCCGCCTACCGGCAGTCCTCCGTGAATGACGCATCGCTGCGGGCCGACCCCGAAAACAGATTCTACGCACGCTTCAAGCTCCGTCGCCTCGACGCCGAGACGTTGCGTGATTCGCTGCTGGGCATCACCGGCACGCTGGTGCAGGCCAGCTACGGCCCGCCCAGCGGTGTCGGTCGTGATCCGCAGGGCCGTGTGATCACCGGCATCGACAAAGGCACGATCACGCAGAACAAAGTGGAACCCGGCGGCGAGGCTGATTTCCGCCGCTCCATCTACATCCAGGTGCGCCGCAGCAAGCCGGTGACCGTGCTCGACACCTTCGATGCGCCCGTGATGCAGCCGAACTGCGAGCTGCGCGCGCAGACCACCGTCGCGCCACAATCGCTGCTCCTCATGAACGACACCTTCGTGCTCGACAGCTCGCGCCGTCTTGCCGACCTCGTTGAAAAACTGGTTCCGAATGACCGCGCCGGGCAGCTCCGCCGCGTGTGGGAGTTGCTCTATAGCAAGCCTGCCGCCGACGCGGACATCCGCCGGTGTTTCACCTACCTCGAAGAGCAGACCAAGGCGCTCGCCCAATACCACCACGACACCCAGCACGCGAAGGGTGTCGTGCCGAATCCACCGCAGGAGGCCATGGCCAGCCTGTGCCAGATCCTGTGCTCGTCGAACCGCTTTCTTTACGTCGAATGAAATCCGCCCGTCTCTGTTCCCGTCGTCATTTCCTGCACGCCAATGGTTACAGCCTTGGCACGCTGGCGCTCGCCTCGTTGCTGGAGCGTGAGGGCCTGCTCGCCGCGCCAGTGCAGCCGGAGAGCATGTCCGGCACCATCCGCTACGATCTCACCGCGAAGAAGCCGCATTTCGAACCGCGTGCGAAGGCCATGATCTCCCTCTTCATGATGGGCGGCCCTTCGCAGATGGATTTGTTCGACCCGAAGCCGATGCTCACGAAGTATCACGGCCAGAAATTCCCCGGTGAGATCAAATACGACAACCTCGCGCAGGCGTCGTCGAAGTGCTTCGGATCGCCGTGGAAGTTCGCCAAGCACGGCCAGTGCGGCATGGAGATCAGCGAGCTGCTGCCCAATCTCGCAAAGGTGGTCGATGAGATCACGCTGGTGCGCTCGATGACCTCCGGCGTGAGCAATCACGCGCAGGGTCTCTACGCGATGAACGCGGGTCGTGGTCTCGCGGGCCGTCCTGCCATCGGCTCCTGGCTGACCTACGGTCTCGGCAGTGAGACGGACGAGCTGCCCGCTTACATGGTGCTCTCGCATCCCGGCGGCCTGCCCACATTCAGCGGAGAGCATTATACGAACGGCTGGCTGCCCGCGCTCTACCAGGGCACGCTCGTGCGCGCCACCGAGCCGCGCATCTTGAACCTCGACCCGCCTGCCTCGCTCGCCGGTGCGCCACAGGGCAGGCAGCTCGCGTTACTGAAGGCGTTCAATGAGGACCATCTTGCAGCGCATCCGGGAGAACTCGACTTGCAGGCACGCATTTCCAGCTATGAGCTGGCCGCGAAGATGCAGACTGCCGCGAAGGAGGCGCTCGACATCTCGAAGGAGCCGGAGCACGTCAAAAAACTCTACGGCGTCGATAATCCGATCACCAAGGACTATGCCACGCGTTGCATCATCGCACGTCGTCTGGTCGAACGCGGCGTGCGCTATGTGCAGGTGCTCAATGCGGGCCAGTCCTGGGACCAGCATGGCTCCCTCATCACCGCGCTGCCGAAGAATTGCGAGGCCACCGACCAGCCTTCCGCAGCGCTCATTCTCGACCTGAAGCAGCGTGGCCTGCTCGACACCACCGTGGTGCATTGGGGCGGTGAGATGGGCCGCCTGCCCGTGCTGCAAAACGACGCGGGCCGCGAGAAATGGGGCCGCGACCACAACACCTATGGCTTCAGCATGTGGTTGGCCGGCGGTGGCTTCAAGAAGGGTTACGTCCACGGCGAAACCGACGAATTCGGCCACAAGGCCGTCATCGACGAAGTGAAGCACTACGATTACCACGCCACGCTGCTGAAGACCTTCGGCCTCGACCACGCACGGCTCACCTACAAGCGCAACGGCCTCGCCGCCTCGCTCACGGATAACCAGGGTGCGAAAGTCGTCGATCAACTGCTTGCTTGATCGTGCCTGTGCGACTTGACGAAACCACGGATGTCATGACAGGCTCCGCAGACCGGCATAAATACCGCCGCCACCCCCGTCATGATCCGCTTCGCATCCTCACTCTTCGCCCTAGCCTTGCTCACCGCCGCGCACGCGGATGAGCCGCAGTTTGCCGACGTCTTCTTGAGCGGCAAGGATGGCTATTCCGTGTATCGCATCCCGTCCGTCATTGTCACGAAAAGCGGCGAGGTGCTCGCCTTTGCCGAAGCGCGGAAGAATATCAGCGATCAGGCACAAAACGATATTGTGCTCAAGCGCAGTTCCGACGGCGGTGTAACCTGGGGGGCGCTTCAGCTCATCCAGGATGATGGTGCGAACTCGCTCAACAACCCCACCGCAGTCGTCGAGCAGCAAAGCGGGCGTGTCTTTCTCATGTATCAGCGCATTCCTGGAAATCTGAAAGAACACAGCAAAGAGACGGCGGTCGGTGTGAATGGCGACAACATCTACCGCAACCTGCTCGTCTGGTCTGACGACAATGGTGCGACGTGGACCAAGCCGCTCGATGTCACCGCGACGACGAAGCGCCCTGATCGAGCGACGACGATTTGCAGCGGCCCAGGCATCGGCATCCAGCTCACACGCGGTCAGCACAAGGGGCGGATCATCATGCCGTTCAATGAAGGGCCGTTCTGGCTGTGGCAGAATTTTTCCGTATTCAGCGATGATGCAGGCAAGACCTGGCGCATGGGCGTGGATGTGCCCGGCGCGATGGTGCCGGATGCCAAGCAAGGCCAGCGCAGCCAGATCAACGAGGTGCAGATGGTCGAGATGAGCGACGGCAGCGTGCGGCTGGATTCCCGCCAGTTCGCCGGGACGCGTGTGCGCAAGACCGCCGTGAGCCGCGATGGCGGCGTGACGTGGACGAGCGTGAGCGATCTCGCGGATTTGCGCGACCCGAGCTGCATGGCGGGCGTGCTGCGCTACTCCTTCGACGACGGCAGCGGCATGGGTAAAATCATCCACACCGGCCCCGACAGTGCGAAGCGTGACCACGGCACAGTTTATCTCAGCCTCGACGACGGCGCGACCTTCCCCATCAAGCGCGAACTCTACGCGGGCAGCTTCGCCTACAGCGTGCCCACGCGGCTCGCCGATGGAAAGGTCGGTGTGATCTTCGAGGCGGACGGTCACAAACGCATCGCCTTCGCACGTTTCCCCATCGGGTGGCTCACGCAGGGCGTGAACTACGCCACCGTGCCGGAGTCGCGCCCCGAGCGTGGCGGGAAGTTCGGCTGGTGGCTCGCACGGCATGAGCGCAAGCTCGAAGACGCAAAGCAAGGTGCGGACATCGTCTTCCTCGGTGACTCGATCACGCAGAATTGGGAGGCCGCTGGCAAAGACGTGTGGCGCGAGCATTTCTCTGCAAAGCGCGCGCTCAACCTCGGCTTCGGTGGCGACAGCACGCAGCACGTTCTCTGGCGGCTCGCACACGGCGAGCTTGATGGTGTGAATCCGAAAGTCGTCGTGCTGCACATCGGCACCAACAACGCGCGCCACAGCGAAGCTACGCCGGAGCAAATTGCCGAGGGCATCCGCGCTGTCATCGAAGCGGTCCACGCGAAGGCACCAGGTGCGTTGGTGCTACTGCATGCCATCTTTCCACGCGGTGCCGATGCGAACGATCCGTGGCGCAAGCGCTGTGATGCAATCAACAAGCACCTTCCCGCGCTCGCCGACGGCCAGCGAGTGCGCTTCTTCGACATCGGCGCAAAATTCGCCAACGCTGACGGCACGATCAGCAAGGACATCATGCCTGACCTCCTTCACCTGAGCGCCAAAGGCTATGAAATCTGGGCGGATGAGTTGGAGCCGAAATTGAATGCTCTTCTTCGCGCCAACTGAACCCGGAGTCCTTTCACATCACATCCACTTCAAAGCGGGATGATGAAGCTGCTCGCAATCCATTGGGTGCCATGTCGGGCGGCATCCGTCTTTGAAAGCTCACCATGAAGATCTTTCTTCCTCTCCTCGCTGTATCCATCGCCATCTCCGCATCCGCCGCACCGATCGAGGCCGACCTCTGCATCTACGGCGGCACCAGTGCGGGAGTCATCGCTGCGGTGCAGGCGGCCAAAATGGGAAAGCGCGTGGTGCTGGCGGAGGCCGGGCAGCATCTCGGCGGCATGAGCGTGGAAGGGCTAGGCGGCACGGACATCGACAACCACAAGGAATTTCAAAACAGTCCCGCAGTCGGTGGGCTGGCGCTGGAGTTTTACCACCGCGTCAGTGCGCAGTATGGTCGCCAGGAGAAATTCGATGCGATGTTGAAGGCGCGGCGCAAGGAACCCGGTCTCTGGCGCTTCGAGCCGCATGTGGCGGAGGCCGTGTGGGATGCGTGGACGAGGGAGGCTGGCTGCACCGTACTGCGCGGGCATCGCTTGAAGGAAAGCAATGGCGTGGCGAAGGACGGCGCACGCATCACGACACTGCATTTTGAAAACAACGTCGCAGTGCGGGCTAAGGTGTTTATCGACGCCACCTATGAGGGCGATTTGCTCGCCTTTGCAGGCGTCAGCTTCTCCGTCGGACGCGAAGGCAATGCGAAGTATGGCGAGACCAAGAACGGCATCCGCAATGACACGACGCACGGGCAGTTTGACCGGCGCATTGATCCGTATCGAGTGCCTGGTGATCCGGCCAGCGGATTGCTCTTCGGCATTCAGGACGGCCCTCTCGGCACGCATGGCGATCCTGATGACAGCATCCAGGGCTACAGCTTCCGACTTTGCCTGACCAGGGATCCCGCGAATCGCCTGCCGATGGAAAAACCGGCGAACTACGATCCCGCGCACTATGAGTTGCACCGCCGCTACCTGGCCGCAGGCGGCATCATCAACGCGCCATCCGCCGGTCTTCCCAATGGCAAGACCGATCCTGGCTCCTGGCACTTCCTAGCGGGCAACTGCACGGGCTGGAATCATCGCTACCCCACCGCCAGCTACGCCGAACGCGAGCGCATGGTGCGTGAGAGCCGCGATTACATCCAGGGAGTCTATTGGTTCATGGCGCACGATCCCGCCGTGCCGGTGAAGCAGCGCGAAGCCTGGGCACCCTGGGGCCGCTGCAAGGATGAATTCACCGACAACGACGGCTGGCCGCGCATTTTTTATGTGCGCAATGGCCGCCGCATGGTCAGCGACTTCGTGCTGACGGAGGCGCACATGCGCAAAGACGATCCCCGGCCCGTCGAAGGCAGCGTGGGCCTGATCTGGTGGCCGCCCGATCTGCATCATGCCCGCCGCATCGTAAAAAATGGATGCGTGTGGAGTGAGGGTGCCGTTTTTAATGAGGCCAAAACGCCAGACTGGATTCCCTGCGGCATCCCCTACCGCTGCCTCGTGCCCAGAGACGCCGAATGCACGAACCTCCTCAGTCCGACGTGCCCCTCATCGAGCTATGTGGCCTACGGCGCGTATCGCATCGAGTTCACCTTCATGGTCGCCGCGCAATCCACTGCGACCGCTGCTGTGCTGGCGCTCAATCACGCTCAAACCGTGCAGCAGATAAGTTATACCGAACTGCGCCGCCAGTTGCTGGCGGATGGGCAGGTACTTCAATCACCCTCTCCAGATCGTCCCTCAGACTGATTTCGACCAGAAGACTCGTAGCCAGACACGGCTCCCAATGGCGGCCAAGAAAAAGAGGACAGCCTTCTTGGGAAGGGTTGCGCTTGGGGGGAGGGTGAGGGGTGACTCACGTCACCATTACGCTCACCGGCCTGCCCTTCTCCGGCATCATTCACGCCGGTGACGGTGATCTGCACGGTGGCTCCGGCGGGGAGGTTTTCGGCAGTGTGCTGGGTGCCTTGGGTATTGAGGATTTCCTGACAGTCAGTTGCATCCTGCCCCGGTTTTCCCTATTTGCACGATTCTCTATCTCTTGCTTATGGTCGCACGCATCACCCGAGTCATTTTAATGGTCTTGTCTTTGGGAGGGGGCAAGGCGGCAGAAGTGCGCATCCCAGCCACGGCGGAGTGGGCGGCAGCCATCAGCGCGCTGCAACCTGGTGACGTGGCATTGCTGGAACCAGCGCATTATACCGGGGGCGGCAAAGTCACCGTTCGGGGTGCGCCGGGACGGCCAGTTACGCTGCGAGGTGCTGGACATCTGCTCACCGTTTTTGATGGTGGGGGCCACGCGCCGCAGGCTTTGTGCTTGGTGGGCTGTGGCGATGTGGTGATCGAAAACGTCTGTGTCACTAACCGTTCTCCGCGTGGTTTTGATGGGCGGGAGCATTACAGCAGCAGAGCGCGAGATCGCCTGCCCAAGGATGCTCCCGATTTCGCGGCGCTGGCGGATGGGCTTGTGGTGGGGGATTCCACGCGTGTGAGTGTGCGCCGCTGCCGTTTTGTGGATATTGCCACGCGCGGAGTTCTCGCATACGGCGCTTGTGATGGCCTCGATGTGGAGCGCTGCCTGTTTCTCCGTGTTGGCGATGACACGGCGGGGGCAGATGTCGCACTGGGTGGTGGTGTTCGTTGGGTCATACGGGAGAATTTGCTGGCGGGAAATGTAGATGGCGTTGTCACTGATGGGCACATCGGCGCTGGTGGACTCATCGAACGCAATGTGATGCTCTTTCACCGCTGGGAAAACCACTTTGACCTCAAGAACCACAAGCCACGCGGTAGTGAGGGAGAGTGGAGCATGCTGCGGCACAACGTACTGCATGGCCTGCACAATCGTTTCCCCAGCGGGGATCTGGCTGATGGCACCGACGGTGTGAAAATTTACGGCAATGTGTTCCACGGCAGCGGCAGTAACGCCTCTGCATCTCTGCTTGTCCGTGGCCGTGCCAATGCGAAAAGGGATGACTCCGTGCAGCAGCGTATCGAAGTCATTGGAAACTGGTTTGATGGCAGCGACAAACCTAAACGTGGCACGGGGGTGAAATTGGATCGTGACTCCACTAAGCCGGCTGAAATTGAAGATGTGCATATCGCCCACAATCTTTTCACGAACTATCAATCGGGCGTGGCTGTTGCCCAAGGCAGACGCATCCGGCTCGACAATAACCTATTTCTTCACGCTCCCGTTTTCATCGCTCCAGCCAGTGATGTGAATGGCGGGCGTAATCTCTTCGATGCTCCACCCACCTGGGGAGATGCCGCCCTATTGGGCAGCCCAGCTTTTATCACGACTCCAGTTGGGGTGCTGGCAGCCGAATCCCCAGGAAAGGGTGCTGCCCTGCCGCTGCGGGATCAAAGGTGGGGCACGGACTTGGGCATCCCTGCTTCCTTTGGGAATCTTTCTGACTTGGAGGCCGATATCTTGTCCGTGCTGAGAAGTGACTTCACGCCTGCGGAGGTACGTGAGTGTCTGGATCTGTTGAATGAGACTGAACTCCAAAGCACGAGATAATGCTCAAGTAGTACCTCGTGTCCTGATGCTTCATTGAGGCGCGGGCTTTGCAGAGGGGAGCGCTGTCTCCGCCTCCTCCACCTGTTCATGCGCGGGCAGCTCCAGGGTGATCTCCAGCTCCCAGACGCGATTTTTCACCGCCCAGATGAGCAGCGCCAGTCCTAGCACTCCGAGCAGGGCTAGATGCACCAGGCATCCGGTGCGGCAGCCGATTCCCTGAAACGAATCGCGATAAGTGCGGATATTTGTTTTGAAGGATTCCCCCATGAGCCGGACGCTTCGCCATCTTGGATTGGACAGCCAGCAAATACCGCCGATTTTTGCGCTGCTCGACAAACCTCAACCGCCACCACCGATGCCCCGCCGCGCCCAATCTGGAGTCCGCCCCACCCACTGGCTGGGTCTCGCCGCCATCCTTGTCGTGATCGGCGGTGGTGGATTCGCCCTGATGAATCGCGCCACAGATCCGATGACGGGGATCACGGAGCTGAGCACGGGGGAGTTTTTGGAGAACGCCTCTGCCCTCAGCGGCAACATCTACAGGCTGGAGGGGATCGTGGATGACAGGTTGGACAAATGGCGCAGCGCCGATGGGCGTCTCTTCAGTGTGCAGATCAGCGACGGCTCGGGCTCTGGTGCCTTCGTGCCAGTCTGGGTGCCGCCGGATTACCAAGGCTCCAACATCCAGCGGGGACAACGCTATGCCTTCAAGGTGCGGGTACAAGAAAACGGAGTGCTCGAAGTGCTCCAACTGCTCAAAGTCTAACCATCACCTCCTATGAGACGTGTGTCCTCCATCGCCCTGTTTGTCGCGCTCTGCCCGGTGCTGTATGTCCACGCCCAAGTCCTGCCGGGTCTCCCTGGCCCGGGCCAACCTGCGGCGCAGCCGACGACCACCACGTCGAACAACAATTACAACATGGTGCCTGGCAGCGCTGCGGACCGTCAGACAGACACACAAACGGGGCTGGGCAACATGCCGATGATGGATCCGGGCAGCGAGAACGTGGCCTTTAATGGCAAGCTCTGGAATGTGACGAACAACCGCCTCATGCGCTCACGATTTGAGACTTATCTGACGACCCCGGAGGCGGTCTCTGCCGAGGATCAGGCATACCGTGATGTCATCGCGCAGATTCAGCAGTTGCTGGCTCCGACGAATAAGACTGGCCCGGATCCGATGAAGGCATTTGCATTGCTTCCCGAGGCCGGGACATATCGGATCGACGGCGGTCTGTGCAACGCGATCGCGAACGGCATCTGGGACGTCTGGCTCTCCCAGAAAAAGCAGAGCCACCTCCGTGCGGCAAACAATGCCATGCTTGAGCGTCGTAAGACACTCTCATGGAACGCGGAGATGGGCCTCAACAGCCATCAGATCGCCCCGCCGGGAGGACGGGGGAGCAGCAGCAGCAAGGGCGGCCAGAATGCCCAGCAGCAGGCCAACCAGAACGCGCAGACCAACAGTGCCACTGTGGGACGCACGTCGGAGTACATTAAGGGCATCGCGGAGATCGAGGCGCGCATGAAGCTCAACGAGGCGGCCATGGGCCTCTCCGAGATCAGCAGTAAGACACAGTTCCAGGCGCTCATTATCCAGATGTTCCTCCAGCGCCGCTTCGAGCACGCCGTCATCGCCTGCCGCTTTTACCCCAATCTCTTCAAGGATGGTGAGAGCGTCCTCCAGCTCGACAAGGACAGCGATGTGCAGAAGATGCTTTCCGCTAGCTTCGGCGTACCGCCCACCATTAGTATGATCGACGGGCTCTCTCTCGAGGCCATGCGCAGCGTGGATGAGTCCCTCGTGTCCTTTGAAAATCTCGTCGCTCGCCGCGATCTCGACAGTGCCACCAACCGCCTGCTGGAGGCCTTCGGCATTGGCGAATATCTGCCACGTGTACGTCGTCTGCCAATGACCGAGAAGACCAAGGTGCTCGATTTCGCCCGGAAGAAGAATAAGCTCCTCGGCTTCCTCGAAATGAAGGACTACGCCGGCGCGGAGGAGGTCGTCACCGACCTACGCGCTCTCTCCGAGGACTTTGAATATGCCAAGCCCCTCGCCGCCATCAACACGGCGAAGTCCGTCAGTTCTCTCCATATTAGTAAGGCACGCATGGCGATGGCCAACAAGGACACCAAGACGCTCGAGGTGGAGATGAAGGCGGCCACCGAGATCTGGCCCACCAATCCCGCCCTCGCCAGCTTCAGCGGTGATCTCGTCAAAGGCAGCGACATGCGTGCGCAGGCGATCATGGAGTTCGACCGCCTCCTCAGTCAGCGCAACAACCGTCAGATTTTCGAGAACCAGGCATCCTTCATCGCCGCGCTCGCAGACGACCTCCCCCGCAGGCAGCAGCTCGAAAAAGTACTCAAGGACATGGGGCGCCTCGAGCTTATCATCGGCGGCGCGAAGGAGATGGCCGCCAGCAGTCCGCCCGCCGCGTGGGAGAAGGTGGAGAAGGAGGCGCAGTCATTTCCAGACGATCCTGTGTTGAGCAAGCTCCGTGCGGATCTCGGCGTGAAGGCCAGCGATTTCGTCAGCGCCATCGAAAATGCACGCGAGCATGAGCAGAAGCAGCAGGTCGGCTCCGCGCTCGCCTGGTATCTGAAGGCGCGGCGCATGTATCCGCCGAGTGACTTCGCTCGGGACGGGGTACAACGACTTGTGGATAATCTGCGCTCGAATGAAAAGGAACCCACTGCGAACGCGACACCGCAACTTTGAGTAACCGTATCGCGTGGTCTGCTGCTGCTTGGGGGTGTTCAACGATATTTTGACAGCCCCTCAAGGTAAAGCCGTGCGAGTTCGGTTTTCGGCCTGGTGAAGAAGTCGGCGGCGGGTGCGGACTCCTGGACTTTGCCTGCGGCGAGGAAGACGACCCAGTCCGCGACTTTGCGCGCGAAGCTGATCTCATGTGTGGCGAGGATGATGCTTTGACCGGCCTCGGCGAGTTCGCGGATGACATCGAGCACCTCGCCGGTCATGACGGGATCGAGCGCGGAGGTCGGCTCGTCGAGTAGCAATAGATGCGGTTTCGGTGCAAGTGCGCGTGCGATGGCAGCGCGTTGCTGCTGACCTCCAGAGAGTTGGCCGGGGCGTTTGTGTTCGTGGCCTTTGAGGCCGAGACGATGCAACAGCTCCAGCGCACGTTGTCCGGCCTGAGCATCGGACATGCCATGCACCTCGCGCAGTGGCAGCGTGATGTTTTGCAACGCGGTGAGATGCGGGAAGAGATTGTAGCCCTGGAAGACGAAACCGTTTTTGCGCCTCTCGACCAGAGCTCCGCCCTCGTTAGGCGGCAGTATGCTGGCATCGATGCTGACGCTGCCGTGGTCCGGCACGAGCAGGCATCCGAGCACGCGCAGCAGTGTGGATTTGCCACCGCCAGAAGGACCGAGCAGCGCGATGACGCGTGCTTCATCTCCCGTGGTGAATGAAGCGCCATCGAGCGCGGCATGGGAGCCGTAGTGTTTCGTCACGGCCTGTGCCTCAAGTTTCATACGCGAACCTCCCTTCGAGACGACGTGCGAGGTGCGAAAGCGGCAACGTGACGATGAGGTATGCCAGCGCAAGTGGGAGAAAGCCTTCCAGTGGCTTGAAGGTGGCGGCGTTCATGATCTTCACCTTCTGCACGAGCTCCTCGATGCCGATGACGGAGAGCAGTGAGGAGTCTTTGATGAGTGAAACGAGCTGGCCCGTGGTGCCTGGCAGTGCGCGACGCAACGCCTGCGGGATGATGACGAAGCGGTAGGTTTGCACTTTGTCAAAACCGACGGCACGCGCGGCCTCCAACTGCGAGGCGCTGATGCTTTCGACAGCGCCCCGGAAAATTTCCGCGAGGTAGGCACCCTCAAAGCAGCCGAGCAGGATGATGCCGGTGAAGATCGGTTGATCAATATGCAGGGCGTTCGCGATGATGTAGTGGCCGATGAGCAACTGCACGAGCAGTGGTGATCCACGCACAAGTTCCACCACGCCGCCGCAGAATATGCGCACCGGCTCCCACGAGGAGCGTCTTCCCAGCATGAGCAGGAAGCCGAGCGTGACACTGACGATCATGGCGACAAGCGAAAGACCTATCGTGGTGAGCCAGCCGTAGCCAAATTGCTGGCGGTAGCTCCACACACCCTCCCAGTTCCATTCGTAGGCCACACTGGAGAACAACGCGTAAAACGCCGCTGATGCGAGCGCTAGCATCCCTAGCGCATAAAGCATGCGGCGCGCTGGCGGGGCGGTTCTGTCGGCAGATTCGGACAAGGTGCGTGGATTTACGCCGGGGAGCGGCAGTTTGTCCCGCTGATTTTTACCGCACTGTCGTGGCGATGAGCTGTGCCTGTGACGATTGTGTCTGCAAAAACAGCGCCACACCTTGCGCAATGCCTGCGGCCACCCGATCGCGATAGGACTCGCGCTTCAGGCGTGCGGATTCCGTTTCGCTGGTGATGAAGCCGCATTCTACGAGCACCGCCGGGCAGGCCGCCTGCGCCACGACAGCGTAACTGCGTGCTTTGGTGCCGCGGTTTTCGGCTTTCGTGGCCGCGCAGACGCCATGCTGAACGACAGCGGCGAAGTCTGCGTCGTGCTCAGCCGCGCTGGTTTTGAGAGCATCGGAGTGGCGCGAGGACAGTGACCCAGAGCTCGCGAAGTAGGTCTCGATGCCTTCGGCTTCGCTGCCCTCGCCATCAGTGTTGAGGTGAATACTCACGAAAGCAGCGGCAGCGTACTTTGCGGCAAAGGCTGCCCGGTCATCTAGCGGGAGAAACACATCGGAGTCACGAGTGGTGACCACGCGGATCCCTGCGGCCATGAGCTCGCGCTTCAGTCGGCGCGCCAGATCGAGGGCCAGCTCTTTTTCGATGATGCCGTTGGCCACTGCGCCACCATCGTGCCCGCCATGCCCGGCATCCACGATGACGATGGGGGCTGTGTCCCAGCGCTGAGCAGCGGGAGAGGGAATGGCAGCGTTTCGCCCTTCGAGCCAGACTAATGACACTGCGCTGCCCGCCAAGGCCGCGAAAGCGACCAAAGTTTGGCAGAGAAGGGGGAAGAAGAGCCGAAATTTCAAAAATTTATTGAGGTCTATAAACTATTTGGTTAAATTAACAAAGTAAATTTCTAAAATTACCATATGAAGACGCTCCTTGCTGCCTCCCGCCTCCCAGTGTTTCTCACTGTTCTTTGGACTGTCGCGGCGATGAGTTCGCCCGTTTTGGCGGTATCAAACACATTCACTGGTACTCCGCCTCCAGGGTATCCAGCCAGTGGTGCGCTAAGGCAGGCACCTCGGGTTCAAGCCACCCGCCAGTCTGCGGCCGCTATCCAATCGCCGGCGGTGTCGTATCCGAGCTATCCGCCAAATTACCCACCTCCGCCTGGTTTCACCTACCCGCCGCCTCCGCAGCGCAACGCAGTCCCAGTTCAAAAAACTCCGTCCAAGCCCAAATCGACCTCGAAGGCATCTTCTTCAAAAAGAACTGCCGCAGGCCCCCCGCCGCCACCACAGCATAAGGTCTATGGCCCCACTGGTGATCTGAGCACGCAAGTGTCCAAGCTCAAGGATAGTGACAAGGTGCAGAATCTGCGCATTGGCGAACTTGAGCGCGACGTGAGCAGCATCAAGCGCGGCAAAAGCGCCCGTTATGATGGCGGCACTGACCTCGCGGCACACACGACATACATCGCCCGACCGGGGGATACGCTCTTCCACATTGCCTCGACGCATCGCGTGAGCGTGGGTGAGATCCAGCAGCTTAACCGCATGACGGGGGAGTCGGAGGTTCATGTCGGGCAAGCCTTGCTCATTCCGTCGCCGCATCGGCTGGGTTCCCAGACGGTGCAGGTGAGCTATAAGCCATCCACGCCAGGAGGCACACCGGCTTCCACCTCCACACGCGTTGCATCCGCGTCCTCGTATCACACCGTGAGAAAAGGAGACAGCCTCAAGGCCATCGCCATCAAGCACAACACCACCATCGCCACGCTCGTCAGCGCGAACAAACTGAAGAATCCGAACAAGATCATAGTCGGCCAACGTCTGAGGATTCCTGGCCGTGTCACTAATGTCGCTGCAGCGAAGCCGCCCTCGCCTGTTTACAGGGAATCTTCTGATACGGTGCCTCTCCCAGGTTTCGGGACCGCCGCTACTTCCACGCCGCAATCACCGCCTGCGGCTGGATTGACCCCTGCGCCTGCTCCCATACCTCCAGCTCCCGTCAAACCTGCTGTCACTAACGACTCGCATCGCGGCATCCTCGCCTACCGCATGGATCGCACGGACACGATTGAAAGCATCGCCCAGCATTTCAGCACCACGCCGGAGCACATCCGAGAAATCAACCGCCTCAATGCCGCCACCCAGCTCAAGCCGGGCGACGAAATCATGGTGCCGGCGATGGGTGCCGTATCGGTGAGCAGTCGCTGATGACCCGTTGGAATTTTTGTCGGTCGGCAGCCGTGGCTGAACGTATTTCGTATTTGCTTGAACACATTCAAGCAACGGTTCAATACCACAACGCAGTGTCATTTTGAATCTTCGTGTTCGCATCACGTCCAAGCCCGAGGCATGAAAATTCTCTCTCTATCGTTTCGGACCAAACTGGCCGCTCTTTCGATGCTGGTTTTTGCCTGGCAGCCTAGTGATCTTGTAGCACAGCAGTTCCGTTTCGATCCCCGATTTTCACCACAACGCACTGTCGATCCGTCCAATCAACAATCCGCCTATCAGGATGGATTTAACGACGGCATGTCGGATGCCAAAGACGGTCGTGACAGCGAATATCTTCGGCGGGGCTTCCGCTACAATGCGATCACTGAACGCAGCTATGCCAGCGGCTATGCGCGTGGGCATGCAGAAGGGTGGCGGGTTTACCAAGGCGTGCCGCAAGGAGGACGCTTTGGACCGGGAGGAGGAGCCATGGCGGCGAAACAACAGGCAGCCTATAAGGAGGGATTCAGCGACGGCCAGAACGACCACAAGGCAGGCAATTCTCCGCACACCGGACGTCACCCAACTACTCATCCAGGTTATGAGATGTGGTACCAGCAGGGTTACACCGATGGCTACAACAGTGTGGCAGGTCGCGTTGCTGCTGGACGTGGTGTCCGTGCCCCCGGGGGGAGTGCCACAGCCTACAAAGAAGGGTTCAGCGACGGCCAGAAAGACTACAAAGCAGGCAACTCTCCGCACACCGGACGTCACCCCAGCACAAATCCAGGTTTTGAAGGAAACTATAGTCAAGGCTACATCGACGGCTATAACAGCGTGAATAGAGGAGGAGCTGACAGCTTCCATCCCAGAGGCATCGTGATGGGGGAAAGTGTCGCCGCTTATCAGGAAGGTTACAGCGACGGCAAGCTGGATCGCCAGGCAGGGCACTCGTTTCACACAGGCCGTCATCCCACCACACATCCTGGCTACGAGGCCGACTATCAGAGGGGTTACACGGATGGTTATCGCAACGGTCGCTGATCAGACGCCGACAATAATCACTCCTTCACAAAATCCCGCATCTCATAGAGCTTTGGATCGCGGATCGGTTCCTTTCGCGTGGCTTTGGCACGTTTGAGCATCTGGGAAAATAGCGCGTCGCCCGCTTCGCTCTCGTCCATGCCGCCGAATTCCTCCTCCAGTTTTTCCGGATCTTCGCCGGACTCAAGGCGGCGCACCATCTCGCGGATTTCAGGTGGTGTTTTGTCGCCCATCATGTCCGTCATCTTACGCATGAAACGACCGAGTTGCCGCGGATCGGGATTCTCTTCGTCCATGCCTCCCATCTCGCGCTCCATGTCCGCCATGAGTCCCTCCATTTTCGATTCGTCGATGCCCGCAAAGGGATCGTCACCCGCCTCCTCCTTTGCCTTGCCGATCACGGCGAAGCGCGACACGCGGCGCTCCATCCGCATGCTCACGCCATCGGGACAGGCGGGAATCTTGTCACGATAGGACAGCGTGCGGGCGAGGAAGGAATACAGCTTGTTGTTGTCGGGGCAGTAGAACTCGTAGATCGGCATGGGGTCGGAAAGGAATACGCGCAGCATGGAGAGCAGGTCGCGCCGCTCAAGGAAAGCCATGCGCCTGATGAAACGTTCACGCACCATGCAGCGCCTACTCCTCAGCCTCTTTGCCCTCTGCTCTGCGCTGTCCGCCACCGCCCAGATTCCGCTGGAGTTGAAGCCCGACACCCGCATCGCCCTCATCGGCAATTCCCTCTTCGATCGCATGCGCGACGACGGCCAGTTCGAGGCACTGCTGCACCAGCGTTTCGCCAAGGAAAAGCTCGTCATCCGCAATCTGAGTTGGTCCGCCGATGAAGTAGCCCTCCGCCCGCGCCCCGATGGCTTTGGCGACCTCAACCAGCACCTCGCCGAGCACCAGGCGGACGTCATCCTCGCCGCCTTCGGCTTCAACGAGAGCTTCAAAGGCGAAAAAGGCCTCGCCGAGTTCGGAACGCTCCTCAAGGCCTTCCTCATCGAGTTGAAGGCTCATCGCTACAACGGCACCTCCGAGCCGAAAATCGTCCTCGTGAGCCCCACCGCCGCCGAAAAGCCCCACGAGCATCTCAACGCGCAGATCGAGATGTACTCGAATGCCATGGCAAAAGTCGCCAAGGCCGAGGGCGTGGCCTTCGCGGATGTTCGTAGCACGGGTTTTCAACCCGTGAATGAACGAGTTGAAAACTCGTTCTACACCACCAACGGCGTGCATCTCAACACCGCCGGCTACGCCGCCTTCGCCGAGCGCCTCTACAACCAGCTCACGCAGGAAACGCCGCCGAAGCTCAACGAAGCCGTCCGCGCCGCCGTCGTCGAAAAGGAGGACAAGTTCTTCCAATACCACCGCCCGCTGAACTACTACTACATCAAAGGCGGCCGCATGGAGCCCTACGGCGTCGTGAACTTCCCCGGCGAACTGAAAAAGCTCCTCCAGATGACAGAAGCACGCGATCAACTCATCTGGGCCACCGCATCCACAGATTTCGCAGATGGCACAGATTCAGAAAAGGCTGCCGCTGAGGCCAAAATCCAATCTGAGAAATCTGTGAAATCGGTGGATGATTCTCTGCTTCCGGTGATCACCGGAGACCGCCCCATCAACGAATGGGTCTCTCCCGCCGATGAACTGAAGGCCTTCAAAATCGACCCGCGCTTCGAAGTCAGCCTTTTCGCCTCCGAGGAAGACTTCCCAGAGCTCTTTGTGAAGCCCATCGCCATTCGTTTCGATGCCAAAGGCCACCTGTGGGTCAGCACGAGCACCACCTACCCCCAAATCATGCCCGGTGAGGCCCCGCAGGACCGCATCCTCATCCTCGAAGACACCAATGGCGACCATCGCGCGGACAAATGCAGCGCGTGGGCCGACAAGCTCGCCATCCCGCTCAGCTTCGAGTTCGGCAATGGCGGCGTCTTCGTCTCCGACCAGCCGCACCTGACCTTCCTCAAAGACACCGATGGCGACGGCAAGGCCGACCACCGCGAAAAACTCCTCACCGGCTTTGGCACCGAGGACAGTCACCACGCGCTGCACGACTTCGTCTGGAGCCCCGAGGGCGATCTCATCTTCCTCGAGAGCATCTTCCATCACAGCCAGGTCGAGACGCCCTACGGCCCCGTCCGCGCCCGCGAGAGCAGCTTCTTCCGCTACACGCCCGCCACCGGCAGGCTGCTCGCCTTTGGCAGCTACATGAGCACGAACCCCTGGGGCATCACCTTCGACGACTGGGGCTTCCACGTCGGCAGCCATCCCGTCTTCGCCAGCGCCGTGCACGCGCTCAATGCGCCCTATCCCGACATCCACATCCCCGCCGGCAGTTATTTCCCGGCCTACAGCGGCACCTGCGGCCAGGAATTCCTCACCAGCAGCCACTGGCCGCAGGAGCTGCGCGACAAAAAACACTTCATGCGCGTGCGCTACAAACCCACCAACGAGGTCGAACTGCACGAGTGGGTGGAGCACGACTCGCACTTCGAGGAAAAGAAAGTCGGCATCGTCTTCCAGAGCACGAATTTGAGCTTCATCCCCGTGGACATCCAGCAAGGCCCCGACGGCGCGATGTACATCGCCGACTGGTACAACCCCGTCAAAGGCCACGCCCAATACTCCCTCCGCGACACCCGCCGCGACAAAAAGTCCGGCCGCATCTGGCGCATCACCGCGAAGGATCAAAAACTCGAAGAAGCACCGAAGATCGCCGGAGCGAGCATCCCCGAGCTGCTGGAGCTGCTGAAGAGCGAAAACTATCGCACGCGGTACCGCGCGAAGCAGGTAGTCCGCGAGTCCTCTCGCGGCAAGCTACCCCAGACTGCCGCCACGCCCCAGGCCAAGCTCGAACTCCTCTGGCTCCATCAAGCAATGAACATCCCAAATCCTGGTTTGGTCCGGGAACTCCTCACCGCGCCGGATCATCATCTCCGCGCAGTCGCGGCTAGGGCTTTTCGTGACAACCACATATGGGGTGGTTCGCCGCGAGAGGACTCGCGGACTACCACCAACGACCCCAGCGGCCTCGTGCGCCTCGAAGCGGCCATCGCGGCGAGTTACATCGGCACGCCGGAGGCCTTGGAGGCCGCGCTCGATCTGCTGAAGCACCCGATGGACAGCTACCTCACCTACGCCCTGCGCACCTCGCTCGATTCCCACACGCTGCAGCCGCTTTGGAAGGGCAACACCGCCTTCATGCAGAAGCATCCCGAGCTTACAAAATTCCTCCAAGACAGCGAGCCCACCAAACCCGCCCAGATGGCGAAAAAGAAGAAGCCCGAGCCGCCGAACCCCTTCGACGCGCAACCCGGCGTGCAGACCGTGACCATCAAGACCATCCCCGAGCGATTGCTCTTTGATGTGCGCGAGTTCAAGACGAAGCCCGGCGCGCCGGTGAAGCTCGTCTTTGAAAACCCGGACGTGACCCCGCACAACCTCCTCATCGTCCAGCCCGGCGCGGCGGACGAAGTCGGCCTCGCCAGCAACGAAATGGCCAAAACGCCCGACGGCCTCGCCAAAGGCTTCATCCCCGACAGCCCGAAGATACTGCACAAGACCAAGATGCTCATGCAGAACGACAGCGAGACCCTCCGCTTCACCGCGCCCGCGGCCCCAGGCAAATACCCCTACATCTGCACCTTCCCCGGCCACTGGCTCGTCATGAAGGGCGAGATGATCGTGGAATGAGTGGATGGCCCACGAAACACACGAAAAGACACGAAAAAATCAGAGTTCTGGCTCGAAAATTTCATGCCTTTTCGTGTGTTTCGTGGGCAACATTCCCCGCCATGAAAACTCACAAAGACATCATCTACGCTGAGGAGGCTTACCAGATCATTGGTGCTTGTTTTGAAGTGTACAAGAACAAAGGATGTGGTTTCAACGAGCCGCTCTATCAAGAATGCCTCGAACTGGAATTCGGCATGCAAAACATCCCTTTCGCGGCGCAAGTGCAGCTTCCGCTTGAGTACAAAGGCACCCGCCTCAAGCAGCGCTTCATTCCGGACCTCATCTGCTTCGGCAAGATCATCGTTGAACTCAAAGCCGTCTCAGCTCTCTGCGACGATCACCGCGCACAAGTTCTCAACTACCTGAACGCCACCGGCTATAAACTCGGCCTTCTCGTCAATTTCGGTCATCACCCCAAGATGCAAATTGAGCGGCTGGTTCTCTGAGAGACGGCCCACGAAACACACGAAAGGACACGAAAAATTCGATCTGCATGATCCAGGATTCAATTTCGTGCCTTTTCGTGTATTTCGTGGGCCCACATGGCTGCCCTCTTCATCCCGCCCGACCACTTCCGCGAACTCCAGCGCGGCGAAATCTTCCCCGACTCCTCGCGTCCGCTCGAAGTCGATCTCGGCTGCGGGGACGGCACGTTCCTCACCGGGATGGCCGCGCACCATCCGGAGCGCGATTTCCTCGGCGTGGAGCGCATGCTCGGCCGTGTGAGCAAGACCGCACGCAAAATCGACGCGCAGAAACTCCCGAACGCGCGCATCATGCGCCTTGAAAGCGCCTACACCGTTGCTTGGATGTTGCCGCGGACCAGTGTGTCGCGTCTGCACCTACTCTGTCCCGATCCATGGCCGAAGAAAAAGCACGCCGCACGCCGACTCGTGAATCAAAGCGAGTTCCTCGACGGTTTGACGCGCATCCTGGTTGATGGAGGCGAGTTTCTGCTCAAGACGGATGATCAACCGTATTTCGAAGACGCGCTGCTCAGTCTTCAGTCGCGCTCATATCAGTTTGAGCGGCTCGAATGGCCGGAGGGCGCATTTTTTTATCCGCAGACCGACTTCGAGCAGGGCTGGTTAAAGATCGGACGCGTGATTCACCGTGCGAGATGGCGGTTGATCGCACGTTAAACGTGCCATGCGCTTTCTCCTCTGTCTTTTTCTCGCAGTCGGGCTCCACGCGGACGAAACCAAAACCCGTGTCGCCCTCGCAGGGGATTCCACCGTTACCGACAAAGCCGGTTGGGGCGCGGCTTTCGCCAAAATGCTCAAGCCCGATGTTGAGTGCCTCAATTTCGCACAGGGAGGCCGCAGTTCAAAAAGCTTTCGTGATGAAGGCCATTGGCAGAAGGTGCTCGACTCGAAACCCGCGTTCGTGCTCATCCAGTTCGGCCATAACGACATGCCGGGCAAGGGTGCGGCGCGCGAGACCGATCCCGCCACGACGTTCCCGGAAAACATCGCCCGTTATGTTGATGAGGTGCGAGCCATCGGTGCGCGACCGATTCTCGTCACGTCGCTGGCGCGTCGGGTTTTTGAAAATGGCAGGCTGCGCGGCGAATTGAAGCCCTGGGCCGACGCCACCGCGAAGGTCGCCGCTGAAAAGGAGGTGCCGTTGGTCGATTTGTTCGCCCTCACTGTCGAGCTGCACAACAAGCTCGGTCCGGTGGAGTCCGATGCCTTCAATCCAGTAGGAAAGCGCCCCGACCGCACTCACCTCAACTCGAAGGGAGCGATGATCATCGCCAAAATCATCGCCGACGAGCTGCGCAAAGTCGCACCGGAGTGCGCGAAGCTGCTGAAGTGACACGGACACGTCGGCGTCTTGCCTATTGGCGTCATGTTCAAAGGCGGTTATGATCGGGGGGAGTTCTATGCCTAGTCATGCAGGACAGTTGTCGCGCTTGAGGCGTCTCTTCGAGGCGCTGGCCGTGGCATTGGTGATGCAGGCACATGCGCAGGACGCGGTGAAGCCGTGGTCGGAGCGTGAGACGAAGTTGGCGAACGAGTACCTCTCGCTTCTCGTGCAGCAGCCGGAGTACGGACGTGTGCTTGACCTTCTGTGGGCGCTTTACGATAAGCACGACGCGACGAGACTGCTGGTCGAGAACGTGGCACGGCAGGCGGCGCAGTCGAAGTTTCAGTCGGTGAAGATGGTGGAGGCGCACCTGATTCGGAAAAGCGGGGATTTGAAGAGAGCGGCGCAGTTGTATGACGAGCTGCTGAAGCAGGATGGAAAGAACCTAGCCCTGTTGCAGTCACGCGCTGCTGTGGCGCGTGAGCTATCAGATCCGGCTACGGCGTCCGCATTGCTCAGAAAGGCGGCGGAACTCGTGCCGCAGGATGACCCGCAGGGGCCGCAGATGTGGATCGAACTCGGCGGCATGGCGCTCGCGGGCGGAAAAAACGGCGAGGCAGCAGATGCGTATGAGCGCGCGGCGAAGCTGCGGCCGCAGGACATCGAGCTCGCGCGACAGGTAGCGCAACTGCTTCTACAGGCAGGGTTCCCCGAACGCGCGGCGGTTTTTTTTGCCAAACTGGCCGACCAGAAGGATCCCCAGCGCAGACTGGACGCGCTCTACGATTTGGCGCGCATCTACGAACATGCAGATCAGTTTGCGAAGGCGGATCAGGCTTTGAGGGAAGGCCTGGCGCTGCTGCACTTCAGGGACGGGCGTTACATCGACTTCTTCCGTCGCCGTGTGCGGTTGCATGAGAGATTTGGCGCGTTGGAGGATTTGAAGAAGGCATTGGTGAGTGCGGCGCAGGCGGTACCGCTTTCAGAGCAGGCAGTGCTCGATGCCACGCGGTTCTTTGACATCATCGTGGAGCCTGACGAACATGTGAGATGGCTGCGCGCACTGGTGGCAGCGGTCCCGCAGGTGGAGGACTATCGCTGGGAGCTCGTCCGTGCCTTGCTGGACCACGGGGATGCAGCGGAGGCGGCGGAGCTGCTCGATGAGCGGCTCAAGAACGACGGTAGTGATCTTCCAGCGGTCGTACTGCTGCGTTGCGAAGCGGATTTGCGTGGCGGGAGCCTAGATAGCGCGGCGAAACGCCTCCTGCGACTGCTTGAGGTGCAGACAGGGGCGGATGTGGAGAAACAAGTGCTGGCTTTTGCCCAGGCGCGTTCGCTCGACGGCGTGATCGGGAAAATACTGCGCACGCGCGTGGCGCGTGATCCGCAGAAGGAGGAGGCGGTGTTTGAGTTGGCGGCGTTTCTTCGCTCAAGGCGTGATATAGCGGCGGAGGACAAGCTGCTGCGTGAGTTCACCGGCAGCGCGGCCAGTGAGGAGGAGCGCATGAAGCGCCTCCTCGGCGCTTCGGCATTCCTCGCCGCAGGCAACAATATCGACAGCGCGATCATCCTCGCCCGAGTGGCCGTGGGAAAGGCAGACGCCGGGCGTGAGGCGTGGATCCGGCTAGCGGAGCTGCTCGCCGAGCAGGGCGAGAACGAAGAGGCCGCCGAATGGGTGGAGAAGGCGTGGCATGTGAGCAAGAACGACGAGGAGCGCGTGGATGTGGACGAGAGACTGCTGTCTATCCTGATGGGCGACGAGAAGCCCGCTGCTAAACCCGCCGTTGATGGTGAGTTCAAGCTGCCGGACGCCTTCACTGGCGCGGGATTTGGCAGCGCCGACGCGGCGGACGGGCCGAAGCGTGAGAAGCTGCCGGAGGGGGTGACAGACTTCGCTGGCAAGATGATCGACGCGGCTCGAAAGGGCAGTGACCGCTCAAAGAGGGAGGATGTCTTCCGTGGTTTCTGGTGGGCATTAAAGACGGGCCAGATCACGGAGGCGTATGAATTGCTCAATCGGCTGGTGTTTGATCCGGTGACGGAAAAGCAGCGGCCCGTTTCGCTGGTGGTAGAGCAGTTGAAACTCGATCTAGCGCAGGAGGATGAGAATGTGGCGCTGGCGGAGCGACAGTTGCGCCGTCTTGCGGATCTGGATCCGGCGGGCCGTGTGCGCTATGCGCTGCGACTTGCGGAGTCGTTAATGGAGTCGGAGCGGCGTGCGGATGCGGATCGTGACACGGCGGGCTGGAAGACAGACACACCGTTCCCGCCGCCGGGCGTGGAGGCGGCAAAGCTGCTGGAGCGCGTTTACCGCGAGTTTCCGGAGTCCGGTCAGCTCCTCTCGGCGCTGACAAAGACGTATTTCCTACAGCGCCGTGTCGATGACGCGCTCATGCTGTGGAAGCAGGCGGTGAAACGTGTCGAAGGGACGGCTGCACAGCCGCTGCTGGAGGGCTACGCAGAAATCCTGCTCCAGCAGCATCGGATTGCGGAGTTTGTGGAGGTGCAGGCGCAGCTCGTCGAGCGTGAGACAGAGGTGAAACACCGGCGCGAGTTGCTGCGGCGCTGCATCGACCGCTTAACTTTCTCCGACGCGGTCGGCGGTGAGCTGGCACCGAGCGTGATGCGCGACCGCCTCAAGCTGCTGGAGCGTGCGCTGTTAGAGCGTGTGCAGCGGCATCCCTTCGATGGCTTTTACCATGAGGCGCTGGCGCAGGTTTTCGAGCGTGGAGGGGATCATGTGAAGGCGTTTGCGAGCATGAAGCAGGCGTACTACACCGCGCCGGACACGCCGTTCTCACTGGACCAGTTGCGCGACGCAGCGCTGAAGGTGGCAGATGTGAAGTCGGCGATTTATTTTCAGAAACAGATCGCGGCGGCGGCTCCGCCGAAGGAGATCGCTGCGGAGACGCGTCGGCTCGTCGAATTGCTGGAGCAGACCTTCCAGATCACGGAGGCGGATCGTGTGCGGCGGCGTTTGGAAAGCCGTTTCGCGCAGGATACGTCAGCACTTGAGGAGCTGGCAAAGTATTACCGCACCACTGGTCAAGACGAGGCGGAGCGGCGCGTGTATGAGCAGATGGCGCGGGTGCGCGAGTGGGACGGTCGTGCGCGGCTGCGCTTGGCCTTGAAGTGCCTGCGGTTTGCAGACGAGGCAGCAGCGGAGGAGCAGCTTCAGGCGGTGCTCAAAGCGCCGGTGAAGGCGGGCACCTATGCGACACGCGGCGTGCGCGCCCCACTGCCACTCTCTGACACGCGCCGTGGCGGCGGCGGAGTGACGACGGGAGATCTGGCACCGTTGCTGGACTTTGCGCCGGGGTTGGAGCGGGCAGAGGTGGACCGCCTGCGTGCGTTTCTCGGCCAGCCACGGGCTGAGTTTGCCGAGCTGCCGGAAGAGGCGGGCTTCGTGCGGCTGCGCGCCATCGAGGAGCTCGCGAAACTGCGGCGCACGAAGGGCGGTGGTGTCCTGGACGCGTGGATCAAGCGTTGGCGTGACGACAGGAAGGCGGATGTGGTGGAGAAGATGTGGGCGCTTTATTATTCGGGCGCGGGGGCGGAGTTCCGCGTCGTGTTCAGACAGGTGTTGCCGGAATGGAAGACACTGGAGGCAGAGTTCTGCATGGTGTGGCTGACCTTGCGCAGCCAAGGCATGCGGGATGCGGTGGAGTGGGCCGGGGAGAAGGGCTGGGCACCAGGCGTGACAAAATCTCGTGCGGAACTGCTACAGACCTGTGCCTCGATGCTCTGCGACGTGGCGGACTTTCGCTACAGCGGGGAGAATCTGAGAGCGCTAGGGGAATCGCGCGTGCTACGAAACTCGGCACTGCTGGAGCTGACGAGGAAGCTGCAGGACAAGCAGCGCTATGATGAGGCGCTCGCCCTCGGCGGGTGCCTGCCACGCATCGCCCCGGAGATGGAGGCAGACTACTCGCTCTTCCTCGCGCCGATCGCGGAGAGCGCGGAGCAGTGGGACTTAGCGCGGAGCTATCTGGACGCGGCGCTGCGCGGCCCGGTGTCGGCGGATAATTACCGCACGACTTATGATCCATTTTTGCTGAGTCTCGTTTCATTGAGCCGCATGGCGGGTTCCGCACAGCAGCGCGAGGATGCGCTGCGTCTGGCATGGCGCCGTCTGCAAAGTACGCGCCCTTCGGCGATGACGTCGATCCGCCGTGCGGCGGTGGCAGGGCTTGCTGGGGCGGACGGGCAGGGGGCGGGGACACTGGGGCGCTTCTTAGCGGGGCCGTTCTTGGCGCAGCGTGAGATGAGTGACTCGAAGGGGAATCTGCTGCCGCAGGGCTCGTCGCGCTATGACGAGCCGCTGCATTTGCGCAGCTACTGGGAGGAGACACGCGAGATCGAGGCATTGATGACGCAACAGGGACTCGGTGCGGTGGTGAAAGGCGTGAACGCCACGCTAGCCGCACGGCATGGGAGCACGATGCTCAGCCCGCGCTCGGATTCGGAATTCGGCGAATGGCGCATCAACGAACTCATCGGGCGCATGCGTAGTGCGGACCATCCCACGCGCCAGCGTTTGATACGCGAGCACCTAGCCTCCGTGGATCTGCGCACGGAGCATTCGGTGGACACACTGGGGAATCTCGGCAGTCGGCTTGAGAGTGCAGGTATGGCGCGTGAGGCCATCAATGTTTACCGGCAGCTCCCGCCACGCGCGCCGTCAAACCCCGAGTACGCACTGTGGGTGCTGCGCGCCAGCGAGTCGGCGCTGGAGATCGAGCCTGGCCTTGCCTTCTCGCTGCACCTGCTCATGGCCGAGCCGCCGATGAAGCCTCCGCAGCCCGGAGACGACACTCTCCGTGAGAAGCACGCGATGTTTCTCGCCTGGGATTTCAATGTGGACGAACTGCGCCGCCGCGGCTTCCGTGATCAGTTCTCGCAGGTGTTGGAGCGCCGCCGCCCGCATGAGGTGTCCTACCTGCGTGAGCTGGGCCTGCTGCAGGAGCGCTTGCATGATGATAAGGCCGCGCTCTCTGCGTGGGAGAGGTTGCATGCCGCTTATGTGGCGAATGACCAGCCTGGCACCGACCTCGACATCGAAGCGGGCCTGCACCGCGGACAGATCATGCAGCGGCTTGGGCAGCCGGGGGCGGCACTGAAGATCCTGCGGGAAGTGCCGCTGGCGGAGCCACTCGATCCCGTGGCACAAGATGTGCTGAGGCTGCGCTGTGAGATCGCCGCCGCCAAAGGAGAACGGGACGAGGTGCGGACGCTGATGACTTTGTGTGTCGAACGCAAGTCACTGCCATGCGTGATCACCCTCGCGGCAGGGCTTCGCACGCAGAACCGCACCGCCGAGGCGCTGAACCTGCTCACGCAGGCGGAGCGCACCCTGCAAGGTGACCACGAGCGCTTCACGCTGCGCTTGGAGCAGCTCAAGGTGCTGGCCGCAGACGCAACGTGGACACCAGAAAGCGGTCGCGCACAGATCGCGGCGCTATTTCGTGCGACGACGCGTGATCGCACGACACTGACCGGCATGCATGCGTGGCTGAGGAGTCAGGCCGACGGTACACACGCGGACGGCTGGGCCTCCATCCTGCGCACGGAGGCGTGCGCTGGCGCAGACCGCCCGCTCGCTGCTTTGGCTTTGAGCGCGTTCACCTCCATTCTCCCGGTGTCGGCTCACGATGATTTTATCACCGCCTGGCGTCGGGCGGAGGAGAAAGACCGGCTCTGCATCGAACTCGCTGCGGAATCAATGCTGGCGCAAGATCATGCCGCGTGGACTTGGGATGCCTGTCAGGTGATCGCAGGCATCCCCACCCTGCGCGAACAGGGCCGCAAGATCCCACTGGCCGTGCGCGCCGCACATGCGTTGCATGACGAGGCGGCGGTGGGCGCACTTTTCAATGAGACACTGCGCTTGCCGTTCCCCGGTGGCGTGCAGACGATAGGGTGGTCGCGCGCGTTCGAAGACACCGGCCATGTGGAGCTTGCACGCGAGTTGTTGGATGCCGCTACGCGCCGCCTAGAGGCCACGGCTACGCTACAGCCGGAGTTGTTTGCAGAGCAGGCGCGTTTCCTCATCCGCCGTCGTGAGTTCGAGGCCGCAGAGGCGTTCCTCATGCGGATGAACTGGGCCATGCCCGCCGAGACGGCGAAACTCATCTTTGAACTTCATCAGAACTGGGGCAGACTGGACGGCATCGAGGCCGAACTGCCGAAGTTCTTCCTCCCTGGAGCTGTGAGGAAGGAACTTCTCCTCCTCGTGCGCCAAGCCAGCCAGCCAGCCAGACCATGAAGCAACTCCCACGAATCTTCTTTTCCGCCCTCACAGGCATCATCCTGTGCCAGTGCGTCGGCGGAGGGTCAGACGGGGAAAAGGTTTCGCCGCAGATGACGCTTCAGGAGAGGGTCACGTCGAAGCCGGACATGAGCAAGCGCAGCCAATTTGAAAAATACTTCACCAGCTCGAATTCAAAAAACGGGATCGGCTCCCACTATCAGAAACAGACGCATCATTCCGGCAGCTACGTCGGCGCTGGCGGCTACGCGGGACTGAAGGAGTTCAAAACCGGTGTCAGCCACTTTGGTAAATCAAAAGCACAGGGCCTCAATATGACTTACGCGCTCGGGGATAAAAAGGCAGCCGGTGTCTCCGGCTCCTTCAAGACGGACGCCTCTCGTCTCGGCTCCAAGCAGGCGCGGGAGGGCAGATCCACTTTCAGCGGCGGCGACGACGTGTTTAAAACACGCTCCGCTCTGCCTCGCTCGCAACGCACCGGCAGGGAGCCCCTCATCATCGAGAACATCGACGCAGTGACGACAAAAAAAAGCGCCTACTCCGAGGCAGAGGTTAAACGCTTGCTGGGCCGTTAACATCGAGTCGGCAGATGTCTGCATGAGAGAGTGTATGCCTCCTTGTTTTCATTTCGGTCGCGAGGCCTCCACGCACGCCCCCCCCTACGACAGCACTTGCAGGCGCAAGCGCCCTACCTATGCAGCCCCATGCGCATCCTCCACACCGCAGACTGGCATCTCGGCGCCCGCCTCGTCGAGCGCGACCGCCTGCCGGAGCATGCCGCGTTTGCCGACTGGCTCATCGAAACCCTCCGCAGCGAAAAAATCGACGCGCTGCTCCTCAGCGGCGATGTCTTTGACGCCGCGAACCCGCCGCAGGACGCCGTCGCGCTCTACTTCGACTTCATCAAACGCCTCGCCGACCTCAAAACGGTGCGCTCCATCATCACCGGCGGCAATCACGACTCCGCCTCGCACCTCAATGCCCCGCGTGAGCTGCTGAAACGCTTCGACGTGCATGTCTTCGGCCACGCCGGTGAGAACGTCGTCGATCTCGGTGATGCCGTCGTCGCCGCTGTGCCCTTCCTGCGCGAGCGCGACCTCCGCCAGGCCGCCGCCGGCGAAACGATCAGCGATGTGCAGACGCAGGTGCGCGCCGCCATCCGTGCGCACTACGCCGCGCAGCTCGCCGCGTGCCGCCAGTTCGCCCAAGGCCACCCCGTCATCGCCATGGGCCACCTCGCCGTCCTCGGCACCACCACCAGCGACAGCGAGCGCGACATCCACATCGGCAACCTCGGTGCCGTCGGCGCGGACATCTTCGACGGCTTCGACTACACCGCCCTCGGCCACCTGCATCGCCCGCAAAAAGTCGGTGGTCATGAAAACATCCGCTACAGCGGCTCTCCCATCGCCCTCAGCTTCTCCGAGGCCGCCGATGTGAAATCTGTCGTCGTCCTCGACACGCAGGGCATGAAAATCGAAACGCCCGCCGTGCCCGTGAGCCGCCAGCTCGTCCGCGTGAACGCGCATCGCGCCACCCTCGCCGCCGATCTCGCAAAAATTCCCGCCGCAGCATGGGCCGAAGTCACCGTGAAACTCGACGCTCCCGAACCCGACCTCGACCGACAGGTCCGCGAAACCGCCGCCGGTCGCTTCGATGTCCTCAAAGTCCTCGCCGAACTGCCCCTCAGCCAAACCACCGCCTGGCAGCAAACCGGCGCTGCCCTCCACGAACTCCAGCCCCGCGAGGTCTTCCGCGAACTGCTGAAGGAAAAACAAATCGAAGGCGACGAACTCAGCGTGGTGTTTGATGAGCTGTTGGCGTTGAAGGGAGCGCAAGTATCAGAATGAAAAAACCTGCCGCCATTAACACTATGCCAGACAAGACAACGCGTGATTTATTGAATCAGTTCTGTGATGCGAAGAAGGCCCTGCGTGAGCGAGGGGTGATAAGATCTGAGCGATTTACTGGTGAACTGGGTGAGTGGCTTGTAGAAACAGCACACAGAGGCCAGAGAGCGGAGGGCACCACTCAGAAGGGATGGGACATCAAGCTCATGTGCGATGGAGAACCGTTGAAGCTGCAAGTTAAGGCTCACGCGAAGGGAGATAATAATCCTGCAGCCTGGACGAATATAAGCCGCGATTCACTGGAGCACTTTGACCGACTGGTGATCGTCGTGATGACGAATGACTATTTCATCAAACAGTGGCTGGAAATCCCAGTTGAGGACGTGGGCCGGTTGATTGTTCAAAGTGGCAAATCCACGATCATCAAATGGGATGATGCGACAGATTTTATAGTCGATTGGAAATCTTTGCCCGGATACCAAGACATCAGCGACTTTGAAATGCCTCGCTAGGCACGCGGATACAGGTTTTGCCGTTCTCTTTCACTTACCTTCAATGCGCCTCCTCGCCGTCCGACTCCAGAACCTCAACTCGCTCAGCGGGGCGCATGAGGTGCGGTTTGATGCGGCTCCATTGGTGTCGGCGGGCGTGTTTTTGATCACGGGGCCGACGGGCGCGGGGAAATCGACGCTGCTGGATGCGATGACGCTGGCGCTGTATGGCCGCGCGGCGCGTTACGGCAACGACAAGGCAGACGAGATGATGAGTCGGCACGCCGCAGAGTGTCTGGCGGAGGTCGATTTCGAAACGGGCGGACGCAAGCTGCGTGCGACGTGGCGTTTGCGTCGCGCTCGCGGCAAGGCGGATGGCAAACTACAGCCAGTGGAGCGCCGACTGGCGGACGCGGGCACGGGCGACATCCTCGCGGAGAAGGCGGGCGAGATGGACCGGCTCATCGAGGAGATGACCGGACTCGATGCGCAGCGCTTCCTGCGCTCCGTGCTGCTGGCGCAGGGACAGTTCGCGGCCTTTTTGAAGGCGAAGCCGAACGAGCGCGCGGAGCTGCTGGAAAAGATCACCGGCACCGAGATCTACAGCGATCTGTCCGTGCTGGCCCACGAAACGCACAAGGCGAAGGACGAGGCGGTGCTGCGACTGAAAGAACGTCTCGGCGCGATGACGGTTCTGGACGATGAAAGCCGCGCACAACTCGAAACAACCCTCGCCGAGGCTAAAACAACCGCCGAGTGCCTGAATCACGAAAGCCAGGCCGCGACGCGCGAACTGCACGCGCAGCGTGAACATGCAGCCATCGTGGTGGAGATCACGAAACTGACCGAATCGAGCCGCCAGCTCGAAGCATCGCAGTCAGGCGTGTCAGCCGAAGTCACGAAAGCCAAAACGGCTCTCGAAGACACCAAGCAGCAACGAACGAGCCGCGAACCCGTGTGGGAAAAAGCTGCGGGCATGGCGGCGCAGAGCGATCAGTTCGAAAAACAGCTCATCGACAGTCGCACCACTTACGCGACATGGGCGAAGGAACAGAAAGAAGCCGCCGCACTTCGTGAAACCGCTGAAAAAGCGCTGACAGTACACACGGAAGCCGCGCATGCCTTGGAAACATGGTTGAAACAAAACGCGGACGATGCCGAACTCGGCGAACAACTGCCGAAACTGCGCGTGGCCGTGCGTGAATGGCGCACAGCGTTTGAAAAGCTCGCCGAAGGCCGGAAACGGCATGCAGAAGCAACGACTTTGAACAAGCGCATCGCCGACTCGGAAGCGCAGACGGTGGTTTTGAGCAAACGCAGCGCAGAAGGCGCTGCGAAGGTCAAAACGGATCGGGCGGCACTGGAGCAGCTCACGCACAAGCTGGAGGCTCAACGCGAACTGGAGGGCAAGGCGGCGCTCGTGGCCGGGTTTGACGAACATCGGCACACTTTGAAGACTGGAGAACCGTGCCCGTTGTGCGGGGCCACGGAGCATCCGTTTGCGAAGAAGGACGTGAGCTTCGAATCGCAGCTCCAAACTGCCCGGAAGCTGCTGGCTGATATGGAGAAGCAGCGCGAGACGGCGAATCGCGATCTGACGATGTTGGAACGTTATCTGGCGAAAACGGACGCGGAGATCGCGGCGGAGAAGAGGCGTGTGGAGGAGACGCGCAAAGCTCTGGGCGAGATTATTGTGCCGGATGTCGCTGCGTTGGAGGCGGAGGAGCGGGCGAAGCGCGAAGCGGTGTATGGAGTGGCGACGAATCGTCGCCTTTCCAAAGAGGTGTCTGGCGACGAATCGTCGCCACTCCACATCGAACGAGAACTCGATGTCCTGGACAAGCTGGCGGCCATGTTTGCGAAAAAACAGCAGGAGGCGGCACAGAAGAGGAACGAGCGGCAGAAGCTCGAAGCGGACATCCAACTCGCGAAAGCGGATGAGGCGACGAAGATGAAGCGCCTGGAAGAACTGAAGGCGGAAGGCACCATGCTGAAAGTGAAAGCGGATGCGTTGAAGGCGCAGTTGAACGAGCTGCTGGGCGGCAAATCGCTGGCGGAAGATCGTCAGCAGCATGAAATAGCTGCTTCAGCCGCGGAGAGGACGCATCGCGACGTGGAAACGAAATTGAATGCGCTGCGAACGCAGATCGCAGCCTCGAAAGCGAAGTTGGAGCAACTTGAGGAACGCAGGAAGCCGTTTGGAGAGAGCAAGGCGCTTGATGCGGCGGCTTTGAGCAAGATGGAAACGGCGGCGAAGCAGTTGAACGAGGCGTTTGCAGCGAAGCGGACGGAGCTGGGTTCGTTGGAGCGGCAATTGATCAATGATGACGAGGCGCGGGAGCGCCGCGAGTCTGGTGGAGCCGAATTGAAGACGGCGGAGGCGGAATCGCTGCGTTGGGGACGCTTGAAGGAGCTGATTGGCTCTGCCGACGGCGCGAAGTTTTCGCGTTTCGCGCAGTCGCTGACGCTGCGGCAGCTTATCGGGCTGGCGAACGAGCATCTCAAAGTGCTGGCGGAACGCTATCGCTTGATGGCGGCGGAGGGTGACGAACTCGATCTGCGCATCGTCGATTTGTATCAAGCGAACGTGGACCGCCCGATGGAGAGTTTGTCCGGCGGCGAGAGTTTCCTCGCGAGCCTGGCGCTGGCACTGGGGTTGAGCGAGCTGGCGAGCCGACATCATCCGATCGACTCGCTGTTCATTGATGAAGGCTTCGGCACGCTGGATTCGGAAACGTTGGAGATTGCGTTGAGTGCGCTGGAGAACCTGCGATCGCGCGGGAAGACGATTGGTTTGATCTCGCACGTCGAACTCTTGAAGGAACGGCTGACGACTCAGGTGCGCGTGATCCGCGGCGCAGGCGGCACGAGCACGATTGAGGTCGTGGCGTAAGGGTCACCACATTTCGCAGCTCAAACCATCGACCAGGCTGTAGTGCTGATCCGTGGTGGCCAGAGTGAGGTTCCACTGCATGGCACAGGCGGCGATCCACATGTCGTTTTGTGGAATGGGAGTTCCTTTGGCGGCGAGGCCGGCGCTGATGCGTCCGTAATGCTGCGCCACCGCCTCATCGGATGGCAGCACCGTGACGCTGGAGAGAAATTCCTCGATTTGGGCGAGGTTTTTGTCAGGACGTGCCGAGCGGCTGGCTCCGGCATAAAGCTCCCCAAGAGCAACACTGGGCAGGTAGAGTTCCGTGAAGGATTCTAGTCGCACACTGGTTTCTCCGCCGAGCCGGAAGTGGCGGATGACCACGCTGCTGTCCAGCAGCCGCTGTGTGTCATTCATGGGCATCGACGCGGTCGGCGGTTTCACGCACAGCACGCTCAAAATCCGCGCCGATCTCGCCGGGCATGCTGCCTGCCGTGGCACGAATGGCGGCCCGCCGCCGGTCCGCGCTCTGGGGGTGCAGCGCATGAACGTAGCGCGACACCTCGATCAGCTTCGGCGGCGGCAAGTCGTGCAGATCGCGGGTGATGGATTCGATGATCGTCATGGTGTGAAGCTAGCCCAGAGCCGGAAGACGGCAAGCCCGGTGGTTGGAAGAGGCCAGTTCTTTTTAACGGGTTTGATCCCAACCACGCGTCTGAATCGAGTCGGCATTTCTTGATTGCATACTGTGCAAAGCAAAATCTGGTGAAGCCGATGATTCCCGACAACCTGCCTCTCGCTCTTGGTGTCACATCGTTTGTAACCACATTCATAGTGCTCCGAAGAATTGTCAGTGAGCACAACACCCATCAACTGCAGTTTTACCTTCAAGGCTCCATTCCGAAGTGGGTTGTAAGGTTTGTTTGGTTTGCCAGCTTTGCGGAGATTCTGGCGCTGAGCCTGATGTCGGCGGCATTGTCTCTTGTTCTTTTGAGTGGCACCAACAAGGACCGAATTGTGAGCGCTGAGAGGGCGGCGTTGATTTGTTTGGTGATCGCCATTCTGACACTGTTTTTTGTGAGCCGTGTTAGCCGTCTGGATGTGCAAAGATGGGGGTATGTGAAGTTCTCCATTCTAATAGGCATCGTCTTTTCCGTGATGCTGTCCGGCATCGAAGACAAGTCGGCGGATTATTGGTTCGCCAAGCTGAAATCGGGGGACATTCATTATGCAGGCGTGGGCATGATGTCGATCATGCAACCCGCATTATCGCGGGAAAGAACCGTCAACGAAATCGCTGAGGTCTATCACAAGGTTGACTACCTCCTTTCGAACCGTGTCATTCCCGAAATTTTTGCAGTTGTCGTCCCGGAAAAGTTTCACTCATGGTCATTCACTCTCACCTGGTTAATCTCTGTCAAAGTTGTCTATGGGTTTGTCATTCTGCCTTATGCACTACTGATATTGCGGTTGGTTCCCCAAAGGAGATGATGCTGTGCTACAACATCAACGCTTCGAGCCGTTTCACGCTGACAGGCTGCGCGGTGCCGAGTTCTTGGGCGAAAGTTTGGACGCGGTATTCTTCGAGGAGCCAGCGGAAAGCTTCGTGACTGGCTTTGGGGACGTGGGACTGCCAGCCGTCGAAGTCGGAGATGAGGAGCGCTTTGTCGGCGTCTTTGGCGGGGTTGTTCTGCCAGCGTTCGTGGCGGATCTGAACGGCCTTCAAATAACGCGGGAGGTGCTGGAGCTGCTCATGTGGTGTTTGCGCGAGCAGATCGTCGGGAATGAGGCGCTTTAGATCGGCTTCGAGGTCGGGGTGGCGCTTGGGAAGGGCGCGGAGTTTGGAACGCAGGTCGTGAATCTGGGTGAAGAGCGTTTTGACGCGATGCGTAACGGTGGGGAGATCGCGGCGGAAGGTTTCGCAGAGGGCGGTGAAACGTTTTTCGGTGAGCGGAAAGAGCGGCTGCAAACGCAGCAGGTGCGCGAGGATGTGCTCGTGGGCGTGTTGCTGGAGTTGATCAGCGCTGCCTTTGGGTGCGGCGGTGGTGAGCTGGGTGAGCGCGGCTTGAAATGAGGCGGGTTGTTGCGGTTTGGCACTCGTGGAGCCGATGGAGCGGAGTTCCTTCCACAACCAGGCGATGTCTTTGCTCAGCACGTTTTCGGCGAGCTTGCGCACGGCGGCGGGAGTGTCGCGCGCGGCTTCGTGCGGTGTGCGGAACAGGCGCACATCGACTTCGTTGTCGCGAACGACGAGACCGAGATAACCGAGAACGGGCGCGGTGCCGATGTGTTCGACGACGATGCTTTCGGGAAGATCGCCGAAGCTCCAGGATTTGAGCGCGTAGCGTTCGACACGCGGCAGCATTTTCTCCCACGCGTTGGAATTGAGGTGCTGCTGTTTTTCGACGGCGCTGCGAATGGCGTCGAGATCGCGTCCGGAGGTGACGACGGTGTTTTTTTTCGGATCGAGCACTTCGACGCGCGGCTGCAAATGCGCGGGAAGGCTTTGCGGCGGCCAGTCTTCGGCTTTGACGTGGATGCGATAGCGGCGCGTGATGAAGGTGGCGAGCGCGGTGAAGAAATCCTCGCGACCGGGATCGAACTCGGCGGCGATTTCGCGCCCTTTGGGATCGATGGGCATCAAATCGCGGCGGATGACCTTTGGCAGCGCGCGCAGCAACGCGTTGGCGATTTCCTCACGCATGCCGGGCACCATCCACTGCACCTGGCCACTGGTGAGATGCGACGCGAGTTGCATCGGCACCTTCACCGTGACGCCGTCGTGCTCCTCGCCGGGTTTGTAGTTGTAGGCGACGGGCAGGACCGCGTTCGCAATGGCGACTTGATCCGGGAACTGCTGCAAGTCGGCCTCGAAGTCCTCGCCGCCGGTCAAATCGTGCTCGGTGGCGCAGAGAAAGGCCGGGTCGGCCTCGGTGCGCTCTTTGACGAGGCGGTTGAGATCGTGGATGGACGAGACGTTCTTGATGCGTGCGTCGTAGAAGCGGAACAAGCGTTCCTCGACAGCGTAAACGCGGTTGCTGCGCACGCGGGTGAGCATCGTTTCGATCTTCTGGCGCAGGGCGTTGTTTTGCGCGTAGAAGCGCAGTGTGACCGGCGTGTCCTGATGATCGATGAGTGCGCCGCGGATGAACAACTGCGTGGCGGCGACGGGATCGACCTTGAGGAAGTCGATCTGCTGCCGCTTCACTTCCAAGCCGTGGAGCAGCACGCGTTCGATGCAGACGACGCGCTGGGCTTTCTCACTCCAATGCGGTTCGCTGTGCTTGAAGTGGCACAGATGCGCGCCGAGTTCAGCGATCCAGTCGGGCAGCACCTTGGCGACGGTGCGAGCGAAGAGCTGCGAGGTCTGCACGATCTCGCCAGCGACGATCCATGCAGGCTGTTTCGATTTGTCATGGCCGGACTTCGGTTTCGCGTTTTTTTCGCGGCGTTCGTAGAGATTCGAGCCGGGGAAGATGGTGACGAGGCGGTTGCCGCCGGCCTTGTAGGTGTTGCGTTCTTCTTTGAGGGCGATGTGACCGAGTTGTGCGACGAGAATCGAGCGGTGGATGGCGTCGTCGGTCGCGGCGGGTGTTGGATGGCGTAGATCGTCGCTGAAGGAGTCGCAGAGCTGCTTCCAGATGTCGCGCCACTCCTGCATGCGGGTGAAGGAGAGGAAGTTTGATTTGCAGAACTTGCGCAGCGCGTTGCGTGAGTTGCCGGAGGGTTCGGGTGCGGCGTCCCAGATTTTAAGCAGTGAAATGAAGTCTGAATCGGGCGCGGCGAAGGCCTTGTGTGCGGCGTTGGCGAGTTCGCGTTTTTCCTCGGGACGTTCGCGTGGATCGGGCACGCTGAGGCCGGCGGCGATGATGAGCAGTTCCGGCAGCGCCTTTTCAATGCGTGCTTGCAGCAGCATGCGACCGAGTGTGGGATCGAGCGGCAGTTTGGCGAGTTCGCGGCCGAGCGGTGTGAGTTCATGCACGTCGGAGAGCGAGCCGAGTTCGTGCAGCAGGTCGTAACCGGCGCGGATGGCGGCGCTGACGGGCGGATTAATGAAGGGGAAGGTTTCGATCTCGCCGAGCTTGAAGGCCTTCATGCGTAGGATGACCTCGGCGAGGTTCGCGCGCTGGATTTCCGGCATGGTGAACTTGTCCCGCTTTTCAAAGTCCTCCTGCGAGTAAAGGCGGATGCAGAGGCCGTCGCGCACACGGCCGGCGCGGCCGGCGCGTTGATTGGCGCTGCTTTGCGACACGGCCTCGACGGGCAGACGCTTCGTGCGTGTGCGCGGATTGTAGCGGCTGATGCGGGCGAGGCCGGTGTCAATGACGACGGCGATGCGCGGGATGGTGATGGAGGTTTCGGCGACGTTCGTGGCGATGACGACGCGGCGTTTTTTGCCGGGTGAGAAGATGCGCTGCTGTTCCGCAGCGGGCATACGGCCGTAAAGCGCGAGGACTTCAAATCCACGCCCGAGGCGACCGTCGAGCAGATCGCGCGTGTCGCGGATGTCGCGTTCGGTGGGCATGAAGACCAGGACGTCGCCGTCATTGGTTTCGATGAGCGCATTTTCGACGGCGGCGACCGCGCCGTCGATGAAGCCGAGGTCGTCCTCGTCAGTGACAAGCGGCGCGTAGCGAATTTCGACGGGATAAAGGCGTCCCGAGACTTCGATGATGGGCGCATTGCCAAACGCGGCGGAAAATGCCTGCGTGTCGATCGTGGCGGAGGTGACGATTAATTTGAGATCGGGGCGTTTTTGCAGCAGACCGACGAGATAACCGAGGAGGAAGTCGATGTTGAGCGAGCGTTCGTGTGCTTCGTCGAGAATGAGCACGGAATAGGCGCGCAGCAGTGGATCGCTCTGGATTTCGGCCAGCAGGATGCCGTCGGTCATGAACTTGACGCGTGTGTCGCGGCTGGTGTCGTCGCTGAAACGCATCTTGCAGCCGACTTCGCGGCCCCATGGCACCGCCAGCTCCTCGGCGACACGTTTCGACACGCTCATGGCCGCCACGCGGCGCGGCTGCGTGCAGCCGATCATGCCGCGTGCGTCGGGAAACGCCTCCAGGCACATCTTCGGAAGCTGCGTCGTTTTGCCGGAGCCGGTTTCACCCGCGAGGATGACGACTTGGCTGCTGCGCATGGTCGCGACGATCTCGTCACGGCGGGCCGTGATGGGGAGGTCGGCGGGGTAGCGGATGGCGAACATCACTCCTCGCCCTTGAAGTAATCCACGTCCTGCATCTCGAAGACTTTGCGCTGCGGTTTGGTCAGCCATTTGCCGGAATCAGGGTAATGGATGATGTCGGCCTGCGGATTGTCGGCGATGACGAGGAAGGTGAGGTCTTCGGAGCCGGTGTTGATGAGCTGGTGTGCCTCTCCGGGCGGGAAGACGAGGTAGTCTCCAGTTTGGATCCCTTCTTTGCCCTCCGCAGTGCGCACCTGGCCGACGCCGGAGAGAATGTAATAGGCTTCCCACTGAGCGGAGTGAGTGTGGAGCGGGAAATCTGCCTTACCTGGCGGGAGACGGTGGATTTCGAGGTCAAAGGGATGCCCGCCTCCCCAGGTGCCGATGTCCTTGTGACCGCCTGCGGCCAGCGTGAGCGAGCGGCGGGAGAGGCTGAACTTGCCCTTCGGGGAGTTTTGCGATGTCCAGGGTAGATCGTCGGCTTGGATACGGGTCATGAGAGGAGGGGATAGCACCGGTTCGGAGCGCCTAAACCGACTTTTTCAGGGAAAAGAAGCATCCGGTCTTGCCAAACCAGCGTTTCCCATGGAGTTAGAATCATTCTAATTCTAAGCTGCTATGCCGCCTCCCGCCCCCCGTCCTTCCGCCAGGCCATCCGGCCTGGATTGCCGCTTGGCAGTGCTCGGAGCTGATGTGCGCCTGACGCCGCACCGCCGGGAGGTCTTCGACGTGCTGGCAGGCTCCACGGATCATCCGACTGCCTATGAAATCCTGGACCGCGTGAAAAGCCGCAGCCCCGGCATCTCCCTGGCCACGGTTTACAACTGTCTGGACCATCTGACCACCGCCGGGCTCATCAAGCAGGTGCAGCTCGAGCGCGGCCAGTCCCGCTACTGCGCCAATCTCCACGAGCACGTCCACTTTCACTGCGATGTGTGTGGCAAGCTGATCGACGCCCACCCCGCCGCTGACTTCGATGTCGCCAAATTCTGGAACCTGCCCAGAGGCACAAACATTACCCGCATGGATCTCGTCATCCGCGGCACCTGTGAGGCCTGCACGGCCAAGTAATTCATCATTTCCCCCGCCAACAACCAGATATGTCATTAGAGATCAAATCCATCCACGCCCAGATCCCCGGCCGCGAAATCCTCAAAGGCCTGAACCTCACCATCAAGCCCGGTGAAGTCCACGCCATCATGGGCCCCAACGGCTCCGGCAAGAGCACGCTGAGCAAAGTCCTTTGCGGCCACGAAGACTACGAAGTCACCAGCGGCGAGGTCCTCCTCGATGGCGAAAACATCCTCGATATGGCCGTCGATGCCCGCAGCCGAGCCGGGCTCTTTCTCGCCTTCCAATACCCGCATGAAATTCCCGGCGTCAGCAACGCGAACTTCCTCCGCGCCGCTCTGAAGGCCCGCCTGCCGCAGGGCGAGGACATCGACGCCGTGAAGTTTTATAAACAGCTCTACGCCCGCATGGACCAGCTCGAGATGGACCGCAGCTTCACCAGCCGCAGCGTCAATGAAGGCTTCTCCGGCGGCGAAAAGAAGCGCAACGAGATCCTCCAACTCATGATGCTGGAGCCCAAATACGCCATCCTCGACGAAACCGACTCCGGCCTCGACATCGACGCCCTCAAAATCGTCTCCCGCGGCGTGAACGCCATGCGCAGCGAGAACCGCGGCTTCCTCGTCATCACGCACTACCAGCGCCTGCTCAATTACATCCAGCCCGACATCGTCCACGTCCTCAAAGACGGACGCATCGTCAAAACCGGCGGCAAAGAGCTCGCCCTCGAACTCGAGGCCAAAGGCTACGACTGGGTGACTGAGGAGACGCTGGCCGCAGCGGCCTAACTGAAACGATGAACGAAGAGATTACAGCCTCAGAAGCGTTCGATGAATCCACTTTTCTTGAGGGGTTTCGCTGGCATTGCCGTGTTCACAGATGGGCAAGAATGATGCAAGTGTTTGCCCTGTATGCATTGATCGGCGTTCTTTTGGTCTGGTATTGCATGAGAGGTTATGTCTTCGAAACAGATCAAGTGCTGGTGCTTATCTCAGTGCCGCTGTTGTTTGCATGGTCTCGAAATTTCTTGGAAGCCCGCATAATCGTTTCAACATTGAGGAGCAGTCCCATTTACGGTCAACCGGTCAACTATCGTTTCGATAGCGTTGGCGTTCAGATCACCACAGATAAAATGAGCCAGCAAATTCGCTGGGATGGCTTTTACAAGATCGTCACCAGCAAAGGAGGAGCCTTGCTGTATCAGCAAATTCGACTCTTTAATTGGATATCCAAATCCGCCTTCACCTCCGAGGCCGACTACAGCCGCTTCCTCGACCTCCTCGCGGCCAAAACCAAGCACTCGAAGCTTGGCTGAATGTTTCTAGGTCATGAAACCCCGTCTCTACATGGAAACCACGATCCCCAGCCTGCTCACGGCCCGTCCGAGCAAGCTGATCAAGGCTCGTGCCCAACAGGAAGCGGCGAAGGAATGGTGGGACAAAGCCTCTCACCTCTACCAAATCTATTGCTCCGAGGTGGTCTTGGCAGAAGTCCGTGGTGGTGAAGCTCAGAAGGCAGCCGAGCGCGAGGCCATCGTGATTCAGTATCCATTCTTGCCTGTCACCGCTGAGGTTGAGCGGCTCGCGGAGGCCATCTTCAACATTGGTGTGATCCCTCACGGCTCTGCGGCAGATGCCACTCACCTTGCCCTCGCAGCCGTTCACAAGATGGATTATCTCTTCACCAACAACATGAAGCACATCTGCAACATGCAGTTGAGGCCTCGATTTGAGGCTGTGTGCAGGCTCGCCAACTACGCCTTCCCCATCATCTGCAATCCAGAGCAAATCCTCGCCATGCCACCGCCATGAACCACGATCATCCAGTTCTCCAGGAGTGCTACGAAGCCAAGGCGAAACTAAGCCATAAGCTTGGCCCTCAAGTCCACCTTTTCTGCCGCAATATCCGCCTGCTTGAAGCCGAGTCCAAAAAGCGCGGCATTCGTTTCGTGGACTTATCGCAGAAAGCATCCAGCTCTTACGCGAAGCACATGAGTTCTGACCCGCTCCCGAAGAGCTACTGGAAGCGTAAACCCATCAGTGAGTCCTGGGATCCTATCGCCGACGAAATCAAAGCCGCCGCCGCTCGGAAGCCCTCGAAACGCACTTCCAAGACCCGCCGTGTTCCCGCTCATGCCTGATCCCAAATCAGAAATCTAAAAGCTCAAATCATCAATCACCATGGTCTCCGTCCCTGAACCCGTCGAAACTGACCTCAACGACATCTCCGCCATCCGCGTCGATAGCGTCGGCGACTTCACTTTCCCGGAGCGCAACAAGTATGACTCCGGTTTCGGCATCACCGAAAAGACCATCGACTACATTTGCGATGTCAAAGGCGATCCCGAGTGGATCCGCGAGTTCCGCAAGAAGGCGCTCAAAATTTTCAATGAGAAGCCCATGCCCACCCATTGGGCCACGAAGGACCTCGAAAACATCAAGTTCGACGAATTCCGCTACTACCTCAGCGACGGCCAGAAGCCGAAGCGCTCCTGGGACGAAGTTCCCGAGGATGTGAAGAAGACCTTCGACCGTCTCGGCATCCCCGAGCAGGAGCGCAAATTCCTCGCGGGCGTCGAGGCGCAGTATGACAGCGAAGCCGCCTACTCGAACATCAAGGCCGCCGTCGGGGAGCAGGGCGTCATCTTCGTCAACAGCACCGAAGGCCTGCACAAACACCCCGAGATCTTCAAGAAGTGGTTCGGCAAGGTCATCCCCACCGGCGACAACAAATTCTCCGCGCTCAACAGCGCCGTCTTCAGCGGCGGCTCGTTCATCTATGTGCCGCCAGGCGTGAAGGTGAAGCATCCGCTGCAGGCCTACTTCCGCATCAACAGCGAGCAGTTCGGCCAGTTCGAGCGCACGCTCATCATCGCCGATGAAGGCGCGGAAGTGATGTACATGGAAGGCTGCACCGCGCCGAAGTTTGAGACCGCCACCCTGCACAGCGCCGTCGTCGAACTCGTCGCCATGAAAGGCGCGAAGATCCAGTATGTCACCGTGCAAAACTGGAGCAGCAACGTCTTCAACCTCGTCACCAAGCGCGGCATCGCCCACGAAGACGCCGAAGTGCGCTGGATCGACTGCAACATCGGCAGCCGCCTCACCATGAAATACCCCGGCGTCATCATGAAAGGCCGCCGCGCCCGTGGCGAAGTCATCAGCATCGCTCTGGCAAATAGCGGCCAGCATCAGGACACCGGCGCGAAGATGGTCCATGCCGCCGACGAGACCACCAGCAATGTCATCAGCAAATCCATCAGCATCGGCGAAGGCCGCGCCACCTACCGCGGCCTCGTGCACATCCCCAAGCACCTCAAAGGCTGCAAAAACAACACCGAGTGCGACGCCCTGCTCATCAACCCCAACAGCCGCACTGACACCTACCCTGCCATCAGCGTCCGTGGCAACCAGCACGCCACCCAGCACGAAGCCAGCGTCAGCCAGGTCAGCGCCGACCAAATCTTCTACCTCATGCAACGCGGCCTCACCGAAGCCGAAGCCATGAGCTTGTCCGTCAACGGCTTCATCAACGACCTCGTGAAGGAATTCCCCATGGAATACAGCGTGGAGCTGAAGCGGCTCATCGACCTGGAGATGGAGGGAAGCGTGGGGTGATCAACTCAACAAATCTTAACTCCTCAATGAATACTTTAGCAGCAATGCAAGGTGATCCCGTCTTGTGGTTGGGGGTTGGAATCTTGTGTTTCATTCTCGGGACTGTTAGCGGGCAGCTACGACGAATCGCGAACGCTTTGGAGAAGCGAGTCGATAAATCAGAACAGAAATATCCCGAGTCGTCTGAGTCCAAATGAAGAATGTCGCGCAGAGTTCCATTGCCAACCGGTCTTCAGTGAACGCGCCGGCGTCGTGGAGTGCGGTGGCAGAGATGCGAGGGCACCTCGCATCGTCGACACCGCTTTCGAGCGTCGTCTGGCTCTCGTCAGCTCTTCTCGCCATCGCAAAGCGGTGTCGCGCTTCGCTTCCCACGCGCAGTCCAAAACGCTCTCGCGCATGTGGGGAACGGCAGGAGCTTGTCAGGCACTCAAATCTTCCACGGATTCACCAGCGCCAAGGTCTTAGGGAAGTCCTTCTCGTTGCGCGTCACCATCGTCAGCCCATGCATTTCGGCTGTCGCGGCGAGGAGCGTGTCCACGAAGGGCGGTTTGCGCCTCGTCAGCCGCTCTTCGCGGCTGTAAACTGGCCCCCAGAAACTCATCAGCATCCGATCCACCGGCAGGATGCGGCCGGCCTTCTCCATCCCATCTGCGATGGTGTTGAACCACGCCATCAATCGATGCTTTCGGTTGCTGTCCTTCATCTTGGTGATGCCTCGCTCTACCTCGCCGAGCGTCAGAACGGACACCGCGCACTCATGGCGGTGAAGCGAGAACCAGTGAATGACGTTCGCGTCCTGTTTTCGCTTCGTCGGCTCACTCAGAACCATCGTGTCGACCAGGTATTTCATGAGAAATCGACGTCACGAGCCACGCCTGGCGTGCGGAAGATGCGCTTGTGCAGTGTTTTGTCAGGGCAGGCCAGCAGGTGCTCCAAAAGGTCAAATTCCTCCTCCTTCGCCGGAGCCAATTTCCGAAACTCCTCCTGGGACATCACCACGACGACGGGTTTGCCATGGCGGGTGATCGTCTGGGCTCCATCGGTGATCGCACGGTTCACCACCTCACTGAAACGGTTCTTCGCCGTTTGGAGCTGCCATTCTGATTTTTTTGCTGCTTTCATGCCGCCAAGACTAACCGCCCCGTTCTAGCCAGTCTAGCCAGATTTTACGACACCCCAACATGCCCTCCGCTTTTCTTTCACTCTCTCCCACCCGCGATACTTCCACGCCCGACTGGTTCCGCACTCGCTCAGACGCTGCGTGGACCGAATTCCAGTCTCTGCCGCTTCCCGGCCTCAAGGACGAAAACTGGCGCTACTCGAACGCCAAGAAGATCGATCTCGAAACGCATGCTCCAGCCAAAACACCGACCACCGAGCAGTCGAAAGCCGCGCTGGCAGCCACGGAAGGCCTCAAAGAACGCGCCGCACGCTTTGTCTTCGTGAATGACACGCTCGTCGAATCCGACACGAGCGGCCTTCCTACCGGCGTCGTGTGCGTCAGCTTCGAGGAAGCCCTCAAATCGCACGAAGCCGCCCTCCAGCAGCACTTCATGAAGGGCGATCTGCCGCTCGGTTCCGGCAAATTCGCCGCGTTGCACCTCGCGCATGTCAAAGCGGGCACCGTCATCCTCGTGCCGAAGAACGTCGTCATCGAAAAGCCCGTCGAAATCTTCCACTGGGTCGTCGGTGATCACGCGGCCATATTCCCGCACACGCTCGTCGTCGCGGAGGACAACGCGCAGGTCAGCGTCGTCGATCATTACCGCAGTCTCGAAGGCGAAGGCGGCCTCAGCATCGCCATCGCCGATCTCGTCGGCGGCAACGGCAGCAAGATCACCTATGCCGCGTGCCAGGAGCTGGCCGATGACGCGCAGGCGCTGCATTTGAGCAACATCACCGCTGGACGCGATGCCAGCGTGAAAAGCTTCCAGGTGCAGCTCGGCGCCGCCTTCAGCCGCAGTGAAAGCGTCAGCGATCTCGTCGGTGAAGGCGCACGCAGCGACATGTTGAGCGTCAGTTTGCCCATCGGCGAGCAAATCGTCGATCAGCGCACTTTGCAGCGTCACAAGGCCCCGCACGCCACGAGCGACCTGCTCTACAAAAACGCCCTCTACGGCAAATCGCGCACCGTTTTCAGCGGCCTCATCATCGTCGATGAAGGCGCGCACTACACCGACGCCTATCAAACCTGCCGCAACCTGCTCAACAGCAACGAAGCCGAGGCCAACAGCCTCCCCGGCCTCGAAATCAACGCCGATCAGGTCAAATGCAGCCACGGCAGCACCAGCGGCCCGATTGCGGATGAGGAGCTCTTTTACCTCAAAGCCCGCGGCATCCCCGACATCGAAAGCCGCCGCCTCATCGTCGAAGGCTTCCTCGCCGACGTCATCGAACGCTTCGGCAACAGCGAGGTGCTCGACACGCTGGTGGCCCGCATCGACGAGAAGCTCGAGCGTGCGGTGTGATTTCCCAATCGTTCTTATCCTCGTTCTCCTACTCGTCCTCGATTAAAGAGCGTCGGAGAATCGAGGACGAGAACGAGCAGGAGCACGAGGACGAATATGCTCAAACATACACCCGCGGCACACGCGCGTTGATGTTTGTGAGCACCTCATACGGGATCGTGCCGGCCCAGTCGGCCACATCTTGAGCCGAAATGCCCTCGCCAATCAGCGTGACTGCATCGCCGTTGTAGGCGGTGCCCCATTCGAGGTTCACCATGAACTGGTCCATGCACACACGTCCGACAATCGGATGCCGCTGGCCGCGAATAACGACCTGGCCGCGATTCGAGAGAGTACGGAAGTAGCCATCACCATAGCCGACGGGCACGGTGACTACGCGCACGGGATGATCGGCCTTCCAGGTGCTGCCGTAGCTCACGGCATTCCCTGGCTGCACCACTTTGAAATACACGACTTCGGAATTCCACTTCAGCGCCGGTTTCACTACGACGCTTTGCCTGGCCTCACGCGACGGATATACGCCGTAAAGCATGATGCCGGGCCGCACGAGGTCGAGATGGCCCTCCGGGAGCTGCAAAATGCCGCCGGAGTTCGCGATGTGGCGCTGCGGCAGCTTGAGGCCGCGTTTCGGGTAAAAATCGAGTACTTCCAAAAATCTCGCGAGCTGCTCCTTCGCGCTCGTGAGGTCTTCGGCGTCCGAATTGGCGAAGTGGGAGTAGATCCCGGCAATTTCGATGTTTCGGAGGGTGAGGCTGGCCTCCAGCAGCTTTTCCGCGCTGTACCAATGCACGCCGATGCGCTCCATGCCGGTGTCGATCTTCAAATGCACACGCGCCTTCTTTTTCACCGCAGCGGCTGCGTCGTCGATCTGGCGCATTTTGTCGATGGAGGAGGCCGCCATCATCAAATCATGCTCGATGAACTGCGGGATCTGCCTCGCCACCACACCGCCAAACACGAGAATGGGCCGCGTGATGCCTGCGCGGCGCAAAACGACCGCTTCTTCGAGCAAGGCCACGCCAAAGCACGTCGCGCCATGTGCGGCGAGATGCTGTGAGACCTCGATGATGCCGTGGCCATACGCATTCGCCTTCACCACGGGCATCACTTCCGCTGAGCCGACATGCGCCCGGATCGCATCATAATTCTGCGCGATCGTGCCGAGGCTGACTTCGACGTGGGTGGGGCGGATGGCTTCCATGGTGCGTTGCAGTCGGCTTCCATTGAAAACGACCACAGAGGTCACAGAGGAGCACAGAGAACCGAAAATCAAACCTCTGTGTTCCTCCGTGAACTCTGTGGTGACAGAGCAAACCTGGCTTTTAACCGAGAATGGCCTTCAATTTCGCGGAGATCTCCGCAAAAGCCTCTTCGCTCAATGCCGGCGTCGCGGCCGCTGCCATTGGGAGGCCGTCCTCCGGTAGCGTGATCCAGGAGCGGCAGCCGCCGTAGCTCTTCGCATACGGGAAATGCCAGCGCTGCGGGAGCTTGTAGGCGCGCACGAGGGCGACGTGGAGGCAGCTTTCGTCGTCATAGATGAATCGCTCTTTCACCACGTCCTCATTCCAGATGTGCAACGAGGCCAAGGCGGCGACTTTGTCCCAATCCGTGACCTTCCACACCTGCTCCAGCGTGGCGCAGCCGTCGATGTCCACTGTCTGGCGTTCTTCTTCTGGCGGAAAGGCACGCTGCGAGTTCTCGGGCGTCCAGCTTAGCTTCTCGGCCTGCGTGTGAAACCACGTCGGGAACAGGAAGAACTCGCGATGCTTCCACTGAAAACCATTGCGCCCCTCGTGGATGCCGCCTTTGCGCAGGATGATGCTGAGCCTACCCTTCGTCAGCGCGTCGCATACGAAAGACCATTCTTTGAAACCGGTGGGGGCGGGGAATTGGGGCATTTGTGCGAATACAATGCCGTCACTGGCCGTGCAAGTGCTGGCAGGACACCGAAAGTGCGCCAAGGTGCGCCTCGCTTGGGTACCGCATCATGAAACGAGTTCCAGCCTTCTCTCCGGCGTGGCGCGGCGGATTTGACTAGGAGCCCAGTCACAACCAAACACCGGGAGTAAAGAAAAAAACCGTGAACATCACCAATTGGGAACAGGCTTATCAGGAAAACTTCACGCCGTGGGACAAGGGCATGGCATCACCACCACTGGTAGAGTGGTTTTCGCATAACAAGATCACAGGGCGCGTGCTTGTGCCCGGTTGTGGTGTCGGGCATGATGTGGCCCATCTCGTCTCGCTCGGTATCGACGCCATTGGTCTCGACATCGCGCCCACGGCGATCGAGCGGGCCAAATCAACCTATCCAAAGCATACGCGGCGTTTCGTGCTCGGAGACTTGTTCGAGCTCAAAGACTCGCTTGATGCCGTCGTCGAGCACACCTGCCTCTGCGCCCTGCCGCCAGAGTGGCGTGCGCGTTATCGTGATGCAGTGGTGTCCCTGCTCAAGCCAGGAGGGCTGCTCATCGGCATCTGGTTTGTGAATCCCGAGATGGATCCGGGTGAAACAGGTCCGCCATTCGGCATTTCGCCAGATGAACTCGCGGAGTTGTTCTCGCCGCGTTTCGACATCGTCGAAAGCCGCACGCCATATGTTGCTTATCCTGGCCGCGAGGGCAGGGAATTGCTGCGGGTGATGAAGCTCAGGACTTCGGACGTGTCTTGAACACAGGGGGCACGAGCTTCTGCACAGCGTCAGCGATGATGTTTTCAATGCCCGAGGCAAAACGCGTCGGGCGGCCATAGTAGATCATCGCGTCGCCTCCTTCGTAACCGCCTTCTTCCCAAACACGTTGCGAGGGAATGTAGCATGGCACGTCGTTGGTGTAGCTGTTCACCCAGGTGCGGGCGGAATCGTATTCCTTTTTGAAACGCAGGCTGTAGTCCACGACGACTTCTCCAGGCAGGTTGATGGTGAGCAGATCATCGTCGTAATGCCACATCTGCACCATGTAGGACAGCGCAGGAGCGATTTTCCCGCCATGCTCGAGGATTTCGAGATGCTTGCGGGCGTGGTAGGCGACGTGCTTGTTTTTGTCTTCAGCTTTCACCCTCCATTCCGCCTCGGTGGGGAGCTTGTCGAAGGGCAACATGACCTCCTGGGTGGCACAACGCAGGGGGCCGGAGAGTGGTTTCATGGGCTGGTTGATGACCCGTACGATTTCTTTCGCCACACTGACCGCATGATCGATGGCAAAGCGTTTTTCACTGCGGGGATAAGGATTCTGGTCTGCTCCGCAGCCGATGGCAATGAGGCACACCGAGCCCGGGAAACGCAGTTCCATCTCCTCATGAGCGAGGCCGGCCCAATCACCATGAATTTCGTTGATTGCCAGTGTCGTGCAGTGGCAGGCGTAGCTGGTGTGCGTGGCGATGAGTTTTTTTCCGTCCGCGCTTTTCACCCTCATTACCGGCAGGGCACGGTCGGTGGGTCCGTTAAAGTTTTGGGCGTTTTGTAGGCCAGTGTCCGTCTTGAGGCGACGGTTGAAGGCGAAATAGACCTTCCCACTGCTCCAATCGAGCTGGGCAGGCTCCATCACATCCGCCGCCTTGAGCACGATCTTCACGATGTTCGCCGTCAGTTCCTCCGTGTATTGCTCGATGCGTCCTGCCTGTGCGTCAGGAAGATCCCCGGCAAAAAGAAAGGGCAGCACGCCTTTGAGCATCGGCGCACAATGGGTGTGCGAGGAATGGAGCGCGAAGCGCTCGTGGGCGACCTCTTGGCCGGCGGTCGCAAGACGTTTGAGCACTTCCTGGCGCAACGCGGCGGGTACACCGCAATTATCCACCGTCACGATGACTGCCGGTTCCTCATCCTGCCACTGCAACACGAGCGCGTTTGCGTGGATGCGCAGGGCCACTTTCTCGGACTCCGACGTGCGGTTAGCATAGCCACTGAGACGCACAGGATAATCAGGGGTGATGTCGATGTCGGCGGCACCGGCTTTCCAGCCTTTATGCGATTCGGACTGCGCCATCTGCGGCAGCATGAACAAGAAAATCGGGAGAAGTGCCTTGTGCATTTATGTCATCATGCACAAAAAAACTCCATCCTGACAAGGCTGGAGTTTATTTGATTTTAAAGTTTGGCTTCAGGCGTCAGGTGTTTTCGTTTGTCCAGTCGATGGCAGCGCGGCAGATGTCCCAGAAACTGCCGGTCTCAAGGCCAGCACCACCGACGAGCGCGCCGTCCACATCCGGTTGTGCGATGAGTTCGGCCATGTTGTTTGGCTTCACGCTGCCGCCGTATTGGATGCGGATTTTCACAGCCACGTCGGGGCCGAACATGTCACCGAGCACCTTGCGGACAAAGGCGTGGGCCTCCTGCGCCTGCTGAGAGGTAGCGGTGCGACCGGTGCCGATCGCCCACACGGGTTCATAGGCGATGACGATGTCCGTGACACGGCGCGGGCCGACTTCGGCCAAAGATTCGCGGAGCTGGCTTTCGAGCACCTGCTCGATCTGGCCGTTGTCGCGCTCGGCGAGGGTTTCGCCGATGCAGAGGATCGGGTGAAGGCGTGCCTCAAGCGCGGCGAGCACTTTCGCATTCACGATGGCATTTGTCTCACCGTAGAGGCTGCGGCGTTCGCTGTGGCCGAGGATGACATGCTTACAGCCACATTCCTTGATCATGCGCGCATTGATTTCTCCGGTGAAGGCACCGGCGGGCTGCGCACTCATGTTTTGTGCGGCGAGCTCGACGCTCTGCTCACGGGCGTTTTGCAGCGCGATCATCGACCTCTCAAGGCTGACAAAAGGCGGCGCGACGACGATCTGGATCGGACACTTGTCCGGCGCGAGACGGGCGAAGGCGCGGAGGAAATCATCCGACTCCTGCGGAGTCATGTGCATTTTCCAATTGGCGGCGATGATGGGCTTGCGGATGTGGGCGAGGGGCATGGAGGGGGAAATGAAGAATGAAGAATGACGAAGGACGAATTACTTGTCTTTGAGGCAGGCGACTCCGGGGAGGGTTTTGCCTTCGAGGAGTTCGAGGGAGGCACCGCCGCCGGTGGAGATGAAGGTCATCTTGTCGCCCAGCCGGGCTTTCTTGACGGCCTTCACGCTGTCGCCGCCGCCGATGATGTTTTTCGCGCTCGTATTGGCCGCCATGGCCTCCGCGATGTCGAAGGTGCCCTTGGATGCCTCCTTGATCTCGAAAACGCCCATCGGGCCGTTCCAGATGACGGTCTTCGCCTTGGAAATTTCTTCCGCGAAGAGCTTCACGGACTCAGGGCCGATATCGACGCCTTCCCAGCCGTCCGGGATGCTTTCGTTCACGCCGGTGTACTTCGTCGCGCCGAGTTTTTTGGCATCAAAGTCGAACGCGTCGGTGATCATGGCATCGACGGGGATGAGCAGCTTCACGCCGCGCTCCTTGGCCTTGTCGAGCGCGGCCTGCGCGATGGGTTCCCACTCGGGTTTGTAGAGGCTTTTGCCGATGCTGATGCCCTGCACGATCTTGCGGAAGGTGTAGGCCATGCCGCCGCCGATGATGATCGTATTGGCTTTTTCGAGCAGGCGATTGATCACGCCGATTTTGTCGCTGACCTTCGCGCCGCCGAGAATTACGACGAAGGGACGATCCGGCTTTTCGAGCTCGTCATTGAGCCAGGTGAGCTCTTTTTCCATCAGCAGGCCGGAAACGGCTGGAAGGTAGTCCGCGATGCCTGCCGTGGAGCTGTGCGCCCGATGCGCGGAGCCGAACGCGTCATTCACGAAGACCTCCGCGAGGTCCGCCATGCCCTTCGCGAGTGTGGCGTCGTTCTTTTCTTCACCAGCGTGGAATCGGGTGTTTTCGAGCAAAAGCACGTCGCCATTGCCGAGAGCGAGCGCTTTGGCCTTCGCCTCGTTGCCGACGCAATCGCTCGCAAAAGCCACCGGCTTGCCGATCAGGGCGCTGAGGGCCGGAGCGACGGGCGCGAGGGACTGCTTCGGATCACGCTGGCCCTTCGGACGGCCGAGATGGCTCGCCAAAATGATGCGCGCGCCTTTTTCGATGAGGAACTTGATCGTCGGCAGCGTCTCCTGGATGCGGGTGGCGTCCGTGATGACCATCTGACCGTCTTTTTCCTCCAGCGGCACATTGAAATCGACGCGCACAAAGACGCGTTTACCGGCGAGGGCGAGGTCACGAATGGTCTGCTTGGGCATGGGCTTTTTGGGGGTGAAAAGGGGGCGCTATCCTTCGTGGATTTCGCAGGATTGGCAAGGGCGCAATCGTCGTGACTGAAAGGCGGGTCACTGGACGGCGAGGCAGGTCATGTCGCCCGCAGCATTACGTACATAAATGCGGCCGTTGGCGAGCACCGGCGCGCTCCAGCAGCGACCGGAAAGCACCGGTGTGCGGGAGAGAGGCTCAAATCGCGCAGGGTTCGCCCTAGCGATGATCAGCTCGCCTTTGGCGGTCATAATAATGAGCTTGCCATCTGCGGCCATGAGCGAGCAGAAGCCGGTGGACGCTTCGCTCCATTTTTCCGAGCCGGTGGCGAAATCGATGCACTTCAATGAGCTGCTTTTGCTTTCGTCACCATCACTGCCGTAGAGATGACCTTCAATGAGCACGGAAGAGTTGAACTGGTTTTTCATCACCCGGCTGCGCCAGACTTCTGTTGGTTCGGCGGAGGTGAGATCGAGCACGGCGCAGCCTTTGTTGTAACCAGAGGAGATGAAGAGCCTCGTGCCGTCGAGGATGGGATCGGCGGCATTCACACCATAGCTGGTGGACCAGGTGTGCTCCCATAAAACGGTGCCGTTCGCAGGATCGACACCTTTGTAGGCGCGCGATGAACTCAGGATGACCTGTGCTTTGCCATTCACGGTGATCGGGTAGGGCGTGCAGTAACCTGAGCTGGCCTTATCAGAGGTCCACACGGTCTTTCCGGTGGCTTTGTCGAGCGCGGTACCGGCCTTGCCGACGTTCAGGATGATCGTGCCGCCGTGGATGAGGGGTGAGCCCGCGTAGCCCCAGTCGGGAATGTCTGCGCCGGTTTCCTCTTGGATGTTTTTTTGCCAGATCACCTTTCCGGTCGTCGCGTCAAAGCAGAACACATCACCCCATCGACTCAGGTGATATGCCCTGCCGTTTTCAATTGTTGGCGTGGCCGAGGTGCCGCCTTCGTAATACTTGTCGCCCAGGTCCGCGGAGTAGTCGTGCTTCCAGATCGGTTTGCCGCTGACCGCGTCGAAGCAGAACACGGTGTCCTTGCCGTTCGCATGCCCCGTCGTGTAAACAAGCCCGTCCGCGACAGTGAAAGAGGCAAAGCCGATGCCTATTTTTTCGTTCCAGAGTTTCTTTACCCCTGTTCCTGCCAGCTTCTCTGTCGAAATACCATCGTGATTCGGTCCGCGCCAGATCGGCCAGTCGGCGGCGTGAACGAGCGTGGAAAAGCCGAGGAGAAGGGGAAGCGCGATTTTCATGCGGGGGATTCGATGAGTTTCATTAGAACGCCTGGCAGCGGCTTCTCGAAGGACATTTTTTCGTCGGTGGCCGGGTGGGTGAAGGTGAGTTTGGCGGCGTGGAGGGCTAGCCGTTTGGCCGGGTCGGTTTTCGCTCCGTAGGGGGCGTCGCCGACGATGGGGTGGCCCATGTCGGAGAGGTGGACGCGGATTTGGTGGCGGCGACCGGTTTCGATCTTTAGCTCCACCAGCGTGCGGTCAGGGGTGCGTTTGAGCACTTTGAAATGGGAGACCGCCTCGCGTGTTTCGTCACTGGGCGGGACGCTGCGGACGCGCAGGGAGAACTCCTCGTTCACATGGCAGCGTAGGGTGCCGGAGTCACGTTTGATGACGCCTTCGGCCACGGCGAGGTATTTTTTCTCGAAGCGATGCCAGTTTTGTTGCAGCACGCGTTTGTAGGGCTCGGTCTTGGCGAAGAGGATGAGGCCGGAAGTGTCGCGGTCGAGGCGGTGGACGATCCAGATGCGGCAGCGTGGATTTGCGGCGCGGACGTGGTCCATGAGTGCGGCATATGCGGTGCGGCCTTTGCCAGAATCGAGCGCGATGGTGAGCCAGCCGGCACCTTTGTTTAGCACGATGATGGCGTCGTCTTCATGGACGATTTCGAGACCCTTCGGCAGCGGCGGGGCCACATGGCGCGGGGCTTTTTCGACCTGGATGCCGACTTTGTCCCCGCAGCGCAGTTCGTGATCATAGCGGGTGACGGACTGGCCGTTCACGCGGACGCTGCCGAACTTTAGCCATTGTTTGATGCGGGTGCGTTTCACCTCCGGCCAGTTCGCGAGGAGGAACGGCAGCAGTTCGGCGGGGGCGGTGACGGTGCGCTGGAGGGCCATGTGTGTTCATGCCACGGGAAAAAGATGCTGGCTAAGGAAAAGCTGGATGGCACGTTCACTCCGGCCTCATCCAACGCGCTCGATGTCACCTTTTCTACGCTTCCTGCCTGCCGCAGCTATGGCCGTCGCTACGGCTGGTGCTGCTGACTTCAAGAAGGACATCCAGCCGATCCTGGAGAAGAACTGCTACGAGTGCCACAGCGAGAAAACCGGGAAGAAGAAGGGTGGCTTTGTGTTTGACGACTTGAGCACCTTCAAACTCGACATCGCCGACAACGACGTGGCGCAGATACGTCCCGGCAAACCGGACGAGAGCCACTTCCTGGAGGTCATTGTCAACGAGGGCCACGAACGTCACATGCCTCCGAAAGGTCAGCTCTCTTCCGGTGAGATCCGCAAGATTACCGAGTGGATCAAGGAGGGGGCGAGCTTCGACAAGGACGCACCCAAACTAGCTGAGGCCACCACGGCGAAGAAGTCGCTGCCGCCGATCATGAGCTGGACGAACGTGGAGGGCAGAACGATCAAGGCGGGCTTTGTCCGCCTCGATGGAGGAAATGTGGTGCTGCGCCTGCCTGCGAACATGCAGGAGGTGCCATACCCACTGGCAAAACTCTCGCCGGAGAGCCAGAAGCAGGCGCGGGATTGTGCTGCACCATGAGCTGGTCACATTTCGCTCAGGGCGGCGCTCACAGCTGCCTCCAGCGGTCGTGAACCCTGCCCGCCGAGGCGTTCGTCGAGGGCTTCGAGGCGCTGGATGAGGTCAGCCACATGTTTGCGTGGGTAGATGCCGCCAGCGGGGGCGCAGAAGTGCGTGCGGCAACCGAAGGGGCGGTGCGCGTAGATCATGCAGCGGCCATCCCGCCCCAGCAATGGGCAGGCTCCGTCAGGATGCGGCTTGAGCGTCTTACGTCCGCTGTGACGTACGCCATCGGCGGCATGGAGCGCTTCGCCGCGCGTGAGCAACGGTGTATGGCCAGCGAGGCGAAAATGGCAGCAGCCTGTGCGCATCTCGCACTGGCGGTGGAGAGGGCGGCGTTCAAGCTCCGCATAGACCGCCTCGATCTCAGTCTTGTACCCGGCTGGTTTCGGGTTTTTCATGAGTCATGGAGTCAGCATGGACGTGCTGGCAGTTGTGGCATGCGATTTTTGCAAAGGAGCATTTGAGATTTGAGATTTCGCTTTCCGCCACCATCGTACCGGCCCTGCATCCGCGCCAGTCTTGTTTTGCCGCAGCCGCAGAGACAGTTCACCCCCCAGAGAAAAACGAAGAGAGCATGAGTCTGCCAGAAATCGCCGGACACGAGCTGCAAGACCTGGTCGGCAGTGGAAGATGCGGGGCCGTTTACCGTGCGGTGTCCTCTGGCGGGAGAGCCTGCGCGGTGAAGGTGTTCAGTTCGATGGCCATCAACCGCAAGGCGCTGGCTACGGCCTTTCGGGCATTGCAGCAGATGCCGCACCACCGTGGCGTGCTGACGGTGGAGGGCTTCAGCTTTGACAAGACACCGTATTTCTGTGTCATGCCACTCGTCGGTGTGATGACGAAGGACAGCCACGGTCGCCGCCAGTGGCAGACGCCCTCGCTGGAGTCCGCATGCGGCGGGCTACCGCCCGAGCAAGCATGGCGGCACATCTATGAGGTGGCAGACGCGCTCGCCTGGCTGCACAAGCACGGGCTCCCGCATGGCAATCTGCGTCCCTGCAACGTGTTATTAGAGGACGACGCGGAATCCTCGGTCCGGCTCACGGACATCGCTCAGGGCTGGGTAGGCGGCATTCATCATCTGGAGCTCACGGATCACTTTGTGCATCTCTGCCCTGAGCAGGCGGAGAATCCCGACGGCGTCTTCGCTGGCTACGGGCCGTCGTGGGATGTGTACAGTTTTGGTGTGCTCGCCTTCCGCCTGCTAAACGGCTCTCTGCCGCGCGGTGCAGAAATGTGGGCGGGGGAGGTCGCCCGTGCGAATAAGCAGGCCGGGGCCGGGCTGGCGGTGCAGATCAACAGCAACGCGTTGCTCGCCGCTGTCAAATCACAGCCGAAAATCATCTGGCCGCAGGCATCCCAATCGAAGTGGGAGGAACGCCGCCGCAACATCATCGAGCGCGCCTTGGATCTGAACGCCGCCGCACGCTGGGCGGACATGCGCGAGGTTGTGCGCGAGTTCGAGTTGCTCGAAAGCGACTACCTGCTGGAAGAATCCCGCGAGCAGACCGTGCGTGAGCGGCAGAAGCAGGCGAAGAAGGTGCTCACGCTGCAGGCCACGGCGGTCTCACTGCTCACCATCTTCGTGCTCAGTTTCATCTACGGTTTTGTCACGTTACGCCGGGCGCAGAAGGCGGAGAAGACCATCGGCATCCTCTCCGCCAACCACAAGGTCGAGATCGACACCCGCGAGGCCCGCATCGCCACACTGACGGGAGAGCGCGATGGCGCGCGCGGAGCGAAGGTCGTAGCGGACCAGAATTTGCAGAACTCACAGAACGCGGTGGACCAGTTCCTCACGCAGCTCCTGCAGACACCCACCGGCAACGAGATGGAGGCGGGCTTTCAGAAGGAGCAGTTGCGCGACGCGCTCGCCTACTGCATGCGCGGTCTCCCGGCGCTGGAGGCATCCCCCGCGCTCGGGGTGGAACGCTTGCGTGCGTATGGAAACATCGGCCAGCTCCATCTGAAGCTGCGTGAGACCACGCAGGCGGTGACCTATCTCACCAAAGCGCGTGAGCAGGCGGCGGAGTTGATTCAAAAAGGAGCGGCAGAGCCGGGGCAGGTCGCGCTCTATCAGCAATGGTTCGGGCGCTACAGCCTACTGCTCTCCGGCATCCGTGGCCGCGAAGGCAGGCATGCGGAATCGCTCGCTCTATTGAAGGATGCCACGGTGAACCTCGACAAAGGCCTCGCCGCCGACCCGAGGAACCGCCTCGCACGCAACGAATGCGCCCTAGCGTGGCTCGAATACGGCCTGCGCACCTTGCGCAATGGTGACATGGCCGTCTCTGAGCAGGCGCTCGCACGCGTGCCCGTGATCCTCGATCCGAAGTTGATCGGCCACGACCTCATCAACGACGAGAGATTCATCCTCGCCCGCGCCAAATACGCGAAAGGCGTCAGCCAGCGCGAGGCCGGCAAGATTGAGGAGGCGCTCAACACACTCATCGACTCCGTAAAGGACATGGGCGAACTCGTTCTCGGCAGCAGCCCGCGCAACCAGGAGCAGGCGCTGCTGCTCGCCGAAGCCTACACCGAGTTGGCGGAGCTCATCGGGCGTCATTTCAGCGGTGCGGACGCCAAGGAGGCGCACAACCAGGCATTACCGATCCTACTCGAGCTCAACCGTCTCATGCCGGAGTGGGGAGAGGTGAAATATCTCCTCGCTCGCAACTACGGTGCCCTAGCGTCGCTCGCACGGGATGCGGGCAGCCCTTCCGAGGCTGCGAAGAGGAAACAAGATGCCATCGAGTTCGTGAACGAGATACTCTCCAACGACAAGGACAACGCACGCTACGGCTTCCTGCTCGCCAAACTGCGCGGTGAATATGCGGAACTCCTCGCCGACAACGGCAAGACCGCCGCCGCCATCCCGATCGCCAAACAGGCCGTGGAGTCGATGGAGGCGCTCATCAAGACATTGCCAGAGTCAGAAAAGCTCACGCCAGAACGCCGCATGTGGTCCAGCCAGCTCGCGCAGTTGTACGGCTCCCTCGGACACACCAGCGAGAAGGCGGGCAAGAAGACCGAGGCGAAGGCCGCTTTCGCCAGTGCCGTCGCTATCTGGGAGAAGCTCGCCGCCTCCATCACCAACGATGAGGCCATACAGACCGGGCTGACCTGGAGCAAAGGCCGCCTCGCCAAACTCAAATGACCCTGGCGGAGAAACAGCAGTCGTTCATCGACGACCTGAACATCATCCACGATCCACACGAGCGCCTGAACGCCGTCGTTTCGCGTGGAGCTTCGATGAAACTGTCCGAAGCGCACAAGATCGACGCCAATCTCGTCCCCGGCTGCATCTCGCGCGTCTGGCTGCATGGCGAACTCGTCGATGGCCGCGCCCGTTTCAACTGCGAGGCCGAATCCCCCATGGTGAAGGGCCTCGCCGCGTTGTTGTGCGAGCTTTACACGGATTCCGATCCCGAAGAAATCGCCGCCATTGAGCCCAAGGTCTGGGAAGCCTGCGGTTTCACCAAAATGCTTTCCCCCACACGTTTGAACGGCCTCGCGAACATGCGAAAGCGGATTCGCGAGATGGCGGAAGGCTGGAGTGGCGCTGCCGCCTGAGGTTTGCTGTTGTTGGCAATGGTTGGCGGTTGTTTGAGCCAGGCGACGCCCCCTCGATGTCTTCCAACAACCGCAAACCATTGCAAACGACCGCCATCCACAGCAAACCTCTGCCAATGCTTCGTCTTCAAAACATCCACGGCCCCGAACTCGAACCGCATCTCGATGCGCTGGGAGCGCTGCGCATCGCCGTGTTTCGCGAATATCCGTATCTCTACGACGGCAGCCTCGAATACGAACGTGACTACCTGCGGGTTTACCTGCGTTCTGCTGGCAGTCTGATCGTTCTCGCTTTTGACGGCGATCGTGTCGTCGGCGCGACGACATGCCTGCCGATGCTGGATGAAGGCCCGGAATTCCAGGCGGCGTTTGCAAAGGCCGGTTACGACCTCGCGACGATCTGCTACTTCGGCGAATCGATCCTGCTGCCGCAGTATCGTGGCCACGGTGTTGGGAAGGAGTTCTTCGCGCGTCGCGAAGCGCATGTGCGTGAGCTTGGCTCCAAGTTCAGCACGTTCTGCGCCGTGGACCGTGCCGTCGATCATCCGTTGCGTCCCGCAGGCTATCGCCCGCTCGACGACTTCTGGCGCAGCCAAGGTTATGTGAAGCATCCCGAACTCCAGGCCACGTTTGTGTGGAAAGAAATCGGCGAAGAAACCGAATCACACAAGACGCTGACGTTTTGGGTGAAGGAGTGGATGTGAGGAGCGCTCTTGAATTTTTTAGCAACTATCGCGCCCGGCCCCTTTCCGTCAATCCAGCCAGTTCTCGACACGCAGTCCCGGAACCTTTTGAAAATCGACCAGGTTGCGGGAAAGCAGGAGTGTGTCGTGAGTCATGGCGAGGCTGGCAATGCGCAGATCCATGGTGCCGATACGCACGCGCTGAAAGTGCAGCATGTCGAAGGTGTCTTGCGCTGCCATTATTCTTCAACGAACACATCACCAAAACCATGCTCGTTTTTCATCCCAAATGGGCCTTAATTCAGTGCCATTCACCCCTGCCCCTTTCTGTTAGAAGCGTTCCAATTCATCCGCAAGCGCCCAGATCGGGCCAGTTAAATCATGACGTTTGAACATCTCGGCAGCCTCCCGTACCGACCACTTATTCCAATCAGCATCCGCGTGGTGAGCATACCATTCGGTAGCGAACGTCCAGATTTGTTCGATGGGACGAACATCACCTTTGGGAATACCTCTTGAAGCGCACCAATCGTCCACCTGCGATTCGTTGCGGAACATCAGCATGATGGAGCATGTATAGGTTACATTGTCCCACGCTTTACGCATGGGAATCGGGAAGTGAACAACAAGATCGGTGTCAATCAGTTTCCCATTCTCAATCCTGATTGTTACATGGTCGTCGAGTGCGCCGATCCGCGTCTCGATGGTGGCTGTTCCGCCGGCCAGATGCGCCAAGCCCAAGGAACACCATGCGCAGTTGCCCCACCATGTGCGCGAGCCTGACCTGACCACACAGGTGGTCGGTGCCGAAGAGAATGGATGGGCAACCCAAATCTCATCTGAATTCGGGTGGAGCACAACACCGTGGTAATCCGCCAACGCATTTAATCCTTTGCGCACTTCCGTCTCATCGCAGCGAAAATGTGAAGCGACTTCGCTGATCGTTGGAGGGCGCTGATGATTGAGGAAGAAGGAGATTATCGCTTCGTGTAGAGTAGAGTTGTTCATGATACGGCGACTCTTCGCCAGCAGGAAGGACTTCGATCCGGTATTACCTTTTAGGCTAACTAGTTGACGGGACACAATTCTGTCGAGTACGTCAACAGAGCTATCACCGACAGCTTTGTCGGGTACCAATGGGCTTTGCGGCTCATGGGTGTTGTTTTTGACGTGTGTTTCGGAGACGGGCGACAGTTTTGTTGATTACGATGTTAATGCGAGTCGTAATCGACCTGAAATGATCAGGCAACGAGCTTTGGAAAGCGAATCAAGCCGCTGACGAATCAGCGCTCCGGCCGGAATGCCGGTCCAGCTCATACTTCCCGAGCGCCAGCGCGCCGAGCAGACCTGAACGCGCTCCCAAGCCGGGGGCGACGATGAAGTCGTCGAGGTTGCGGCCGAGTTCAGGGACGCGGAGGTAGTGGTTGTTGAGCTTGAAGAGCTGGCCGCAGATGAGGGGCAGGATGTGCTCCTGGCTCATGACGCCTCCACCGAGGATGATGCGTTTCGGGCAGAGGCTGAGGGTGAGATTCATCAAGGCGTGCGCCATGACGTCGGCAACTTCCTCCCATGCGGGATGATCGGGCGGCAACGCGTCGGCTTTGACGCCCCAGCGTGAGGCGAGCGCGGTGCCGCTGACGTAACCTTCGACGCAGCTCTTGTGAAACGGGCAGTGGCAGGCCTGCTGGATCGCTGATGAGTTCTGCGGCGGCGGAACGAGCAGGTGGCCGATTTCAGGATGCAGCAATCCATGCAGGAGCTGGCCGTTGACGAGCACTCCGCCGCCAACGCCGGTGCCGACGGTGATGTAAACGAGCGGATCGATGCCCTGGCCGGCACCCCAGAGATATTCGCCGAGCACGGCGGCGTTCACATCGGTGTCCCAGGCGATGGGGACGTGGTAACGCTCCTTGAGCTTCGGGACGATGTTGGTGAACTGCCAGCCGGGCTTCGGCGTGGAAGTGATGAAGCCGTAGGTCTCGCTGGTTTTGTCGAGGTCGATGGGGCCGAAGGAGCCGATGCCGATGGCGGCGAAGGGGCCATGCTTCGATTTCGCCATGGAAAGAAAGCGCGTGACTCCGGCCAGCGTCTCCTCCGGCGTGGTGGTCGGAATGCGTGTGACATCGCGCAGGTCATGCGGTCCAGTGCCGACGGCGCAGACGAACTTCGTGCCGCCGGCCTCGATGGCGGCGATGAGAGGCAGTTCTTCGCTCATGGTTGGAAAAACACTGATCTGATCGAGTTCATTTTCTTTCTCTTCCTTCCGGCTGCCTCGGCTCTGCACTCTCTGATTCCGGGAGGAGGAGTAGGAGCAAGAGGAGGAGGAAGATGGGGCATCCAATACATCAACGGTCCACTCTAGGGCTGGGCACGCACGGCGGCGGAGTCGCGGATGCCGAGGCTGGAGTAAATCTCGCGCGTGGCGTGGGATTTGTTCAGCGTGTAGAAATGAATGCCATCGACGCCATGATCGAGCAGGTCGCGGCATTGCTCGGTGGCGTAGTGGATGCCGACCTTCTGCACGGCGTCCTCGTCCTTGCCGCAGCGCTGGATGGCGCGCAGCAGCTTGGCCGGATAGCGCGCTCCGGCGGCCAGTTCGGCCATGCGGCGCATGCCGGCGGCGCTGGTGATGGGCATGATGCCGGCGATGATGGGGATGTTGATCCCGGCAAGCTGGCAGCGCTCGCGGAAGTCGTAGAAGTCGTGGTTGTCGAAGAACAACTGCGTGCAGATGTAGTCCGCTCCGGCATCGACCTTCGCTTTGAGGTAATCCATTTCCAACACACGGTTCGGCGTGGTGGGATGACCTTCCGGGAATCCGGCGACGCCGATGCCGAAACCGCGTGGATCAGGATGCGCGCCGGTGCCGATGAATTTGCGGATGAAGGCGACGAGATCGGCGGCGTGTTGAAACGCATCCTTCGCACGATCGTAACCGGCGAGCCCCTTCGGTGGATCGCCGCCGAGGGCGAGGATGTTGCTCACGCCAGCTTTGGCGTAGCGTTCGAGGATCGCGGCGATGTCGGCCTCGCTGTGGCAGACGCAGGTGAGGTGCGGAATCGGATCGAGCGAGGTCGTGGTTTTGATGCGCACGACGAGATCGTGCGTGAGTTCGCGCGTGGAACCGCCCGCGCCGTAGGTGACGCTGACAAAGGAAGGCTTGAAGGCTTCCAGCTCGCCGATGGTCTGGAACAACGCTTCCGACGCCTCGCTGCTCTTCGGCGGGAAGAACTCGAACGAGAGCGTGGGGCGCTGGGTTTTGAGGATGTCGGCGATGTGCATCGAAGTGTTCAAGGTTCGCGGTTTTTGAAACCGTTCCAAGTTCAAGGTTTAAAGTTTCAAGTTGGCAGCAACCGCCTCGGTAACTTGAAACTTGGAACCTGTAACTTGAAACTCATGATGGTTACGCGATGTGCTCGCCTTTGAGCACGTCATCGAGGGTCTGGCGTTCACGCACGACGGTGGCCTTGTCGCCATCGACGAGGATTTCGGCGGGCATCGGACGTGTGTTGTAGTTCGACGCCATGGTGAAGCCATACGCGCCGGCGCTGAGCACGGCGAGATAGTCGCCTTCCTTCACGAGCGGGATCTCGCGGTTCTGCGCGAGGAAGTCGCCGGATTCACAGATCGGGCCGACGACATCGACTTTCTCGACATCGGTGGTCGTTGGCTGCTTGAGCGGCACGATTTGATGCCAGCCTTCGTAAAGCGTGGGACGGATGAGGTCGTTCATGCCGGCATCGACGATCTTGAAGGTCTTCGCGGAGCCGCGTTTCTCGTAAAGTACCTTCGTGAGCAATGTGCCCGCGTTGCCGACCATGAAACGACCGGGCTCGCACAAGATGCGCACGCCGAGCGCCTCCAGATGCGGCACCACGGCCTCGGCGTAGGCCTGGACGGTGAGCGGATGCGTCTCGGCGTTCTGCTCCCACCAGGTGACCGGGCCGGAATCGAGGCTCTGGCGATAGTTGATACCGATGCCGCCGCCGATGCTGAAGAACTCGATGTTGTGGCGCTCTTTGACCTGTTTCACGAGGGGGACGACCTTCTGCACGGCTTCGAGGAAAGGATCGACGTTGGTGAGCTGCGAGCCGATGTGCATCTGCAGGCCCTTGATGACGAGATGCGGGCATTCGTCAGCCACGCGGTCATAGACGGCGAGGATGTGGTCGAAGTCGATGCCGAACTTGTTCTCGCTCTTGCCGGTGGTGATTTTCGCGTGCGTCTTCGCGTCCACGTTCGGATTCACGCGCACGGCCACGGGGGCTTTTTTGCCGAGTTCACCAGCCACCTGGTTGATGTAATGCAGCTCCGCCTCGGACTCCGCGTTGAAGCAGTAGATGCCCTGCTTGAGCGCGAACTCGATCTCTTCGCGAGTCTTGCCGACACCGGCGAAGGTACACTTCGCGGGATTGCCGCCCGCCTTGATGACGCGGTAAAGCTCGCCACCGGAGACGATGTCAAATCCGCCGCCGAGTTTCGCGATGGTGTTGAGCACGGCGAGGTTCGAGTTCGCCTTCACCGCGTAGCAGACCAGGTGGTCCAGCTTTCCGAATGCCGCGTCGAGGCGGGTGAAGTGGTCCGTGATCGTCGCCTTGGAGTAAACATAGAGCGGCGTGCCGTGCTTTTCGGCGAGGGACTGGAGCGGGACGTTTTCGGCGAACAATTCGCCCTGATGATAGCGGAAGCTGTGCATAAGCGGGCCGCGTAGATAAGCGGGATTCACCCGGGCGCAACTTCGCTCCCACGGCCTCAGCGTGCCTGCACCAGCGTCCGTCCGGCGGAAAGCATGTCCACCAGCCACTGCCGCATGGCCTTCAGGCCGCGCAGCAACGTGCCGTCCATGACATCCTGACAGCCGAAACGCCGGGCGATGATCTCCTCCAGCCGCCGGTAGCGTGGCAGCAGCACGACACTGTGCGCCAGCGATCCGTCCGCGCCGGCACGATTGGCAAGAGTGGGATGCAGCAGACCTTTGCACACCACCATGTCTGCCTGCGGCATGGGAATTGGACGCTCTGGAAGCAGTAGCCAAGGCTTGAAACTGAGTGCGGGCCGACCCGCAGCGTCATTTTTCAGCTTCACCAGCGTGCGCACGGGAATGCCTTCGGTACGACGGGCGAGGAAACCCCGCACCCCGGCATCGAGATCGCTGTCGGTGGCCCGTTTGTTGAGCAGAAAATCGCTGCCCATCAGCGTGCCGAACAGCGAGAGGCGGAACGCCCATCCGGCGAGCAAGGCGGCGATCAAAATGATCACCAAGGACACCGCGGCACCGGCATACGGATGAATCAACGTGCTGCCGGCGACCAGCGATATGAGGCCGAGTTTCACCAGCTTCAGTCCGGCATCCACGATGCCAAACGGCGAGAGAGCGATGAGCACATTGATCGCGTGCGAGCTCAACCACACGATCGCAAAGGCCACGAGGGCGACCGGAATGGTGATCCAGGGCGTGTGGACACCGAAATCAATGAAACCGGCCACCGGTGCGGTGGCGAGACCGGATTCCGCGAGTGTGTGCGCGGCCTGCGGCTGCCACTTTTCCGCCTGCGAGATCGCCAGCGCGACGAGCGGCACGAATCCCACGCTGGCGACCAGGGCGCTGAGTTTGTCCTCGAACAGCTCCGCGAAATCGAGCGGCTTCTTCACCAGCGCCGGTGCCGCCGTGCCGAGGAAGTCCTTCAAGAAGCACAGGGCGATGAGAGAAAGGCCCGTACCCCAGACCCAGGGATTGCAGTACCAGGGCAGACGTCCGCGCAGGTGTTCCTCCGTGCGCCAGTAAGTCCACGCGCCCATCACGCTGACGCCCAGCAGCGGGCTGATGGCGACGCCGGTGATTTCAGAAACGCCTTCGGACAAGGTGACGCCCGGTAGCAGCAGCGACTCGCGCAGCTTTTCCGCAGCGGAGGGCGGGGGAGTGTCCGCCGCCTGGAGACACAGGCCGTTCGCGAACAGCAGCAGAACGATCAGCCGGAATGGAGATGGCGCTTTCATGGCGAGTTCGAGGGTTGAGACAACAAAGGCCGCGCAGGATGCCCCTGCAACCCGCATGTGAAGCTACAATTCACGCGGCTGTTTCCAGCCATGCCCACGGCGTCACTTCGCCAGCGCCTGCGTGATCGATTCAGCCACCTTCTTCGCGAGGTGCTCGCTGCCGGCGTCGCTGTAGTGCAGATCCTTCGGCTTGTGCAGTTCCTCAAAGCGTGGCGTCATCCAGGCATTCAGATCGTCGATGGCGACACCGTTCTCAGCCATCACTTTGGCCGCGATCTCGTTGTATTCCTTCACCTGGCCGAATTTGCGCGGAGGATTCAGCTCACCATCCGGAATCGGCGTGGTGGTGGCCCAGATCAATTTCGCGCCGGTGGCCTTCATCCGGGCGACGAGCTTGCGCAAGTTGGCCTCGTAGCCGGCTGGCTCCACCTGGCGCTTGCCGTCGGGCATGTATTTGAGGTCGTGGATGCCCCAGTTGAAGTGAATCACGTCCCATTTGCCGCCGCCGAGCCATTTTTCGATATTCGCGACTCCGTTTTTCGTCGGGCCGCCATTGGTGAGGATGCGATGGACGTTCGCCTTGCCCTCCAGCAGCTTCCGCACAGGCAGGGTGTAGCCCATGGAGATGGAATCGCCGATCAACAGCACGCGCGGCAGCCCTGCCACATCCTGAATAGGTTCCATGACCGGATTCGGCGCACGCTTGGCTTTGGCGGGCACCGCAGGTTGTTGCGCGATGACGGTGAAGGTAAAAAGAACCGACAGGACAGGAATGAAAAACTTCATGGTTCTTCATTCACTGCTCAAACCGCCCGATCTTTCAGGCGTTCCCGCAAAACAACAGTCAACTTGCCGTCAGACGATCTCCACGCTGACTTGGGCGCTCGTGTCCATCTCACCGATGATCTTCGCGCCTTTGCCGCACTTCACCGCAGCGTCGGCTTGATCTGGCGAAACGATCGCCACCCAGCCGAGGCCCATGTTGAAGGTGTCGATCGCGTCCTTCGGATCGGCGTGGCGCAGCACTTTCTGCACGACGTCGTTCTGCCAGAATGGAATGCGCAGGTTCGCGCCGAGGCCACGCTTCAGGAACATGCGACCAAGGTTTTCCGGCAGGCCGCCGCCGGTGATGTGCGCCATCGCCTTCGGCTTGATGCCTGCGGCTTTGAGCGCGGCCGGCTGCTCGTGATAAAGCAGCGTCGGCAGCAGCAGGGTGCGCATTTCATCCTCGCTGAACTGGATGTTCTCCTTCTCGATGATGCGGCGCACGAGGCTGAAGCCGTTCGCGTGGAAGCCGGCGCTGGGCCAGCCGATGAGCACATCGCCTGAGGCGATGGTGCCGGGATCGAGCAGGTCTTCCTTTTCGCAGGCACCGATGGCGAAGCCGCTGAGCTCCACCATGCCTTCCGGCACCATGCCGGGCATCTCGGCCGTCTCACCACCGGCCAGGATGCAGTTGCAGGCCTCCAGGTATTCGGTCATGCCGGCGATGATGCGGGTGATCTGCGTCTTCTGGATCTTCGGAATGCCCACATAGTCGAGGAACATGATCGGATCCGCGCCTGTGGTGAGCACGTCGTTCACGTTCATGGCGACGAGGTCTTTGCCAGCGGCTTCGAGCTGGTCGTGCTTCAGCAGCAGTTCGATCTTCGTGCCCACGCCATCGCAGCCCGTGAGGATGATCGGGTGCTTGTAACCGCTGAGGTCGTAGGCGGCGGCGAACAGGCCGAAGGGATTCGCCAGCTTCCGTTTCTGCTGTGTGCGCCTCACCAGCACGCCGATGTCATCGACCAGCGACGCTGCCTCGTGAATATCGACGCCGGCCTGCTTGTAAGTGTGTGCGGAGGAGCTGCTCATGGGAAAAGGTGGCCCGCTGCCTAGCCCGAAAGCCCGTTCGGCTCAAACAGAAAGTCATCCGTTGATGCCCGAGCATGGCCCTTCGCGGTATGTTCATGAGCCGTTACTTCTTCTCAAATACGACCTTTCCCCCTTTCATCAGTGCGGTGATGTGATCTCCGTCTTTGAAGCCGCCTTCGAGGACGGCTAAGGACAGCGGATCGAGCAGGTGTTTCTGGATGGCGCGTTTGAGGGGCCTCGCGCCGAAGACGGGATCGAAGCCGGCGTCGGCGAGGTGGCGGGTGGTGTCATCGGTGACGGTGAGGCGGATGTTTTGCTTCGCGAGGCGGTCGATGACGCGCTGGAGCTGGATTTTGACGATCTTGGCGAGCTGAGCGGCATCCAGGCGGTCAAAGATGACGATCTCGTCGATGCGGTTGAGGAACTCGGGGCGGAAGAATTGTTTGAGGCTGTCGCGCACCAAAGCATCGCGCTGTTCAGGATTGCTGACGTCCTGGATGGCAGCGCTGCCGATGTTGCTGGTCATGATGAGCACCGTGTTCTTGAAATCGACCGTGCGGCCCTGGCCGTCGGTGATGCGGCCGTCATCGAGCACTTGGAGCAGCGTGTTGAAGACATCCGGGTGCGCTTTTTCGACCTCGTCGAACAAAACGACGCTGTAGGGCCGGCGGCGCACGGCCTCGGTGAGCTGGCCGCCTTCTTCATAACCGACGTAGCCGGGAGGCGCGCCAATCAAGCGGCTGACGCTGTGCTTCTCCATGTATTCGCTCATGTCGATGCGCGTCATGGCGCTGTCGTCGTCGAAGAGGAACTCGGCGAGGGCTTTGCAAAGCTCCGTCTTGCCGACGCCGGTGGGTCCGAGGAAGAGGAAGCTCCCAATCGGGCGGTTCTCATCCTGAATGCCCGCACGCGCACGGCGCACGGCATTGCTGACGGCGGTGATGGCGTCCTTTTGGCCGATGACGCGGGCGCTGAGGCGCTCCTCCATTTTGATGAGCTTCGAGCGCTCGCCTTCCTGCAAGCGTGAAACGGGAATGCCGGTCCAATTGGCGACGACTTTGGCAATATCTTCTTCCGTCACCTCTTCGCGGAGCAAAGTAGGACGAACATCCACGTTCGTCTTCCCATCCCCACGAACTTGGAAGTTCGTGCTACTGGCGAGCTTCTTTTCGAGATCGGGGATCAAACCATATTGAATCTCTCCGGCGCGGGCGAAGTCGCCACGGCGTTGGGCCTGCTCCTGCTCGGTGCGCAGGCGGTCGATTTCCTCCTTCACCTTGCGTCCGGCATCGACGGCCTCTTTTTCCTTCAACCACTGTGCCTTGAGAGCGGAGGACTTTTCTTTGAGGTCGGCGGTCTCTTTTTCGAGTTTTTCGAGGCGTGCTTTCGAGGCGACGTCCTTCTCTTTTTTGAGCACCTGGCGCTCCATCTCGTCCTGCATGATCTGACGTTCGATGACGTCGATCTCCGTGGGCATGGAGTCGAGCTCGATCTTGATGCGGCTGGCGGCCTCATCGACGAGGTCGATGGCCTTGTCGGGCAAAAAGCGGTCGGTGATGTAGCGATTGCTCAGCGTGGCGGCGGCAATGATCGCGCCATCTTGAATGCGCACGCCGTGGTGGACCTCGTAGCGTTCTTTGAGGCCGCGCAGGATGGCGATGGTGTCCTCCACCGTGGGTTCGCCGACCTTCACCGGCTGGAAGCGACGCTCCAGCGCGGGATCCTTCTCGATATGCTTGCGGTATTCGTCGAGCGTGGTCGCGCCGACGCAGCGCAGCTCACCGCGGGCGAGCTGCGGCTTCAAAAGATTGCCCGCATCCATCGCGCCCTCGGCTTTGCCTGCGCCGACGATGGTGTGGAGTTCGTCTATGAAGAGAATGATCTCGCCATCGCTCGATGTGACTTCTTTGAGGAAGGCTTTGAGACGTTCCTCGAACTCGCCACGGAACTTCGCGCCGGCCATCATGCCGCCGAGGTCCATGCTGATAAGCCGTTTCCCTTTCAGCGAGTCCGGCACGTCACCGGCGACGATGCGGCGTGCGAGACCTTCCGCGATGGCCGTCTTGCCCACGCCGGGCTCGCCGATGAGCACGGGGTTGTTTTTCGTGCGGCGGCTGAGCACCTGCATGACGCGGCGGATTTCCTCATCGCGACCGATGACGGGATCGATCTTGCCGGCCTTTGCGCGTGCGGTGAGATCGGTGCCGTATTTTTCGAGCGTCTGATATTTGCCCTCGGGATCCTGATCGACCACGCGCTGGCTGCCGCGCACGGCGCTGAGGGCTTTTGAAACGGTGTCGTAAGTCAGTCCGGCCTGCTTGAGCACGTCGGACAACTCGGTCTTCGTTTTGAAGAGGGCGAGGATGACATGCTCGACGCTGAGAAAGTCGTCTTTGAGCTTATTCTGCTCGTCCTCGGCTTTCGTCATGAGATCGCGGAACTCATTGGAGAGATAGAGTCCGCCTGAGCCACCGCTGACCTTTGGCTGTCGAGTCAACAAACTTGAAACTTGAGACTTTAAATTTGAAGCCGCTGCCGGATTGACCGCCGCTTTCTCAAAGAGTGGCATTGCGATGCCGCCTTCCTGATCGAGCAGAGCTTGGAGGAGGTGGGCGGGCTTTAGCTCCTGATGTCCATGACGTGTGGCGATGGACTGCGAGGCATTGAATGCTTCCTGGAGTTTGACGGTGAATTTTTCGGGGGACATGGCGAGTTCAGATGATTGTTTGGACAATCATCCCGCTCAAACCATGCCACAAGGGCGCATGAGGCCGACATCCTTGATTTACCTGCGATGCGTGGCGTTTTGACAATGATGCCCGATCAATCCAAAGAGGCCCGATGGCACAAGTGTGCTGTCGCATTGGGCCGTGGCGTCACTTGTGCCCTGGGATCTCCGTGCTGGCTCCGCTGCCGATCGTCTCTCCATCATTGAGGTGCAGGTCATAGCCCGCCACCTCGACCTCGCCGTGGCGCACTTTCTTCTTCGCCATGGCGACGGAGATCCACTGGAACTCTGCGCTGTTGTCGAGCAGCACCTTGAGCACCATCGTCAGCGGCACGGCCAGGAACATGCCCAGCGGCCCCCACAGCCAGCCCCAGAAGATCACGGAAAGGATCACGACAAGCGGCGAGATGCCGAAGCGGTTTCCAAGCATCGTGGGCTGCACGAAGTTATCGAGGCAGAAATTGATGCCGCCGTAGCCCAGGGCGATGAAAACCGCGTGCGTAGGCCCGCCTTGCACCAATGCCTCCACGATGGCGGGGATGGACGCCGCCGTGCTGCCCACCGCCGGGATGAAATTGAAAAGGAAAGCCAGCATCGCCCAGAGCAGCGGGTAGCGGAGATCGAAAAACCAGCACCAAAAACCCGCCAGCACGCCTGTCAGCACGCTGATGAGCGTTTTGACACCGAGGTATTTCTGGATGTCGCTCGCGCTGCGCATCAGGCCGCTGAAATCCGGCCCACCGGAGAGATGCACCGCCTGCAGGCGGCTTTGTGTGCCATGTGCTTCCATCAGGATGAACATCATGACAATGAGCGTCATGATGAAGCTTACGAGGAAGGCGGCGAGCGTGCCGAAGGTCGTGCCGAGCAGGCCGGTGAGGTTGCCCATGACGTCTTGCTTTGCGGCGTATCCGATCAGCTTGTTCCAGTCAAAAATGCCCCCCAGCATTTCTTTGGCACCCTCGACACCATTTCCCTCAAGCCACACGGCGAGGTCGTTTGCGTAGCTTTCCAGGCCGCGCAGATAGCGCGGCAGATCGCGCCAGAAGCTGACCAGTAGGCGCACGCCCACCGTGATCAAACCGGCGAGCACACCGAGATTTACCGCCATCGTGATGCCCAGTGCGAGGCCCGCAGGCGTCCGGTGCCGCCGCAACCAGCGCACCAACGGATAACTCAGCACGGCGAGAAAAAATGCGTACGCGATCGGCACCAGCACGCCGGCGGTGATCTTCAGTCCCGTTAGAACGATGTACAGACATGCCAGTGTGACAATCGCCTGCGAGCCTTTGCGGCCCCAGTCAACTCGGTGGTCATGCTCCTGAAACAACGACATACTGGGCATCTGCCGCAAAAACGATGCTGGCTCAAGGTTTTTCCATGAAGTATATGAAGCGCATGCTTGCGCTGCTACACCGCCTCAAACTTGCCTCTCAACCTTGCGCCTACGGGGATGACCGCCGCAGTGGCATCGGCTGCAATCCACGCATCATCATGGGCCTGCAGTCGGCCCCGGAAATGATCCGGGGGAGTGGCGGGCTCTCAGCGGACGCGGAGGGCAGCGCACTCGTGGAGCGTGTCGGCCGCCGTCTGATCGCTTCGACAGCGGCGAAGCAGACGCCGTATCAGTTCAAATTCCACCTGTTGGCCGACATGCGGACGGTGAACGCCTTCGCGCTGCCTGGCGGGCAGATATTCATCACCGAGGCGCTGTTCCGCCGCTTGAAATCTGAGGATCAGCTCGCGGGTGTGCTTGGCCATGAGATGGGCCACGTCGTGGGCCGCCATTCGAACGAGCAGATGGCGAGCTCCAGTCTCTGGAGCGGTCTAGCCAAAGGGGTGGGCGTATTGGTTTCCGATGGTCAAAGTAACTCCGGCATGCAGGTCGCGCAGATGGTGGCGCAATGGCGGGTGATGAAGTTCAGCCGCGATGATGAGTCCGAGTCCGACGCACTCGGCGTGCGCTTCATGATCCAGGCTGGCTATGATCCAGAGGCGCTCGTCGGCGTGATGGAAATTCTCGCCCAAGTTAGCGGTGGGGCTGACCGCTCCGACTTTATGAGCTCGCATCCCAATCCCGCGAACCGTATGGAGCACATCCGTGAAGTGATCGCACGGGAGCGTGCGCAGCGGTGATGATGCGTGTTGATCACGGTGCCATTCCCAGAGGGCGGTTCTCCGTGCCTTTGACCTTTTGGAGGCCGTCGCCCAGTTCTCGCCGTACCGGCATCGCCAGCTCTTGCAGGCGTGCGACGATGTCTGGGTGCTCTCCGGCCACGTTGAGCGACTCGCTAGGATCATCCTTCAAGTTGAACAAGGCCAGGCCGGTGTTCTCCACGCGATAACCATGCCGCGAGGCGATGCCCGCGATGCCGCTCTGCGTGATCGACTTCGGTTTCATCTGACCAAACTTCGCCGGCTTGCCATCGCGGCCAGGCTCGCCATCGACGGTGATGTAGGGATGCGGGAAATGCAGCTTCCAGTCTCCGCTACGCACGGCTTGCAGCTCGGTTCCGCCGTAGAAGACTAGCGCTTTGTGCGGTGATCGGGCTTCCTGATTGCCTGTGAGCAGCGGGAGTATGTCGAGGCCGTCGATTTTATGTGCGGAGAGTTTTCCGCCGACTAGGCCAGCGATGGTCGGTAGCAGATCGGTCTCCATCACCGGCTCATCACAAACCTGACCCGCAGGCACATGCCCCGGCCAGCGAGCGATGAACGGGACGCGCACGCCGCCCTCGAACGTCGTGAGCTTGCCCTCACGAAACGGTTTCGCGGTGCCCGCATGATTGCCGTAGCTGAGGAAGGGGCCGTTGTCGGAAAAGAAGATGACGAGTGTGTCGCCTTCGATGTCGCAACGCTGGATCGCATCGAGAATCTGCCCCACCGACCAGTCCAGCTCCTCTACGACATCGCCGTAGAGGCCGGCGGCGGACTTGCCGCGAAATGCCTCGGAAGAGAAGATAGGCACATGCGGCATCACATGTGGTACATAGAGGAAAAAAGGACGGCCCTTGTTCCGCTCGATGAAGCCCACCGCCCGCTCCGTGAAGCGGCGGGTGAACTGGCTCTGATCAGGATCGGTCTCGATAACTTTCAGTCCGTCGTAGAGCGGCAGCGGCGGCATCTCCGGTGCCAGCGATGGGTGGTACTTGCTATTGTCGTTCGAATACGGAATGCCGAGGAACTCATCGAAGCCGTTGTGCAGCGGGTTGAACATCGGGTCCGTGCCGAGATGCCACTTCCCGAACGCGCCCGTGTCATAGCCCACCGCCTTGCACATCTCCGGCAGAAGCAATTCATCAGGATGGATGCCCTCCTTGCTCGTGTGGTTCAGTGCGCCCTGCATGCCCACGCGGTTCGCGTAGCAGCCGGTCATCAATGCTGCGCGTGAAGCGCTGCACACCGCCTGCGCGACGTGGAAGCTGGTGAACTTCATGCCCTCTGCCGCCATGCGGTCGATGTTCGGTGTCTTGATCCGCTCCGCACCGAAGCAACCGAGGTCGGCATAGCCCATATCGTCCGCAAGGATGATTACCACATTTGGCGGGCGGGATGCGGCTGCTGAAATCATGGACAGGACCAAGAGGAGGGAAAGAATCGCACGCATGGCCGGAACGTGGCAAAGCTCGTTGGAAAGGCGAGAATGTTTTCGCGGAAATGCCGCCGGGCTTGCCACGCGGGCGCTTTCCTGGCAAAAATTCTGCTGATGATCTGGCGTGCGGCGGCGGCTTTGACGGTGCTTTTCTGGGCAGTGATGTCCGGACTGCTCGTGCGTGACGTGTGTTTCCCGGAGGCGTCACACTTCTCCGTCGTGCCGCCGAAAGTGGTGATCGGTTTGTTTCTGCGCCAGTCGGACACCTTTGGTAGCAACCTACATCTATACCATCATCATGAGAAGATCGGCCATGCGAGCCTACAGGTCGGACATCGCATCAAACCGGATCATCAGTCTGTTTATGACGTGCTGGCTCGCGGCGTAGTGGAGGAGTCGGCGGGGAATGGCACGCGGCGTGTGGTGGCGACTTGGAGTGTGGGATGCGTCCTCGCGGACGCGGAGCGCTGGCAGCATCTCACGCTCGCCGCTGAATTTCCGCAACGTGAGGCCACCATGCGAGTGGTGTGGGATGAGAAGCTGCCGACGCCCGAGGTGCTGGTCAGACAGGGCCATCGTGTCATCATGGACTCGCGGGATGTGGGCTTGCTGTTCGGCGGCGGCCAAGATGGCATGTTGGCGGCACTCTCAGCGATGGGTGCTAGCCTGCCAGGGAACCACGGGCGGGAGCAGATGATGAAGCTCCATGCGCGCGAGGGTTTGATGACACTCGCTGGACGCGAGCGGAAGTGCTTTGTGCTCACGCTGCCGTTTTTCGCGCAGAACGAGGTGAGTATGATTTTCACCGAAGCTGGCGAGCTCGTGCGCATCGACCTGCCAGATGACTACACGCTGTTGGAGCCGACCATCCACGGCCTACAGGAAGGCACGCGTTGATTTAAACCTATCCCACGCATGATCGAGATCGAAAACCTCACCATGAGCTATGGCGACCTGCGGGCGCTCGACGGATTGAACCTCACCATCCAACCAGGTGAGTTGTTCGCCTTCCTCGGCCCGAACGGCGCGGGCAAAACGACCGCGTTGAAGCTTCTCACCGGCCTGATGCGGCCTGATTCTGGTCGTGTGCGCCTCTGCGGCCACGACATCCAGAAAGAACCCCTGTTGGCAAAAACGCTGCTCGGTTATGTGCCGGACGTGGCGGTGTTTTATGAGAAACTTACACCAGTCGAGTTCATGGACTTCATCGCCGAGCTCTTTGAGATGGAGCGCGGCCACGCCGCGTCCGAAATTCATGCGTTGTTCACGAAATTCGCCCTGCACGAACACAAATTCCAACGCATCGAAAACCTCAGCCACGGCACGCGCCAGCGCCTCGCCATCGCCAGCGCGTTGTTGCACGACCCGAAGGTACTCGTCATCGACGAGCCAATGGTCGGCCTCGACCCCATCCACGCACGCACGGTGAAACGAGAGATCAAGGAGCGTAGCCGACGCGGCACCACTGTGCTGATGAGCACGCACTTGCTCAATATCGCCGAGGAGCTCGCCGACCGCATCGGCATCATCCATCGCGGGAGACTGATCGCTCTGGGCACGCTCGAAGATCTGCGCCGTGAGCATGAGCAACGCGGTGCTCGGCTGGAGGACATCTTTCTTGGCATGGTGGAGGATGAGACGTCGGAGTAAGGATATGCGTGGCGTGGCTCGTCGGGGGCAGGGGGAGGACATCGCCCTCCACACGACAAGATTGACAGCTTAGAAGCGTAGGTTCCTGCCGTCATGAATCTGTCTAGCCACGTCATCTTCGCAGCGTTGTCAGCCGCGTCGTGTTTTGCCGCCGTCACGCCGCGTCCTTTGAACTTCGCGAACGACATCGTGCCTATTCTGACTAAGGGCGGCTGCAACAGCGGCGGTTGCCATGGTAAGGCGGGTGGGCAGAACGGCTTCAAGCTTTCGCTCCTCGGCTTCGAGCCGCACGAGGATTACGAGCACATCGTGAAGGAGGCGCGTGGGAGGCGCGTGTTCCCCGGATCGCCGGAGCAGAGCCTGCTGCTGACCAAAGGCACGGCGCAGACGCCACACGGCGGCGGGAAGAAGCTCGATCCAGCCTCCGAGGACTACGCTGATCTCGTGCGTTGGATTCGCGAGGGCATGCCCTATGGCAAGGACAGTGATCCGAAGCTGATCCGCATCAGTGTGGAGCCAGCGAAGAGCACCATGCCGCTCAAAGGCTCGCAGCAACTCAAGGTGATCGCACATTACAGCGACAACTCGACACGCGATGTGACGAAGCGTGCCCTTTATGAAGCAAATGAGAAAGCGATGGCCGAGACGGGCGAAGCTGGGTTCGTGAGGCTCCTCGACCTGCCTGGAGATGTCGCGGTGATGGTGCGCTATCAGGGCGAGGTGTCCACTTTCCGCGCCACGGTGCCTTTGGGAGCTCCGGTGGAGCGACTGCCTGCTGCGACCAACTTCGTGGACGACCTCGTTTTCGCCAAACTGAGGACCATCGGCATTCCGCCTTCGGACATCGCCGATGACGGCACCTTCATCCGCCGCGTAACGCTCGATCTCACAGGCCGCCTACCGACCGAGGACGAGATGAAGAATTTCATAGCTTCGCATGATAAGGGCAAACGCGCCGCACTCGTCGATCGCCTACTAGAGAGTCCGGACTACGCGGAGTTCTTCGCGAACAAGTGGTCCGCTCTGCTGCGCAACCAGCGCACGCAGCCGGTGTATGCACGCGGCACCTACCTCTTCTGGCAGTGGATCAGGGACAGCATCGCGGATAACAAGCCTTACGACCAGTTCGTGGGTGAGATCGTCGCTGCCTCTGGTGATCCTGGCCAGAATCCGCCCGTCGCGTGGTACCGCCAGGTGAGGGATCAGAGGCAGCAGATGGAGGATGTGGCGCAGCTCTTCCTCGGAACGCGCATGCAGTGCGCGCAGTGCCACCACCATCCCTTCGAGAAATGGAGTCAGCAGGACTACTATGGCCTCACTGCTTTCTTCGCCAACGTCGCGCGCAAACCCTCCGTCTTCACTGGTGAGGAGATGATCTACCACAAACGCGGCATCGCGCAGGCGCAGAACATTCGCACGAAGGAACTGGTGATGCCCACCAGCCTCGGCGGTGCCGCTTTGAGGCTCAAACCTGAGCAGGATCCGCGTCTCTCGCTCACCGGGTGGATGCGTGCGAAGGACAACCCCTTCTTCGCACGCACGCTGGTGAACCGCTACTGGAAGCACTTCTTCAACCGTGGCCTCGTCGAGCCGGAGGACGATATGCGCGAGACAAATCCGCCGGTGAACCCGGAGCTGCTCGACGTGCTCGCAGATGACTTTGTGAAAAATGGCTACGACATGCGGAGGCTCATCCGCACCATCACCACGAGCACGACCTACCAGCTCAGCGCCGTGCCCAACGTGCATAACGCCATGGATCGCCAGAATTTCAGCCGCTACTATCCAAAACGCCTCAACGCCGAGGTGCTCTACGACGCGGTGAACACGTTGCTCGATGTCGAGACGAGCTTCGCCGGTCAGGCACCGGGCACCCGCGCCGTGGCTCTGCCGGACAACAGCTACAACCAGAGCACCTACTTTCTCAGTGTCTTCGGACGCCCGGACTCCTCCAGCGCCTGCGAATGCGAGCGCACGCAGGAGGCCAGCCTCGCGCAAAGTCTGCATCTTTTGAACGCCGCCGAGATCCAGACGCAACTCTCACGCGACAACGGACGTGCTGACACCTTGACCAAGGATACACGGCCCGACGACGACAAGATCATCGGCCTTTATCACATCGCTCTCAGTCGCGAACCCAGCGTCAGCGAAGTGAATTTCGCCCACGCTCATATCGACAAGAAAGCCGCTGGAAAAACGAGTGCCGAGGCATTCAAAGGCAAGAAGGAGGCCTATGAGGACATCTTGTGGGCGCTTCTGAATACGAAGGAGTTTCTGTTCAATCATTGATCAGGAGCGTCTCTTAACATGGAGCGCAGACTCGCTCGCCCGCCTCTACGAATCACTGAAAAATCAAAATGACATGACGCACCATGCTTCGCCTTAGTTTTCAGTTTTCAATTCTGCTGGCTTTCGCTCCTTCCGCTTTCTCGCAGGCCACGTTTCCTTCTCCAGTGCTCACCAGCATTTCGCCTTTGGGTGGCAAGATAGGTTCCTTGGTTGAGCTGAACCTTCGCGGCACGGATCTCGATGGCCCGGTAGCAATCATGATCGGAGGCCGCTCGATCAGCATTCGATCGGCGTTGAAAGCACATGTCGTATTGCCTGCGGACATGCCTGCTGGAGCCTACGATCTTCGTTTTGTCGGTCGTTACGGCGTCAGCAATCCGCGCGTGTTTATGGTGACGCCTCATACGGTCGTCGAGTCATCGGGCACGAACGCCAAGGCGGACAATGCGCTCAAGATCACGGTCGGCTCAGGCATCAGCGGCGTTTTCAAGGCCACGACGTCACATTGGTTCACCTTCGAGGCGCAGAAGAGCCGGACTCTCACCGCGAGATTCCTAGGCATGGAGGCTGATACGCGCGCGGAGGTGCTCGGCGTGATCAGCGACACCAAAGGGCGAGAGCTGGCGCGTGTGAGGCAAGGCGTTGCACGCTTCACGCCGCCTGCTGATGGGGCATACCGCCTAGAGGTACATGAGCTGATGCACCGTATCGGCGACGAGTACGGCTTCTTCGGCATGCTGGAAGCAGAAAAACCAGGTGTTGCCACCAGCTCCGGCGCCCTGCCTCCAGACATCAAGCCCGGTGACGTCATCCACGGTTCATTCCCAGAGAAGGGGCGTCCTTGCGTGTTTGATTTCGCCTTTAAAAAAGGCGACCGGGTGGTGATCGAAGTGCGTTCGCACCAGCTCGGACATGCGACTGATCCGCATCTGGTGATCGAGAATCTCAAGGCCGACGGCACGACCACCGCGCATGCCGAGATCGCCGACGCATCGGCCATTTCACCCGCGCCGTGCATGGCAGTACCCATGGCGAACCGCGACCCCTCCTACGCTTTCGAGGCTAGGGCCGACGGAGCCTTCCGTATCTCGTTGAGCGACACGTTTGCCACCACGCTGCCATTTGAGCTGCGTGTGACAGACGGCACGCCAGAGAAACTGCCGTCGCTCATCGCGCTCAACGCCGTGCTGCCGAAGCCAGCGAATGTGAAAACCTACGAGATCGGCACCGCCAATGTCTGCCGTGGTGGCATCCTCGCGCTGGAAGTGGCGGCACCGAACCGCAATGCGTTCAGCGCACCGGTTGAGCTCAAGTGCGATCAGACGCCTGCGGGCCTCACCTGTCTCGGTGGCTTCATCGGCAGGGGCCAGTCGCTCGGCTACATTGCCTTCCAGGCCGCCACCGATGCCCCGGCGGGTGCCGCTCTGGTGGGCGGCATCATGAAAACCGCGCATGTCGTTTTTCCCGTTGCTGATGCCAATCGTGACAATCTCCTCACACGCATCGGCGGGTCGCCCGCCATCGGTGTGAGCACACTTGATGCGCCCGCGATCATTAAGACAGAGAAAACCGACATCTTCGAAGTTGATGCCGACGCGAAGCTAGAAATCCCGCTCAAAGTCACGCGCCACGCCGGGTTCACCGGTGCGCTCAAGCTCAAAGCCCTCGGTCTCATCGACCGCGCGAAGGCACCCGAGGCTGACATTCCAGCCAGCGCGGCAGCGGGGAAACTCATGCTCGATATGAAGGCGCTCAAGCTCGCTCCAGGCGACTATGGTTTTATCCTGCAAGGTCCGGCGAAGATGAAAGTGCGTCGGGGTCTCGGGGAACTGCATCAAGCGGAGATCAATTTAAAAAAAGCGCTCGGCGATCAGAAGGACGCGCAGCAGAAGCTCGATGCCGCCAATGCCGACGTCACGCCGAAGAAGGTCGAACTCGTCAAAATGGCGACCGGAGCGCTCAAATCTGCCGACAAGGCTAGAGCAGATGCTGACAAGCTCGTCAAAGAGCTCACCACCAAGGCCGCGCCGAAGGAGGCTACCTTTATCGTTTATTCGAATCCCATCCGCATTCGCGTGAAGGAAGTGGCGAAGAAGTGAGCACAGCCGGAGCCACTCATTTCATTGGATGTTCTTTGAGAAGTTGGTCGGTGGTGTAGAGCATCATGCGGCCCGGATTTACATCTCGGACGGCTTTGACGTCAGCAGGCGTGATGGGGGCGGCTTTGTTGCCGAAGTGATTGCGCACAAAGGTCAGCACGTTCGCGATCTCCTCATCCTTGAGCATGCCGCCGAAGGGCGTCATCGGCACTTGTCCGTTGTACTCTTTACCGCCGACTTTGATCGGACCCATCAGGCCATATAGCGCGATCTTGATGAGACGGTCACGGTCGGTGGTGACCCATGGACTGTTCACGATGCTCGGGAAGGCGGGATCGAGTCCGGCACCGTTTGGCTGATGGCAGGTGACGCAATGACCTTCGCGGAAGAAGACCTCCTGGCCGGCAGTGAATTGTTTTTTCGCAGCTTCAGCCAGCCACGCAGGCGCGGGCACGGCTTTGTATTCAGGCTTCACGACCTCGATGATACCGGCGAGGCGATCCGCCGCAGTTTTGGCGGCGTTCTGGCTCCATTCGTCGAGCGGCAACTTCGAGGCGATGGCAACGATGTTTTTCGCTGCGGGAATGTTTGGCAGCCACGATGCGGCGACGATGGCCTCCAGGCGCACGCGGCCATGCTCATCCTGCGCGGCTTTTTCGAGCAAGGCGACGTGATCAGCGATGCGGTGCGTATTGTAACGCAGCACACGCACTGAGGCAGCGCGGGCGTGGAAATCCTTCGCCGCGAGCATTTCGCGCAGCAGGATTTCATCGACCTGATTTGCGCCCCAGGTGACCCAGAGGGCTTCGAGTTTCGCGTGCGTGTCTGTTTGCTGCGCGGCCCAGGCTTTGACGGCGGGGACGACTTCGGCGGCTGGATGAGCGCGGAGTTCGCGTCGTGTGCGGTAGCGTTCGCGGCTTTCGGGTGCTTTGAGATTCTCGAAAAGCTGCGCGAGCGAGGCTCCGGCCACAGGCGCGGCCTTCACCAGCGGACGTGACGGATAGGTGATGCGGTAGATGCGACCGTGGACGTGGTCGCGCAGCGGATCACGCGCGTTGTGCTGCATGTGGCCGATGAGGACGTTGTGCCAGTCGATGACATAGAGGGAGCCATCGGGCGCGAACTCGAGATCAGCGGGGCGGAAGTTGCCGTCGCTGCTCTGGAGTAAGTCTGGCTGGTGGCTGGTCTTCCAGCCAGTGCCCGCGTCTTCGATTCTCACCTGCTTGATGCCGAGGAAGCCGATGGCGTTGCAGTAAATCAAGTCGCCTTGTACCTCATCGGGGAAGTGGCGGGATGAAATGATCTCCAGGCCGCTGGTGGGGCGCACCTGATGGCCTTTCGGCACCAGATCGGGTGTGGAGGGCGTCTTGCTGCCGAAGGCGGGTTTCACCTCGACAGGGAGCGCCCAGTTCATGCTAGTGCCGGAGGTGTGCAGGAAGAAATCCTGCCCCCAGCGATCAAATACAAAGCCCCACGGGTTTGGGATGCTCATCTGGATCGTGCGCTCGAGCTGGCCACGCTGCGGGCTATAGCGGAAGAAGCCACCATCCACGCAACGCACCGGGCCGTAGGGTGTCTCGATGTTGGAGTGCAGGAATACGCCTTCGCAGAGCATGAACGCACCGCTCGGGTCGGCGGTGTAGGCGCTGATGGCGTGGTGCGTATCGTGTGTGTCGAAGCCGCCGAGTACGATCTCCATGCTATCGGCGTGGTCGTCGCCGTCCGTGTCGCGGATGAGCATCAGATTCGGTTCTTGCGAGACATAGACGCCTTCCGGCTCGAGCTCGAATCCGATCGGCAGATGCAGCTTGTCGGCGAAAATGGTTTCCTTGTCGGCCTTGCCGTCGCCGTTGGTGTCTTCGTAGATGAGAATCTTGTCGTCCGGCTTCGCATCGCCGGGTCTGAAATGCGGATACGTTGGCATCACGGCGACCCACAGGCGGCCTTTGTTGTCGAAGGAAAGCTGCATCGGGTTCGCGAGATTCGGGAACTCTTTCTCGCTCGCAAACATCTCCACCTTGTAACCCGCCGGAACGGTGAGCGTCCTCAGCGCCTCGTCGCCATACAGGTACCTCTCGCTGCCGTTCTTTGCACTCGGCACATAATTCGTCGGAACCGGCGGCAGCGCATGGGTCTTGCTGTCATCGACTTTCAGTTTTGTCGCCTTGCCGGTGGCCACGGCGTGGATCAAGTCGTCACGCAGTGCGGTCATCTCGCGCGTCTTGCGCACTTCGTCCGGGTAGTTCTGTGGGCCGTAGGGACTGTAGCGGCGGCCGTGGGCATGCACGCCGTTGAGGATGTTGTAGTCGTTATTCCACATCCAGTCTTTCTCCTTCACTGCTGCGTGGACGAGCGCGGGATCAGCCCTCGATTCGCGGCTCTGATGCCCGTAGATGCTTGTGATCAGCCATTCGGCCACTTGCGCATAACCTTTCTCCGTCGGAATGAAGCCGCCGGTGGTGAAGAACGCACCACCTCGCGCGTAAATCTCCCGTGTCGGCGTGAAGAGGTCGATGTAGGTCAGCCCGTGTTTCTTTGCGACCTTCTCGATAGCCCCCGCGTAGAGAAGCAGGTTCGCGTTTTCTTTCTCGCCATTTGGTAGATCGCGTTTTGCGGTTTGGTTTTCGTAGGCGATGGGTGAGACGAGAACGACACGCGGTGCCTCCTTGCCGTTGTACGCCTTGCTCAGTGTGTGAACGACCCACGCGTCGAGCTCGGCTTCAAAGTTTCCGACCTTGCCCGCGCCTTCAAAGCTCTCGTTGTAGCCGAAGAAGGCCACGATGGTGTCCGCCTTCAGATGTGTGAGCCACTGGTCGGGTGTGGCGTAGAAGCCCTGGCCGTTGTGAATCGTCTTGTCGGGATGGAACTTCTCCGCGCCGGGGAAGGCCCACTGCGAAGCACGGGACGGATGCGGTCGGAAGCCGGGCGTGTCGCCGACGTGGCCCATGTTGCGGAAAAACAGCTCGCGATCCGGATAACGAAGCTGCAGCTCCGTCTCGATGCGGCTGTACCAGGTGTCGCGCTCGGCGAGACCGTTGCCGATGAGCACGATGCGCTCGCCCTTGCTCGGCGGAGCGACAGTTTGCGCGCGCGCCTTCGTCGCGGCAGGCGGCTCGGCATTCGGCTCATGCGGCGGCTGGTCGGCAGTCGGTTTTTTATCGCCAGACATACCCATCGAAGGGCTTTTGCCGCTGGCGAAGTCACCAGGCTTCAGATTGCGCTCTTTGAAGTGGTTCGCGTCCTTGATGAAGCCGTACATCGTCGGCTGGAACGGATCGACAAAGGCCACATCCGCCTTCGCGGGCACTTCGAGGCCAGTGAGATAATAGGCGGCGTTCACGATCAGGCGGCGCAGGTCTTCGTCGATGAAATCCACCGCCGCGCCCATCGTCGTGCAGAAGGATTTGCCCTGCGTCTTGCCATCCGGCGCGGTGTAATTGAAAAGCCACGCCAGCGCCTGCATCGGATTGTTCTTCGGTCCCTCGATGGGCAGCGAGCGGTCATTCAAGCTCGATGTGACCGCACCACGCAGCAGGATCGTCGCCTTGCTGAGGTCGAGATTTCTCACCGCATACACATCCGAGGTGCAGAAGATTTCCCCAACGCCACGCAGCACAGGATTGTTGAGGTTCGCGGTCTCAAACACACTGCGCGTGCCTTCCTTCTTGTGCGCGCCGTGATGCGCCACCCATTTTTCGCCGAGGATTTTCAGGCCAAACTCGCTCCATTTGAAATCGCCCGTCTTCGCACTGCCGGTGAAGGCATGCGTGGCCGTGCGGAATCCGATCACCGGCTTTCCAGCATTGAGAAACTTCGCGAAATGCGCCAGATGCTCGTCCGGGAGCTGGCGGAAGCGCGTGCCGATGATGAGCAGGTCGGCATCGGCGAGCGTCTCGGTGCCGCGGATGTTCTTCTGGTTGTTCGGGTCGATGTAGCCCGCCTTTTCATCCGTGGAAAACAGCACGATGCAGTTATAGCCATGCTTCTTGGCCAAAATCTTCGCCAGCATCGGCATCGACTCCTCCGTGCGGTATTCCTCATCCCCCGCGACGAGCACGATCTTCTTCCCGCCGCCCGGCAGCCCCGGATTCGCGGCCAGTTCGAGGTAGTCCTGCGCCGACGCGGCGGATGTGAGCAGGGCGAATGAGAATAGGAGGTGCTTCATGATTGGGAAAAAACAGCGGGAAGCCGTTATACCGCACCAAGAGCCCGAACCGGACAAGATTTTTTGGTATTCGGGCCATTCCTGGCCCGTCTGAAGGGAAACGAGGCAGGAATGCCCCGGATACTACGCCATGATTTCCTTCAGCAGCCCCGTGCTGTCACCGTGGCGCTCGACATTCACGCCGACGCCGTGCAGCATCGTCAGCCAGGCGTTGCACAGCGGCGTGTCCTTCGGCGCGACGATGTTGTGGCCGAGCTTGAGGCCTGCGCCGCCACCGGTGAGGATGGTGGGGCAATTGCTCAGCTCGTGACCGGTGCGGATGTTGCTGCCGTAAGCGAGAGCGAGGTTGTCGAACAGGCGCGAGCCGTCGGGTTCCTTCGTAGCTTTGAGTTTGTCGAGGAAGCCGGCCAGCAGCTCGCTTTGCGCGATGTCACGGCGCTGCGAGGCGTCGAGTTTTTCTCCGAGCGTGGTGTGGTAGTGGCTCATGTCATGCGGATGCACCTTGATGTCCATGGCGGTGAGCAGCGTGGCCACGGGCTGGCGGAAGGTCATCACGCGCGTGCTGTCGGTCTGCATGGCGGCGATCATGATGTCATACATGAGCTTGATCTCCTCGCGGCCGTCCACGCCTGGCTTCGGCTCGGGAATCGGTGCCTTGGGCCGCGGCACCTCCATCCATTGCTCCTCCTTGGCGAGCCGCGTTTCGATGTCGCGGATGCCCTGGAAGTATTCTTCGAGCTTGGCGTTGTCGTTTTTCGCGAGACCGCGCTGCAACGACTTCGCGTTGTCGATCACGGTGTCCAGAACGCTGCGCTTCTGTGCCAGCATGGTCTTCTGCTGCTCCAGCGGCATCGTGTCCTTCGCAAACAGACGATGAAACGCCGCCACAGGGCCGTTTTGACCGCCGACCGGCTTGCCGCTTACATCCCAGGCCATCGACAAACCGGGCCCGTGGCCGCTGCGATCACCGACTTCGCTGCTGCTGAACTGGAGTGACGAAAACCGCGTCTGCAGCCCGAGTTGAGCCGCCGCGACCTGGTCCGCGCTGATGCTGTTGTGAAAGCTCTGTCCCGGCTGCGCATAACGATTCGCACCCGTGAGCCACATCGTGCTGCCCCAGTGGCCCTCGTTCGAGTACTTGTTCCAAAGCCCCTGCACGACGCTGAAATCCTTCTTGTGCCGCTCCAACGGCTTGAGTCCGACGGTCATCTCGTAGTCCGGCCCCGGCTTCGTGATGTCGGGATACCACGTCGTCTCCGTGATGCCCCAGCCGAAGCCGAGGAAGATCAGACGCTTCGGCGGTGCCACCGAAGCCGCCGCGGATGCGAAGCGACGAAAACCAAGCGATTCGAGCATCGGCAGCGCGATGACGGCGGTGCTGGACTGGAGGAAGTGACGGCGGGTTTTCATGAGATGAAGATGAACGGTTCCAGATGGCGGATTTTGAGCTGAGGGAGGCATTTCGGCCTCAGAAAGGCGAGTTCAGGCATGACTGGAAGATTGACAGAATCACGGAATCTACCGAAAATCCGTGCATGACCTATTCTTCCACGCTCACATCGAAGAACCAGACGACCCTGCCGAAGGCGGTCGTGGCGCTCCTCGGAGCCAAACCCTCCGCAGTTCTCGCCTACGAGGTGATGGAGGACAAATCGGTGCGGCTGACGGCCAAATCGGCCTCTTTCGCGGATCACCTGGACTCGTTTCCGAAGAGGCGCCCGAAACACCCGGTCACCATCGACGATATGAGGAAGGCCGTCGCCCAGGGTGCCGCCAAAAGATTCAAGAAGGCCGCGCGATGACGGGCATCGACACCAACGTGCTGGTGCGCTACCTCGCCCAGGATGACGAGGCACAACTGCGTGCCGTGCTGGCACTGCTCCTGAAGAAGAACGCGACTTTCTTTGTGCCCGACCTTGTGCTTGTGGAGGTCGATTGGGTGCTGACCTCGCTCTACGACTGGACGCCTGACGAAACCGCCGAGGCATTCGGTCGCCTGCTGACTGTTCACAATCTGGTGTTTGAAGACGAAGGGCGCATTCGTGGCGCGCTGCGGGCGATGCGACAGGGGGGCGACTTGTCTGACGAATTGATCGTGGATCGTTGTCGTGATCGCGGATGCAAAGCTGTGGCCACGTTCGACAAGGGCATGGCAAGGCGGCACCCGGGGTTTGCCGTGGTGCCAAAGTAGCGGGCGCTGACTGACGAAATGCCATGCTTACTTCGTGTGAAACTCCTTGCTTGCGACCAGGGCATGTACAAACGCGCGCATGCCGAGTTTTTTCTTCTTCGCAACGGCGAGCATGTCGTGGATGAGCGGTTCGTCGCGGAAACCGATGGAGCGGCCGAGGGCGTATTCGATCAGGGCGCTGCTGAAGCCCTTGGCGAAGTGGTCGGAGCGTGAGGCGATGATGTCGCGCAGCTCGAAGTAGCTCTTGAAGGACGGACCTTTGTGCAGCGTGGCAGCGGCTTCGATCTGCCACGTCTTGCTCACGCCTTTCACCGGCTGCCCCTTTTCATTCATGACCTGATAAGTGTCCTCGGTACGCCATTGGCCGACGGCGTCGAAGTTTTCGAGGCCGAAGCCGACGGGGTCGATCTTGCGATGGCAGCTCGCGCATTGCGCGTCGGCCTGATGCGCGCTGAGTCGCTCGCGCGTGGTCAACGCCTTGCCGGCGAGGCGGGCGAGCTGCGGCACATTCGCAGGCGCGGGCGGCGGCGGATCGTTGAGCAGCTTGCGCAGCACCCACGCGCCGCGTTCGACCGGGCTGGTGTGGTCGCCGTTGCCGCCCATGACGCTCACCGCAGCCATGCCGAGCAGTCCGCCGCGTGGCGAGTCCTGGGGCAGCGACACTTTTTGAAACGCATCACCCTTCACGCCGGGGATGCCGTAAAAATCGCCGAGCAGGTGATTGATGACGACGTAATCGGCCTTCAGCAGGTCACTGAGCGGCGCGTTGTGCCGCAGGATGTGCGCGAAGGTTTCATAGACCTCGTTTTTGGCCGCCAGACGCGTGCTGTCGTCAAAACGCGGGTATTTAGGCCGGTTCACCTCGAAGAAATCGAGGCGGTCCATGCCGAGCCACTGAAACACGAATCCGTCCACCAGATCGCGCGAGCGTGGGTCATCGAGCAGGCGCGTGGTTTGTGCGGCGAGCACATCGGGCGCCGTCAGATCAGCGCGCAGCAGCTCTGCATCCGGCGGAGCACTCCACAGGAAATACGAGAGCCGCGTGGCGAGTTCGGGGCCGGTGAGCGCACGGCGTTTCCCATCGTCCGCAGGCTCGGCGAGATACAAAAACATCGGCGAGGCGAGAACCACGGCGAGCGTGTCCTTCAACGCGGCGGCAGGTTTGATGCCGGACTTCAACTGCGTGTCATAAAGCACAGCGAGGCGCTGTGTGTAGCTCGCAGGCGGTGCTGTTCCGCGAAACGCTGCCTTGGCGAAGCGTGCGATACCAGCGTAAACTTCGGCGGCAGGCGGGGGCGGCAGTTTGTCATCGATAGTGAGGCCCAATGCCGCCAATGCAGGTGGCTGCGGCTTTTCAGAGGCGCTCACGCGTTCGATCTCCATGTAGTCGATCCACAGCACCGCCTCGGGGCCGATGCCGTTGCGCTTCACCGCCTCGCTGCGTTTGCGTCCGCCTTCCTCGTTGCTGTCCCATGCGCCCTTCTCGCGGACGAAGAGCGTGCGGTCGCCGGCGTCGGTCATCGACTTCGTCAGTGTGAAGGGCATCTCGACGACCTGCGGTTTCTCCATCGTGCCGGTGATCTCAAAGGTGGCGCGCACCATGCCGTTGCGTGGATGCGTGCCGGCTTCGAGGAAGCGCTGCTCCGGTCGTGCGTCCTTCGTCGCTGCGAGGCGCACGCGCAGCACATAATCGCCGCTTTCCCAGCCGTAGGGCACGGGCAGTTGCAGAAAGCCGAGCGCCATCACCGCCGGATGCATCGTCGGCGTGCCGAGATACGCGCCGCGATCTAGCGCGGGCCGTGTGAGGTAGTATTCGTGATAGCTCTGCCAGTTGTGGCCGAGCGCCGCGTTCGCCTTGTCAGCGTTGTTTTCGAGTGTTTGAAAGCCGAAGGACTCCGGTGAGGGCGCGTCTTTGATCTTGTCCCACGAACGGCGGAAGATGGCGTCGTTCTTCGACTCTTTCTTCAATCGGGCGACGATGGCGGCGTTCTCCGGCTTCGCAGCGGCCTCCTCGACGGCCTTCACCCATTTCTCGGCACTTGCGCGTGCGTCCTTCGTGTGCGCGACGTAGCTGGCGACCTTTTCATTCGCGAGTTCGCACTCGTAGTGGAGTTTGCGCAGGCCCTTCGCAGATACAGAACCCACCTGGCGGTTGCTGCCGATGTTGAATTTCACCTCCGTCGCCACCGCAGATGCGGCGGCTGCGGTTTTGCGCTCGATGTCGATGCAGTCCACCCAGATCGCCAGTTCGGGGCCGATGCCGTTCTTCGCTTTGCCTTCGTTGAAGACACGACGCGTCTGCGTGTAATGATCGGCAGTGCCTTTTTCGCGGATGAAGATCGTACGGTTGGCCGTGTCGGCGTGATCCTTCGTCAGGGTGAGCGGGATCTCGATGGTCTGCGGCTTGTCGATGGAGCCGGTGATCTCGTGCGAGCTGATCACGCGGCCGTTGCGCGGATGCGTGCCGAATTCGATGAAACGCCGCTCCGATGGTGTGCCATCGACGGCACCGACACGCACACGCACCGTGTAATCGCCCACCGGCCACTGAATCGGAACGGTGACGTTGATCGAGTCGTTGCCCATGTCCGAGGCCATGATCGTCAAGTAGGCACCGGTATCGAGATGCGGCTGTTTGAGATAATGCTCATGATAGGGTCGCATGTAACCGGAGTTCATCTTGTCCGCGTAAGTCAGCGCGCCGTTGGCCTTGTCCGCGTTGTTCTCGACGGTCTTGAAGCCGAATTCCTCCGGTGCGGGCGCCCCCTTGATCTTTGCCCACGAGCGACGGAACTCAGTGTCGTTTTTCGACTGCTTGCGCAGTTGCGCGACGATCTGCGCGTTCTCCGACTTCGAGGCGGCGGCCTCAACGGCCTTCACCCACTGCCTCGCATGCTCCAGCGCGTCGAGTTTGCCTTGATAGTTCTGCGTGATCCTCTTGAACGACTCCTCCGCCTCGTAGTGCAGCTTGCGCTCCTCATTCGCCGCCGCTTGCCACGCGAACGCCTCCTCCAACGCATCGCGTCCGAGCGATTGATACTGCTCGATCTGGTTCGCCGACATGAAGAGGTTCGATCCAAACGTGTCGAAGCCGCCCGTGCCTGTGTCGCTCGGCAGCTCGGCCACATTGATGTCCACGCCGAGCAGTTCGCGCAGCGTGTTCTTGTATTCGCGCCGGTTGAGCCGCCGCATCGTGATCACGCCATGCTGGTCATTCAGCTCACGCCGCGCCGCGACCATCACGTTCGACAGATCATCGAGAAAATCCGCCTTCGCCTCGTTCGGTGGTTGTTTTTCATCCTCCGGCGGCATTTCACCCGCGTTCATCGCATTGAGCACCTTCTGCCATTTCTCCGCTGTTTCGACATTGCCGATCGAAAACGGCAGATCATCGACACGGAATTTCCCCTTCTGCTTCTCCGGCCCGTGGCAGCTCACGCAGTACTCTTTGAAAAGAGCGCTGTGCTTCGCGTCCATCGCCGGATCAGTGGCGTGCAGGACCGAAGAGGCGCAAAGGGCCGAAAGGACGAGGAGGCGAAGCATGGCGCGACTATTTCACGTGCAGCACACCACGCATGAGGATGCCGTGGCCGGGGAAGGAGCAGATGTAAGGATAGTCGCCGACGGCGGGTAGGGTGAACTCCAGTACTTCCTCTTTGCTGCCGTCGAGCAGCTTCGTGTGGTGCAAAACATCATCTCCTGCGGGGATGAAGCCATTCTCGAAGCCCTTCGCGCCCATGACCATTGCGGCGTTTATGATGGCGTCGGCTTTGCCGGGCTTGGTGATGAGGAGGTTGTGCGGCATCACGTCGGTGTTGGCGAAGGTGAGCTTGATCTTCTTCCCGGCCTTCACGTTGATCTCCTTCACGTCATACATGAGGCGCTCGCGGATGGTGCCGATGCGGATGGTGGTCAGTTCAGGCGTGTCGCTGAGGATGCCGGACTTTTGGGCTTTCTCCTCGGCCTCGCCGGCGATGACGCCGCCTTTCATGCTGGCCTCGACATTGAACCAGAGCTGCTGCACGACGTTCGCGGCGTTGCGGGCATGCGGTTCGGGCGAGGTTTGCAGTTTGGCGAGCAGCGCGGTGTCGCGGACGTTGTGCTGCTGGTGAATCCACAGTGCTTCGAGCAAATGATGCGCGTCCTCTTTCTTCGTGGCGTCAAATTGCTTCATCCACTCCTTCGTGGCGGCGATGACTTCGGCGGTGGGGCGTTCGCTCAGCTCGACATGCGTGCGATGACGCACACCGTCGGTGGGATGCTTGAGATTTTCGAGCAAGGCAGCCACCGGCTGGCCATCGATAGCGACAGGCTTTTGCAATTCACGACCTTTCGCGGTCATGCGGTAGATGCGGCCGTGTTTGTGGTCGCGGTTCGGGTCGCGCACGTTGTGCTGCATGTGGCCGATGATGACGTTGTGCCAGTCGGCGATGTAAAGAGCACCGTCCTCGCCGAAGATCGCGTCGCTGGGCCGGAAATTCTTGTCGCCGCTCATGAGCAGGCCGCGGGATTTGTCCTCGGTGACGGTGCCGTCGGCCTGCGTGACCTTCACAGTGAGTTCAGCGCCTGCTGGCCCGCCCCACACGCTGCCTTTCTCGGCATCGCGGGCCAGATCGTAGTGCTTGATGCCGAGGAAGCCGATGACGTTGCAGATGAGGAAGTCGCCCTGCATGTCGTCCGGGAAGTGCGTACTGCTGACGATCTCGCTCGCGGTGACGGGGCGCACTTCCTTCTTCAAAAGCTCGTGCATTTTGAATCCGTTGCCTTCGGGGCGGACTTGGTAAGCACGACCGCCAGTGCCGTCGGTGGCGTAGTGATAGCCCCAGCCGTCAAAGCTGATGCCGTGCGGATTCGGCGAGTTGTCGGCGTGCTTCGCGATGGTGAAGCGGCGTGGATCGAAGCGATACATCGCGCTCGCGCCGGTTTGCAGCGATGGGCCCCAGGGATGCTCGTGATTGTGAACCATGAAGACGCCGCTCTGCCAGTAGATGCCGCCATCGGGGCCCATGATGAGATTGTTCGCGCCGTGGTGTGTGTCGGCGGAATCGACGCCTTGGAGCATGATCACGCGCACATCGGCCACATCGTCGCCATCGGTGTCCTTGAGGAAGAGAATCTCCGGCGTGCAGGTGACGATGACGCCGCCGTTCCAGAACTCAAAGCCGAGCGGGTTCTGCACCTTCGCGAACTCGGTGATGCGGTCGCATTTGCCGTCGCTGTTGTCATCGTGGCAGATGACGAGCGCGTCATTCATGGTCTTCAAAGGCTCCCACATCGGGTAGGTCGGCCACACGGCGGCCCACAGGCGGCCTTTGGTATCGACCTGGAGCTGCACGGGATTGATGAGCTGAGGGAACTTCGCCTCATCGGCAAACAAACCGACCTCGAAGCGAGAATCGAAGGCCATGTGCTGGATCGCCGCCTCGCCGCTGATGTATTCGGTGCGGCCTTCCTTCTGCGCGCTGGATGACTTCGACTTGCCGCCGACGTTCGAGATCACCGGCACGGGTTTCGGCACGTTGTTGTCTTCGACTTTGAGATCGCCACCCTTCGCGCGAGCCCAGATTTTCAGATCACGATTGCCGGTGAGCACGTCAAACATCGTCAGCTCATGCTGGAGCACGACGGCATTGGTCTGGCCGCCGGTGAAAGCCAGTGTCGAGCGGCCGCCCCACACGTCATTGCCATCGCGGGCGCGGTAGCGCGCATTCCAATACATATTTTTCTCCATCACGGCCTCCCGCAGTTCTTCGAGTGACGCGGAGGCGGCCACATCTTTGCCGAGCAGCGCCTTCGCGATCACTTCCGCGAGCTGGCGGTTGCCCTCGGCGCTGAGATGCACGCCATTGATCGTCAGCGGCTCCTTCGCGGCCTTGAAAAGATCGAGCGAGGGATGGAAGAGATCGACAAAGCCCACACCCGCTTCCTTCGCGGCGGCTTCGGTGGCCTTCGTGCAGGCTTCGAGCTGCGGATTGTGCTCCGCGCCGTTCGGCACGTTCGGATTCTTCGTGTCCTCATGCGCGATGGGGCTGAAGAGCACGATGCGCGGGAAGGTTTTGCCGTTCGGCTTCGTGCCGCGCACATACTTCACGAAATCGACGAGCTGCTTTTTGAAATCATCCGGTTTGTTCTCAAAGGACTCGTTGTAGCCGAAGAAGGCGAACACGACATCCGGCTTCACATGGCGCAGGTAGTCCGTCATGTGCATGTGCCCGCTGCTGCGCGGGAAGGAGTTTGGGCGGTCGCCGCTGGCGCTCATGTTGCGAAAGCGCACGTTCAGCCCCGGCAGCGCGCTTTGCAGCACCGTCTCCATCCAGCCATCGTGCTGCATGCGGTCGGGAAGGCCATTGCCGAGGATCGCCACGGTGTCGCCTTTGCTGAAGGCAAACGGCAGCGTGTCTTTGTAGTCCGCAGGCACCTCGACGAGCGCAGGTTCATGCCTCGCATTGCTGCCGCTGACTTTCACCACAGGTTTGCCCGGTTTTCCATCAAAGGTCAGGTAAGTGAGCTTGCCGCCGCCTTTGACATCAATCGTCATCGCTTCAGGCCCGGCGACGTTTTTGATCTCAAACACCGGTTTGCGGCCTTCATCGAGCAATTGCAGCGTGAAGCCCCCCAGACGATCCGAAAAGCCTGCGCGGCTCCAGAGGTGGATCGTGTCGATTTCATGACTCGCGCCCAGATCGGCCTCCCACCACGGATTCGGCTGATTTTCCTTCGTGTGCGTCTGGCCGCCTTTGCCCCAGTCCGGGCTCTTGTTGCCGTCGAAGGCCCGTTGCGGCACGCCGCCGTTGGCCGTGGTCGATTGCGTCGCCTTGGTATCCTTTACCACATTTTTCCCACCGCTCATCACCTCGATCTCGGCGATTTGCAGACACTTCTTGTCACCGGGGATTTCGATGCGGACAAAACGCGCCGGTTTGGCCTGCGCGACGGCGGCAAGGGCGAGAAGAGAGAGAACACGGGTATATTTCATGAGGTTGGGAGGATTTTAAGTCGGAAAAGAGTGATCGATGTTTCGTGATGGCGTTGGATTCACTTCGCCATCGCTTGGATATCCGCATCGCTGAGCACACGATCCCACAGCACGAATTCATCCATCGCGCCGCTGAGGTGGCGGATGGCGACACTGCCGGTCTTGCGGCCGTCATTCCAGTTGCCGAGTTCGGCGATGCCGATCTTCAGCGGTGACACGTCCTGGAGCGGGATGCGGGCGAGAAGCGAGCCGTTGGCGTAATGGCGGACTTCTTTGGCTGTCGGATCAAAGACAACGGCGAGATGCGTCCAGCGGCCGAAGCGCTCGGGCGTGAAGAACACCTCCGTGTCGCAGTCCTGATGGCCCTTGCCACGGACGCCGGCCACACCGAGGCGGACTCTGCCGTCGCGGGTGATCTGCCAGTGGATTTTGCGCTCTCCCCAGCTTTCGGACATGAAGAGCGAGTTGAGGGCGCGGTCGAGGCCGTTCACGCGTACCCACATGGCCATCGTCAGTTCTTTTGTCTCACCCGGAATGCTCAGACGCACACGATCACTCACGTTACGAAATTCGAGAGCGCGCTTCCACGGCCAGCGGCCTTCGTTCCACGCGCCGCCGACGATGCTGCCATCGGCGATGCTGCCGCCGTTCAGTGCGTGATTGCGCAGTGATCGCGCACTTTCATCGTCCTGGAAATCAAATCTCAGCCGCAGGCTTGAGTCGGCATTCAATCTTGCGCTGTAGGCCAGCCACTTTTCGAACTGGACCTGCTGCGACATCGCGCTGCGCGTGTCGATCTCGCTCAGCGACGCGAAATCCGCCGCGTCGGCCTTCATCGCGGCCGTGCTGCCGGCGAACGACATCGCCTGGCCCTCTTTGAGCGACTTCATCGACTCGGAGGCCGGATGCAGCTCGATCTCGCCTTTGAACACATGCACCTCGGCGTTCGCGTCGCTGACATCGAGGCCGAATTCGGTGCCGAGATCGACGATGACGCCCTTGGGCGTGTTGATGCGGAAGCCTTTCGCCTGCGGCGGCACATGCGCGCTGAGTTTGCCGCTCGTGCAGGTGGCCTCACCTGACGACACGATCTGAAGCTGCGCCGGGCCTTCGATGGAAACGCGTGCGCCTTGATAAAACTCGATCTGCGCGATGCCGGACTTCAATTTGAGCCAGCCGGGAGCCAGCGGTGTGCCGGGTGTGACGGCGTTGGATTCCCATTCGAGATTCACGCCACGCGTGAGCACGGCGACGGACGTGGTGGTCTCCTCCACGGCCGATTTCGGCAGCGACATCGCAATCCATGCGCCCATCAGCGTGATGCAGGCCGCCATCGCGGCCACGGTCGTCATCGTGGCAAAGGTGAAGCGACGCTTCGGCAGCAGCGCGGGCCGGATGACCGTGCCGGGCACGGCCAGCGGCTTCGTCGCACGCAGCATCGCGTCCATCTCGAAGTGCTGGAGCAGCTTTTCGCCGAGCTGCGGCTGTGCTTTGAGCAGCTCGTGCAACTGTTCCGCCTCGGCATCGCTCAGCGTGCCTTCGAGGTAGCGCTGGATCAGTGTGTCCGCGTCAGGCATGAGCGTGACCTCCTTGATTCATGTTTTGCTCGATGCACTCGCGCAGCTTTTCGCGCACGCGGGAGAGGGCGCGGCAGACGGTGTCTGCCTTCATGTTGATCTGCTCGGCGATCTGCGGCGTGCCGATGTCGTTGTAATAATAGAGATCCACGAGTTCACGGCTCTTGTCCGGCAGCTTTTGCAGGCAGGAGCGCAGCACGCGGATCTCATCCTCGTAGCGTGGCGGCGACTCACGCTCCTCGGCGAGCTGGCGGATGTGGTCGGCGAGTTTTTGCACTACCTCCGGCTGCCGCCGCGTGCGTTCCCGCCACAGCCGCATGGCGACATGGCGCGTTATCGTGGCCAGCAGCGGCCGCGCATCCTGGCTGAGGTCCCATTTCTCCTCCTTCGCCATGAATTCGAGGAACACCTGCTGCGCGATGTCCTCCATCAGCCCCGGCCACGGCGCATACTTCAACGCCACGCCCTTCACAAAATCGTGATGGGTGAGGAAAATCTGGGCGGCTTGGGCGTCGATCTGGCTCATGCGGGAGCCACTATCCCACACCTGGCAGAAAAACCGGACAGAAAAAAGCAAGCGTGACAAAACGGCCCCTCTTAGGCGGCGTATTGTCTCCATGCTCAGCCGCATCCACTGCGTTATTATAATCGCGACATCTGCCTTTACGGCAGGTGCCGTGCCCATCGACTACGACAGAGATATTCATCCCTTCTTGAAGGACAACTGCATCACCTGCCATAACAAGACCACAACCAAGGGCGGGCTGAACATGGAGACACCGCAGCTCATGATAAAGGGAGGTGAGTCGGACAAGGGCATCATCCCCGGCAAAGGCGCGGAGAGCCTCATGTATCAGGCTGCAGCACACACCTGGGATTCTGAAATGCCGCCGAAGGGCAACAAAGTGGGTGCCGTGAACCTCACCGCACAGCAACTGGCCTTGTTTAAGAAATGGATTGATCAAGGTGCGAAGGCGTCGCCAAAGAAAGTCCGGGTCATCACCTGGCAGCCGCTGCCAGCGGGTTTGCAGCCCATCTACGCTGTCGCAATGATGCCACAGGGTGAGTTTGCTGCCGCCGCGCGTGCGAACCAAGTCTGCGTGTATCATTTGCCGACGCGGAGCCTCGTCACGAAGCTCACCGATCCATCGCTGATCAAATCAGGCCTCTACAAGCAGCCTGGAGTCGCGCATCGTGATCTCGTGCAGTCGCTTACCTTCAGTCCTGATGGCATGCGCCTCGCCACCGGCAGCTTCCGCGAGGTGAAAGTGTGGAGGCGCGCTGTTCCTGCGGTCACTCACGTCGCTTCGACGAAATTCACCGTAACACAGGATCCAGACAACAGCATCAGGCTCAACGAGGGCACGAAGCTTGTCGCGCACATCAAAACCGACCTCGCCGCCGAACAAGAGCTCTCACGACGCACGCTAGTCGCCACGCGCGCCACACTAGAAGTCACATATCTAACCGAGGCCATTAAGAAGGCGAAGACAGCTGTCGCCGAACAGGCCGCCCGTTTAAAAAAGGCCAACGAACTGGCGGAAGTCGCGAAGAAATCGCTTGAGAGCAAAAAGAGCGATTTGAAGGCAAAGCAGGACGCCAAGACCGCTGCCGACAAAGCTATCCTGCCTGTCGAGTCGAAGCCCGATGTGAAGAAACTCGCCGAGGCGAAAGATAAAGCCGGGAAAGCAGCTACCGACCTCAAACTGGCCCAAGAGGCGGTGACGCGTGGTGAAGCTGCAGTCTCCGACATGACGAACGAGATCAGGCTCGTCACCGCAAACGAGAAAAAGTCCAGGCAAGCCGTGGTGGATGCCGAGACACGTCTTGAGTTCGCTAAAAAGGAATCCGGGAAAGCCGCCGCCGCCCGTGATGCGCAGGTCAGAACATCCGCAGGCACGATGAGGAAGGCGAAGGTGCTGGAGTTCAGCGTGAACGGCCTCGAATTGATCGCTATCTTTGATAACGGGCCGCCGCAGGCATGGAGCACGGCCACTGGAAAGCCGATTACGCCAGGCAGCACGAGATCAACATGGACGCTTGAACGCGTCATTGGCAGCGGCGGCAGCGACTCGCCGGTTACCGATCGCGCGAACAGTCTCGCATTCTCGCCCGATGGCAAAACGCTCGCCATCGGCAGCGGCGAACCTTCACGCAGCGGCGACATCACACTGTGGGACACCGCGACGGGCACACAGGTGAAGAACTTCGCCGAGCGACATCTTGATAGCGTCTTCGCACTCGATTTCTCACCTGATGGCAAACTCCTTGCCTCTGGTGGTGCGGATAAGGCCGTGCGCATCACTGATTTGAGCACCGACAAGGTGGTGAAAGTGTTTGAAGGCCATTCTCATCATGTCCTAGGTGTGAGCTGGCGTGCGGACGGGCGCCTGCTCGCGAGCTCGGGTGCGGACAACGTGGTCAAAGTGTGGGACTGGACCACTGGCGAACGCCGCAAAAGCGTCGATGGCTGGGACAAAGAAGTCACAGGTCTCCATTATCTTGGCGCGGGCGATCAGATCGCCACCAGCGCGGGGAACCATAAGCTGCGCCTGATCAACAGCGACGGCGGCGAGGTCAGGCAATTAGCTGGCGTGACAAGCTTCCTCCAGTGCCTCGCCACCACACGTTTCGGTGACTTGGTGATCTGTGGTGATCAGGAGGGTAACGTTCGTGCATGGGACGTGACGAGTGCGAAGGAAATCGCGTTGTTTAAGCCATGAGAGGTGCGTCTTGCGGAAGGCACAGATATTTTTGTTTTTGCATACTCAGTGGCGTGTGAACGGCCTTCGTGTCGCGTTGGTAGTGCCGTGTGCTATCCCGCATTGTTCCATGAAAGCCCTCATTCTCCTGTTTTCCCTCGGCGCTTCCGCTGCTGCGGAACTCGTCGTCCAACGTGACATCCGCTATCTCGATGACGGCCACGCCCGTCATGTGCTCGACATCTACGCGCCGAAGGATGCGAAAAACCTGCCCGTCGTGTTCTGGATCCACGGCGGCGGCTGGCAGGGGGGAGACAAGTCGGACGTGGAGACGAAGCCAAAGTGGTTCGTGGAGCATGGGTTCGTTTTCGTCTCGACAAATTACCGTCTGCTACCGGAGGTGGACATGAGCACGCTCATCCGTGACTGCGCCAAATCCTTCGGCTGGGTGCAGAAACATATCGCGGAGCACGGTGGCGATCCCAAGCGCGTGCTCGTCGGCGGTCACAGCGCGGGCGCGCAGCTCGCGGCGATTCTTTGCACCGATGATCGCTACCTGAAGGAGGTGGGAGCGGATTTCTCCTGCCTCATCGGCTGCGTGCCGGTTGATGGTGACACTTATAATATCCCCGCGATCATCGACGTGGCGGAGACGCGGGCGCGTGTCCACGGCTTCCCCCTGCCGAAATACGGCCATCGGCAGAAATTCGGCAACGATCCCGCGCTACACAAAGATTTCTCCGCCGTGACGCATGTAGCAAAAGCAAAAGGCATCCCGCCCTTCCTCATCCTGCACGTCTCAAACCATCCTGACACCAGCGCGCAGGCCGTTCATTTCGGCAACGTGCTCAAGGAGGCCGGTGTGCCCACCACCGTCTTCAGCGCGAAGGACACGAACCACAGCAAACTCAATGACGACCTCGGACTGGCAGATGATTCGGCGACCAAGGTTCTGGAAGAGTTTGTGGTTTCTGTTTTGAAGCGGTAGCCATCCTTTGCCTGACAGGTTCGGCTCGTCGGATTCGTCTGACTATCGCCATGAAGTTCCTGCTCGCTCTACTGGTCACCACGCTGCCACTCCAAGCGGAATCCATCTTCGATGGCAAGACGCTCAAGCATTGGAGCGGCAAAGCGGAGCACTGGCGCGTCGAGGATGGTGCCATCACTGGCGAAATCCCCGCTGACAGGCCGCTCAAAGGCAACGAATGGATCTTTTGGGATGGCGAGGTGCATGACTTCGATCTCACGGTCGAGTTTCGGATCACTGGAGGGCCGAGCGCGAACAGCGGCATCCAGTTTCGCTGTCAGCAGAGTCCCAACGGCCACGCCAGCGGCTATCAGGCTGATCTCGATCAGGGCGCGGTGTGGCTGGGACGCATCTACGACGAGCATGGCCGTGCTTTGATCTGTGAACGTGGCTCGCGTGTGAGCATCGCGCCGGATGGTCGGCGATGGGCGGATGTGTTCGCGGAGCCGAAGGGCCTGCAAAGCGTGATCAAAGCCGGTGAGTGGAACCAATATCAAATCACCGCCACGGCATCGCATGTCGAGGTGCGCGTGAACGACGTGCTCATGAGCGTGCTCGACGATCACGAGGTCAAAGCGGCCGAGTGGAGTGGCAAGATCGCATTTCAGCTCCACAGCGGCCCCGGACCGGCGAAAATCCAGTTCCGCAATGTGCAGCTCACGCATCTCGGCAAGACCGCGATGCCGGTCAGAAAATCTGAAATACGAAATCTGAAATCTGAAATAGAATCCATCTCGCCGCCTGCGGAACTCAATCTCGGCTTCGAGAAAGGCACGCTCGAAGGCTGGAAGGCCGAGGGCGATGCGTGGGAAAAGCAACCGGTCGAAGGCGACACCGTCGCCGTTCGCAAACGCGGCAGCTCGCAGCACGCGGGCAAGTTCTGGCTCGGCGGTTACGAACGCATCGGCGACAAAGGCACCGGCACACTCACGTCATCGAGTTTTGTCGTGACGCATCCGTGGGCGAGTTTTCTCGTTGGAGCTGGTCGTGCGATGAAGACGGAGATCGTGAGCGAAGCGGATGGGAAGGTGATTTTCAGCGCCAGTGGCGAGGATCGCGAGGATATGACCCGCGTGGCCGTGAACCTCGAAAAGCAGGTCGGGAAGCCCATTTTCATCCGCATCACCGATTCATCGAAAAGCGGCTGGGGCCATGTGAACTTCGATGACTTCGTGTTTCACGCCGAAAAGCCGAGTTTTGCCGCCAGCACGCTGACCATCAGCGGCGACCGCAACAAACGCGGTGATGAAAGCCCGGTGCTGTGGCATCTGCTGCCGAATCCATCGAAGGATCTGCCGGAGATGCGAGTGCAGGATGGCTTTCAGGTCGAGTTGATCGCAAAGGAGCCGGATGTGAAGCAGCCGATCGCGTTTTGCTTCGACGAACGCGGGCGCATGTGGGTCGCGGAGGCGTTTTCGTATCCAAATCGCCAGCCCGAAGGCCAGGGGAAGGATCGCATCACCATTTTGGAGGATGCGGATGGAAACGGCAGCTTCGAGACGAAAAAAACCTTCTGCGAGGGGCTGAATCTCGTCAGCGGCATTGAGGTGGGTTTTGGCGGCGTGTGGGTGGGGGCTGCGCCGTATTTGATGTTCATTCCGAAGGACGCGAACGACAAGGCCGGCGAGCCGAAGATCCTGCTCGACGGCTTCGGCTATAAAGACACGCACGAGACGCTTAACAGCTTTCTCTGGGGCCCGGACGGATGGCTTTACGGCAATCAAGGCGTGTTCAACACGAGCGCCATCGGCAAGCCGGGCGCGGAGGCGAAGGATCGCGTCACGATGCGCGCGGGTGTGTGGCGCTATCATCCGGTGCGACATGTGTTTGAGGTGTTCTGCCACGGCGGATCGAACCAGTGGGGGCTCGACTACAACAGCAACGGCCATCTCTTCATGACGCACTGCCGCAGCTTCTGGGGCAAGGGCGGAACGACGCACGCCATCCGCAACGGTCACTTCTGGAACCAGGCGAACGCGAATTATCCGTCCTTTGTGTCCGCCACCGCGCCGGACTTTGCACCGGAGCTGCAAAACTACCTGCCCGCCTCCGCACGATACGACAGCGGCGAGGGCGGCGCGGGCAAACCGGGCACCACCGCCGTGTATGGCGGCCACTCGCACGTCGGCACGATGATCTACAACGGCGACAACTGGCCCGCGATCTACCGCGACCATCTTTTCACGCACAACCTGCACGGTCATCAGCTCAATCATCAGCACATGGTCCGCACCGGCAGCGGCTACGAGACCTTTCACGCCGGTTACGATCTCCTCTACAGCTCCGCGCCCGACTACATCCCCGTCGATCTTCAAACCGGCCCCGACGGCGCCGTCTATGTCATCGACTGGACCGACACCCAGCACTGCCACAATCCGGATGATGAAAAATGGGATCGCAGCAACGGGCGGATCTACCGCATCTCGTGGAAAGAGACGTACAAGCCGGTGAAGGTGGATTTGGGGAGGATGAGTGATCTGGAATTGGTTGAACTCCTGGGTTCAACGAATGGCTGGAAGGCCCGCACAGCTCTCCGACTTCTGATCGACCCGACCCTCGATATTAGCACTCCGGCTTTTGGGGAACTCGAAAATGTCCCACTCCAACCTTTTGCTTACCCCGCAGCTCAATTGAGGAGCGTTGCTGCCATCCAAGTGTTCAACGGCGATAACACCAGGTATCTCGATCCAAGAGCGCCCTTATTGACTCCAGAAGTGCGTGCATGGACGATTCAACTTGGGACGGAAGAGCCTGGCAAGCCTCAGATCAGCAAAGCCACGCTGCTGAAGCTCGCCAGCGACGATCCCTCGCCCGTCGTGCGACTCGCGCTCGCGTCGGCGATGCCTGCGTTGCCGGATGACTGGACCTTCGACATCGGCAGCGCGCTCGCCATGCATGGCGAAGACAAGGATGACCGCTTTTTGCCGAAGATGATCTGGTTTGGCCTCGCGCGAGTCATTGAGCAGGATTGGACGCGGGGTCTGTCACTGGCGGAGAAGACGCCGATGCCTTCGCTGGCCGATTCGATCCGCTGGTTCGCCGGAAAGAGCGCTGAAGGCCGCGAGGCGCTGGTGAAGACGCTGAAGACAACGCGGGATCTGAAGCTGCTGGCGTTTTCGTTGAAGGATGAGGCCGTGGTGAAGATGCCTGGAGGATGGAAAGAGGCATGTGATCGAGTTTTTCATGACGAGGGTCGTGAATGCTTGGGGGAAATGGTCACGCTGACGGCCATTTTCGGAAACAAAGAGACTCTTCAGCAAATGCGTGAGATTCTGGCCAACAAGTCCGAGACTTTGGAGCAGCGTCGCTGGGCCTTCGACTTGCTCAAACGCACGGGAGACGCCGAATCGACACCGATCTTCGCGAAGCTACTCGACGAGCCTGCATTCACCACGGCGGTGATTCCGCTGCTTTCGCGCTCGAAGGATCCGGGGACTGCATTGACGCTGATTGACCGGTTTGACCGGTTTGATGTGGCGATGCAAACGGCAGTGCTGGGAGTGCTGACGAGTCGTTTTGAGCTGGCGAAGCCGCTGCTCGATGCGGTGAAGGCGGGTACGTTTGACAAGAAACACCTCAGCAGCCTGCAAATCCGCCAGATGCGCAATCTGAACCACGCGGAGATCAACACGCTGCTCGACGCGACGTGGGGCAAGGTGAACGAATCGAGCGCCGCCGCGAAGGCGAGCATCGCCCGCATCAAGAATGCCTACGAGTCCGCGCCGTTGTGGGCCTTCAACGCGAAATCGGGCGAGCTGACCTTCCAGCAGCTCTGTGCGGTGTGCCACGCGATGGGCGGCGTAGGCGGCAAACTCGGACCCGATCTCGCCGGATCATGGCGCAATGGCCTCGACTACTTTTTGGAGAACATCATCGACCCGAACGCCGTCGTCGGAGACAACTTCCAACTGCACGTTTTGACCAAAAAAGACGGCAGCGTCGTCTCCGGCGTCATTGAGCAGGAAACGGACACTGCCATCACCGTGCGCACCGTGGCGGAGAGCGTCGTCATCTCGAAATCCGACCTCAAAGACCGCCAGAAGACGCCCGTGTCCCTCATGCCGCCCGGCTTGCTCGAAGCACTGCCGGAGCGCAAGGCTCTGGAACTGCTGAAGTATCTGCTGAGTCGGCGGGAGTGATGAAATGTTTGCTTGCCTCATGGAGCTCGTTTCGGTCATCCTGAGCGCATGATTCGTGTTTTCGCGCTTTTCGTATTTTTGTCAGGAGCCTTCCTTCACGCTGCGGAGAAGCGGCCGAACATCCTGTGGTTGATCGCGGAGGATTTCGGGCCGCATCTGGGCTGCTATGGGACGAAGGAAGTTTCGACGCCGGTGCTCGATGGCATCGCAGCGGAGGGGATGCGTTTCACGCGGTTCTTCACCACCGCACCAGTGTGCTCTGCCAGCCGGTCTGCATTCAACACGGGGATGTATCAGACGACCATCGGGGCGCACAATCACCGGTCGCACCGAGATGACGGCTACACGTTGCCGTCCGGTGTGCGGTTGATCAGCCAGCGCATGCGTGGGGCAGGGTATTTCACAGCGAATGTGAGGGAGCTGCCGAAGGAGGCTGGCTTCAAGGGCACGGGGAAGACGGACTGGAACTTCGCGCCGCCGATGAAACCGTTCGACTCCGCGAACTGGGATGATTTGAAGTCACATCAACCGTTTTACGCGCAGATCAATTTTTCGGAGACGCACCGCACGTTCCATGGCGAGCCGCATGCCGATCCAGCGAAGGTGGAGATCCCTCCATATTATCCTGACCATGAGGTGACGCGGAAGGACTGGGCACAGTATCTGGATGCTGCGACAGCGCTGGACAAGAAGATCGGCAAGATCATGGAGTTGTTGAAGCGGGACGGGTTGCTGGAGGACACAGTGATCTGCTTCTTCGGCGACAACGGCCAGGCACATGTGCGCGGAAAGCAGTTCTGCTATGAGGAGGGATTGAACGTACCGTTGATCTTGAAGTGGCCGCCGGGATTCGCGACTCCTACCGGTTATGAAGCCGGAAAGGTGAGCGACCGCCTGCTGATGAGCATCGATCTGACGGCGACATCGCTTTCCTGGGCGGGAGTCACGAAACCGCAAGGCATGCAGGGGCAGGTGTTCATGGGCACGGAGGCGGAGCCTGCACGCGAATATGTGTTCGGTGCGCGAGACCGTTGCGACATGACGGTGTTCCGCTTCCGCACGGTGCGTGACGCGCGTTACCGCTACATCCGTAATTTCACGCCGGACCGGCCTTTCCTCCAATTCAACCGCTACAAGGAGGCACAGTATCCAGTTTGGAATCTGATCAAGGAACTGGCCGCGCAGGACAAGCTGACGCCGGAGCAGGCCGTGCTGGCGGCACCGACGATGCCGGAGGAGGAGATCTACGATTTGCAGAATGATCCATTCGAGATCCACAATCTCGCGAAATCAAACAAGCCTGAGTATCGTGCAGCATTGGAGCGGCTGCGTGGTGTGCTGGGCGAGTGGATCGAGCGCACGAACGACCAGGGTCGCATTCCTGAACCGGAGGAGGTGGCGAAGAATGAAGGCAGCACGAAAGGACCGCTTCCAGAGCGAAAAGGGAAGAAAAAGGCCGGGAAGGAATGATGAATCCGAATGACGAACGGCGAAGGCCGGGCATGCTCATCGCGTGAAGCTGCTTCCCCATCATCGTGCGCATGACGCGAGGTATCTCATTCAGCGATGGCGTGCGCTTGCACGCCAGACGGGCTGCCGCATGAAAATTCTGTGCAGGGTGGATGGCCTGCCGGTGATCGTGGTCGAATCTGCGGCGGCACGAGAGGGTGTGCCAGCGGCCTATTTGTCCAGCGGCGTGCATGGGGATGAGCCAGGCGCTGCGTGGGGGCTGCTGGTGTGGGCGGAGAAACATGCGCGTGAATTGAAGCGCGAATCGTTTCTGATCGCGCCGTGCCTGAATCCGGTCGGTTTGATGCTGAACACGCGGACGGATCATCGCGGCATTGATATCAACCGCCGTTTTCATGATGCGGAGGATCTGATCTGCGGGCCATGGCAGCGCTGGATCACTGAAAAGGCGATGCGCTTTGGTCTGTGCCTGCACGAGGACTACGATGCGCAGGGGATTTACCTCTACGAACTCAATCACGAACGATGGACGGCGGGGCATGCCATCATTGACCGCTGCTCGCGTATGATTGCGCCTGATCCGCGCAAGAACATCGACGGCCAGCGGGCGAAGAACGGCGTAATACGCCGCCGCACGCTGCCGACGCAACTGCCAGGCATGCCGGAAGCGATCGAACTGCATCTGCGCGGCTGCCCGGTGACGATCACATTTGAAACGCCTTCGGAGTTCGATCTCGACAGGAGGGTGTGTACGCAGGTGAGGTTTATCGAAGTGGCGATGGAGGCGTTTTCCAAGTCATGAGGTTGCACGCGCTGTTGTTGGTGTCGCTGCTGGCGGGCTGCTCGACGATCACGCCACTGGTCGGGCGCGGTGAGCTGCGTAAGGATGCGTGGGTGAGCTATGACAGTAAGGCGATGCCGTGGCAGTCATGGGAGGTGGAGGCAGGCACGAAACCGCGCGGTGTGGTCATCGCGGTGCATGGATTGAGCGGTGCAAAGTCGGACTTCTGGTATCTGGGCCAGGAACTGCCAAAGCATGGCTACACGGTGTACGCGTATGATTTGCGCGGACAAGGCAACGATCCGGTGGTCACAGAGCGCGGCGATATTTCGGGGCAGAAGGCATGGGAGCGAGATCTGGCGACCTTTCATGTGCTGGTGAAGCAGAGGCACCCGAAGACGCCGGTGTTCTGGTATGGCGAGAGCCTGGGCAGCCTCATCGCGTTGCACACGGCGGCGGATTTGCTGGGAAATCGTGCTGATCCGCAGGCCGTCATCCTAGCGTCACCAGTGGCAGGGTTGCGGCAGACGATCAGCGGCTTCCAGCGTTTCCTGCTCGAAACGGCGGCGAAACTTTCGCCGCGTACGCGTTATACACTGGGCGAGCTGGCAGGCGTGGACGAAAAAAAAATCCAAGTGACATCGAACTCGACGCACGGCGGCCAGATGGCGGTGACACCACATCATGTGAGCGCGTTTTCACTGCGGCTGCTGACGACGATCGGCGGGATGTTGGATGAAAACACAGGCGCGGCGCACCGGCTGAGGATGCCGGTGTTGTTTGTCGCCTCGCCGAACGACGTGTTGTCCTCTGCGGATCAAATTCAGGCGCTGTTCGCCCAAGTGCGCAGCCGGGACAAGAAATTGCTGTGGTATTCACGCTCGTACCATCTGCTGCTACATGATGTGCAGCGTGCGGAGGTGGTGGCTGATGTCACCAAATGGCTCGACCGGCAGGCGCGGGCGCTTAAACACTGAATCTCTCACCGCATGAATCTCGATGATCTCATTCTACAAGCTGTGGCAGGCACGGAGATGCCGCTGAAGGCAGCGCAGATCACGAAACTCGTCAAACCGCAGGCTGGCCGCATGGCGTCGCCGAAGGCGGTGACGGCCGCTCTCGACGCGTTGGCGACGGTGGGGCGACTGAACCGCATCATGATGGGAAAAACGGCGTTGTTTACGACGCTGAGACTTGAGATGGCTGCGGAGATGATGCTGCGACCGCTCATCCACGCGGCGAAGCAACCACCGCAGGCGGCAAAATTGCGCATGAAACTGCCACCGGCGTTGCAGCCGCATTTCGAGGCCGCTTTGGGTGAGCTCGTCGCGCAGGGCGCGGCGTTTGTGATGCCGAGCACAAAGCGGCTGGTGCATGCGCAGCGTCCGAAGCCGTCTGAATTGCTCGATGCTGCAAAGCGGCGAGCGTTGCAGAAGGTACTTGATGAGATCAATATGCTACGCGGTAATCCGCTAACAGTGGACAGCTTCTTCGCGTGGATCGACAACGATTCCGGTGACCGGTCTTCCATGCCGACTCGGTTGGTGAAAGAGAGTCCACTGCCTGATGGGGAGTTGCTGCGCGCATGGTATGAGCAGGACCGGCGGCGCTCGTCGTCGATGATGATCGCCGTTCCCATGACGTTTGAGAAGTACGCGGCTTGGGCACGCGAGCAGGGTGGCGAGGCTGATAGTCAGGTTTTGCGAAACTTGATGGAGGGGCTTTACAATGAGGGACGCATCCTGTTAGAACCTTGCGAACGTCCACAGGATCTCCCTGAGCATGAGCGTGCCATGCTCGTGCCGATGTCCTTGGGGCCTCCCGGTTACTCCTGGTGCTGGATCGCCTGATTCCGGCGCTGCATTCGCTCCCGAACAGCTCTCATCAGACCATGTCCCCTTATGCCGCGTTGAACCCGTTCATCGTCACCAGCGTTGGTGAGAACGACCTGTGGAACGCTGCGAGTTTCCCCGACGTGCTCCACATCAATTCGGTGCAGTTCGGTGCCTTGAAGATCGTGGTGGAGCAAGTGCGTGCGCAAAGGCGCAGCCAAGTGCGCTTCGTTCGCGGCGCTGGCGGTTCTGGCAAATCGCACCTCTTCGCACGGCTGCACCGCGAGGGCGAGGGGCGCGTTTTTTACGCGTACGCGTCGAATCCGCCTTTGCAGCCGGAGACGCTGGAGCAGTTCATCCTTTCTCGGTTCGTGAACAGCCTGCGCCATCCAGCGCGTGACGCTGAAGGCGGTGCGGCACCTTACAGCCAACTCCGTCTGCTGGCGTACGCTCTGCTGAAGCCTGTGGTGGAGCAGGATCTCACGCTCCCGCAACTGCACGATGCGTGGGCTGGTATTAGTCTCGAAACTCGCAAGGAGATGATCCACCAGGCGGTGCAATTGTTGGAGGCCGACCATCCGGCGGTGCCGCGTCCAGTGCTGCGCTGCCTGCTGAACATCCTGCGAGAGGACAAGGAGCACCTCGCCGCGCAGTGGCTTTCCGGCGCGTCGTATCTCACGGAGAATGAGCTGCGGTATCTCGGTGTTCCGGAACCTCTTCAACGTGGGGAGATGGGCGTGGTGCTACAGCTTTTTGGCAAGCTCGCCGCGCAGGCCGGGCCGCCCGTTGTGCTCGTGCTCGACCAGCTCGACCTCCTCATCACGCAGCCGCAGTTCGACGAGATGCAGCGTCTGCTTTTTGCTCTGATCGACCAGAGCACGAACTGGGTCGTGCTGATCGGCCTCGTGGCGGAACGTTTCGCTATGTGGGACGCGGCGCTGAGCCAGGCGTTACGCGGGCGTATTGGTGTGCCGGACTCGAATGCGCCACTCGGATTCCGTCTGCCGGTGGTCGATATGCTGCCTGTCGCGAACGAACAGAAGCGCCAGCTTCTCGCCTGCCGGCTCGAAACACCGGATCTCGTGGCCCTGCGCAAGAAGGATGGTATCACCTCGGATATCCACCCGTTGCTGGAGGAGGACGTTGTGCGTCTGACGACGGGAGGCGCTATTTTCCCCAGGCATCTTCTTGCCGCTGCTGCGGAGGCTTATGCGCTCCGTGCGATGAATGGCGGACAGTCGTATCTGCCGAAGGATGTTGTCACGGCCGCCAGCACTCCAGTGCCAAGTGTCGTGGCGACCGCGCGGCCAGCATCGCTTCCGGGGCCTGCGGAGAGAGAGATCGAAGGAACTGCTGTTCCAACCCTTGCTAAAGTTCCGCTCGCGGAAAAAATCGATGCGTTGTTCCAGAAGGCCATCGAAGTTGCGAAAGCGGACTCGTCCGCTGCCGCCAGCGCGGTCGAACTGGGTGAACGCACGCGTGATTTGATCGAGCTCATGGTGGCCCCGCCGGTGATGACCAGTGACGGCGACATCCGCCAGAGCTACGGGAACTTCGATGGCAGCGACCGTTGGTTCGAATGGGGCGGGAGCAGGGTGCGCGTCGTCACTACGAATGCGGTGCGCGCTAGCCTCATCGCCGTGCTGGAGCGCGTCAAGGCGGCTGCGGGTGACACGCTGCTGCTGCGGCATGCCGTGGCCCCTGTCTCCGGCCAGCTCACGCTAGAGCTGCTGAACGCCTACAAGGAGAACAACGTTTTTCATCATGTGCCTGCCTCGGAAACTGCGACGCTCGCCGCACTCGGCGGCATGCTCGCTGCTCAGCGTGAGGGATCGTATGACCAGCTCCCCACCGAGCCGCCCGCGACGAGGGAGCATGTGCTCGCCGCATTACGGGATCATCCCCAGCTCCGTGGCCTGCGCTTGTGGGAGCTGGTCCAAAAGGCGCACGCTCCGAAGAAACCGAAGAGTCCCGCGTCTCCGGCTCCTTCGGCGCTCGCGGCCATCGTCCGCACGGCAGGGGGCGGTGTGCAGGTGCCGCCTGCCGCCGTCGTGAAGCCGCCGCCGCTTCCAGGCGCGGTGCCGCCCGCACCTCCGATGGCAAAGCCCATGCCTCCGGGTACGGTGGTGACAAAGCCTGTCGCGAAATTACCTTCTGCGCCTGTGGCGAAGCCGCCGCCCGTAGCGAAACTACCGCCGCCCTCGTAAGGTAGTACTGCGGCTTGAGCATGATCGGAGAGGGGCTTTTTTCACACTCGGCGTAGCGGCTGAGAGAAGATCATGTCCACGATGGGGATTGGCGTGCGCAGTGCAGGGTCGGTGTTGGCGAAGGCGTGGCCGCGCAGCGCGAGTTGATCATGGATCAGTGAGATGTCGTGAACGCTCATGTCGCGTATCATTCCGGCAGTCAGGGGCTCTCCTTTTTTGTGCGTGCGAGGATAGGCGAATGCCTCGATCCGCACGAACTGCACCTCCAGTGTGCGGTCGGCGGCCCGTTTCAGGGGAAACTCCGCGTGCATGTCGTCCACGATGCTGGCGATGCCCTTGTCAGTGATGAAGCGGATCTGCACGCAGGGACGTCTGGCAGGATCGTTGCCGGAAACCTCGACTTCGATCTTGTCCTCATGCACCTCGATGCGCCTAAAACGAAAGTCACTGCGGTCATACGGTGTGATGACTTCGGCCTCCGTGCTTGCGGCTAGCGATGCCACGGAGCCGAAGAAGGAGCCTTTGCGATAGGCGCGTAGCGCGGCTGCCTCGCGTTCAGTGGCGGGCACGTCGTCGAGCTTCGGCACGAGCAGCACGTTGCGGCCGCGACCAAAGGTGTTGTGGTCTTTGACGAAGAAGCCCCAGCAGCGGCGGCCAGTGCGCAGGATGTCATCCCAGAGCTGATAGAAGTGCAGGTTCGGCTGGCCGGTGTGGTCGTAAAAACCGCGGCTGGAGCCGAAGCCAGAGGTGAGCTGGTTCCACACTTCGATGCCGAGCACGCGTGGATCGAAGTCGAGCATCGGGAGATAGTCTGCCAGCTTGCCGGTGGGATGATTCAGTGTGAGGCCGCCGCCGTCTGCATGCAGCAAGCCTCCGCCGCCTTCATCGCCATCCAGCGCCGCGCGGAAGACATCACGCCACGGTCGGTTTGTCCCCTGCATCAGGCGAAACTGGGTGATGGTGAGCGCAGTGGGGTCAAACGCGAGCCTAGTTTCGATGCTTGCTGCGGTGGTGCGCAAGTAGATGGAGTGGTCACCCGATGGCAGCTCCCGGTCGAGGACGGGGCCTTTGTCACGGAACTTCTCACGGAATGCGCATTCGGTAGCGCCTTCCACTGTCAGTTTTGCGGTGGCTTTGCCCGCAGTTGCGGAAAGCCGGATGTCCAGCCGGTACACGCCAAGCCAGGGCTTCGTGTCATTGAACACTTCGAGTTTATCAAAGCGGTGAACGATGGGCGAGGCGGAGAGTTCTCTGGCGCTGACACCGCTGCCGTAGCCGGTGGCCAGCATGCTGCCGAGGGCGTTGAGGTGCAGTCCGGCATCGACGAAAGAATGATGCTCGGCATTGGGAGCGGCGATCACGCCGGGGTGCTTGGCCAGATATTCGGCAGGCAGAGGGTAAGTGGGCGCTGAGGGGTAGTAGTTACTGAAGGCAAGATGCCGGTAGCCCATCTCCAAGAAGAGATCGCGCGAACTGTCAGTCTGCCCCTGGTGTTGATGGGACATGGAATGAAGGTATTCGCAGGTGCCCCAATCGACCTCGGCGTACGGATTGTGCAGATCACGACCACTTGCGGATGATGATGTGCCGGTGGCGGGTAGGGATGCTGCTGCAGGAAGCCCGGCGAGGCTGGCGAGCAGTTTTCTTCGTTTCATCCAAATCAGTCGGCTCCACACCCGACATCCTTTCAACCTAGCGGCGTGGAGGACGTCAGCACTAGCTGCGTGAGTCTCAGACCACCCTGCCCATATATGGATCGCTGATGCTTTCCGCGCCAGTTTCGACGCGGCCCGCGAAGCGCCGGGAGAAATGCTCGCTGCCCTTCACGGTAATGCTGAAGTCATACCAGCCGTGGGTGGCACTTTGGTCGAGTACGATCTGCGTGGCCACGCCGTCGCTTATGGGAGCGATGACTTTGCTGATCGGCCTAGCACCATAAGCGTGGTCGGTGATGGTGATCTCGCATGGTGCGCCGCTCGTGTTTTTGATGTGAAGCTGCACATTGCCGGTGAGTTTGTGTGCGGCATTTGCTTTGCTGCGCTCATACTCGCACTGGATAAGCAGCGCCGGATCAGCGGCGCTGCCTCTGTGTTCACGGAAAAAGCCGTTGGGTCCGTGGAGGCACAGGTGGTAGCGGCCGTTCTCGAAAGAGGAAACCGGGAACGAGTCCGTCAGCTCCCCGCCTGCGTTGACAGCGTAGGAACGGCTGCCGACAGGAGCGAACACCGGTGCCTTGCCGGTCTCCTGTGCGACGAGGTAGCGCCCAGGGAGATAGAGGCTGAATGGGGAGCCAGCACTGCGCCTGCCGAAGATCTCGTCCCGTGCCTCCATCTGAAGGGTGATAGATTTTTTATCGCTGCTCAGGTGTGCGTCGGCATGGAGCTGGTAGGGCAGTGCGCACGATGGCTTCACACCGGACTCTTGCTGCGGCAAGTGTGGAGAGCCACGAGGATCGCGCATGGTCTGGGAGATCTGCTCGGCGCTGAGTGCCTGGAAGTTTGCCGGCACCGGCATGAACTTCGCGTCGTGGATGCTCTTGATGAAGGGCGTCCTCTCCAGTGCGGAGAGATCGCCCCCTTTGCCAGGATCAAACGGACGGAAGGCGGAGGTGAGGTCGCCGCACACCGCTTTGCGCCAGCGACTGATGGTGTCCTCGGCGATGTGTTTGCCCTGTTTCTTTTGCAGCCAGTCCTGCACAAAGCGGAAGACGGAGGTGTGATCAAACACCTGCGAACACACGCGCCCACCGCGCGTCCACGGCGAGGCGATGATCATGGGCACGCGGAAGCCGAGGCCGATGGGCCCGCCGCGCGCCTCTTTCTCCGGCACGCCTTCCGCCAGCTCCTGTTCGCGGCGTATGTGCTCCTCTCCAGTGTCGATGTCGGGGGAGCATCTGCCCGTCTCCGGCTTCGCGGGATCAGGCGGGGTGAACGGCGGGATGTGGTCGAAGTAACCGTCGTTCTCATCATAGGTCATGATGAAGATGGTCTTCTTCCACAGCTCCGGGTTCTTGGTGAGGATGTCGATGACCTCGGAGACATACCAGCTCCCGAACCAGGGTGCCGTAGGATGGTCGGAGAAGTTCTCCGGCCCCACCAGCCAGGAGACAGCAGGCAGCTTGCCGTTGTTCACGTCCTCGCGGAACTGGTGCAGCACGTCGCCCTTCGGTACTTGCAGCTCGCGCTTCTCGCCGTTGACCTCGTAGCTCAGTTGTTCGAGCTGGAGAGAGTCGGGTTGGACGCTGTTGGTGATGAAGGCCTTTTCGTGGAGATTTCTCGCCTCGGGACTGAGTTTCGCGAAGTTCTCACGGCTCCAAAGAGGCAGCTCCTCGCGTGCTTTTTTCAACACCGCTTCCTTCTTCGCGATGTCCTTCCGCGCTTTCTGCTGGGCGCTCAATGCTTTCTCGCGGGCCTTCTTTGAGGCGGCGGTCTCGCCAGCCTCCGGCAGCGGTTTAGCGAGCAGAGCCTGCAATTGTGAAATCTCTCCTGGTAGCTCATCGACCTGTCTTTGCAGTGTCGCCACATGACGTGCCGAGAAGCGCACGTTGAACTGCGCGAGGTACTCCAGCGGATTGCAGCCAAAGTTGGAGAGCCAACTGCGCTCCGCCCCGGCGAAACCGCCGCCGGCGGTGAGCTCGTTCTGATAAACCTTCCACGGCACACCGTTCTTTTCGAGCAACTCGGGAAAGGTCGTCCACCGCGCCTCGCCCCACGGGATTTCATTGCGGACATAAGCCTTCGCGTCGCCGCTGTGTCGCTCGCGGATCGTGCCGGACCAGAGGTAAAGACGGTTCGGCCAAGTGCTCGTCATCGCGGAGCAAAAGTTTTGGTCGCAGACGGTGAATGCGTCTGCCAGCGCGTAGTTGAACGGCACGTCCGCTCGTGTGTAGTATCCCATCGTCATCGGCATGTGCTCCGCGCCCTTGCGACTGACCTTTTTCACGTCGAGCCAGCGGTCGTACTTGCCGTCGTTATGCGCGTCCAACTGGCTGGAGCGCGAATGTGGCGTGGAGCCCATCCAGGTGATCTTCGTGCCATGGATGTCGAAACGGAATGGCGCATATGTCTCACCCGCCGCGTTGGATTGCAGCCACACGGGCTTGCCATCCGGCAGGTTGATGAAGCGTGGGTCATTGAAGCCGCGCACGCCCTTCAGCGTGCCGAAGCAGTGGTCGAACGAGCGGTTCTCCTGCATCAGGATCACCACATGCTCCGCGTCTGCGTAAGTGCTGCCTGGAGCGGGGTCGATCGCCGCCGCCTTGGCGATGGATTCAGGTAAAAAACCATTCCAGCCCGCCGCCCCGGAGAGCAGCATGGCTTTTTTGACGAAATCGCGACGGGTGTCCATGAGATGTGGGGGAATGATAGGAGGCGCATGCCGGTCGCGATGAGCGCGGAGAAGCAGAGCCACACAAAAAAACGCGAGATACGATGGTCTCTGTCTTCCTGCGTTACAAAAGACGCTTCGTCACGCGCTGCGGCCGAGATGGCCCGCGATCACGACCGCGTTGTTGTGCGCCACGTCATGCGCGCCGTAAACCAGCGTCACCCGCCGTCGGCGGGCCATCTTCCGTATCTGCGCGATCTCATCTGCGTGACCGGCCAACTCGGCGGCATACCGTTTCTGAAACTCCGGCCACTTCACGGGATCATGATCAAACCACTGCCGCAGCTCCGTGCTGGGGGCGATGGTCTTGAGCCACAAATCCACCGCCGCCTTCTCCTTCGAGAGCCCGCGAGGCCACAAGCGGTCCACTAGGATGCGGAAGCCGTCCTCAGGCGCGGCGGGATCATAGACACGTTTGATGGAAAGGCTCATGGACTGCTGTCGTGGTTTCAGGTTCTGTTCAAAGAGAGGACTGGCGTCTCACTTCCGTGTGGCAGCCTTTGGTGGCTCCACCGCCAAATCCTCCTCTGGCACGAGCGTGATCTTCACATCTGCATCTTTGAGGTATTTGTCGAAGAAGTCTTGCATGAGCTGCAGCAGCGCAGGCTTGTTGAAGGCCGGTCCGCCATGACCAGAGCCTGGCAGCTTCTGCAACCACACTGGAACACCCTGTGCTTTCAGCGCTGCTTCGAGCTGCACGCTCTGCGCATACGGCACGAGGGAATCGTGTGTACCATGCAGGATGAGAAAGGGCGGATTGTCCTTGGTAACGTAATGCACCGGGCTCACCGCGTCGGCCTTCGGTTTGTCATCGAGCTTCGTGCCGATGAGCAGCGAATACGGATCAGACGGTGTGTTGAACTGAAAAATGTTTTTCACGTTCTTGTCCTCGGCCGCCTGCTGTATGACCGTGCTGAAATCTGCGGGGCCGTAGATGTCGCACACGGCCTGCACGCGGTCGGACTGATCCTCGTTGCCGCCGATGGATGGAAAGGCTTTTTTACCGCCGGAGGTACCGACGAGCGCGGAGAGATGACCGCCTGCGGAGCCACCGACTGCGCCGAGGTGATTGGTGTCAAAGTTGTATTGCTTCGCATGTGCCCTAAGCCAACGGATGGCGGCCTGGCAGTCCTGTATCTGCGCGGGGAAGACGGCCTTCTGGCTGAAACGATACTCGACGCTCGCCACGGCGTAACCTTTGAAAACCATGCCCATCACCGGACACGGGAATTTGCTGCCGCCGCGCCAGCCGCCTCCGTGAATGTGGACGATGAGCGGCAGCGGTTTTTCCGATGGCTTCTCCGGCAGATAGATGTCGAGTTTTTGTGCTTCATCGCCGCCCTCGATGTAGGCGATGTCCTTTTCCATCTTGATGCCCGCAGGCAGTTGGAAGGGCTTGCGCACCTGTTGGGCGAATACGGCAGAGGTGAGGAGCGTGAGGAGGAGAAAGAGCGGCTTCATGGCGATGGTCGATGCAATGGCGTCGTTTCCGTAGTTGAGATTGTGGTGGGAAATTGTGCAGATCATGAACGGTACTGCTTCGATTGGCAATCGAAGCTAAGGATGCAGCCGGGCCTTCCAATACGCCGCGAGGTGGTAAACGAGGCCGCAACTGGCGTTGTGCAGGTAATCAAAGCTGCCGAACAGATTTTGCAGTGCTGTTTGCTGCTCTGTCGTTAGTTTGGGCGAATCGACCATGAGCAAAATGAGCGCGGATTCGCCCGCTTCACGCGTAAGGTGCCAGATCTCGCGAAACGGACCCCACTGCGGGTTCGGGTAGCCTTTTTGGTTCTTCCACTCTGGCACCTTGCGCCAGTCGGGACCGAGCATTCGCATCTCTTCAGGGCTCTTTTTCGCGATCTGGGCCAGAACGCTCGTGAATCGCTTCGCGGCGAGGTCGCGCACATGGAGCATGTGCGTGTGGATTTGAGCTTTGAGGCCCGCATCCGATTCCAGAGCATGAAGAAGCTCCAGCGAGCATTGCATCTGGAGCAACGCATAGGCAGGCTTGTTCTCGCCGGGGTTCGCCGACTGCGCGATGGCCTCCGCCGCATACTTCCGCCACTCGGTGCGATAGCGTTCATTCTTCGTCACATCCCACGCGGCGGCATAAATCATCGGCAAACGCGCTGCCTCATGCGCCTGCACCTTCCACATACGGCAGATGCCCAGCGGGCAGCGCGTGCCATCCGAGCGGCAGAAATCGAAATCATTCTCCGGTGTCACAAACGCGATCATCCGCTCCGCCACATCGGAAAGGATCACGCGGATTTGCTGCTTCGTGTCCGCATCGCACAACGGGCTGTGATAATACTGCCACAAGCCGTGAACAAAGTGCGTCACCTGATCGCGTGACGAGTTGATGTAAGTGCTCGTCGCATCCTCCGGGCACACATTTCGCGCCACAAAGCCCTTCACGCCATGCACCGTGACGCAGCACCGCAGCCCGGAGAAGACGCTCGCGGCCTTTTCACGCAGCGATTCATCCTTCGTGACCGCAAAACGATCACACAGCACGCTCAGCATCGCCCCGCCAAGGATCGCGCCGTCCTCCATGCCCGTGCTGTAGCCGCAGGGATTCGGATACTGCCTCCTCACTTCCTCCGCCGTCGGCAGATGCGCCTGCTCCTTGCCCTTTTCATAGCTGCTGAGGTAATCCCCAAACGTCTGCACCTTTGGCAGATAAAACCGGCTCCAGACGACTTCCCAGGCTTTGTCGATGTTTCGCGCATCGTCCAGCGCCTGAGTTTGGCCGCAAAAAAGCGGAAGGAGCGCAAAAAGAAGAAGTTTGGTCTTTCTCATGAAAAGTGTGAGGTGTCAGCTTCAAAATGGGATGTCGTCATTGTCGTGGATGGTTTCGATTCGATGGGCTTCATCAAGGGCATTTCCGACCGCCTCTTGATGCGGAGTGGCCTCGTCCTCCAGGCCTTGGGCGATGGGCAGTTGGGCGACTTTTTCCTTCTTCGCGGCGAAGGCGCGGAGGTCGGCGATGCGCTGGAGTTGCTCGGGGGTGAGGGCTATGCGGAAAAGCAAACTGCCCTTGGGCCGGACTGTGCAGGACGACACATCATGCTGTGGCTTCACTCAGCAGCACTTCCGCCGGGATTTTTAGGCCGCGATTCAAAGCGCGGATCATGCCGATGCTAAGCGGGCGCTTGTAGTTGAGCACTTCGGACACCCGGTTCTTGCCTGGGAAATACTGCACCAGATCTTTTTGCTGAAGGCCTTTCTGCTCCATGCGGAATTTGATCGCTTCTACCGGATCGGGCATGTCGATGGGGAAATGCTCCTGCTCATAACGCTCCACCAGCAGGGACCACAGTTCGAGTTCCTCCTCCTTGGCCGTGCCGGGCTTGGCATCCATCAGGCTCTCCACGCGGGCCAGGGCCTCCGTGTATTCCTCCTCAGTTTTGATGATTTTCGGTTTCATGGGCTAGATGGCTGTGGCGTCGATCTTGTCGTATTCGGCGTGCGTGCCGACAAAGCGGATGAAGACAATGCCGGTGTTGTAGTGGATTTTCACGATCAGACGGTAGCTGTTCCCTTTGATGTTAAACACCACCCGGTTGCCGGGCAGGATGTCGGCAGACGGGTAGCGGCTCTTGATTTCCTGCGGCCCCTGCCAGCGGGCGGCCACGGCTTCGTGAAACCAAGCCTCCAGGGCGGACTTGCTGTCGGCGTGCTGTTCATAAAAGTCGCGGAGCGTTTTGCGGGCGATGACTCTCATGGGCAGAATCGAGGTTTAAGGCTTAAAATCAAGAACGAAGTTCCCATCATGGGAACTTCGTCAATGATTTCAAAAGGGGATGTCATCTTCATCTCCCGACTCGATGAAATCGGCCTGACGTAGAGCGCTCAGCGCTGCTTGCTGATGTGGGATGGCGTCGTCGTGCATTTCTTCAGCGATGAGAAACTGAGCGACTTTTTCCTTCTTGGCCGCAAAGGTGCGCAGGTCGCTGATGCGCTGGAGTTGCTCGGGGGTGAGGGTGGGCTTGGGCGGCGCGGGTGGTTGCTCGCCGCTGAGGTGGCGGGTGGCGCGGGTGTTGAAGGTGATGAGGCCGATGTCCGCGAGCTGCTGGAGGCTGTGCCAGGTGGATTCATCGAGGACGTGGAGCTTGGGGGCGCTGCCGCGCCACTGGGTCTCGTGGAAGATGGCTGAAACAGCGGCACTGCGAGAGACATCACGGATCACGGTGAGGACCACGGGGCTGCTTTCACCGGGGAGGATGGCCTCCTGGCAATGGACGAGGCTCTGACCGAGCACGCTGGCGGCGCGCTCGGCAAAGGCGAGCACGGGATCGCTGGGCGGCGGTTTCGGAGCGGGTGCGGTGGAGGGTGCCGGTGCCTCGCTGAGGAACTGCTTGAGCCGGGCGAGGTTGGCGTCGTTGCCGCGCTTGAGCCGGGCTTTGGAGAGGGATTCCTCGCTGCCGTCGAGCACGCCTTCGGCGAGGGTCATCTTGGTGGCGAGCGTTTCGAGCATGGCGGACTCGATGGTGTTTTCGGCGATGAGGTTGATGACGGTGACGGGGCGCTTCTGATGCTTGCGCCAGGCGCGGGCGATGCGCTGCTCCAGACGTGCGGGATTCCACGGGAGGTCGCAGTTGATGACGACACTGGCGTTTTGCAAATTCAGGCCCACACCGCCGGAGTCGGTGCTGAGGAAGAGGCGGCAGGCGGGATCGCCGCGGAAGGCCATGATCTCGGCGCGGCGCTTTTGCTGCGGCACGGAGCCGGTGTGCCAGGCGTGGCCGATGCCGTTCTTCTCCGCCCATTCGCGGATTTTTTTGAGCATGCCCTCCCATTCGGAGAAGATGATGACTTTTACATCGGGGTCGGAGAGTGCTTCGCCGAGGATGCCATCAAGTTCGACGAGCTTCGGGCAGTCCTGGCAGTCGTGGCCTTTGATGATGGAGGGCGAGTCACAAATCATGCGCATCATGCCGAGGAAGATCATGAGCAGGTCGGACTCTTTTTTCGTCAGCGGGCGGCGCAGGGACTTCTGCACGAGCTGGGAGACCTGCTGTTTGACCTCGTCATACTCGCCACGCATGGCAGGGGTGAGCTGGATGAAGTGCTGGCGGTCCGTGCGGATGGGCAGCTCGGTCTCGACATCGTGCTTGCGGCGGCGGAGCAGCACGGGGCGCACGCGCTCGCGGAGGGCGGTGAGGTTTTGATAGTCCTTCGGGCGGCCGTTTTCATCGAGCTGGTAGAAGTCGCGGTTGAAGCGGAAGAGCGGGCCGAGCAGGCTGGGATCGAGGAAATCGACGATGGAGTAGAGTTCGTCGATGCGGTTCTCGATCGGCGTGCCGGTGAGCACGAAGGCGTGGCGGCTTTGCAGGCGTTTGACGGCCTGGGCGGTCTTGGTGGCCCAGTTTTTGATGCGTTGGGCTTCGTCGAGCACGACGATGTCGGGCTTCAAGTGCGTGTTGATGTCGAGCGTGTCGGTGACGACCTGCTCGTAGTTCACGATGGTGAAAAATGGCGGCGTGGAGGCGGTGTAGGCTTTCATCCGCGCCGTGCGCGGTCCGAAAACGAGCTGGAGGCCGAGGGTGGTGAAGCGCTTGATCTGCTCCTCCCACTCCGTCTTCAGCGAGGCCGGTGTGACGACGAGCACGCGCTTTGCTTTTCCCAAATGATGCAGCAAGGCGCACGCGGCCACGGCCTGGATCGTTTTGCCCAGGCCCATCTCATCCGCCAGCAAGGCCCGCTCTCCAAAGGCGAGGTGCAGCATGCCCTCCCGCTGATACGGATAAAGCGGGTGCAGCGTGACGTGCTCGGGATGACGGCCTTCGACGACGCCGGTCTCGTAGTCGCGGCGCAAAGCCAGGCGCTCCTGAGCACGACGGCGTGCCTGGAGAAACGGCTCCACGTCCTGCGAGACGCGCAGCTTGGCGCTGCGGCGGATTTTTGGCAGCGCATCCTCCGCGTCGGCGATGAGGAAACCATCCTGGTCAAACAAGGTGCGCAGTGAAGCAGGCAGGTGTTTGAAGTCCCGCTCGATGCGCAGGAGATCGCCATCCGGCACCAGATGGAGATGTGGCGAGGTGCGAGCCTCCGCGAGCTTGTAGTCCCCTTTGTGACGGCGCTTCAGCCAGATGAGCGTGGCCTCGGCATGCTTGCAGGTGCCCAGCCCTGCGGTGCGGAAGTCCGGGCAGGTGCAGGAAAACGAGCGCGAGGCCACATCCCGCACCTCCACCTGATACGTCATGCCGCTGGGTGATTTCACCGCGAAGGTGGAGAAGACCGGGTGCTCCGGCTGGAGGTTGCTGATGGCATGCTTTTCCTCCCGCGCCCGCTGGATGCGGCGGAGCACCTCGACCTCGTCCGTGCTGCGCCAGTCCTCGGCGGATGGGAGCGGGATGGCGGTGGATTTTTTCCTGGTGCGTCTGGACTTGGGGGAGGACTTTTTTGGCATGGCAGCGTGAGCTTTGGGCAGAAATGAAGCCGGGGCAAATCAGGCGCTGACATTTGGTGCTTCGACGAGCCTGTCCGCATAGATCACCACACGCTCCATGCCACGCGTGATGCCGACGTAGATCTGGCGGGTGTGGTCCTGGATGAGCTCGGCGCGTTCTTCGTCAGTGAGCAGCGGATTGGACTCGGTGGCGATGAGGTCGTCACATCCGAGGAGAAAGACCACCGGCCTCTCCAGCCCGGTCGCTGCCATGAGATGAGCCACGCCGATGCTTTCCTCCGGCGCATGGTCATCACGCACGGAGCTGGCGGAGTTTGATCCGAGACGTGTGTTGAGATGCTGCATGACGGCCTGCACGGTGAGAGTGCGGCCAGCCACGAGGATGAGGATGTGGTCCGCTGGCACGCCGCTTTGCCGCAAGGCCTGCAAATCGGCCGTCAAACGCCGCAGTTGATCCTGCCCTGCACCTCCAGGCTGCAAGATGGGTGGAATACCCGGTTCCAGCGTCTCCAGCCATTCGGGCGCGGGCAGGTTCAGCGGCTCATCCTCTTCAGAAAGCCGGCTGCGGTAGAAATCACGCGCAAACTCCAGGATGGCACATGTGCTTCGATAAGGTTTTTCGAGCTTGTGAGAGCGGCTGCGCACCTCCAGGCCGACGGCGCTCCAGGACAGCCGGCGCTTCAAAAAGCCCTGCGTGGGATCAGCGCACAAAAAGAGATGCCCGCCGGGCTTGAGCGCCGATTTCAGCAGCTCCAGCCACACGGGCGCAAAGAACTGCGCCTCGTCGATGAGCAGATGATCGAACTTCTCCGCCAAAAGCGGCGCAGGAGGCTTTTCACGCACGGTGAGCGGCCACTCGGACCAGTCAGCACGCCCGTTTTGCCGCAGATGGGCGCGGTAACGGTGCAGCAGCTCCAGCAGCTCGCGCCGTTGCTTTGCACTGAGGCGGGTGCCGCGGCCTTTGCGCTCGGCGGTGAGGTAGCTTTCATCCGCCAGCGCATGGTCACACATCCAGCGCAGCTCATCCCGCAGCCACTCGGCGCTGAGTTTTGCCAGCGCGGTCATGGGCGGGCGCTCACGCTCGATCCAGCGCAGGATTTCAGGCTCGTTCATCATGCCGCCGGCGGAGTGTGCCACGCGGCCGAGCCATTGATTGAAAGTCATGCACTCCACGCGGCTGCCCGCGTGATGGCGGGCCAGGCGGCGGCGGAGGTCGTTGATGAGCGGGCGGTTGAAGCTGACGAGCAGCACCCGCGCCTGCGGGAAGTGCGTGGCGAGCAAGGCGGCGCGGTGTACGAGCACGAGCGTCTTGCCACAGCCCGCCACGCCGGTGATGACACGCAGGCGCAGATCACGCGCGAGGTTTTCCGCCTCGGGATCGGGCTCCAGATCGAGGCGGGCGCAGCGTTCTTGTTTGTAGTCGAGCAGCAGCGGCGCGGCGAGCTTGTCCGCAGGGCGCTGGATGCTTTTGCGCCTCCACGGGCTGTCGATGGTCACCTCCGGCACCGCCGCAGCCCGCCACCGGGCGATGCTGGCCGGGGGTAAAACCGCGCCGGTGAGGCGATGCAGGCTCTGGGCGAGTGTCGCGGCTTTTTTGCACTCACGCTGAGTGATGACAGGAATGAGTTCATCCTCTTCAGCCCAGACACAGTCAGGCAGTTCACCCGGCGGCAAGCAGGTGCCAGGATGAGCAAATCAGGCATCCGCAGGTCTGCGGCAGCACCTTTCTCATGACGCCAGTTCATCAAAGCACGCGCCACCGTCGCCAGCGGAGGCGGAGCACCTTCATCAAAGAGCGCCGCTTGCAGCGATGCGCCTCCCCAGATCACCACCAGCCAGCATCGGCCATCCGCAGCCGTCAGCAGCGCATCAGGTCCGCCTTGTTCCACCGCACCACGCATCGCCCGGCTGGCATTGATGCCATGCTCCGCAAGCTGCCCGAGCAGCGCGCGTGTCTTGATGAGATGCGTCATGCAGGAAACGCAACTGAATGCGCACACCGGCTCAGTGAACGAAGCAGCGACTGATCCTCCGCGAGGTCGGTGTCTAGCAGGTCGGTGTGCAGCAGTGATTCACTGCCGAGGATGATGAGCTTCGTGCGGGCGCGCGTGGTGGCCACGTTCAGGCGGCGGGGATCAAAGAGGAACTCCGCCTGCCGCCGGATAAAGGACGGATCGGAGGCGCACATGGAAAAGACGATCGCCTCCCGCTCCTGGCCCTGCATGCGCTCCACGGTATCGACAACGCAGCCACGCCATGAGGTTTCCGGCATCAACGTTTCGAGCCGCCGGCGCAGGGCGCGGGCTTGTTTGCGATACGGCGTGACGACGGCGATGTCCTCCAGCCTCACTCCGCCGCGATGCAGTGACCGAAGCACTTCCGCCGCCGCAGCGACCTCGGCAGAGTTCACCGTGCGGCTGGCCTCACTCGTGTGCTGCAGCCAGATCAGCGGCTTTTCTGATGAGATGGCTTCACGCAGCCATTCCGGCTCTTGCGAAACGGTCTGGCAGGTGAGCCGGCGTGCGGCAGCGAGTGGCGCGGAAACAAGTTCACCGTGATAAAAGTTCTCGGAGGGCCACTCCGTCAGCTTGTCATTCAGGCGGTAGGTCACGTCCAGGCAGGTGCCGTGCTTTGCCTGCGCCCGCAGCGCATGAAAAATTCCGATAAACTCAGCCTCGCGTCGCGAACGGCTCATCACCACCGGACCGAGCTGCTGCTGATCGCCAAACAGGAGATACTTCCGCCCTGCAAGCATCGCCATGATCGCGAGCGCGGTGGTCATCTGCCCGGCCTCGTCGATGACTACGGTGTCAAACTCGACTCCCGGCAGTCGTTTCCGCAAAGCGAAAGGCGTGGCCGCCGCCACCCAGCCGCCGCTTTGCCCCGCAAGCGGACTCGCCGCGAAGAACTCGTAACGATCAAAGTTTTCCTCCCGCCGATGAGTCGCCGCGCAAATGCGTGCGACGCGGTCACGCTCATCCAGCTCGCGTGCCGTGGCTGCGAGCGCATTGTCGATGGCGCGGTGCGTGAAGGCCGTGATGAGCACCCGCTCGCCCCGCTCGACGAGGCGGCGCACCACCTGCGCCAGCACACGCGTCTTTCCCGTGCCAGGCGGCCCCTGCACGAGGCAGCAGCGCTCGGCGGCGAGACAGCTCGCGATGGCATCCCGCTGGGTTTCCTCCCATGCCTGCGGCTGCTTTTTCAAGTCCTCCATCGCGCCATGAAACTCCTCCTCGTCCAGCTCCGTCCGCTGCGTGCCCATGAGCAATGGCAGGATGCACTCCTGGCCGATGGCGCTGTTTGGGAGACGGTCAAAAGCAGCCAGATAATGGCTCTCCAAGTCCAAAAAGGCTTCGTCGATGAACCAGCCGCCCGTTTCGGCAAACTGCGCGGTTTTGAATCCCTTCTCCGATGCCAGCCACATTTCACCGGCTTCTTCACGGAACAGCTCCGCCAGCGTCTCATCGCCATCTTCTGACTGTCGCAGCGTCACCAGATTGCCCTCACGCAGACGTGAATCATTGCCCTCATGTCGAAAAACAGCCCGTCCCGCATCATCGAGTCGTGCGAAGCGCAAACCATCCACACATGTGCCGTCCTCCACGCGCTCGCTGCGCGGCTTGGCACGCTGTTCCGCAAACTTCAGCCGCTGCGCCTCAAATTCTGCCGCCACAAAGGCGCGGAGGTCTTGCAGGACAGTTTCGGCATCAAGAGAGAAGGCTGGCATCTGGAAATCTACACGCCGGAAGGCTGAAATGAAAAGCTCGGGAAGCCAGTTTCCCTCACCGCCATGCCAAAACACCTCACACGACGCCAACTGCTCGGCACCGCGCTTTCGGGCGCTTCGATGCTGCTTCATGAAAACCGTCTGCACGCGGCGGATGCCGATCCGAAGGTGCGCGGGCCGTTTCCGATCCTCTCGACGCCGTTCACGGAAACGGGCGCGGTGGACTTTGAGGTGCTGGCGGAGCAGGCGCGGTTTGTGGACTGGGGTGGCTGTCCGGGCATGATCTGGCCGCAGTCGGGAGACAGCGTCGATTTGCTGACGATGGATGAAAAACTGCGCGGCATGGAGGTGCTGGCGGAGATGGCGAAGAGCTTCAAAACATCGGCACTGTGCCTCGGCGTGCAGGGGCGCGATACGGAGGAGATGCTCGTGTATGCGCGACATGCGGAGAAACTCGCGCCTGCGGCCATCATCTCGCGTCCGCCGGACTCGGGACGCACGGAGGACGATCTGAGGCAGTATTGGCGCGAGCTGGCGAAGGTGGCGAAACGGCCTGTCATTTTCCAAACGACCGGCGGTGTGGCTTACAAAGGCCCGGTGCCCTCCGTGAAGCTCATGAGCGAGCTGGCGAAGGAGTTTCCGCACTTCGGCTACATCAAGGAAGAAGCCGCGCCGATCATCGCCCGCACGAAAGAGCTGTGCGCGGCGAAACCGGTCATCCGTCGCGTCTTCAGCGCACGGGGAGCGCATGGCTGGCTCTACGAATCGCATCTCGGCACCGAAGGGCTCATCACCGAGCGCGCGGTGTATGCCGATGTGCTGACGAAGGTCTGGGATCTCATGCAAAGCGGCAAAGACCCCGACACCGTGCGCGACATCCACGCGAAGCTGATGCTGCTCTTCAATCTCGGCCAGCATCTGCCCGGCGGGGACCTGCGCGGCTTCCAGCTTCACCTCTGGAAGAAGCGCGGCGTCTTCAAAAACATGATCTCACGTCAATACGGCCCGAATCGCAGCATTCCCGACAAGCCGGTCTTCTCCGAGTTGAAGCTGACGGCGGATGAGATCGCGGAGATTGATTTCCGCTTCGAGGCGTTGAGGCCGTATTTGAAGGCGGAGCGGAGGTAGCCCCAAGCTCATCTCGCGGAGCGAGATGGCTGCTTTGCTTGGCCAATTCAGAGCGGCCTGTCCGGCATCGTCACGGCACCCACATCGCTGATCATGACGTCTGATGCGCGTTTTCCAGTGCCCCTCGGCCTGGAGGGCGTGGTTGGTGATGCGGATCAGGGGCGGCCAGGACAGACGTCGCGGCAGGAATCGTTTTCATGGTGAAAACAGCTTATTGCGGCCAAATACCATTCACGATGGCCTTCGTGGTGAGCTTGGCTGGATCGAGGACGACGTGCTTCACCTTCTTGCGCTGCCAGGTGTAGGTGATGTGGACGCGGCCGTCCTTGGTTTGAATGATGGCCGGATAGCTGAATTCCTTCTTCGGCTCGTTTTCAAAGACCAGCGCGGCTTCCCAAGTTTTGCCGTCCTTGCTCACGGCGAGGTTCAGCGGGCTGCGGCCGCGGGCGGTGTGGTTGTAAATAAGCAGGTGGCGTCCATCGGCGAGGGTGACGGCATCGGTGCCGGAGTTCGGATTCGGCAGATCGGTGAGTGAAATCTCGCCCCAGGTCTTGCCGGCGTCTTCGGAGGTGATTTGGAAGACTTTGCTCTGCTTCGTTCGGCCCACCGCCATGAGCTTGTCGCCGCCGAGGGAGAGAATGCTTGGTTGGATGGCACCGATGGTGACGCCATCGTGCAGCAGTTCGGTGCGCGTCCATGTTTTACCCAGATCGGAGGTGCGCTCGAAGTAGATCGCCCACGCGCTGGGCTTCGTGTCGGTTTCGTTGCTCGTCGGGCACAAAATGTCGCCGTTCGAGAGCTGCACGGGCTTGTTCTTGATCGGGCCGAAGATGCCCTTCGGCAGCTTCTGCGCCGCAGACCATGTTTTGCCGCCGTCGGTGCTCGTCTTGAGCTCGCCCCACCAGGTGCTCGGTGATGGGCCGACTTTGTAAAAGAGCATCAAAGGCGCGTCCTTCGGCTGAAACAGCACGGGGTTCCATGTCGGATGGCGCGAGCCGTCAGGCTGCACGCCGTTGGCGGTTTCGACACTCTTGGTCCATTTGCCATCGGGAAGCTGGCGCGAGACCCAGATGCACACGTCCGGATTCCTCTCCGCCGTGCCGCCGAACCAGGCCGCGACGAGGCCTGTGGGCGTTTCGACGATGGTGGTGGCGTGGATCTGCGGATAGGGGCCGGTGTCGTAGATGTACTCGGTTTTCAAGATGGCGGGATCGGCAGCAGGGGATAACCACGGAATACACAGAATGCACGGAAGGATGAGATGATGGAGTTTCATGGGATTAGGTTGGCCTTCGGATGGTTTGGTTCTGTGTATTCAGGGTATTTCGTGGTTGTTCTTATTTGAGCAGGCCGAGGGAGGAGAGTCTTTCGCGTATGATCTCTCTTTCCGCATCGCGGAAACGATGAAACGGCTCGGCCATGTGATCTTCACAGATGCCGAGGAGGCTGAGGCCGCATTTGATGCCTTTGATGATGGCGCTCTTGTGCTTGCCGACGGTGTAGATGGCTCCGGCGAGCTTCATGACCTGTGCGTGCAGCTCACGCGTGCGTTGCAGGTCCTGCGCGGCGGCGGCTTGATACATCTCGACGTAGAGTTTGGGATGCAGATTGGCTCCGCCATTGATGCCGCCATGGCCGCCGAGCAGCACGGCCTCTGCGGTGAGCTCCTCGGGGCCGACGAGCACGCTCCAATCAGCGCGTTGCTTGGCGATCTCGATGAGGCGGTGGAAGTAGATCATGTCACACGAGCTGTCTTTGACGCCGCAGACGCCCGGCATTTCGAGAGCGCGGCGCACGAGGTCGATCTCGAAGCTCACTTTGGTCAAACCGGGCATGTTGTAGAGAAACAACGGCAGCGGCATCTCGGCGACGAGGTCCTGCACATATTCGAGCATCTCCGGCGGCGCGGCGGGGAAGTAATACGGCGGCGCGAGCACCACATGCGTCGCTCCGGCCTCGGCGGAGTATTTGGCGAGGTTCACGCTCTCGGTGAACGAAGTGTCCGTGATGCCCACGAGCACGGGGACGCGTCCCGCGGCTAGTTTGCAGGCGCGTTCGATCAATTCGCGCCGCAGGCGATAACTCAGGCTCGGGCCTTCACCCGTGGTGCCAAGCACGAAGAGACCCGAAACGCCACCGCAGATGAGATGTTCGATCAGACGCTCCAAACCGGCGACGTCGAGGGCATCGCGATCACGCAAAGGAGAAACGAGAGGCGGAATGATGCCGCGGAGTGGTTGGGACATGGCTGAAAGGATAAAAGATGAAGGAGCAAAGATAAATGAGCCTTCGCTGCTCATCCTTGGCAGCGGCTTGACGATTCTTGACGAGGCTGACATGCTCCGGCCATGCCCGCCACCGACCAGGCCGACTACTTTTCCACGCAAGTCGTGCGCACGCGCCGTTTTTTTCTGCCGGAATGGGAAGAGCGGCAGCGCGATGCCGCCATGCTCTGCCTTGTGGGCGGTGGCTGCGAGTGGTGTGCGCCGGATTTTGTCGTGGATCGGAAGGACTTTCCGTTTCTGGCCTTCGAGTTCGTCTCGCGTGGCCATGGCAGCGTCACGCTGGCAAACCGGAGGCATGACATCGAGACCGGACATGCCTTCTTCTTCGACTCCGGCGTCCCGCATGTCATCCGCAGCTCTGCCGACGAGCCGATGGTGAAGTACTTCTTCAACTTCACCGGCAGACACGCCGCCCAACTGTTGCCGGATCTTGATCTTTCCCCCGGAAGTGTTTTGCGTGTGACGGATGCGGCGCGTGTCGTGTCGCTGCTGGAGGAGGTCATCGACCACGGGCTGCGCGGCGGACGATTCGGCCTGCGAGCGGCTTGCGCGGCCTTGGAGCATGCGCTCGTGCTCTGCGCGGACAGCCGCCAGCCCGCGACGACGAAGATGGATCCGGCCTACGCGACGTATCTGCGCTGCCGCGGTCATCTGCTGCGCAATTACCCGGTGCTCAACAGCATCGAGCAGGCGGCGAAGGCCTGCCACGTGTCAGCGGCGTATTTCACGCGTCTGTTCCAGCGTTACGACACCGAAACGCCGCTCGCCTGCCTCACGCGGCTCAAACTATCGCAGGCCGCGATCAAACTCCGTCAGCCGGATGCGCTGGTGAAAAACGTGGCCGCCGAGCTCGGCTACAAGTCCGCCGCGCATTTCTCCCGTGCTTTCAAGGCATGGAGCGGAAGATCGCCGCGTGGTGGGTGAGACATCTGGAGGCTTGCGACCGCTTCGGTGGGGATGGTACTCTCCGCTCATGAGCATCACCGCCACCGTCATCAACGACACCATCAAGCTGCCCGAAGGCGTCCATCTGGAGGACCAGACTGAGGTCTTGATCCTACCGAAGCAGAAGTCCGGTCAACCGATGACGGGGCGGTACAAGGATTTCATCGGTGCTGTGGGCAGCGGCATCGGTGACCTCGCTGACAATCACGACCACTACCTTTACGGCTCGGCCAAACGGAAACCATGAATGTCGTTTTTGCCGACACATGGTTTTTCATTGCATGGCTGGATCGCGATGATGAGCAGGCGGGCTTCAAGCCGGTGTTTGCAGGAAACTGACGCGCTGTCTTGAAATGCGGCGCGGACTTTTCTTCGCACATTTCTCCCGCGACTTCAGCCTCCCCGCATTCACGCTTTACAGCAGAATGCCACGCACTAGCATGGCGGCGCTCAGGGAGACCTGAGCCGGGGCTTAAGAACCTTGCACTGAGCGGCTGATGTGTGCCGCAAACACGTCGCTTCACGACCAGAAATGGCCGGGAGGCGGCGGCGTATGTCCAGAGCCTCGCGGCTTAAAGGCCGTCGCGGTTGTCTCAGTGCAACTTCTTAACTCACCGGTCACCGGAAGGAGGCAGGCAACAACACGGCGCAACAGGGCCGGACTGCCTCCGAAGGTGGCGAGTTCAAGAAAGCCACCGAGACGCCGGATGATTTCAAAAAATAATGGGCATCACGCTCACCATGCCAAACGGAGTGCAGGGAAGAATGCTGTTTTTCTCATTCATCCGCGTGATCAGCAGGACATCGATCAAAGATTCAAGCTATCGAAGTTCTTTCCGAGCACCTGGACTGACTTTGTGCTCAGCGGATTACCAGGCCGCATGGGGCTGACGCTTTGTGACCGGGTGAGGTTGCCGAACGGGGCGATGCTCTACCTGCTGGGCGTGCTGTTGAAACCGCACCAGTTGATCTCCGACAAGCGAAGTGTGGTTGCTGCTGCGCGCCGCCGCATTTATCGGGCAGCCCTGTTTGCACAGCAGCGTCTCGATGCTGGTGTGATCGGTCTTGGTGCGCTCACCGTTTCAGCGACGAATGGTGGCAGATGGTTGGTGGAGCAGCCGGGAATAACGGCTCGCATCACCCATGGTGATGCATTTGCCACAGTAATTGCGCTCGAAGGAATCGAGAAAGCGATGCTATTGGCAGGATTGAAGAAGCCGCGCATTGCGGTGGTCGGAGCCTATGGTGTCATTGGTTCGGCAGTTTGCCGTTCGCTCGCAGAAAATCACGATTTGCTGATGGTCGGGAGGAGCTTGACGAAGCTAGAAAAGCTCCGCACAGAACTGAAAGTCCCATTGCAGTTGAGCACAGACATTCACTCGATTCTTGCGGCAGATATGGTGGTTTCGGCCACGAGCAGTCCTGGACCGTTCATCCAGGCGGAGACGCTGAAGCGCAATGCCATCATCTATGACATTGCGCAGCCACAGAGCATCGACCGCAGACTGCTGAGCGAGAGGCCAGACCTCATTTGTATTGATGGCTCTCTGGCAAAAACACCTGGCGTGAGGTTAAAATTCGACATGCGCACCGGGAAGGATGCCACCTTTGCCTGTCTCGCTGAAACAGTCTTGAAGACGCTGGAAGGCATTGATGGGCATCATGTAGGCGAGATTGATCTGAACTATATCGAGCAAATTCGCGCTATCGGACTCAAGCATGGATTCACGCATGCTGACTTCACGGAGTTTGGCAGCGTGGTGCAGGCGGCCCGGTTTCAAACGATCAAAACCAAGTAAACCGATGCTCACCCGCACCGCCGTGACCATCCTTGCCCGTGAGAAGGGCAAATACCTCGGGGTCGTCATTGGGGTGGCGATGGCGGTTTTGCTGGTGCTGTTGCAGTTCGGGTTCTTTCTCGGTTTTCAGCGGGACATCACCATCGTGTCAGACTCTTTCGAGGCAGACTTGTGGGTATCGCAACAGCCGGTGCTGGCGTTTGATTACCTGACCGTTTTCGACGATCTGCCGCGCACGGTGGTGCTGGGAGATGCGGAGGTGAGTGCTGCGGCAGGCATCATCGCGGAGTGGGTGCGCTTCCGCCGACTGCCGGATGGTGCAACGGAAAGCGCGCAGGTCGTGGGTATTCCCTTCACCGATGGCTTGAGAGTAGATCTGGGCACGAATGCTGGGCTGGACCTCGCAACGGTGCTGAGTGTGCCAGGGAATGTGCTGGTGGATGAGAAGCATTTGGATCGTGTTGGCCAGACCTTCAACGGTGAGGCGGGAATCGAGATACGCGGCCTGCACATGAACGTGGCGGGAGTGATGCGTGGCAAGAAGCTCTTTAGCACGGCCTGCCTGCTGGTAACAGATGTGGACAATGCGCGACGCTTTCTGTCCATGCCGCCGAACCGCATCAGCTACCTAGCCGTGCGGTGCAAGGCGGGCGCGGATGTGTGCGCGGTGCAGGCAAGATTGCAGGCACGCCTGCCCGCGCTGCATGTGTGGACGGCGCAGGAGTTTCATGATCTGACGCAGGACTACTGGGTGAGACTCACTGGCATCGGCCCGGTGCTGCTGCTCTCTGCGGCACTGGCGGCGCTGGTGGGTTTTCTCACGGTGTTTTTGAGCTTCTCCCATCTCACGGCGGAGAAGCTGCCGGTGTATGCGGCGATGAAGGCGATGGGTGCTTCCACGGTGGAACTCAGCGGCATGGCGCTGCTGCAAATCGGCGTGGTGTTCGGCCTGGGCTGCGTGCTGGCGCTCGGAGGACTCGTGGCGGCGCTGCTGGTGCTGGCGCACACAACGATCTCGGTGGTGCTGACGCCGGGCATTGTGGCGCTGGGAGTGGGCTTCATGGCGCTGTGCTCCGTGGCAGCGGGAATGCGGTCTTTGATCAAGCTGGCGAAACTCGAACCTGGGGAAGCGTTTCGGGCATGAAGAAGGCGGATGCAGGCGAGTGGCCCGCACAGTCCTCTGTGCGGAATCTGGGAGACGGCGGCCAGACCGCACAGGGGATTCGCTTCGCGGCTTCGCAGGTGCGGACCACGATGCTGCGACTGCACGAAGTCGTGAAGTCCTACCGCGAACCTTCCGGCATGCTGCGGGTGCTGGATGGGTTGAGCCTGAGCATCGCACCCGGAGAAATCGTGCTGCTGCAAGGCCCGTCCGGCTCCGGCAAGACGACGCTGTTGCAAATCACCGGCTGCCTGCTGCGGGCAGACAGCGGCAGGGTGGAATTGGCGGGTCATGATCTGAACGCGGCAAATGAAGCCGCGCGCATGGCGGCACGGCAGGCGCATCTGGGCTTCTGCTTTCAGCAGTTCCACCTGCTCGATGCGCTGACAGTATGGGACAATGTCGCGCTCGGTCTGCGGCTGAAACGGCAGGAGATTGACAGGCAACGTGTGGATGAAGTTTTGGCCCTGGTAGGTCTGACCAACAAGGTGCAAAAGCTGCCGCGCGGCCTCAGCGGCGGTGAGAAACAGCGCGTGGCCTTTGCGCGTGCCCTGGTGGGACGCCCTGGCCTCCTGCTGGCCGATGAACCAACCTCACAACTCGATGCGCATGCGGCGGAGTCCGTGGCGGAACTGGTGCGCCGCTCCGTGAAGGAGTCCGGAAGCGCCGCGCTCATCACCACGCACGACACACGGCTCCACGGCATCGCCGACCGCCTCTGCACCCTCAAAGACGGAGTCATTCATGAATAAAGCGCCTATCACAACCCCCATCAGAACCTCTGTGTCCCTCCGTGGCCTCTGTGGTGAGTCCGTTCTTTTGACCACGGAGAGCACGGAGGAGCACAGAGGTCGGGCCATGCGCCTCAGAGCCTTTCTGTTCCTGATCCTGGCCGCCTTGAACGCATCCGCCGCCGAACCGGTGCGAAAACTCGTCTGCGTGGGCCGCGTGGAGCCGGTGGATGGCGAGATCGAGGTCTGCGCGCAGATCGCCGGGACTCTCAGTGCTGTGCATGTCAAAGAAGGTCAATGGGTGAAGGCCGGCACGCTGCTGGCGGAAGTCGATGCACCACGCGAGCAAGCGGCGCTTGATCTTGCTCTGGCAAAGCTGGCGCGGGTGAAGGCGGGCAGCGGCAAAGAGGAAATCGCCGCTGCACAAGCGGCACGCGATGCCATCGCGGAAGAACTGCTATTCGCCGACCTGGAGCATGATCGTGCCTTGACGCTGCGGCAGCAGGATGTGAGGGCACTTTCAGATGACATTGTGGACCAGCGCAAGCAGCAGGCGGCCATCCTACGCAAGCGGGTGCTCAGCGCCGCGATGCAGCATGAGGCGCTCAGACGCGGCCCGCTGCCGGAGGACATCGCTGTGGCGGAAGCCGAAGCCGCCGCTGCGCGCGCGGTGTATGAATTGCGGCTGGTAAAGGCCGCCGCAGACGGCCGCATCCTACTGCTGCACCGCCATTCGGGTGATGCAGTGTCATTGCAATTTGCCACACCGATTCTGCGCATGGCGGACACGGAGCGGCTGTGGGTGCGGGTCGAGATCAGCGAACAGGAGGCGACGCGTGCGAAAGAAGGCATGGAAGGCATGGAAGGCATGTTCACCCTGCATGGCGCGGAGAAACCTAACGGCAGGCTGCGCCTCATCACCCTGCTGCCCTCCTTTGCCCCACGCCGCCTGTTTGAGCCGGACTCCACCGCGCGCATGGATACACGCACGCTCAACGCCCTGTGCGAGATTATTTGCGATGCAGCTCCGGTCTATGCCGGGCAGCGGGTGACGGCGATGTTTGAGGTGAAGGAGTGAGCATGGAGGGCCGACGATTCGTCGGCACTGGCAGCATTGTTTGGCGACGACTCGTCGCCACTCCACGGGCGCGGCATGCGCCGGACACGATGACCGATGACGGAAATGTCCGCGCTCGTCTTGAAATACGACAGGGACTTTCCATCTTCGCGCACCCCAAACCGCCGCCGCATGCTTTCCGTCCTCAAAATCCGCAACCTGGCCCTCGTCGAAGATGTGACGTGGGAACTGGCGGCAGGACTTGTCGGCGTGACGGGCGAGACGGGCGCGGGGAAGTCGATCATTGTCGGCGCGCTGAAGCTGATCCTTGGTGAGCGGGCGGACCGGTCGCTGATCCGCACGGGGCAGGATGCCTGCACGGTGGAGGCGAGTTTTCATCTGAAGGATGCGAAGGCGGTGGATGCGGTACTCGAAGAGGCCGGGCTGGAGCCTTGTCAGGACGGCGAGTTGATCGTGAAGCGCACGATCAGCGCCAGCGGGGCGAACAAGCAGTTCGTGAACTGCTCGCCGGTGACCATCCAGGTGCTGAAAAGCCTGGGCGAGTTTTTGGTCGATCTGCACGGACCGCATGATCACCAATCGCTGAATTCGCGTGAGCGACAGATGGACATGCTGGACAAGTTTGCGGGGATCGAAGAGCCGCTCGCGAAATATGAGGCGGCCTGGAAGGAATGGCGCACGGCGGTGACGGAGCTGGATGAACTGGAGAATTCCGAGCGGGCCTCCAGCCAGCAGATCGACATGCTGAAGTTTCAGGCGAATGAGATCGCCTCCGCGAACCTCAAGGAGGGCGAGGAGGAGGAGATCGAGTCGAAGCATCGCATCGCCGCGAACGGCGCACGGCTCGCAGAGCTTTGTGGAGCGATCACGAGTCGCCTAAGCGAAGGTGAAGGCAGCGTGATCGACGGTTTGCGCGAGATCAGCCGCAGCATCCACGAGCTGGAGAAGATCGACCCGAGCACGGCGAAGATGTTTGAGGGCTTCAAATCGGCGCAGATCGAGCTCACGGAGCTGGAGAGCAGCGTGGCGGATTACGCGGAGGAGCTGGAGATTGACGGCGCTGAGCTCGAACAGCTCGAATCGCGAATTCACACGATCCAGACGCTGAAGCGGAAGTATGGCCGCACGATTGGCGAGATTTTGGAATTCATGGCTGAAACGGAGCGCAAGCTGAGACGCATCGAAAATCGCGGCGAGGAGATCGCGAAGCTGCAAAAGCTCGTCAAAGAGCGCGAGGCGGAGGTTTTGAAGCTCGGAAAGCAAATCTCGAAAAAGCGGGCCGATTCGGCTCCCAAGCTCGCCAAAGAGGTCGCGGCCCATTTGAGCGATCTCGGCTTCAAGCAGAGTGTGTTTGCCGCGCAGCTCACGAACCTTCCGGAACCGGCCAAATGCGGCCTGGAGGAGGTCGATTTCCATTTTGCACCGAATCCGGGCGAGCCCTCCAAACCGCTGCGCATGACTGCATCGAGCGGAGAAATGTCACGCGTGCTGCTGGCTGTGAAGAGCGCCCTCGCCAAGCAGGACGCGGTGCCACTGCTCGTTTTCGATGAGATCGACGCGAACGTCGGCGGCAACATCGCCGAGGCCGTGGGCCGCAAAATGGCGGCGCTGGGCACCACGCATCAAGTGATCGCCATCACGCACTTCCCGCAGGTGGCCTCGCTGGCGAAAAGCCACTTCGTGGTGACGAAGGAGATTCAAGGCGGCCACACGAAATCGCAAATCGCCGAGATCAGTGGCGAGGAGCGCGTGGAGGAGCTGGCGAGAATGCTCGGCGGCAGCGCCGCGAGCGCGAGGGAGCATGCGAAGAGCCTGCTGAAGGGTGCGGCAAAGTGATCACGCCATCTGCGGCGCGAAGGTCGTGCGCGGCGGGCGGCCTTTGACACGGCTGAGCGTGGCACGGAGCGCGAATGAGGCGAGTTGTGACTGCGGGTTCCAGCCTTTGGGAGCTTTCTTGCCGGAACTCATCCATTTCATGCCATCCGTGATCCACTGCTGGCGATGGTCGTCGTAGCTGACGCCCTGGTCGTCATCGGTGACGCCGAATTGAAAGCCGCAGCAGGCGCAGATTTCCATCGACGCGCCGCCGGTTTTGTTGCGCGGAGGCTCCGCCAGCTGGTTGAAGCCGCACACGGGGCAGGTGTTGGCGGAAGTTTTCATCGGTTTAGTTTTTGCGGGGGCTTTGCGGGACATTGTTAGCGGGAGAAGAAACGAAGGTCAGTGGCTTTGACAGCGCGCCCAGGCTGGCGTTGCCAATAACCGGGACTTTCTGGTTTGAAGAAAGTTTTTGTCCTGCCTGCGGAATTGTAGGCGGCGAAGGCATGAGTTTGAGGATCAAAGACACGCAACGTGCCGTCCGTGTCGTCGCGTTTCATTGGCAGGCCCTCTTCGCGGGCACGTTGGAGGAAGAGCCATGCCTGCGCGGCGTAATCGTCGGGGGATTTGGCGCGGAAATCGCTACCATGGCGCTCAAAGTGGTCCTGCAACGAGTCGAGGTGGCCCCAGGTCTGCTGCGTCGGTGGCGGCGTGACGACGGCGGTGGCAGTGACGGCTTTTTTCTCCGGCGTGAACACATCCAGCACACGGCGCATCAGCGATGGCTGTGGCGTGGCGGTAGCTGCTGCGCCTAGTGTGGTGAAAACACCGGTGGCGAGTTGTGTGCGAGCGCTGCCGACACTGTAATGATACGTCGTCCCAGGCGCGAGTCCCGACAGTGTGATCTCATGTGTGCTGCCGACGCCGCCCTCTGCCCGCTGGTTCAATTGAGCGGCGTTGAGGCCATATTGCAGGCGTGTCCCGCAACTGACATCCGTCTTCCAGGTGATCGTCACGGCGTCTGCCTGCGCCTGCACCTGCGGCTGTCCGATGATCTCCACGGCATGAGACAACGCTACGGTGATGAGCGCGAAGATGCAGACAAGCCACTGGCTGGGAACTCTCATAGGGGGCGGATGAAAGGCGGGGGCTACTCTGTGACAGTCCTGGGGCAAGACTGTTCAATCAGCAAAGTGTCCGCGTTGTGCTCCATTCATCCATCTCCATGCGGAGTCAATATGCTCGCGTGGCTCGAGGTGTGCCGCCTGCCATCGGAGGATTTCCATGGCACGCGACGGGTCGGCCACGAGCTCCGAAGGATCGCCCGCGCGTCGCGGGCCATACACCACGGGAATTTTTCTGCCGGTGACGGCTTCGGCGGTGGCGATGATCTCCTTCACGCTGAAGCCGCGGCCTGTGCCGAGGTTCACAGGGATGGTCGCGCCGCCTTTGCGGAGGTAGTTCAAGGCAAGTGCGTGAGCGGAGGCGAGATCGCAGACGTGAATGTAGTCGCGGATGCAGGTGCCGTCGGGCGTCGGATAGTCAGTGCCGAACACGGTGATGTGTTCGCGCTGCCCGGCAGCGGCTTGAAGAACGAGCGGGATGAGATGTGTCTCGGGATTGTGATCCTCGCCGATCTCGCCGCTGGGGTGGCAGCCACTGGCGTTGAAGTAGCGCAGAAAGACGGACTTCAGACCCCAGGCGGTGTCGCAGTCACGCAGCACGCGCTCCAGCATCCATTTAGAGGCACCGTAAGGGTTCACCGGTGTCTGTGGATGCGATTCGTCGATGGGGATGCGCACCGGATCGCCATACGAGGCGCAGGTGGAAGAGAGAATGAAGCGCTTGCAGCCATGACGTTGCATCGCTTCGAGCAGCGTGAGCGGCGCGGAGAGGTTGTTGCGATAGTATTTGAGCGGATCGGCGACGGATTCGCCGACATACGCGAACGCGGCGAAGTGCAGCACGGCCTCGGGTTTGTGCGCGGCGAAGAGCTTCTCCACCAGCGCTGCATCGGCCATGTCACCCTCGATGAAGGTCACGCGGTCGAGCGGCAGCGCCGCACGATGGCCGAAGACGAGATTGTCGAGGACGACGATGCGCTCGTTCTGCTCCAGCAGGTGGCGGACGGTGTGAGAGCCGATGTAGCCGGCGCCGCCGGTGATGAGAAGAGGTCCTTGGGACATTGCGGGACTACAGCAGGAGCCAGCACGCCTGCCAAACGGAGTTTGCGGCAAATCGTGGCGGGCGGCGTCTTAGCGCGCTGCTTTTGGCAGCGGCACCTGCACGGGATGCATCAGGTAGGCGATCAAATCGCGTACTTGATCCGGCTGGAAGGCGAGCAGCAGACCTTCGGGCATCATGGAAAGCGGTGACGTTTCTGTTTTCGTGATTTCAGACCGGTCGAGCGTCATCGCTTCGGTCAACATGCGCAGCGTGAGTGTGCGTTCGTTTTTCTCCGCGATCACACCGCTGAGGATGCGGCCGTCCTTGAGTGTGAGAATGCTCATGCGGAAGTCAGCGCTGACCACACCGCTGGGATCGGCGATGTTTTCGAGCAGGTAATCGAGGCTCGCACGGCCACTGCCGGTGAGATCGGGGCCGATCTTGCCACCCTGGCCGTACATCATGTGGCAGGCACCGCAGACGGCGGTGAAGAGCATTCGCCCGTTGCTCAAATTGGCCTTCGCCAGCGTTTCGGGCGTGAGCTGGGCTTTGAACTTCTCGATGAGCTGCTTTTTGTCGGCGGCAGATTCGCGCAGCTCGCCCCAGGCATCGGCGAGCTGCTTCGTGAGAGCCTTGTCGTTGAAGGAGCGGATCTGGCGGGCGTGGAACGCGGTCAGATCGGTGCGCGGGATTTTGCCAGCGGCCATTTCGGCCAGTAACGCCTTCGCGAAGGCCGGGCGCGAAACGAGTGTGTCGAGCAAGGCGGGCCGCTCCAGCGGGTAGAATCTGCGGTAGTTCTTCGCTAGTTTCGTGCCGATGGCCGGATCATCAAAGAGCGCCAGCCCGCGCACGGCGGTCATGTTGAGGGTGCGTGTTTCGAGAAGCTGCTCGCAGAGGCTGCACAGGTTTTCTGGTCGTGCCTCGATCAGCGTCTTGAGAGCGGCCTCGCGGGCGGCGATGTCTGCTTTGTCATCAAGGGCGATTTTCCTCACGTCATCGAGCGCACGACCGTCGCCGAAGAGGATGCTCAATTCGCGGATGAGCGGTGACTTCGACGAACTGGCGACTTTGTCCCAGCTCGCAGGCTTCGGAGCCTTGCGGATGCCTTTGAATGCCTCGGCCATGCCTTCGAGCACGCTTTCGAGTTGTTCAGGCTTTGTCTGGCTGAGAAGCGAGTTCAGCACCTCCGGCTGATTCGCGAGGCTGCGGGTGATCCAGCGTGTCACCTTTGGCCACGAGCAGTTTTTCGCGAGTGCGACGAGTGCGGACGGATCGCTCTTCGCGAGCGGCGAGACGCCATGCCAGACCATGTGCGGCAAAAAGGGATCGCTGGCGTCTTCGGTGTGCGAAAGCAGCGCAGCGGCGAGTTCAGAACGATGTCGGTGCGGCAAGCGTTGAAGCACACTGGCAAGTGTGAGGCGAACTGAGGCATGTGGCGTCGATTGTGCGAGCTGCACAAGCTGCTTAAACTGCTCAAGGTCGTTCATTCTCCTGAATGGAAGAATGGCTTGTGGATGCGGAAATCCAGTCACGAGGTCAAGCGGCCAAAACTGTGTCATCTCACGAATCGCCAGCACCTTCTGATGCTCGTCGCCGTTGAGATCGGCCTTCGGCCAGGGTTTGCGCCATGAAAAGGGCTTCTCGGCTTTCTTCGGTTCACCGTAGCTGATGCGGAAGATGCGGCCGGAGGTGCGGTGGACACCGGTGTGCTCGTGGCACTCGCCGGTGTCGCTCCAGTCGAGGATGAAGCCGCTGCCGTCGGGACCGGTGCTGATTTCGATGCCGCGGAACCACGGATCGTCGCTGAGGAAGACATCGGGCTCGTGTCTGCCGATGTAGCCACTGCCGTTGCGTTCGAGGCGCTCCACATTCGCACGGCGGCCGTGCATGTTGAGCGTGAAGAGCTTGTTGCGATATTGCTCGGGCCATTGATCGGCCTGATAAATCATCATGCCGATGTGCGCGTGGCCGCCGCCGAGACTGTTGGCTTTGCCATCGCGTGAGTCGCTCCATTTGCCGCTGCGGTCGAAGTGATAGTGGTCGGCGATGGTATCGAGCTTTTCATAGATGAGCGGGTTCAGGGTGTTCGAGTCCACGAGATGCGCGCCGTGGATGAGATGCCAGAGATGGCCGGTGACGGTGTTGATGAAGAACATCTCGCCATTCGCATCCCAATCGTGGCCCCACGGATTGGTGGTGCCGTGCGTGAGCACCTCGACGATTTTCTTTTCGGGATGGAAGCGCCAGATGCCGCCTTTCATCGGCACGCGCTGCTCCTCCGGCGTGCCGGGAACGCCGAGCTTGCCGGGGCAGGAGTGGCCGCAGCGACCGTAGAGCCAGCCGTCGGGCGCAAAGCGCAGGCCGTTGGCGAAGTTGTGGTAGTTGTCCTTCGCCACGGTGAATCCATCGAGCACGACCTGCGGCTCGCCATCGGGAATGTCGTCGCCATTCGCGTCGGGAATGAACAAGACCTGCGGCGGGCACATGAGCCACACGCCACCGCGGCCGATTTCGACGCTGGTGAGCATCTGCACGTTCTCGGTGAAGACTTTGCGTGTTTCAGCGACACCGTCCCAGTCTTTGTCTTCGAGAATGATGACGCGATCCTTTAGCGAGAGGTCGAATCGCTTCGCACGCTCGGCATAGGTGTAGTTTTCCGCGACCCACATGCGGCCTTTGGCATCCCAGGCCATCGCGATGGGATTCTGCACGTCCGGTTCGGCGGCGAAAAGTGTGGCCTTGAAGCCGGGCGGCAGTTTGAGTGCCTTCAACGCCTCCTGCGGCGACATCGGCGAAGGATTGCCCGGCTCGCTGTTGTAAAGCGCGGGGAAATCAGCGGCGATGCCCGCAACGGCAAGAAGTGAGAAGCCAGAGTTCAGAAGACGAGTCACGGCAAGGAAACGTGGCGTGCGACCAAATCTGCCGGGTTGATTGAGTGGCAAGGGAGTATCCTTGTGGCATGAGTTCGCTTATCAGCCGCATCACCACGAATCCGAAGCAGTGCGGAGGACGGCCCTGCATTCGCGGGATGCGCATCCGGGTGACAGATGTGCTCGATCTCATCAGCAATGGACTGAGCCACGCGGAAATTTTGGACGAGATGCCGGATCTCGAAGCCGATGACATCAAGGCGGCCGTATCCTACGCGAGGCAGCGAGTGGACCACCCTGTTCTGGCAGCCGCATGAAGCGCCGGGCGTAGGCCGGATGTGTTCGGCGCGTGGGGCGTCGTCCACATGACCGGCATGCTTCGCCGAACTATCCGGCTGCGAGGATGTGCGCTTGCAGCGTTATCGCCCGCGCCTCCCAGAGCCGGATAGTTTGGCGAAGGACATCCAATCAGCCGCGCAGGCCGTTTCCGCCAAACACATCCGGCCCACTTGGCATCACCCGCGGATCAGCCACACGGCGGCGAAGGCGGTGAGCCAGAAGAGGACGTTCTCGAAGAGCTTCTGCGGTAGGTGTTTGAGAATCCACCAGCCGAGGAACACGCCGAGGATGACGCCGGGCATGAGCGTGAGATTGGTCATGAGCGACCTGGGATTGATGATGCCGAGGTCGGCGCTGAAGGGCACCTTGAAGAGGTTCACAAAGAGGAAGTAGCGGCTGAAGACGCCGAGGTGCTCTTTTTTCTCCAGATGCTGGGCGAGGAGATAGACGGTCATCACGGGACCGGCGGCGTTGGCGAGCATGGTGACGACGCCGGCGAGGAATCCCATCGCCCAGGTGAAGCCCTGGTGCTCGGTGAGGGCGATGAAGTCCTGGCGGCGTTTGTTGAGCGCGTAGTTGAAGATCAGCAGCACGATGATGATCCAGCCGATGACGATGCGGGCCGTGGCGTTGTCGAACTTGCCGAGCAGAATCCAGCCCACGATCACGCCTGCGATGGCCGGTGGGAGAATCGGCAGGATGCGCCGCCAGGTGCCGCCTTTGCGATTCAGGAAATAGCCCATGAAATCCGCCGCGATGAGCATGGGCAGGATGACGCCGACGGATTCCTTCGCGCCGAAGATCCGCGCCATCAGGACGACGTTCAGCGTCGAGGTGCCGGAAAGTCCGGCCTTGGACATGCCGATGCACATCGAGCCGAGCAAGGCCAGCACGAGCAGCCAGGTGTCGGCGGGCAGGAGCGTGTGTTCGGTGAGCCAGGTCATGCGTGGGATGACGGATGGCGCAGGACAAAGGACGGACAAGCGCGCATTCGTGACACGCGTGTTTTCCTCACAGCGCCATCAGCGGCGCGGGAACGAGAAAGGCGTGTTGTTCGAGCAGGCTGAGCGACCCATTCCAGGAGAGATAGGGCGTGAAATACACGACGAGGGTGTAGGCGAGGGCGACAGGCATGATGCCGAGACGCGCAGACCAGCGCCAGAACCAGTGGCGGGGCTGCTCGTGACGCGTGGCGCGGCTCATGGCCCAGCCGGTGAGGACGCGTGCGGGGAAGATGAAGATGACGAACAGCAGGCTCGGCGCCCAAGCGAGTTCGCGTGGCGTGAGTTCGATCTTTAACAGGTAAAGCGGCACCGCGAAGAGCAACGTGATGAGCAGCGAGAGCCAGAATGCGAGCGGTGCGCGCAGGAACAGTCGCCGCACCTCGCGCAGCTCGAAGATGGCGCTGAAGCGGTCGGTTTGTGCGAAACGAGCCTGCAAAAACGGCAGATGAATGGCCACCAGCAGCAGGAGCAGTCCGCCGAGCAATGAAAGCAGGATGGAACTGCCGACCGGCAGCCGCGTGGCGGCGATCAAGATGCCGACGGGAACGATCAACCACGCCAGCGCGCCAACGAAGCCGCGTACACCGAGCCAGAAGTAAAACGGCAGACGCAGACCGATGACGTAATCGACGACCATGCGCTGGAGATGACCGAACTTGTCCGCCGAGCCGAGCCAGCGCATGAAGCGCAACGGCTGCGGCCAGAGGAAATGCCACAGCTTGCCGCCACGGATGCAGGCCCAGGCGATGTGCGCGAGGATGATGATCGTGACGACGACCAATCCCGCATGCCATGTTCTCGCGACATCGCTGCCGGGGGCGATGAGCTCGGCGTCACGCCAGAAGTCCGACATCAGCCGCGCCGGCCATACGACGATCCATGTGCCCGCAGCGACGCTGCCGATGATGGAGGCATTGCGCACGCCGATGAAGCCGTCGCGGATGCGCCCCGTGCGCGCGATGACGCCGCTGACATTGAGCAGGTAGCCGAGGCTGAGGAAATTGAGGATCGGGATGACCGAGCAGGCCGCGACCAGGACGATCAGCGCCACGAAGCCGAAGACCCAGTCCAGCACCGCCGCCACCTTGTTGAGAAAGCTTTTTTTCACTGGCAGCGGAGGTAGTGCTGATGCAGACGCCGCCTCGACGGACATGGGCAGGGGCGGTGGCAGCGGGGGAGGCGCGGTCATGGAGTGCGGTGGCAGCATAACGCCGCGAATGACGGCAAGTTGTGGCAGACGTGGCGTTTTCTCTCATGCAAACACCGGCCTGACCCCCGCCTACTCGAACAATGTCCACCCTGCCGCAGGTAGGTGGTCTTGCCGGTGTGCTTTGCGCTTCGTTCATGCCGGAACGAATGCCAGCGAACCCAGGCCGAACGAGGAGGAGCTTTGTTCCCAATCTTTGTCCGCGTCACGCCGACGTGCGGAACTCCTGCCGCAGCCGCCGCAGTGTGCGGTCACTGGTTCCTAGCGGCAGGCCGAGACGCTCGACGAGAAACGTATGCTTCGCTTCGCCGCGCAGGCTTCGTTTAGCAGCCTCGGCGTCGAGCTTGATGAGCTTCGCGGTGAGTTGGCGACGATGTTCTTTGCCTTCTTTGAGAGCCGCGCCCTGTTTTTGTGTGGCGCGGGCACGATGGAGGCGTGCCACTTCGTTCCAGCGGACATCGCGCTTCGGGTCGAACGACCAATAAGCCGGAATGACGATCATGGTGGCAAAAGGCGTGAGGTTCACGGCCAGCTTCAGCAGCAGGGGCTCGTCATGCAGCATGCCGTAAAGATTCCAGCGCATGCAGAAGGCGTCGAACGTGGTCTGAAACTTCGCCCGCGCTCCTCCACGTCGCCCGGGCCATTCCGGGCGCAAATTCCGTTCGGTGCCCATCGAGCGGCGGATCACGCCTTTGGGATCGGAGAAGCGTTCCGGCTTGAAGCATGCTTTGATCCGCGCCCAATGATCGCTGAACTGCGGGTCGGACTTCAACTCGGCCTCCATCTGCGCGTATTTAGCGGATGTGCCGGTGACGTGCTCGTAGAAGCCCCGCTGCACCTCACGTTCGTGCTGCGCCACGATCTCGCAAGCCGCCGCGTCGGGTGGTTCGGGCAGAAGGTCAATGAGCAGCCGTTGCGGTTCGGTGAGAGCCTTCGTGTCTTTCCATGCAGCGAGCGCGTCTCGCAGCGCGTCGCACATTTCGACGGGCCAGAGTGTGAGCGGCACCATCACCCAGTCGTGCAGCTTGCGCAGCCGGTCGCCATCGGAGCCTTTGAGAGAACGTGACACGCGATGGTAGGAGCGCAGCACCTCCTCCGACCACCGACGCGGATCATAAGCGCGTGAATCAAGGCATGCGAGATCCTGTTTCAGGCTGGAGACGGTGGGCATGATGTGGAAGTCACGTTTCTTCCATGACACTCGAACTCAAGCTCCGCAAGATCGGCAACTCCCTCGGCATCGTGTTCCCCGAAGTCGCCGTCCCTCTGGGCACCTACACCGGCTGGAACCTCCGCTCTCCTCAAGTCGGTGCCGAAACGATGCTCAACAATATGGGTCATCATCCTCGGATGCGCAAAACGTGATCTCAAGCTGGCTCATCTTTGATAGGTATATCAGCGCTGCCAGCCTTCAATTTTGAAGACTCGCTCAGCGAGTTTGCGCTCGCCACTACCTGAGTCCGGATCGAACCAAACTTCGAACCTTGCGGCATATGGCTTGCCCCAATCACCTTCATAAATGGTGAAACCAGCTTTGGCACCAAAGCGCTCTTCGGGAGTGCTGGACCAAGTCATTCGAGTCTTTGATTTCTCTTCTAACCGAGTGGCGGACAACGGTGTGCCTTGTGTAACTTCAAACGCTTTGAGATACACCGATCCGGCCTCACCTGGATTGAGCGAGTAAGCCACGGTGTAGATTCCAGGCTGCATTCCATTGAGCAATCGAAAGCGATGGGTGCTAGTGCCTGCGAGGCGCTTGGCTAACTCGTTAGATCGACCACGGGCTTTTGCAACGGCTGTCCCGGGGTTCACCAGAAACTCGGCAAACTCCTTCTCCAAAGTATCTACGGTGACTTTGGTGACCCGTCGTTCAAGATTGTCCGATTGCTCAAAAAGTTCCACCCAGACTCCACCACACTCGATCATTAGTCGGCTTTCATGCAATTCATTGCCTTTGGTCATGTCGAGCAACACCGGGCGCTTTCCCTCTGCCACATGCTGGACTGAGTAGCGGCTCCACTGTTTCCGATCCAGACATAGGAGGCACCGGGTTTGGAAACGGGCCGCATCGCTGAAATCGGAGATGTAGCCATGTAGTTCGTCACGTGGCTCGCCACCATAACTCCAACTCCTTGATGCAAAGCGGTTTCCGCGTTCAAGAAACACATGCCAGTCTGGCGAGGCCTCGACATACTCCATGAATGTGACGGCGTGATCCGTTGCCGCCTTGCGCAGAGATGGCATGTGCGGCGTTAACTCAGCCTTGCCATTACCAGGGATGGTCAGTGCCTTGCGGACGGCGTCTTGGAGTTCGTCTGTGCCACCCAGAGCCGTTGTTTCGCCATCTTCGCTCGCATCCTGCTCCGGTTCGGCGATCTCGATGCCCTCGGGTATTTTCAGGTTATCGGCGAAGCCGTCATCGCTGGGACCGAACATGGTGGCAAAGGTCAAAAAGATAGCGGCAAGCACTGTCGCAAAGCCACACCCAACGATCAGAAAGAGGCCGGTGACGCCTCTGCTCCATTCTTTCTTGATGAAATGCCTGATGGATACGGCAAGAAGCCCCAAGAGGGCGATTCCCATCATCCCGGTGAGACAATTGGCCGCGACCACAAGCGGTCTCCAAGTGGAAAGTGCCACCCCTGAAAACCCAGCCAAAAGCCCCAAGTAAACCAAGGACGGAAGCCACCTAGAGGTGAAGTAGGTGTCAAAAAAGCGCTTCATGAAGACTTAGCCTGGAACGCATTGAGAATAGTAGAATCAAATTCCCAAACAATCTCAAATTGTTCAATGCGCAGGCTTATATGTCACACCAGCTTCCATCCCATGCTGGCATTGATCTTGTCCACGATCTGACGACGGCGGATCGTGGCGACAGCACCGCGTTTTCGTGTCAGCTTCGACTTCTCCACGAGCCACAGGGCATCGCAGCGGCAGAGGGTTTCCCAGTCGAGACCGTCAGCTCCGTTGAGACGGACTTCGGTGGGTTTGGGCGGACGATTGGCGCGTTGGCTTGTGCAGAGCAGGACATTCACCCAATCGGCTTTGGCCACGCGATCTGGATGAGAGACGATCACGGCGGGATGCGGCCCGGCATCACCAAAGTCGTAGGTGTAGATGTCCCAGGGCTTCATACTTCGTCAGGCTTGGGAATGCGGACGCGTTTGGCGAGTTTGGACTCGGCGGCGTTCTCTTCCTTCGAATAGAGGTCTTTCAGCGAGCCAGCGGGGAAGATTTCGCCCTCGGTTTCCTGGAGCTTGCGCAACGCGGTGCGGACGACCTCGCTGGCGTTGTTGTAGCGGCCGGAGTCGATCAGTTGCCGGATGAAACCTTCCCAATGAGCGGTGAGTGCGACGTTCATAGTTGCTAACTATTGCTATTTGGATGTCCGGCGTCAAGACCGCCGAAGAGTTTTACAATCACCTGCGTATCGTCTCCCACCCATGAATCCTGCTCCTTCCTCCCGCCGACACTTTCTCAAAACCGCCGCCGCGGCGGTGACCACCTTCAACATCGTGCCGAGGCATGTGCTGGGCGGGCCGCGCTTTGTGCCGCCGAGCGAAAAGGTGAACGTGGCGATCATCGGCACCGGAGGCCAGGGGCGCACAAACGTTCGGAATCTCTTCCCGCTCGATGACTGCCAGATCATCGCCGTGGCCGATCCGGCGGAGTCGTTCAGCCTCGAAAATTTTTACTTCAAAGGCATGGGCGGACGCCTGCCGGTGAAGGCGGAGATCGAAAAGCACTACGCGGAGAAGACCCCGAACCATCGCTGCGCGGACTACATCGACTTCCGCGAGATGCTGGAGAAGGAGAAAAGCATCGACGCGGTGCTCATCGCCACGCCGGATCATCTGCACGCGTATGCCTCGGTGATCGCGATGCGGGCGGGCAAGCATGTTTACTGCGAGAAGCCGCTCACGCACAACATCTGGGAGGCGCGTCATGTGGCGAAAGTGGCTGCGGAAACCGGTGTGGCCACGCAGCTTGGCAGCCAGGGGCATTCCTCGCTCGGCACGCGTGAGACGATCGAATACATCCAGGATGGTGCCATCGGCGCGGTGAGGGAAATCCATGTGTGGGTGGGCGCGAAGCGGTGGAATCCCACGCTCACCGGTAAACCCACGGACACGCCGCCTGTGCCTGCGGGGCTGAACTGGGACCTGTGGCTCGGCCCGCGTCAGGAGCGGCCATTTCATCCGGCCTACTTCCCCGTCGCCTGGCGTGACTTCTGGGACTTCGGCTGCACAGGCATCGGTGACTTCGCCTGCCACGACATGAACACCGCCGTGCGTGCCTTTGACCTGCCGATTCCCTCGCGCATCGAAGCCCACGCCGCTGGTTTGATGGACAGCGAGATCGCACCGCATGGAGCGCTGATCTATTACACCTTCCCCGCCGCAGGCTCGCGGCCCGAGATCCGCATGACGTGGTATGACGGCGGCATGATGCCACCGAAGCCCGAGGCGCTGGGCAACTTTCCGCTGCCGAAACGCGGCTGCCTTTTCATCGGCGAAAAAGGCGTCATCCAATGCGATGGCGGCGGCGGCGCTCCACGACTCTTCCCCGACGCGCGCCGTGCGGAATATCAAAAGCCCGCGCCAAAGCTGAAACGCAGCAACGGCCATCATCGCGACTGGATCGACGCCTGCAAAGGCGGCGAACCCGCGACGAGCCCCTTCGCCTACGCCGCACATCTCACGGAGATCGCGCTGCTCGGCGTGCTCTCGCTGCGCACGCAAAAGCCGATCGAGTGGGACACCGCCGCGATGAAGGCCACCGGACTGCCCGCGGCCGATGCGTTCATCAAGGAGAGCTATCGCAAAGGCTGGGAAATCGTCTGAACCATGAGCGAACACATCGCCTTCACTCCACTCACCACCGCCGACCGCGAACCCATCGCCCGCGTGCTGCACCGCGCCCTCGTGCATTGGTATGAGAGCCGACTCGGCCAGGGATCACGCTTTGGCGACAGCCATGAGCCCTTCCTGCTCTTCCCAGAGGTGTATGAGGCGCTCGATCCCGGCGAATGCATCACCGCACGCACCGAGAGCGGCGAGATCGTCGGCATGTGCTTCACGCATGAACGTGAGACGCACGTCTCCATCGGCATCGTCGCCACCTCGCCGGATGCGGGCGGGCGCGGCATCGCGAAGAAGATGATGGCGCTCGTGCTGGAGAAGGCGCAGCGCCTCGGCAAGCCCGCACGGCTCGTCTCGAGCCTGCTGAATCTCGACTCGTTCTCGCTCTACACGCGGCTCGGATTCGTGCCGGGAGCCATTTTTCAAGATCTGCTCATCACCGTGCCCGAGAGCGGAATGACAGCCGCCGCGCCTGCGGGCAGCGAGCGTGTGCGCAATGCCGTTCTGGCCGATGCGCCGCGCATCGCGGATTTCGAGAACTCTCAACAAGGCATCCGGCGCGAGAAGGACATCGCGTTTTTCATCCGCAACGAAGTCGGCGCATGGCGTGTGCTCGTTTCGGAGGACAACAGCGGCTCCGTGAACGGCTTTCTCGCCATGAGCACGCATCCCTCCTGCACCATGATCGGTCCCGGCGTGGCTGCGGATGAGGAAACAGCCATCGCCTTGCTTTGGAAAGCGCTCGATGGCCTGCGCAGCAAGACGCTGGTCTTCCTCGTCCCCTGTGCCGCCACCTCACTCGTGCGCACTGCCTACGCGTGGGGAGCGCGCAATGTCGAACTGCACGTTGCCCAGTCCACCGCGCCGGTGGCGAACGCGAAAGGCATCGTCTTTCCGACCTTCATGCCGGAGACGGCGTGACGCTGTTGCCAAACGATATTCATTCAGGTGTATTCAGACGATGAATCCATCGGCGCGTCTTCTTTTACTGTCATTGCTTGCTACTATCTCTCTTCATGCCGCTGTCGTGCGCGTGGAGATCACGGATCGTTCTGATGTCGCGAAGTCGGACTATGAGATCCTCACGGGCAAACTGCATTTCGAGATCGATCCGAAGCTGCCGCAGAATGCGATCATCGCAGATGTCGGTCTCGCGCCGGTAAATGCGCACGGGAAAGTGAGCTTCACGGCCGATTTGCGGCTGTGGAAGCCGAAGGATGATCCGCGCAGTAATAACGCGGCGTGGGTGGAGATTCCGAATCGTGGTGGCAAAGCCAGTCTGCCGGCCTCGATGATGGAGCAGGGTTTCACCATGCTGAATGTCGGCTGGGAGTTCGATGTGACCGCAGGCAAGATGCGACTGGAGGCGCCACATGCGCGAAACGCGGACGGCAGTCCACTTCGCGGCGTGGTGAGCGCGGTTTTCACGCCGGACAAGCTCACTGAGGAAAAAGAACTCACCGATCTCGCGGACTATCCGCCGGTGGACATCGCGGGCATGGAGAGCCGTCTGATCATTCGCGATCAAGCTGCCTATTCGGTCGGCAAGGAGGTGCCGCGTGCGAGTTGGAGCCTTCAAAACGGCCGCATTCGTCTCAAAGGCGGTTTTGAACCCGGGAAGACCTACGAGGTGTTTTATCTCTCGGAGGCTCCACCGATCGCAGGGCTTGGCTATGCGGCGATCCGCGATGCGGTGGCGTGGCTGAAGCACGATCCGGCCTCTCCAGCGAAGGTGAAGCACGCCTACGCTTTCGGAGCCTCGCAGTGCGGCCGGTTCCTGCGCGATTTCATCTATCTCGGCTTCAACACGGACGAGCAGGACCGCATCGCGCTCGATGGCATCATGTCGCATGTCGCGGGCGCGGGCCGCCTCGTGTTGAATCAGCGCTGGTCCACGCCACGGGCCATTTCAGCCTACTACACGGCATCGTATCCCTTTGCCGACACCGCCCAGGCTGACGCGGTGAGCGGTCAAAGCGAAGGAGTGCTCGAAAATCCACGCGTGAAGCACGCGCCGAAGATGTTTTACACGAACATGGCCGCCGAATACTGGGGTGCGGGTCGTGTCGCCGCGCTCACGCACACCACGCCGGATGGCACGAAGGACATCGCGCTACCGGAGAATGTGCGCTCGTATTTCTTCGCCAGCACCTCGCATGGCCCCGCGTCCTTTCCGCCGACTTCGCAGGTCAAAGGCGCGCCCCTCGCGAACCCGGTGAACTCCAGTCCCGCCATTCTCGCGCTGCGTCTGGCGATGCATCGCTGGGTCAGCGAAGGCATCGCGCCGCCGCCGAGCGTGCATCCGAAGCTCGGCGATGGCACGCTCGTGCCGATCACGCAGGTGCGCTGGCCCAAGGTGCCCGGCATGGCCGCGCCAAACGCCGTGAAGGCCGGAGGGCGTGTGCGCAATCCACAACTGCGCGGTGGTGCTGGCGAAGGCACCGAGCTACCGCTGCTCGTGCCGCAATGCGATGCCGATGGCAACGACCTCGGCGGCATTCGCGTCCCGGATGTCGCCGTGCCGCTCGGCACCGGCACCGGCTGGGTGTTTCGCCCGGCGGAGTTTGGATCTCCGCACGAATTTTATCCGCTGCGCGGTGCCTGGGTGCCGTTTGCGAAGACGAAAGCCGACCGCGAAACCGCGAATGATCCACGTTTGTCTCTCGAAGAACGCTACGGCAGCAAAGACGCCTATCTCGCCCAGGTAAAAATCGCTGTGCTAAAACTCATCGAGCAACGTTTTCTCACCGATTCCGACCTCGAACCGCAGCTCAAGCAAGCCAGCACACGCTGGGACTGGGTAATGCGGCAGACGCCCAACTGAACCTCTTGATAAAACCACTCCTGTTCCTTCTACTCTCATCTCTGGTGGCTGCCGCCGCTGAAATCCGCACGGAGCACGACATTGATTACCTCGGCGCTGGGCGCAAAGAAAAGGCGGACTTGTACCTGCCTGCAAACTCGCAACCGGGGCAGAAGTTCCCCGCCGTGCTCATCATTCATGGCGGTGGCTGGTCCGCTGGTGACAAACGCGCACAGCGGGAGATCAACATCGGCACCACACTCGCTCTCAATGGCTATGTGGGCATGAGCATCAACTATGCCCTAGACAAAGACTATCCCGGACCAACTTGGCCCCAGAACCTGTACGACTGCAAATCGGCCGTGCGGTGGCTGCGTGCGAACGCGAAACGCCTGCAGATCGATCCCGCCCGCATCGGCGTCATCGGCGGCAGCGCTGGCGGACATCTCGCCGCAATGACCGGTCTCACCGGCGGCGAGCTCGACCCTCCCGGCGAAGGCGACACGCGCGTGCAATGCGCCGTCGATCTCTATGGCCCGGTGCTGTGGTTTGAGCAGCGGGACATCCCCATGTTCCGCAAGACCCGCGCCGAGGCACCGGATGCCTACCGGCAGGCCGATCCACGCACGCATGCTGACAAAGACGATCCGCCATTGCTCATCCTGCACGGCACCGCCGACAAAACCGTGGCGGTGGCTGATTCCGAGGCACTTGCCACAGCGATGAGGGCCGCCGGAGCGCGTTGTCAGTTGGAAATCATCCCAGAGGCATCACACAGCTTTCACCTCCAGCCAAAGCAGCGTGACTTGCGCTCGCTGGTTCTTGGCTTCTTCGATAAACACCTCAAAAACAACTGAGCGCCCGGCATGAAGCCTACCCTCATCATACTCACCGCCATCCTCGGCCTCGCGGCAACGCTGCCCGCCGCGAACATCGTCATCATGACCGTCGAGGATCCGAACAACTACGAGGCACCGCGCACCATGCGTGACTTCGCCGAGAAGCAGCTCCGTCCGCTCGGTCATCAGGTCACGATCATCGACGGCGACAAGCCGCAGCCGCATCACTTTGCCGGACTCGTCGAGGCGCTGAAGGACGCCGACCTGCTCATCCTTTTCTCACGCCGTCGCTTTCCACCGAAGGAACAAATGGCCGCGATCCGCGCTCATCTAAACATGGGGAAACCATTGCTCGGCATCCGCACCGCGAACCACGCCTTCATCCCAAAGCCCAAGGAAGTCGTTGATCCCAGCCTCGTGCCCTGGCCGGAGTTCACACACGACGTGCTCGGCGGTGAGAATACCGGCTACGAGATCAAGGGCATGCCTTACAGCGTCAGCATCGCCGCCGACATCAAATCACCGCTGCTCGACGGCGTGGACGTCACGGCCATTCGTGGCCATCAGTCGCTCTATCAAGTGCTGCCGCTCGCCGCCGATGCCACACCGCTGCTCATCGGCACCGCCAAAACGGACACCAGTCTGCCCATGCCTGTCGCGTGGACGCGCAGCTACGGTCCGAAAAAAGCCCGCATCTTCTACACCAGCCTCGGTGCGCCGGAGGACATGGAGATCGCGGATGTGCGCACGCTGCTCGTGAACGCCGTGAACTGGACCCTCAAGCCATGAAACACTATCTCTCTCTACTTCTCTTCGCACTACCGCTGCACGCCGAAATCCTTGCAGGCATCGCGAAGGTGGACATCACGGACCGCACGGTGCCGGTGAATGACCCATGCTTTGCCAAGGCGCTCGTTTTGAAAAGCGGTGAGACTACCGCAGTGCTCGTCACGGTCGATGCGGTGGCCATCGGCGGCATCGGACGCATCGGAAACGGCTTCCTCGCGAACGTGCGCAAAGAACTCGGCGACCTCGCCGATGAAATCATCATCAATGCCAGCCATTGCCATGGTGTCGTGCGCAATGATTTGCAGCAGCTCGTGGTGCAGGCCGTCAAAGACGCCGCGAAGAACCTCGTGCCGGTCAAAGTGCGCGCGGGTGTTGGCAGCGAGAGCCGCATCAGTGAGAATCGCCGCATGTTCCTCAAAGATGGCTCGCAGATCGACATGCGCCGCGCCTACTCGATGCCGCGTGATGAAGAAGTGGTGAGCACGGGGCCGATTGATCCACAAATCGGGCTGCTGCGGCTCGATCACGCAGACGGCACGCCTTTCGCCATCGTGTATCAGTTCGCCTGCCATCCGATCATGAACCCGCCGAGCAAGGGTAGCTCGGCCGACTACCCCGGTTTTGCCTCCAAAGTCATCGAGGAGGCCACTGGCGCGATGGCGTTCTTCGTCCAGGGCTGCGGCGGCGACATCAATCCGGTGCATTACAAAGAAGTGAGCCGTCCCGCCGATGCCGAGCCGCTCGGCACCATGCTCGGCGCGAGCGTTCTGGCCGCGATTCGGCGATTTGAGCCGCAAAACGACGCCACACTTAAAATCAGCCGTGAAGTCATCCAACTACCCCGCGCCGCCGATTTCGAGAAACGCATCTCCAACATCGAGACGGAGCAAAAGACCCTCGTGGCGTCTTTGAAGACCACGAACATCAATTTCAAGACCTTCCTCCCGCTGCTCATGCAGCACAAAATTTTCCCGGACATGCCCTCGCACTACGCGCAGGGCTATCTCGACAACGCGAAGCCGATCCAGCAGCTCGATGCTGACAACAAAGCTCTCGTCGAGGCATATCTCGGCAATCTCGCCATCATGGAAAAACTCACGCGGCTCAATGCGAACCTCGCTCTTCTAAAAAGGCATCTCGAGCAGACCAAGGCCGCCGGAAAGACAACGCTCGACGCCGAGGTCTGCGGCCTGCGCGTCGGTGCTTTCAAGCTCGTCACGTTTCCGGGCGAGATCACCGTGCAAGTCGGCCTGAACATCAAAAAAGCCGCACAGGATGCCAACGCGCACGTCTCCGGTTACACGAACGGCTACATCTGGTACACCGCCACTGAGCCGCAGCGCCGGAACACCGGCTACGCCCAGGAGGACTGTGATGTGCTCGTGGCACCGGAGTGGCAGAAGCTCTTTGAGGCGAAGGCTCTGGCAGTGCTGCGCGACCTCGCGAAATGAGCCTGTTATCTCCCTTGCTTCGCCTTCCGATGCTTCAACGGCGTGGTGCCGGTTTGTTGCTTGAAGACATGCACGAAATACTTCGCCTCCGCGTAGCCGATGCGGCGGCCGATTTCGGCTACGCTCCAGGGCTTACGCATCAAATTGGCAACTGATTGTAAATCCTGCCAATCTTGTTAATCCTGTAGCAAAAAGCCCCTTTTTATTTTGATGCGTAAGCCCTGGCTACGCTCAAAAAGTGGCATTTTTTTGGATGAAGTTGGGATGAATTCAAGGTTGGATGCGGAGTATCCTACCGCGCTACGGGAACTGCGGCTTCCTGTCTCCACCTTTTGATTTTCCCCTGCAATGAAAACGCCCCTCCTGCTCGCACTGCTCCCGTTCACCCTCTTCGCGGCGAATCCTGCGAAGAAAAATGTCTATCCGCCGCAGCCCTGGGCGGCGTGGGTGGAGCCGGGATTTCCGTTTTTCTCCTCCATCCTCGATGCGCGGCGCGAGGGCGTAGGCGCGAACAATCTCACACCGCGCGGCATCATCCTGAAGCTCGATCACGAGTGCTGGGCCTGCTTTGATACCGATCTGCTGCGCGTGTCCGCCATCTGGCGCGGCAAGGGCGTGACGGACAAGGCGCTCGCGCCCGGCTCCTATCTCGACGCGGGCCGCAAGACGCCCGGTGGCCAGTTCCCCGCTCCGCAGCCGGATGGCAAGCTGTGGCTGGGCAATGGCATCTTCCCCGGATGGCAGAGCGGCAAGAAGGTGTCGATGAAAGACCCACGTGAGCCCGCGCCGAGCCCGGAGGAGATCGGTCGCGGCCCCGTGGCGGAATCGACCGGGCGTTTTCAAAACGTGCGCCTCGTCAAAGGCGGCGTGGTGCTGGAATACACCGCCAGCGGCTCCGAAGTGCGCGAATGGTGGCAGGCAAGTGAACTCGACGGCAGGCCCGTGGTGGAGCGGCACATCAGCGTGAGCGCGAATGCAAAACCGCTGCTGCTCGTCGTCGGCGCGAAGATGAACGGCCCCTCGCAGGAAGTGGAGGCCGGCATCACCGTGACAGGCGACGCGGAGCTGCTGCCTGATGAGGTGTTGTGGATCGTGAAAGTGCCCGCGCATGAAAAAATCGCATCCTTCTGCGTCTCCCACTGCGACGAGCACGAAGCGCCCGCCGTGAATCCGCGTGCCATTTCAGAGACGCCCGCATCTGTTCGCTGGCCGCAGGAGCCTGTGTCGAAAATCAAACCCTCCGGCTCCAAGGCGGCCTATGTGCTCGATCACGTCGATCTGCCCGATGACAATCCATGGAAACGCGCCGTGCGCCTCGGCGACATCCAGTTCCTCAAAGACGGCACTGGCGTGATCGTCACCCTGGATGGTGATGTGTGGCTGGTGCGTGGCCTGGATGAGAAAAACGGCCCCGTGAAGTGGAAACGCTACACCTCCGGCCTGCACGAGCCGATGACCTGCGCCATCCGCGACGAGCAAATTTTCGTCTTCGACCGCAACGGCATCTGGAAGCTGCGCGACACAAACAACGACGGCGAGGCCGACATGCATGAGTTGTTCAGCAACTGCTTCGCACAGACCGCCGACATGCGCGAGTTCCCCAGCACGCTGCGGCTCGCGCCGAAAGGCGAGTTCATCATCGCAAAGGGCGGCCAGGAGGCCACGACCATCGGCAAGCACAACGGCAGCGTGCTGCGCATCTCCGCCGACGGCAAAAAAGCAGAAGTGCTGGGCTACGGCTTCCGCCAGCCGAGCATCGGCGTGAACATCCGCACCGGCCTCGTCACCTCCAGCGACCAAGAGGGGCAATACATCCCCAGCACGCCGCTGCACATCGTGCGCGATCACCAGTTCTACGGCTTCCTCAGCGACAAACTGCCCGTTGAGAAATACCCCGCGCCCATCGCCGAGCCGCTGACGTGGATGCCGCACGCCGTGAACTCCTCCGCCATGTCGCAAGTCTGGCTCTTCGGCGCGAAGATGGGGCCGCTGAACGACACGATGGTGCAGATTTGCTTCAACAAGCCGGAACTGCTCAGCGTGATGATGAATGAGCGCACCAAACGTCCGCAGGCCGCTGTGGTGAGCATCACCGACGAGTTCGATTTTCCACCGCTCAACGGCAGTGTGAATCCGAAGGACGGCCAGCTCTACCTCGCCGGCTTCCAGGTCATTGGCTGGGGCAACACGCTCGACACCCTCGCCGGACTCTGCCGTGTGCGCCACACCAGTGCGGCGAGCACCCTGCCGCGCGAGATCGTGCCGATGGACAAAGGCGTGCTGCTGCGCTTCGACGTGGCGCTCGATCCGAAAAAAGCCGCCGATCCCGCCAGCTACTCACTCGGCACCTGGAGTTACAAACGCGCCCACACCTACGGCTCCGCGCAATACAAGGCCGATGGCAGCACCGGCATCGACTGGCTCACTCCGAGCAGCGCCTATCTCAGCAGTGATGGCAAATCCGTCTTCATCGGCGTGCCCGGCATGAAGCCCGTCATGCAGCTCCGCATCGGCTGGTCCATCCAGAGCGCCGACGGCGCGGCCATGGCGCAAAACGCCTACACCACCCCGTATGAACTACCCGCCTTCGATGCGGAGAAAGAAGGCTTTGGCAGCATCACTGTCGATCTCACACCACGCGCCGCCGCCGTGCAGGCCGCTGGGCCGGTTTCCGCCGAGGAAGGGCTGCGTTTGTCCCAAATGCTCGGCTGCGTGGCCTGCCACAGCGTGAAGGACCAGGATCTCTTCAAGATCGGCCCGAAGTGGAATAAGCTCTTCGGCGCGAAGCGGGACTACATCGACGAGAAAAAGAAAAAAGGCAGCGTCGTCGTCGATGACGCCTACATCCGCGAATCCATCCTCCAGCCCGCCGCCAAGCGGCACGCCGACTTCGCGAAAAGCGAATACGCCATGCCCAGCTACGCCGGGGTGCTCACGGATTCGCAGCTCGAATCACTCGTGCTCTACATCAAATCACTCAAGTAACCGCCATGAAGCTTCTGCGCCGCTTCCTGCTTGCCTTCGTCTGCTTCGCGTTGCCTGCCCAGGCCGCGAATATCGTCTTCATGATCGGCGAGGAGGAGTATTTCACCTGGGAGACGCTGCCGGAGTTTGCCAGGAAGGAACTCGAACCTCTCGGCCATCATGTGACGTTCATCCACGCCGACAAGGCGGACAAAAACAACTTCACCGGCCTCGTCGCGGCCCTCAAAGATGCCGATCTGCTGCTCGTGAGCGTGCGCCGACGCACACCGCCGAAGGAGCAGCTCGACGCCGTTCGCGCATTTCTCGCCGCCGGCAAGCCGCTCATCGGCATCCGCACCGCCAGCCATGCCTTCGCCCTGCGACCCAAGGACAAGCTCATCGACGATCAACATGCCAACTGGCAGGAGTTCGACCCCGCAGTGCTCGGCGGCAACTACCACGACCATCACAAGGGCAAAGACCAGACGATTTGCACCGTGGCTGCGGGCGCTGAGTCCCACGCCATCTTGAAAGACATCCCCCTCAGCGAGTTCATCGGCCACGGCACGCTGTATAAAAACACTCCGCTCGCAAAAACCACCACCCCGCTGCTCATCGGCGCGATTCCTGGCCAGCCCGCCGAACCCGTTGCCTGGACGCATCGCTATGGTCCGAAGCAGGCAAAAATCTTCTACACCTCCCTCGGTCATCCCGATGACTTCAAAGAACCCGCCTTTCGCAAGCTGCTGCTCAATGCCATCGCGTGGGCGCTCGCCCCGCAGGCGTGATTCGCCCGATCATCATCGCACGGTCACTTCACCTTCGTCACCACATCGACGACCGTGATGCCGCGACCAGGCACACGGATGGTGAACTTCGAGCCGTTGGGCTGGATGGCCACGGAGGGGAAGCTGGTGCGCACCTCCACGGACTGGATGGGTTGGCCGATGTCGATCTGCGGGCGCGCATAGCTGGCGGTGCGGTTCTTGATGGCGAGGCGGATGCGGCCCTCCGCAATCTCCACGGGCATGAGTGCCACGGATTCGCCGCCGGAATCGACCGTGATCGAGGTTGAGATGGACTGAAGAGCTTGAGCGCAGGCTTTGATGAAGCCCGTGGAGACCCTGCGATACGGCAGATGATCCCAGTAACCGCGCGGGTCGGCGAGAAGCATCACGTCACCCGGCGAAGGCTCTTCGCTATCCTTCGCGATCTCCGGCGGCTCTGGCGGCGTTGCACCATACACACCGCACCACAGTTCACCCGGTGGGTGGACATCGCTGAACTCCATCTCCGCCTTCGGCAGCGTGTTGATTTTCCGCCCGAGAAGCATGATGGGGCCGCCTCGATACTTCATCACTGCGGCGAGTTCATCCGCCGGCAGGAGATGGACGTTGGGCACGAGCAAGGCGCCGTGCGCTTTCTCCACCGCGCTCACATCGACGGTGGACTGCACGGTGGCGCCTGCGGCCATGAGATGGGCGAGCAGGTGATGCGTGTCCCAGGCGCGTGTCTTGATGTAGTCGTCCATCTGGGCGCGAAAGGCGGCGTCCGACCACACGACCGTGGCGCCGATCATGCGCTGCGGGAGCGGGGAAAACGCCAGCGTCCAGCGCTCCTCCAGCCAACGCCATTCGTCGCGTTTCAGGCCGTCACCGAGGCAGACGAGAAAGCCATCCGCGCCGGGCCGCAGCGTGCCGTCGGCCTGCGTGTGGAAGACATTCGCCAGCGAGTAGATCTCGCGTTCGAGCACGGTGGGGATATGCCGGATGGCGTCCCACTGCTCCACCACGTCATGCACATTGTGCAGGAAGATGAGGCGCGTGTCCGGCACGCGGGCGCGCAGCAGCATGAGCATGGAGAGGAAGTCATCATGCCGGTCCTCGTGGGCGACACGCGGGTCCATTGCCAGGCCCGCCGCCACCGTCTCCACGATGATGCCGTCCACCCCCGCGGCCGCGATGCGCTGATAGTCGATGCCGTAGCGATACAGCGACTCGAAGGGTGCGCGGCCCCAGGCCGAGTTGATCACCGCCTTCTTGTCCGCGCCGTGCAGCGCTGTGACCATCGTTTTCCAAAAGTGCGCCCAGCGCCCGGCATAAAAATCACTCCACTCCGCCCGTTTGTTTTTCAAGATCCAGTCCGCGCGCGCCGTGAGTTTCGGCACATCGAAGACGCAACGCCGCGTGACCACCTCCGGCAACTGCGCTCCGAGGACGCTGCCGAATTGATCGATCATGTCGTCGGAGAACGATACCTCATGCAGCGGACCCGAGAGCGGGCCCCAGCCGTCCGCGCCATGCCAGCCATCGAATCCGTAGTCACGGAGCGTCCGCACCATCTGCCGTGCGAAATACCCCTCGAAGAACGAACCATCGCTCAGCCGGGAGAGGCAGTTCAACGCCCAGGAAAAACCGCTGCTCTTCCGCACATGCAGCACCTCGCGGTGATCGCTGATCCATTCGCGATGCGACTTGTCGCGTGTGTAGGTGGCGAACACGCTCAGATACACCTGGACTCCACGCCCGCGCAGTCCACCGACTAATGAGCGCAGTTGATGACGGGTCCACACCTGGCGCTTCCGCTCCTGGTTGAACTCGTGGCCCTCACGCGAGCAGTATTCCGGCGCCAGATCGCCGTCTTTCTCGATCCCTTGATGCGAAAGCACGAAGTCCGGCGAGCCTATGAGCAGACACGCGGCTGTCGGCACAAAACCCGCCGTGTCGAGATATCGGGCCACACCCAGATCGGGCTCCTGGTTGTCAAAGGCGATCAACTCGGTCCAAACCCAGCGCTCATGCGCACGAAGCGGGGCGGCATCCGGCCGGGCATCCGCAGCGGCCACAAACCCGAGCACCAGCACGAGCAAACCTGTCTTGAGTCCGCGAGAAGTGGAACATCCGGCGACCGCTTGTCGGGGCGGTGTGACTGGCCGGGATTTGGTTTTGGGTGCGGCTGGCATGGCGTTTGAGGCGGGTATGGAATCTTCCATCGGGCCGCTGATGAATGCAATCACGGGGGGGGCGTCGCCGGTATGAGGTAGGAAGGAT
>CAYQWE010000002.1:0-232538 GCA_964421275.1 uncultured Prosthecobacter sp.
CGAAATCCCCCACCGCTCAAGATACCGCAAAGCGGCTTAATCCCGTGCCATTCGTCTCTGCGAGCCAACATAAGGGTCTATGTTGGCTAACATATGGGTCTCTGCGAGCTGGCAGAGTGGAGGCAGGAAAAGACACCAGGCGTCATGCAGGCTTGAATAAGCGCTAAAGCACTGGGGTTCAGTAAATTATTGCTGGTTTCACGCCGCCATGAAATGGCGCATGAAGGGGGGGCAGATGCCCCCACCCCCGCCGCGAACAGCACGCAGGCAAGCGACGACGCGGGTAGCGTGGCGGTGATGGCGCTGGATAGCGGCTGGGGGCTGCCGCTCTACGACCCGGCCAATCCAGCCGCCGCGTCGAACAAGCTCAACCCGGGCGGCGCGTGCAGCTTCCAAGGGCCGCTGCATGTGCAGCCCGCAGGGGACATCGGCATGGGGGAGTTCACCAATGGGCGGGTTCCCTGAATGCTGAACCACGGAATACACGGAAAGCTGGAGTTTGGCCGGAAGAGACGAAAGAGGCCGGACAATCAGACTCTCCTTCCCCCTCTTTTTTCTCTTTTTCGGCCATCCCCTCTGAGAGAAGATGCCAGGCATGAATGGTGGGACAAGGCGCGCAAGGCGTGCCGCTGACGAAACGCGCCGCAGAACGTGTGCTCGACCGGGGCCGCATCTCTGACACGGAGGCGAAGGCCGCGCATCTGCTGCCGACGCAGATCGCCACGCCGGAGGCATTCACGGACCGCGAGGCCACACTCATCGACAAAAACCAACGTCTGCCCAACGGCGTCCCGCTCAACCGCACGCCTACGTGGAGCGATTCGCCGTGGAGCGAAACGGGCTCCGTGCATCACGACTGGGAATTGATCCGCAAACGCTACGCCGACCAACCGGAGGTTTTGAAAGTGTTCAAGGAATGGGCGGGGAAAACCGAAGTGTCGAAAGGTGTGACAGTGACCGCGTGGATTGGCGAGGGCGTCGCCGCCAAGTCCAAACTCACGCTCAAGGCGACGCGCACCATGAAGGGGGTCACTGCCGCCTTGGACGCCCTCAAGCCCGCGCATGAGGAGGCAGTCAACCGCATCCGCGCCGCCGCGCGGAAGTGCGATACCTCGCCGCGAGGCAGTGTTGAATACAATAAGGCGCGGGCCGAGATGAAGCGCGCACGCGTCACATTGGAGGCGGTGCGTGAACAGGCCCGTGCCGCCATCTCTATCCCTGCCGGGGAGCGTGGCAGGCTTAACCTCACCTTCGCTGGCGGGAAACCAACCTACTTAAAAGCCGGGGCGGCAGCGGTGGAGCGTTTCACACACCCGGACCTGCTCAAGGCTGTCACGGTGAACGTCAGCGCCGGGCGAGCGTGCGCCGGTTATGACGGCAGCATTCATGTGACGAAGGGGGAGAGCGCCGCCTCCATCGCTCACGAAATCACGCACGTCACTGAATACAGCGATGCCGCCACTCTTCAATCGGCGCGGAATTTTCTGGCGCGGCGCATCAAGACCGGGGAGTTGCCGGTGCGGCTCGATGTGATTTATCCATCGCGTGGCTATTTTGACTGGGAGATCGCCCTGGAGGATGATTTTGCCGCGCGGGGAGGGGAGTCTTATTCCGGCAAACTTTACTTCCTCAACGTAGAGACTGGAGCGGCGCGCGCGCGCTGGAGCGCCTTGTTGAAGACAAACCCGGCGCTGGCATTCGACCAGATCTCCGCCACCGAGGTTTTGACGATGGGAATGGAGCGACTGGTACGCGATCCTCTCGTGTTCTGGCTGGAAGATCCCGATTATTTTGATACGGTGGTTTCAGCCCTGCAAAAACTCACGCCATGAAATCATCCTTTAAAGCTGTCACCACGGGCGGAACGCCAATCACCTGGGATTCCCGACGGGGCTTCGGCGGGGATCTGGCGTACGTTCTCAATCAGGACATGAAGACGGCACCTGGCCAGACATTCAAGCCTCCGGCGGAGGTTGCAAAAGCCGTGCTGCTGGATCTGTTTCCAAATGCAGTTATCTCCGATTTTGTCAGCGTGCCACTGCCTCCGCTTCCGCCAGGGGTGCTTTCTTAACTTTTCTCGCCCAACCAAGATTGCGCGGCGGTGCCTTGGCGAAGTTTTTTCTAGCGGACGTTCAATGAACAGTCGTATATGCCCGACGGTCTCGCTCTCGTTCTCAAGGTAGACCACATCTCACCTGCGCTCTCGCGCCTGGCGAGTGAGGAATTGCGGCACCGCATGGTGCAAGGCATGGCGACCGTCGTCGAGTCCATGGCGGTGCGTGCGTTTGACGAGCCCGGCTTGCGTCCGCAGGCCTGGCCGGCGCGCAAGAAGAGCAAGGCGACCCATCCGCTGCTCATCAAGTCCGGCAATCTGCGCCAGGGCATCTTCAGCAAGGTGGAGGGCGACCACGCCAAGATCGGCAGCCCCGCTGCCTACGCGGCGCGGCATCAGCTCGGCAGTCGTGACGGCAGCACGCCGCCGAGGCCGTTCTTCCCGTTCCTGGAGGACCAGCTCACCGGCAACGCGCGCGAGGAGATCGACGAGGTGATTGAGACATTGGTCGGCAAGAAGGTGCTTCCAGGTGGCGTTTGTTCATCGCTACTCGGGTGAGGTGAGCCGCAAGGATGATGGCGGGCAGTCGTATTTTCGGAGATGTCTGATTTCTCTGCTTTGTCACGCCGTGAACTGCTAACCCACATGGGGGGTGGCTTGGGAGCGCTTGGACTGGTTTCGACGATGAATGCGGCACCGCGGTCGCATTTCGCGCCGAGGGCGAAGCGGATCATTCATCTATTCATGAACGGTGGGCCGTTCGGGCCGGATTTTTTCGATCCGAAGCCGGGTTTGGTGAAGTATGCGGGTCAAAAGCCGGAGGGGGCTGATTTGCGCACGGAACGGCCTACGGGGGGGCTGTTGGCGTCGCCGTATGCGTTTTCTAAGCATGGGCAAAGCGGGCTAGAGATCAGCGAGCTGCTGCCGAATCTGGCGCGGCATGCGGATGATTTGTGCGTGCTGCGCTCCTGCTACACGGATAATCCGAATCACGGGCCGGCGCTGCTGCTGATGAATAACGGTACGATGACGGAGCGCGTGCCGAGCATGGGTTCGTGGTTGAGTTACGGTCTGGGCAATGAGAATGCGAATCTGCCGTCGTTCGTGGTGCTGTGTCCGGGTAAGCCGGTGCGGTTTTCGATTTTGTGGAGCAGTGCGTTTTTACCAGCGCAGCATCAGGGTGTTTACATCAATCACTCGAATCTCGATCCGAGGCAGATGATTCCGTGGCTGACGAATAGCCGTATGACGCGGGGAGATCAACGCCGGCAGCTCGATCTGATGCAGGCGTTGAACGCGGAGCATCTGGCGGCGCGTGGTGGTGTGGATGTGGCGCTGAACGGACGCATCCAGGCGATGGAGACGGCTTTTCGTATGCAATCGGCGGCGACGGATGCTTTCGACGTTAATCTGGAGCCGCTAAGGGTGCGCGAGATGTATGGTACGAGCCATTTCTCCAATGGCTGCCTCATGGCGCGGCGGCTGGTGGAGCGTGGCGTGAGGTTTGTGCAGTTGTATTACGGCAACGGTCAGCCGTGGGACACGCATTCGAAGCATGACGAGCAGACTCGCAGATTGGCGGCGGATATTGACCGCCCGATCGCGGCGCTGATCGGTGATTTGAAACAGCGCGGTATGCTGGATGATACACTGATCGTGTGGGGCGGTGAATTTGGCCGCACACCGGTCAGCGAGAATGGAAACGGTCGCGATCACAATCCACATGGCTTCTGCATGTTTTTCGCAGGCGGAGGGTCCCGGGGCGGGACGGCCTACGGAGAGAGTGATGAGTTTGGCTTCAAGGCGGCGGTGGACAAGATGCACATCCACGATATTCACGCGACGATCCTGCATCTGCTGGGAGTGGATCACGAACGGCTGACGTATCGTTATGCGGGCCGTGATTACCGCCTTACGGATGTCCACGGGCGTGTGCCGAAAGCCATTGTGGGATGATCAAATTTCCACGGGGCAGGAATGCCCCGGATGCAGATCAGGCGCGTGTCTTGTCCGTGCGGAAGCGCCCCCAGAAGGATCTCTTATTGGGGACGGCGCGGCGGATTTCCACGATTGGCTGCTTTTTGGTCGTGGCGGGCGGCGGTGGCGTAGAGATCTTGGATTTGTTACCTTCGGTCTTTTGTGGCTGTGTCGCGGGAGGCGCGTCCGTGGGTGGGTTTGCCGGTCCGTAGATCTCGCGTGTTTTTTGATGCAGCATTTCGGCTTCGGCGGCACGCTGCATGGAGTCGCGGATGCTGGCGGGCACGGCGCTTTCAGTCAGCGGTGGCAGGAGCGGGTTGGGGCCCTGCGCCCATGTGCCGAGGGCGGGGAGCACCGAGGCCACAGCGGATTGATTGCTCACGCGATGCAGGCCAATGACGCGGAGCGAGGAGCCGAACATGTAAAAAATGGTGCTGTCATCGAGCCCTTCGACCATGCTGCCGCCGCGTTGGAGGATGGGGCTGCCGCGCAGGATGATCTCGTCCTCGGTGATGAATGCCTCCTGGCAGAGCGCTTTCGCGGACTCGCTGAAGTTCATTTCGATAAAGACCTTTCCACGGGCCCGAGCCCTGCGTGGTTTGCCGTCAGCGGAGTATTTGAAGACTTCGATCGAATCGGCGGCAATGTTGAGGTGAGGCGGGAACTCGAGTGTTTTTGTGGAGATGCTTTTGGCTTCCACATAGCTCATGCTCAGCAGGAAGCTCAAGTCCATCGGAGCCTTGACAAGCTTGGCGTCTCCTTGGGCCGGAGATGGGGAGGGAGCCGCAGTGGAGGCTGTGTTTAAATTTGCACAACTGGTGCAGGCCAAGGCGACCGCCACTAGGGCGGTTGCAAGCAGGCAGGGCTGTGGTTGAATGGACATCAGCGGTTCTTAGATACATCAAATGAGATTTTGCTCATCTTCAATTTTTTGATCGTGGTTGCCTCTGCCGTTCAAAAGTCAAAAAAACCATGCCAAGTGTGTTTTCCGGGTCAGGGGGGCATGATTCACGAGCCGTGGGCCGCCAATGCTCCGGGTCAATGACCGGAAATGGGACGCCGCTTCCGAGCAGGGTGTCCACTTCGGTGATAATGAGTCGGTCTGCTGATGGCATGGCGGCGGTGTAGGCCCCTGCCCCGCCGCAGACGAAGAGCTCGGCGGCACCACCTTTGGCCGCTGCTTGCATGGCTGCCTCCACGCTTTGCACAGCTTCGCCGAATGAGGGCTGGAACCCCGGATCACGGGTGAGTACCAGTGGGTGATGATCCCGGAACCAGCCGAGCATCTCCTCGTAAGTGCGTCGTCCGATGAGCAGCCACTGCCCCGCTGTGGCCTGACGGAAGTGAGCTTTGTCACGCGGGAGCTCCCATGGTATGCCCTGCCCTTGGGAAATGAAGCCGTCTTTCGACACGGCGGCGATGAGGGTCAGGAATGGCTGTGCTTTCACTCAGTAGAACGCTGACTCGCCTTCGCGTAGCAAACGCACACGATGTTCCATCCGGCGTTCGATGGCGGCTTTGACTAGCCGCTCGGCAGGCTCATGGATGGGCTCGCCTCCGAGCGGGAAGGTGTCGTGGTGCATGGGCACCATCGAGCCAGCCCCTAGCATCTCGAAGGCATCCAGCGCCTCTTCCGGATTCATATGCACCGGGCGCCCGCTGGGCGCGTCGTAGGCACCGATGGGCATGAGGGCGAGGTCGATGCTGGCGCGCTTACCGATCTCGCGGAAGCCGTCGAAGATCGCGCTGTCGCCACAGTGGAAAAGGCAGCGGTCGGGGGACTTGATTAAAAAGCCGCCGAAGCCGCGGTGTGTGTCGTGGATCATGCGTGCGCCCCAGTGACGTGCGGGGGTCAGTGTGATGCGCAGATCCTGGAAGGTGGCGCTCTGCCAAGTTTTCAATTCGACAATGTGTCCGAAGCCACAGTTCTTCACCAGGCTGCCGACGCCCTCCGGCACGATGATTGGCTGAGCGGCGGCCAGCTTTCTCAAACTTGGCAGATGTAGATGGTCGTAGTGTGCGTGCGTCACCAGCACGAGGTCGATCGGTGGCAGATCATGCGCCCAGACACTGGGATGGCGCACGCGCTTCACCGGGCCGTGCCACAGCGCCCAGTTCGGGTCGATGGCGATGTTCACCCCGCCTACCTGGGCGAAAAAACCCGCGTGACCGAGCCACGTCACGCCGATTTCACCGGCTGCCGCGAGCAGCAGGTGTCCGAAGTCGAAACCGGGCTGACGCGGGGCCAGTAGCGTCGGGATCAACACCTCGTTGAGGAATTGCATGTTTCGCTTCCGCCAGCCCTCGGTGGGCAGTAGGCCGATGCGATTGCCATCAGCGCGCGCCCGCTTTAGCAGCGTGCGTTTCTGAGAGGCGCTGAGACTGCCAGCGCCGCCATCGGACGAGGCGGTGTCGTATAGCATGGCCGTAAGGTCTATGGACTTGTGAGAATTAGGAGCCAAAGAACTGAAACTCAAGGGAAAGTTCACAGACGGAGCAGGTGCCACCGCCAATGTTGAACCTGGGTCAAAGTGCTTTTGCCGTGCCCATCATTGTCACCCATTTGCCACGGATGATTGTCTTCTTGATCACAAAGCCAGACTGCTTGCCTGCGGCTAGGCAAGCTTTCGCCTGACTGCGCAGTATCCCGGAGAGCATCAGGACTCCGCCTGGGGCGATGGAGCGGATAAGCTGCGGGAAGGCGGCTTCCAGTACATCGTGGAAAATGTTTGCTGCTACGATGTCCCATCGCTGTTTTGGCTGCCAGTCCAGCACGTCCACACGGGAGAATCGTGCTTTTGGCGTGGCGTTGCGCACGGCGTTCTCCTTGGAGATGCGTACGGCTGCGGGGTCAAAGTCACAGCCCCACACTCGGCTAGCACCGAGTTTTTCTGCGGCGATGGCCAGAATGCCGCTGCCGCAGCCGATGTCCGCCAGGCTCCATGGACGGTCGCTGTGCCGAAACCGCTCCGCCTCATCCACGAGGAGTCGGAGTACGGTCGCTGTTGTCGCATGATGACCGGTGCCGAAGGCCATGTCGGTCGGCACGGCGATGATTTCGCGATTTGGGAAGGCTTTGCGCGCCTTGGCAATCTCCACAGGCGTACGCACGGCGCAGACGACGAAAGTCCTGCGCACTTTGACCGGCGGCGGGGGCTGCGACGATAGCGCGGCCCAGTTTTGAGGCTTCAAATGGCGCACCCGTCCGCCGAATTTTTTCTGGATGGCTTTCGCGCGTGATTTCTCCGGGCAGTAAACTTCGACAAGGATGGTGGGGCGGCCAGGCTTGCTCGTGACGACGAGAGTGCCGTCATCGCTTTCGGCAAAACGCTCCTCCCAGATGTCCGCGAATTTTGCAGTGGCGAGTTTTGACCAGACGAACATGCGGTGGTGGGAGATTTTGAAGCAGGCTTCGGAGTCAGACTGGAGTGGGTGGGCGTCAAGCGACGGTGTTCATGCCGGGCAGGCAAGGTGCTTGGCGGCCATTATTTCTGATCGCTGTGTTTTAGGCGTTGTGCGAGGCTCGCGCTGAGATTGGCAATCATGAATGGACTGTGAGCGCCTTCCGCGGATTTACGTCCAGCACATGAGTCAGGTCACGCTCGGTCATATCGAGCTGCTCATACGCGTTCGTTGTGATGCGTGGGACGGTGACGGTGCTACCGACAAAGTGGGTACCGTCTGGGGAGCGCGCGACGAGGTCGTCGCCGATGAGGATGTCCCAGCCAGCAAGCGTGTAACGGCCGGGGCCGAGGCGGGCGGCGGAGATGGCATCCGTGACAAAGATGGTGCGCTCGTAGCCGACACTGGCGAGCCAGTTTTTCAGCACATAGAACGGGATGTGGACGCCGTCAGGGATGAAGCAGAGCCAGAGCCGCTCGTGCAGACTGAGGGCGCGCTGGATGATGTTTTCGTGGCGGTGCATCTGTATAGGGCAACCGTTTCCGAGATGAGTGAACATGCTCAAACCGGCGTCGCAGGCGGCCCGGAGTTGGTCGAGCGAGGGATCGCAATGGCCAGCGGAGACGGTGACGCCTTGCGAGGTGAGGAAGGCGGTGGTTTTGCTGCCGTCGTCGTGCTCGGGGGCGAGTGTGACGAGCTTTGCGAGGCCTCCGGCGGCGGCGAGGAGGCGCTTCGCGTCGTCGATGTTGGCCGGTTTCACGGCGTGAGGCGGGTGGGCACCGACGTAGCCTTTGATCGGATTGATGAATGGCCCTTCGATGTGGATGCCGGTGATCATCTTGCGGGCGAGTTCGTCATTTTCGCGCAGTACCACAAGTTTGCCGATGCGGCGTTCCAGTGTAGGGATTTCATCGGTGATGAAGGTGGCGAGGATGTTGTCACAGCCGTCCTCGACGAGACACTGGCAGGCGTGGTGGAGCGATTCGGGGGTGAGGGAGTCGCTGTTGAAGTCGGTGCCTGCATAGCCATTGACCTGAAGATCGAAAGGTTTCATGTCGGGTATTGGAGCGGGTATGAGGAAGTGGCGCAAGACCGAGCGGTGACTGTTTTTGGTATGAATGTCACAGGATACTGGTCAAGGGTAGGGCTATGAGAGGGGGGGGCCGTCTTGACGAGTCTTGACCTTCAGCCTCTTTTCCGGTTTATTTCCAGAGTTTACAAGCCGTCTGACTCGGCATAAAAAAGCATTTTCTGCAATGGACGCCTCCTGAACCGGCCTGTTGCACTGACATTTTCACTCTCTCCCTGATTCTCTGGCCCATGATTGACCTCATCTCCAAAGGCGGACCGCTGGTCTGGCTCCTGATTGGATGTTTGTGCTTCGCTGGAGCGATCTTCATCGAGCGGTTGGCCTATTTTCACCGTGCGAGCATGAACATCGGAGAATTCCTTGCGGGACTGGCGAGCCTGATCCGGCGGCGGAACTTCGCTGAGGCGTTGCAGGAATGCGTGGCGACGCGGGTACCCGCAGGACGAGTGATCCACGCGGCGCTGCTGCGGCACAACGCGCCGCGTGAGCAGCTCAAGGAGATCGTGCAAGAGGCGGGCCAGCTCGAAGTGCCGCGTCTGGAGCGCTTCCTCGGCATTCTGAACGCCATCGCGCATGCGGGGCCGCTCATCGGCCTGCTGGGCACCGTGATCGGCCTGCTGGACAGCTTTACGGGAATTTCCTCTGCCAACGGTCTGGCCACGCCGGCTGATGTGGCGCGTGGCGTCTATCAAAGCCTCATTACATCTGCGCTCGGCCTTGTGGTGGCGATCCCTGCATACCTCTCGTATGCTTTCCTTAGCGCTCGCGCACGTTCGCTCATGCATGACTTGGAGCGCGCGGGAATCGAAGTCGTGAACCTGATTGAGGACGCGAAAGGCAGTGACAACATCGTCGAATTCCGTCCGGCAGAGACCGAGGCTCCGAAGGCAGCGAAACGCATGCGTGGATTGAAGGGATGAGCGGATGTGCCTGTGATTTCCGGCGGACTGACGGTTGTCTGCCTGCCGAAAAGCGCGCATCATAGAGCAGCAGACCATGAAGCTCGAAAGCAACTTGCCCAAGCAAAGCCCGTGGCTCTATACCGCGCCGCTGCTAAACACGATCTTACTGCTGCTGGTGTGCTTCCTCTTTAGCAGTGGTTTTGTGCAGCAGTCCGGCATCCGGGTGGAGCATCCGGAGTCCAACTCGCGTCTCACCGGATTTGACCGTGCGCATGTCATCACGATCACGGCAGGAGCGGAGAACGCGCTCTACTTTGATGGTACGCGCATCAGCACAACCGGGTTGCGTGAAAAACTAAAGGCTAGCCGTCAGGGAGACCGCCGCGCGATCATCCACGCGTCCAAAGAGGCCCCGCACGGGAGAGTGCTCGAAGTTGGCAACATCGCGCTCGACCTCGGCTACGAGGTGGCCTACTCCACTGTGCCGCCTAAATCCTAACACCGTGCGCCGATGGCTCGACATCACACACACGAATCGCTGATTTTCGCATGGGGAGCGCGTGATCATTCGGCGTGGCATCTCGTGGCAGCGCTGCTGCTGCTCATTGGCACGATGGTGGGGTTCTTCTTCGTCTTCCGTATCGTGCATCCGGTGGCGCAGCGTGCGCCGTCAACACCGCAGCATGTGATTGCACTCGATCCGAGTGATCCGGCGGCGCTGGCCATCATCCATCGTGCGCAGGATCGCAGCTTTGCGCTGCTGAGTGATGCTGATCCGGCGGATGACAGGAAAGCGGGCATGCTGGCATTTCATCCTTCATTCGAGGGATACCAGCCGGTGCTGCGCAAGCCAGTGCCTGCCACCACCACGGCGCGGCAGCCTCATTTGTTCACCCCAGGAATGGACGTGCTGCCCCCAGTCCCGCGTCGCGCAGCGGAGCTGCCTGATGTCGCGCCTCCGGCCAAGCTGCAGGCTGTGATGAGTGGTGCGCTGGCAAAACGCGGACCTGCCGTGATCGAGCTTGAAGGAATCGCCATCACACAGCCTGCACGTGTCCAGTTTCGGGTGGCTATCGGTGCTGCGGGGCAGGTCATCACTGCGTTGCCGCTCACCATCACAGATGATAAGGAAGTGATGAAGCGGCTTCAATCAGCGGTGAATGCGTTGCGTTTCACACCTGCTGCGGCGCGACGTGTCGAATGGGGAGAAGTATCCTTCCGCTGGGAGGGGGCGCGGAAACCATGATACCGATCCAGTTAGGCAGTCTGATCATCCTGTTCATGGCTGTTGGGGTCACAGTGGTGTGTCTGCTGTGGTTTTACAGCTTCTGGCGGGATCGTAAGCGTGAGGTGTTTCGCCGGCGAGTCGCCATCCAGTGCCGCATCTGCGGCACTGCCTATGCCTGCGACGCGAAACACAAGGCAAGCGTCACGGTCTGTCCGGTGTGCCACACGCCGAATGAGCGGAACAAGCTGCAGCAGATCTGACGTCGTGTCTTTTTTGCCCATTTCACCGCCAGAAACGACAACGGGCTTGCTTTCACTTTGGTAAATCGGTGACATATGCGGACACTGATGTCCTCACGCGTCTCCCACAACCTAGCCGATGCCATGCTGCCCGCCGCCACCGCTAGGGCGGCAGAGCTGCAGGTGGGGGCGATCATCCAGCGAGTTTCGCAGATCATCCTTGGCAAAGAAGAGGTCGTCCGTCTGGCGGTGACATGTCTGCTGGCGCGCGGTCATCTGCTGCTTGAAGATCAGCCGGGGGTGGGCAAGACAATGTTGTCGCAGGCGCTCGCCCAAGCGCTCGGCCTAGGATTCCGTCGTGTGCAATTCACCAGCGACCTGTTACCTGCGGACATCCTCGGCGCGTCGATCTATGACCGCGAAAGCGGCTCCTTTCATTTTCATCGAGGCCCTGTCTTCACCCAGGTGCTGTTGGCGGATGAAATCAACCGCGCCACCCCTAAGACGCAGTCCGCGTTACTGGAAGCGATGGAGGAGGGCAAGGTCACCGCTGACGGCTCCACACATTCCCTGCCCGAGTCTTTCTTTGTCATCGCCACACAGAATCCGTCGTCGCAAATCGGCACATTCATGCTGCCGGAGTCACAGTTGGATCGCTTTCTGATGCGACTCGCCCTCGGTGTGCCGGATCGTAGGGCAGAGCGTCAGTTGCTTGAAGGGGCGGAGCGTCGTGAGCTGTTGCGAACGATGGAGGCGGAGATGTCTGCTGTTGAATTGCAGCAGTTGCAGGCATGGTCGCGTTCGGTGCATGCCGCTCCGGCGCTGCTGGATTACTTGCAAGATTTGCTGGCTGCCAGTCGCGTGCGGGGGCACGGGCTTTCGCCACGTGCTGGGCTTGCAGTGCTCTCGGCGGCCCGCGCATGGGCCCTTCAATGCGGTCGCCCGATGGTATTACCGGAGGACATCCAGGCGGTCGCAGTTCCGGTCATGGGGCACCGTCTCGAGCACGCGATTGATGGCGTGAGTGGCGCGGAGTTTGCCAGCCGACTCATTGCTGAAACACCACTGCCATGATGAGATGAGAGCGCACGTCCGCTGGAACTGGTACACGCTCGCGCTGGTGGCCATCGTGGGCAGCATGTGGTATGCGGCGGAGGCGCAGTCGAACGGAGCGGCGCATCTCATCGCGTTGCTCACGGCATCCATGGGGGGGCTGTCGTGGCTGCATGCGAGAGCGAATCTCCGTGGATTGAACATACGCCTGCCCAGCGCACGAGCGGCGGCACAGGACGGGTCGGAAAACATTGTCATGGAATTGCGGGCGGCGGGCGCACTGGCACCTTGTGGCTTGGAGATTCTGGTGATCGGGGCGACAAAACCAGTTTTCGTCGAATGCGTACCAGCAGGCCGCTCCGTGATGGTGGGTCTGCCGCCGCCTGTCATGCAGACGAGTGGCCCATTGCGCATCCTGGTGCAGAGCGTTTACCCGTTGGGGCTCTTCACTGCGGAGGCAGTGATGCAGACAAACTGGGAGCGCCGCGTGCATCCCCGCCCCGCCGGTGATCTTCCGCTCCCTTCGGCTGATTCTCAGTTTCACATAGATGCCTCCGGCGTCTCAAATGTAGGGACGCACAACAAAGGTGGGGATGATTTTTCTGGTTTGCGTGAGTGGTGCGCGGGCGATTCGCCGAGACACATCGACTGGCGTGTTGTGGCCCGTGGAGGCGCAGTAATGGTCAAAGAATGGAGGCACAGCGCTGCGGGTGTCGTGACACTCGAGTGGGATACTCTGATGCTTGAGGATAACGCAAGGGCCGCGCAACTCGCCCGCTGGATGGAAGTATGCGAAGCGCGGGAACTCCCCTATGAGCTGCGCCTGCCTCATGAAGTCATTCACGCGGGTTTGGGCACCGCTCATCATCACCGCTGTCTTGATGCGTTGGCGGCGCAGGCTGAGGACGGTGCGGCGGCATCAAATCGGGGGGCGGAGGTAGAGAGCATGGACAAAAGCGGGAGCCATGTGTATTTCGAGAGGCTTTCGCGTTATCCAGCAAGGCCACTGCTCTTCCTGAGCCTTGCACTTCTGCTGACACTCTGGCCGCTGTATGGTTACATCGGCAACGCGGGCCTGGTAGTGTGTGCGTTGTGCTTGTTGTGGCGTGGCGTGCTGCGCAGGCGCGCACCACATTTCGTGGTGCGTGTGGTGGTACTGGCAGTTGGTTTTGCCGGTGTGTGGTTTGATTACAACCAACTTCGAGGCATGGAGCCGGGCATCGCGCTGTTGTTGGTACTCGCCGGGGGGAAGATGCTGGAGAGCCGCACGCCGCGCGAATTTCAGGTGCTGGCGCTGCTGGGGTGGTTCCTCGCATTTTGCCCACTCCTGCTGGAAAACCATCTTTCGCGTTCCATCTGGGCACTTGTGGTGATGCTGCTGATTACTGGCTGCATGGTGCGTTTTCGGCGTAGCACACCTGGCGCACGCGAGCCGCTGCGCGTGACCTCCGTGTTGTTCGCGCAAGCGGTGCCGTTGGCAGTCGTGCTGTTTTTTGTTTTCCCACGCGGTCTCTTCGAGCTTGGCGGCGCGTTCGGGCGCGGTCGGACGGCGGTGACGGGTATTGATGGGACGCTTGATCCTGGCAGTCTCGCCCGTGTGGCCTTGCGCACCGAGGTGGCTTTCCGCGCACGTTTCCCTGACGGCGTGGTGCCCTCCAATGCAGAGCGTTACTGGCGCTGCCTCACGTTGTGGCACTGCGACGGTCTGCGCTGGAGACATGGAGGAGGTTTGGGACGCGCAGATTTCTCCCAGCCCATTCGCAGTCCGCAGGACATTCGTCAGATCATCGATCTCGAGCCGCATGGCCAGACCTGGGTACCTGCGCTGGATCGTCCGCTGAGCGGTTCCAAACGTGGGGCGAGGTTGGTTGTTGAATTCGATGACACGCTGGTGGCTGCGGAGCCGATTATCAGCTCGCAGCATCTGGAGGTGCTCTCACAACTGCCAGCGCCGATGTCGCGCGCACTGCCGGAGAGCCATCGCAGAGCAGCGCTGCAACTGCCGGGCAACATCGCGCCGGGCATCAGGCAGCTCATCCATGACTGGCAGTCTGCGGCGAGGAGCGATGAGCAGATCGTGCAGGCCGCCATCCAATATCTACGCACCCAGGGATTCAGCTACACGTTGGAGCCTGGGGAGTATGCCGGGAGCGAGGCGCTGGAGGATTTTTTCTTGCGTCGGCGCACGGGTTTCTGTGAGCACTTCAGTGCCAGCTTTGCCACCCTCATGCGGATGGCTGGAGTGCCCTCACGCGTAGTTGTAGGCTATCTAGGCGGCGAGTATTCTGATCACAACGGCGGCTATCTCATCGTGAAGCAGAGTGACGTCCACGCATGGGCCGAAGTCTGGCTGGAGCGGTTTGGGTGGTTCCGGGTCGATCCCACGGCGGAGCTGGCACCCGATCGCGTTAACTTCGAGCCGCGCTGGTTTTTTGCCGGCGGCGCGGCAGAGATCGAGCGTCAGCGCCGCAGCCTGTGGGGGCGGCTCTCACAGCGCGCACGGTTGTTGTGGGATAGCATCAACTACGCGTGGCAGAGCCAGATCATCGACTACAACCAAGAGGCACAACGTGGCTTGCTGTCGTTCCTAGGGCTGCGTCAAAACAAACTGCTACTACTGCTGCCCAGCGTTGCCGCTGTCCTCCTCGTGGGGATGGGCATCGCCTGGTGGCTGCGGCGTCCTGCCCGCCATACCGACCCATGGAAGCGCGCATGGCAACGCCTATGCGGGAAACTGGCAAAAGCCGGTGTGCGAGCGCGTTTTGACAATGAAGGTCCGCTGACATATGCCGGGTATGTTTCTCAAGCATGTCCTGAGTTAGCTGCGCAAATCAGAGTACTGGCTGAATTGTATGCCGCAGGCCGCTACGGAGATGCCGCTGGCAGGCTGGGGGAGTTTCAACACCTGCTTTCTCAATTTAAACCTCGAAAGAGAATGGTGCGCGCTGCAGGGTTCGAACCTGCGACCCCTGCCGTGTGAAGGCAGTGCTCTACCGCTGAGCTAAGCGCGCAAAAATCGCGGGGCGCAGTCTGTAAGCGGACTTGGGGGCGTGGGCAACCGGATTTTTGACGCATCAAAGACGCTTCGGCACCTTGCTGCGTCAGACTCGGCGCAGGCGGAACTGCTGGAGGTATTTTAACGGTGTAAGGCCGATGTGGCGGTGGAAGTGATGGGTGAAGGCGCTTTGATCGCAAAAGCCAAGGTCACGCGACACGTCAGTGATTTGTGCGCCTTCTTTTTGCAGTGCCTCGCAGGCGGCCTGGATGCGCAGCTTCATAATGAATGCCTGCGGGCTGGTGCCGAAGGTCTCGGTGAACTTGCGGTGTAACTGTCGAGGCGATAGATGCACAATCTGCGCGAGTTCATGGATGGAGATACCAGTGCGGAAGTGCTCGCGGATGTGGGTGAGAGCGAGCTCGATCTGCAAATAGGGCTGCATGACCTGCTGCTTGCCCTCGAAGCTGCGGATGCTGCCCATGATGCCGATGGTGCGGCCCGCGTCGTCGAGGAGCGGGAGCTTGTTGGTGACAAACCAGTCTGGAATGCCCTGGTCGGTGAAGAAGAGCTCGACAATGTTCAGCTTGGGCCTGCCGCTGGAGAGCACTGCCTCGTCGTCACGGCGGAAGTTTTCAGCGAGGCGGACGGGAAAGAGGTCAAAGTCATTTTTGCCGATAATGCCGTCCTCATGACTGATGCCGAAACGGGCCATAAAACGCCGACTGGCGCACATGAAGCGGAACTCATGATCCTTGGCGAAGAAGGCGAGGTCCGGCAAGTGATCGAAGAGCCGGTAAAACGGGCTGCCTGCGCTGACGCGGCGGATGAAGCGCTCGCGCAGCGCGGCAGGGGATTCGGGGCGTGAAGTCCGGCTCACGCATGTCCGTTAGCACGCGTCTTTAAAAACGCAGCCGGAATCCCGCGTAAGCGCCAGTGCTCATGACCGGAAAGCCGGGAATTTCCTGATACTTTTGCCCGAGCAGGTTCTCAACGCGGGCAAAGACGTCCAGATGCGGACTCACGCGCCAGTTGGCTGAGAGCCGCACGCTGAGATAGTCTTCGAGGTTGCGCTGGGCGAAGGTGATGGGGTCAAAGTCCTCGCGGGCGATCACATAAGTGGCGCTGAGGTTCAGCGTGACATCCTTCACAGGTTGGAGGCGGATACCACCAGAGATGGAGTGGCGCGGGCGGCGCACTAAGCGCGCAGTGTTGGTGTTGTCATATGCGTCTAGGTAAGTGTAGCTCAGGTTCAGGCCGAACAACGAGCTGGGGTTCCAGTCTAGCATGCTTTCCAGCCCCTGCGTGGTTGCGGAGCCCACGGCTACCGGGATGAAGAATGGCGGCAGATACTGGTAGGTGTTGCGCAAATCGTTGCGGAAGAAGGTGGCGCTGAGGGAGAGTTTTTGATGAAACAAGGGCTGCGTGAAGCCCACCTCGTACCCGCGGCTGCGTTCGGGCGTGAGGAGATTGGGATTGCCGCCGAAGACGGGTGTGAGATCTTGCGGCGTGGGAGGCGTGCAGGCCGTGCCGTAGTTGGCGTGCAGCACCGTGCCCGTCACCGGCACGCGGTAGCTGACGCCGCCGCGCCAAGTGAGGGCGTCATTGAAGTCCGAGAATTTGTCATAACGGATGCCGCTGACGAGATTGAAGCCCTTGAAGAGTTCCGCTTGGGATTGGATGAAGAGGGCGTAGTTGGTCTGTGACTGGGAGATGTCCAGCATCTGCGCCGTGTCGTTGTAGCGGCTGATCTTCTGATCTTGGAACCATGCGCCAGCGGTGATCGTCCACTGCTCCGCCAGCTTCACCACGCTTTTGTACTCCAGAAAGTCCGTGCGCGAGCTGACACGGTTGTTGGGATTGAAGAACCCACCCATCCCGCTAGCCACCTGCCGGAACTGGCTGTGGGAGAAGGTGAGTGACTGCGTCCAGTGCGCGTTTGTCTTCCAGATAAGCCGCGGGGAGAGGCTCCAGAACTCCGTGAGCAACTGTGCGTCCGGATCGCTGGCATAGATGGTGCCCGGAGTGCCGCTCTGCGCAGTGTAGTAGCGCGTGTCGAGGTCGAAGCGCAGGCTGTCGGTGAACTGGAAGCCCGCCTTGCCGGCCATGTTTGTCTGCCGGTACTGGCTGTTTTGGCGCTGCCCGTCCATGTCCGTGCGACTGGCCTCCAGGCCCCAGTCGAATTTTCCGATGGCACCGATGGTGCCGACTCCCTCACGGAAGGTGCCGTAGCTGCCGGTTTCAAAAAAAGCGGTGCTTTGTGGTTTCTCCAGACCTTTGCCACTGCGGGTGATGATATTGATCACGCCGCCCATCGTGCGCCCGCCGTAGAGGCTGGCGGCGGGGCCGCGCAGCACCTCGATGCGCTCCACGTTGTCGAGCGCCATGGTCTCCAGGTTGAAGGAACCCGCGAGGTTCGCTGGCAGCGGCCTGCCGTCGATCATCAGCGCGGTGTCCTTCGTGGTCGTGCCGCGTGTCATCACGGTGGCCACATTGCCTGGGATGCCTGGCGTGACGACCGTCATGCCGGGTACATTGCGTAGGGCATCGGCGGCGAAGCGGTACTGCTGCTCCTCGATCTTCTTGCGGTCGATGACGGTAACGCTGCTGGCCGTGCGCCAGGATTCCACCTCGGTCATCGTTGCAGTGATGACGACTTCGGGGATGTCCTCCGAGCCGAGGTGCGGTTTCTGCGGCGGCGTCTGTGCCTGGCTGGCTTGTGTGATGGCGGTCAGGAGTGCCGCCGCAATCGCCGCATACTGGCGGCGAGCTGGGGTATTGTGGATGAACATGTCAGTGTTGTTTTCATTGGTTCGATGAAATCACCCGCACGCCGTCGATGGATGGCGTGGGATGACATGTTCGCAGAGAGATGTTCGGACTCCGGGTTTGCGCGGCGTATGATCGCCGCTCCTCGCCTCCGCCTTCACCAGAATTTCTCCCGATTGGCTTTGCTCCGTGCTTTCACACGAATGGAGGTCTGTGACCCGATACCGCAGCGCCACTGTGGCCGGTTCTCACGGCCTTCCCTGAATCTGCGAACGGAAAGAAAACGGAAGCCATCGTATGATGACTCCCGCCATGCGCATCTCATAAGCCGCGCCTCTGTGCTGGCAAATGGAAACTGTGCTTGCGCCGCCGTCTGCCACGGCGAATGCAATGTCGCATGAAACGCATTCAGGACGCAACGCTCTACGGCATCGTGGATCTCGGCTATGTGGTGCCGGAGAGGGTGGTGCCGATAACGCACGCCTTGTGCGAGGGTGGGGTGGATGTGCTGCAACTGCGAGCCAAAAAAATCGTGAAGAGTGAGGTAGAACATCTCGCGAGACTCATGCTGTCCATCACGCGCGGGCACGGTGTGCCGCTGGTGATCAATGATCACCTAGATGTCGCCGCGCAGGTCGGCAGTGAGGGCGTTCATGTGGGCCAGGATGACGATGCGGTGGCAGAGGCACGCGCGGTAGTCGGCGCGTCGTGTTTTGTCGGCAAATCGACGCACAGCCTTGATCAGGCTGTCACGGCCCAGGCGGATGGGGCGGATTACATCGGTTTCGGCCCCCTGTATGCGACTGGTACCAAGCCTGATTATATGCCAATCGGCTTAGATGACATCGCCGAGGCGCACCGGCGCGTCTCGCTGCCGATTTTCTGCATCGGCGGCGTGAACGCCGAACGGCTGGATGCAATCACAACGGCAGGGGCAAGGCGCGTTGTCGTGGTGTCTGCGTTCCTCCTCGCCAGTGACGTGCGCAGCGAGGTGCGCACGTTGCGGCGGCGTGTGCCAACTATTTCTTGCTTTGGGGGATGATGTCGGCGGTGACGGCACGCTTCGCGCCGAGGTATTCCTTCGCGAGGACTGAGAGTTCGTCTTTTTTGATGTCGGAAAAGTCACTGATGAAGCTGCGGGCCCAGGCGAGGCGCTCTGGATGCTCCTGGCAGCAGCGCAGGACGCTCATGGCCCAGTAGCGGTTGTCTCGGCGCATCTGCTCGATCTGGGTGAGCATCGGCTTCATGGCTCGATCGAACTCATCGTCGGTGATTTCCCCGGAGGAAAGTTTGTCGCCGATTTTGACGACGAGCTTTGTCAGATCGCTGACGAGTTCGGGCTTGCACTCGATCATAGCGGTCATGTAGCCGTAACCGGTGAAAGCGTCACTGGCGACGTGGTAGCAGGCGGGGCTGTAAGTGTCGCCGAGCTCCTCGCGCACCTTGATGCGCAGACGGTCGTCGAGGATGGAGCCGAGCATGATGAGTCGGCGCGTACGCTGGATGTCGCGCATATCGGCGGTGGGCCAGTAGATCGAAGCGATCGCCTTCGGGATTTCTGTCTCAAACGGAAAGACTCTGCTAGCACCTGGCTTCGCAAAGGCCACAGCGCGTTCTTGCTCATACGCGGGTTTTTTGTCGGCGCGCTTGGGGAGGGCACCGAGGGTTCTGGCGACGGCGTTAAACGCGGTGTCGGCGTCGATGTCCCCCAGTACGGTGACTTCGAGGTAGCCATCCCTCAGCGCGGGAGTGAGCCACTCCTTCATCTCTGCAAGCGTGCGTTTGCGCAGCTCCATTTTTTCAGGGAATACCCAGCGATGATCGCCGGAGTGCATGAAGGCGACGACCTTGTCATTCATGATACCTTCAGCCGTGTGCTGAAGCTGGGTGTACATCGGGTCGATGTTCTTCTCAAACTGACGCGCCGCCTCCTCACGGTAGCCGGGGGCGACGAGATAGGCAGTGAGGAGTTGGAGCTGCGCGTCCAAATCCGCAGGTGTGGTGCGGCCGCTAAGCAGGAATGCCTCGTCGCCGACGCTGAAGTCACTGCCGACCGTGCGGCTGGCGAAGATTCGGCGGATGTCATCGACACCATGTTTCTCAAGGCCACCTAGTTGGAAGGTGCTCTGGGTAAAGGGAAGGATGCCAGGTTTGCCGACGGGGACTGTGAGTTTCCCACCGCCGAAGCTGACGAGGACGCGGATGGTGCCTTTCTCGAATTCCGTATGCTTAAAATTGAGGCGTACATTGTTTTCAAAGACCGCCTGCGTGATTCCGAGATCCGTTGCCTCAGTGCGGCTGGCGACTTTTCCCGCCGGACCGAAGTCGGTGTAGGCAAAGGCGGCAGCTTCTTCTTTTGCAGGCGCTTTGACAGGTTTTTCGCGACTGGCTTTGAAGGTGGCGATGATCTGCTTCTCCTCATCGCCTTCGAGTTTCAAATTGCCGCCGAGGAAGATTTGCGTGTCGGTGCCCTTCCAGCCTTCCACGAGTGCAGCGTGGCTGTCGTCCTTCTTCAAACCGGCGAGCGTGGTGGATACGCGGACAAGGTCATGGGCGGGATGGGTGAAGACCTTTTTGGAAGCGAGGATGCTGACGAGACCACTGGCGAGGTCGCGTGATTTGCGGCTGTCAGCCTGATCGGCGCGCAACTTGGCGCTTTTGAGCACGGTAGCCTTGGCCTCCTCGAACTCGGCGTCGGTGAAGCCGTGCTCAATGGCGCGGCGCAGTTCGGTTTCGAGCAGGGTGAGAGCGGGCTGCCAGTTTTTAGGATCGCACTGACACTGGATGCCGTTCACACTGACAAATTCGAGGTATTCGTAGCTGTAGCTCTCCGCACCCATGATGGGGGCACCTTCAGCCTTCGCGAGTTTCGAGAGCCGCTGGTTGATCATCATGTCTGCAAGGTCGCGCACCATTTTTTCTCGGCGTGTAGCGGCGTTGTCAGGCTTGTTTATGGCAGGGCGCGGGATTTCGACGGAAATGGCGAGCGCCTCAGCCTGCATCTCCGTGTGGAGCCGGGCGATGATACCGTAACCTGAAGAGACTTTGCCGAGGTTAGGATCTTTGGAGTCTTCAACCTGCGGTTTGGCGTCAGAAAACTGTTTTTCGATCTCCGCTTTGACTGCGGCGGTGTCTTTAAAATCGCCCACGGCCACAACGGTGGCCCGTTTCGGTGTGTACCATTTTTTATAGAAGTCGGCGAAGCGCTGACGCTTCATCGACTTGATCGTGTCTTCCTGGCCGATGGGCATGCGTTGCGGCAGGATGGACTCTGGCATGGCGAACTTGTAGCCTGCCATCATGGTGCGGTATTCGATGGAGTCGCGGCTGAGCTTCTCGCTGAGGATGATGCCGCGTTCCTTGTCGATCTCAGTCTCGTTCAAAAGCATGCCATCGAGATCGTCGCGGAAGAGCTGGAGTCCTTCAGCGATGTACTTGGCGTCCACCTTGGGGAGTTCGAGCATATACACGGTTTCCTTGAAGGAGGTGTGAGCGTTAGTGTCCGCTCCGAAGCCCATGCCGAGGCGCTGGAAGTACTCGACCATTTCGCCGCCTTTGAAATGACGCGAGCCATTGAAGGCCATGTGCTCAAGGAAGTGCGCCATCCCTTGCTGGTCATCTTCTTCCATCAGCGAACCGACATTCATATAGAGGCGGATGCTGGCGCGGCCGGGCGGCTCGTCATGCGGCAGGATCACATAACGCAGTCCGTTTTCGAGTATGCCGAACTTGGCCTTGGGGTCGGCCTTGAGATCGGAGGCGTCTTGCGGCCAGTCGGCTGCGGAAAGAAGGGTGGTGAGGATGAGGGCCAGGGAGATGAAGGCGCGGAGCATGATGGGGCGGCGTTGATTGGAAAAGTAACAGGACAGAATACAGGACATGGGTGTGGAACCTCCGCGAGCAGATGACGAAACGACGTGTGAGGGGAATTTCGTCATCCGTTTTTCGAGATTCGTCAGCTCCTACAGGAGGAGAGAGTTATTCCACCTTGCCGAGTCCGGCGTTCGGATCCGGTTCTAGGAAGCCGAGTTCGACGAAGAACTCGTCCATCGCCATGAGCGTGGCCTCATACATCTCGAAGGAGAGATTGAAATTGAAGAAGCCGTGCCCTTGGCCTTCAAACTCGATTAGGCGACAGAGATTTTTCTTCTTTTTGGTTTTGCGGGCAAATTCATACGAGCCGCCGCAGGGAACCACGCGATCGGCGGTGCCGTGCATGATGAGCATGGGTGGCAGGCCAGGCTTGATGCCGCGAATGAGGTCAGCGGCCTTGCTGGTGGCTTGGTCCGGCCAGCGGTCGCGCCCAAAGGCGTGTTTCGAGTAGGTGTCGAGGATCGGGTTGAAGAGGACGACCGCGTTGGGTGCCGGACTACAGTCGATAGCATCGTTGGGATCGTCGAAACCGGCCAGAAGGGAGGCTGCGGTGATCGCGTGACCACCGCCGGAACCGCCAACGCCGACAATTTTGCCGGGGTTGATGCCGAGTTCGACCGCGTTCATACGAATCCAGCGGATGGCGGAACGCGCATCGGCCATGGCCTCCACCGGGCCGGCTCCATGACGGGTGCTGACACGATAGTCGAAGCAGATCGTCGTCATCCCGCGTGAGGCAAAATAAATACAGTGCGGGGCGAACTGAGCCACTTGGCCGTTGTCCCAACCGCTGCTGAAGAAAAATGCAGCCACGGATTTGGGATAAGGTGGGGCCTTGTCCATCGCAGGCTCCCAGATGTAGGCGGAGAGATTCACACCGCCGACATTTTTATAGGTCTCTTCGCGGGCGCTCTTCAACAACTCCCGATTGCGGTCAATCGGGGGTGTTTTGATCGGTCCTTCACTAATTGGCTCCATGCTGGGGGGATGAGAGCGGCGACGTTTACCAGAATCGCCAAAACGGCAAATGGTTTTGTCGCGCTCGTTCGAGACTATCAACAGATTTCTGCATGGACGCCAGTCGCAAAATGCGGATCGGCGGTTGTTTTCGGGCAAAACAGGTTCTTTTTTGTCTTCTGATCCTACCTCACATGCGTGTCTTTCTCCTTTTACTCCCGAGTCTCATCAGTTGGTTTGTCTGCTTGCCTGTTTCAGGACAAGAAAGTGATCCCGCCTTACAGGGCGTACTTGAGCGCTCTTATGCAAGCTGGCGCGACGCGGTGATCCGTAAGGATGCCATGGCTTGGGCTGCGGCGATCACGCGCTACCGGCAGACGATCATCCGCAATTCCATCGTGAGCGAGCGGAAGTCGTTTCCCAAGGATGTCTTTGCAGAGGACTTGAGACCTCCTACGCTCGACGGCCTGCGGCTGTTGGAGGCCCAGGCGGTGGGTGACACGGCGCACCTCGTGTACTTCGGCAAGATCGACCTCGGGCAGGATCGTGAGTTGATTCAGGACAGCATTCTCAAATTGAAGTTTCTACGTGACGACAACCAGTGGAAGTTCGACAGCAACCGCATCACCAGCCTGTCGAACGCGCCCGATGTGCAAAAAAAGCTGAAGCAGGGCAGGCAGCCTGATTTTCTCGACCTCCCTGAGTACACGCCGCCTGGAAAGGCACCCGCCGTGCCACCACTATGCCGCGTTCCAGATCACAAGGCAGGCTTCAAGCTGCAATCCTTCGGCCATGAGACGACCATCAGCATGAACGGCTTTGAATACGATGCCGTGCGGGATGGGGTCGCCCAGGAGATGATCACCGGCGGACTGGTTAGCGGACACAACGAGATCACGCTACGCATCAAGCCCGCACCTGTGCCGAAAGGGGAGAAGGCGGTGCTTGAAGTCCGTGTTTACATTTTGTCTAAGGATCCAGCACAGCCGGGTAGAGAGGTGCTGCGTTGGAAGGCACCGGAGTCCGGTGTGCCTGAAAAAATCACGCTACCCATCGAAGTGAATCCGTAGCAGCCACACCCATGCCCACGCTCGATCATGAAAATAAGCTGCGCGTGGATGGATTTCGTGTCGTCGCGGGCATAGATGAGGCTGGGCGTGGACCACTCGCCGGGCCGGTGTGTGTGGCGGCGGTCGTTTTGCCGGATGCTTTCACACATCCCGTGCTGAATGATTCCAAGCAGCTATCCGAGGTGAAGCGCGAACGTCTTTATGATGAGATCACGAATGATGTGCGCATCCGCTGGCATTGCGTGAGTGTCGCAGTCGATGAAATCGACCGCGTCAACATCCTCCAGGCCACCTGGCAGGGCATGCGCCGTGCTGCCCTCGCGCTCGATCCACGCCCTGACGCTGCTTTGATCGACGGTAAGCCGGTGAAACAGTTTCCGCTGCATCAGGTGGCCTTGGTCAAAGGAGACAGCCTCAGCTATTCCATCGCCGCCGCGAGCATCATCGCGAAAGTCACGCGGGATCGTTTCATGATCGCGCTAGGCCGACAGTATCCCGAATACGGTTTTGAGATTCACAAAGGCTATCCCACTCCTGCGCATCTCGTCGCGTTGAAGGCACATGGCCCCTGTCCGCATCATCGCCGCAGCTTCGCGCCGGTGGCCCAGCTTGAACTCGATCTGGCATGAGAATGCCGCGCATCCCAAGCCCGGAAAGTCTGTGGCGCTGGTTGCGCCGACGGGTGACGGGGACCTCCGGTGTGCGTGGAGCCGCGCTCTGGATTCGCTCCTGGCCGCTGCGTCTTTTCCACCGTCGTCTTGCGGGCCGGAAAATGACCCGCGCCGAAATCGGTCGCATGGGCGAGCACATCACTGCACGCTGGCTCGCCTCACACGGACGCCGCGTACTTCACCGCAACTATCGTGGAGTCAATCGCGGCGAGGTGGACATCGTCGCACGCCATCGTGATGTGCTGACCTTCATCGAGGTGAAAACACGCACCAGCACCGCTTTTGGCCGTCCTGCAGATGCGGTCGGCCCTGACAAACAGCGCCTCATCCAACGCGGTGCGCAGGACTGGCTGCGGCTCCTCGGCCATCCGCGCATCAAGTTCCGCTTCGATATCGCAGAGGTCATTCTCATCGAGGGCGAGCTGCCGCACGTCCACATTATCGAAAACGCCTTCCTGTTGCCTGACAGTTCGATGGCTGGGCGGTGAATCGCACTTTGACAGCATGCGGGCAGTGTTCACACTACATCTTCCTTTCCAAATCCACACGTCACGCCATGAGCAACGCCAATCCTGCCAAGAAGATCATCAACAACCCGCTCAAATGCGCTGACGAATTGTTTGAAGGTCTGGTACTCGCCTACGATGGCAAGGCCCGTCGTGTCGGCACACGCTCAATCGTCATGAATGATCTCCGGCCAGACGCTCCAGCGCTTCTCGTCGGTGGTGGGGCAGGTCATGAGCCGATTTATCACGGCCTCATTGGCAAAGGTATGGCCGATGGTGCCGCCGTGGGAGAAATCTTCGCCGCGCCCCCGCCGGACATCGTCCTCGAGGCCACACAGGCTGTGAACCGTGGTAAGGGAGTACTCTACCTTTACGGCAACTACGCCGGTGACGTGATGAACTTCGACATCGGCGCTGAGCTCGCGGCCGAGGAGGGTATCACCGTGAAGACCGTCATCATCAACGACGATGTCTGCTCCAGCCCTCCTTCGGACAAAGGCAGACGCCGCGGTGTCGCCGGCCTAGTGCCAATCACAAAGATCGCCGGTGCCGCTGCGCAGACCGTCGATTCGCTCGATGAGCTCGTTCGCATCGCGCAAAAGGCCGTGGATAACACACGCACCGTCGGTGTTTCAACGAAGCCCGGCAGCATTCCCGCCACCGGCAAGCCGACGTTTGAGCTCGCCGACGATGTGATCGGCCTCGGCATGGGCATCCACGGCGAAAAAGGCGTGGGCCTCATTCCGATGTGCTCTGCGGATGAGCTCGCCGCGAAAATTCTCAACCTGCTCTTTGACGACGACCTCCCGCTCAACGCGGGCGATGAAATCGTCTTCTTCGTCAACAGCCTCGGCAGCACGCACATGATGGAACTGCTCATCCTACTGCGCGGCGCGAAGCCGATCCTCGAAAAACGCGGCCTCAAAATCCATCAGACCATCGTGGACAACATCGTCACCTGCCAGGAGATGGCCGGCGTGAGTTTCAGCATCACCAAGCTCGATGCCGAGCTGAAAAAACTCTGGGACATGCCCTGCGAAAGCGTGGGCTACACCAAGCTCCATTCGTAGCATCAATACTCGCACGAGCGGGATGCAAGGGGACATATCATCGCGGATCGTCCTTCAAATATGCCCGGAGTTCTTTGCCCGTGCCTGGAATCGCGACGTCCACAACGCGGACTGGACCCGACTACAGCCCTGCGGCAGCCGCCGGAACATCATGAAGGCACCGAAGCGATGGGCGAAAGGGAAATGCGCTGCCTACTTTCATGAGATCAATGGCAGCAGCTTCCCGAGCAGGTCGCTGATCTTCACGCGCTCCTGCTCGCCGCTGTCGCGGTGGCGGAGGGTGACGGTGTCCTGGAGTTCGGGGCCTTTTTCGCCGCAGGTTTCGAAGTCGATGGTGACGCCGAAGGGCGTGCCGACTTCGTCCTGGCGGGCGTAGCGGCGGCCGATGCTGGCGGTTTCGTCGTAGAAGCAGTTCAGGTGCTTCTTCAGCAGCGCATAGACCTCGCGCGCCTTGGCGACGAGTTCGGGCTTGTTCTTGAGCAGCGGGAAGACGCCGACTTTGATCGGGGCGACACGCGGATGCAGGCGCAGCACGGTGATGACTTCCTTCTTGCCCTTCTCATCGACTTTTTCGGTCTCGCTGAAGGCCTTGGCAATGACGGCGAGCGCCATGCGGTCGAGACCGGCGGAGGGTTCGATGACGTGGGGGACGTAGCTGCCTTTGAAGAGACGCTCGAACCACGCACGGACATCGGCCTCGGGCATCGGCTCGCCCTTGGTCTTGGCGGCTTCGGCGGCGAGGCGTTTCTGGATGAGGGCTTCCTTCTGCTCGTCGGTGAGCTTGGCGGCGGCGGTTTTAAGTTCTTCGTCGAATATCTCCTGCGACTTCGTGCTGGCAGTTTGATGCGCGGACAAATCGAAGTCGCCACGCGCGGCGATGCCTTCCAGCTCCTCGGTGCCGAAGGGGAACTCGCACAGGATGTCCACGCAGGCGCGGGCGTAGTGGGCGAGGTCGGCGGGCGTCTGCCAGTAGTATTCCAGCACGTCGCCGAGGCCGATGCCTTCGTAAAATTTCGTGCGCTGATCGACCCAGTAGCGGTGCCACATCTCCCAGCCCCAATTTGGCTGCGGTTCGCTCAAATCGGCACCTTCATGCCATGTGGCGACCTCGCCGCTGATGATCTCGACGGCTTCGTCGGGCTTGATGAAGAACTCGAGCTCCATCTGCTCGAACTCGCGGCTGCGGAAGGTGAAATTCTTCGGTGTGACCTCGTTGCGGAAAGCCTTGCCGATCTGGCCGATGCCAAAGGGCACCTTCACGCGGCTGGAGTCGAACACGTTCTTGAACTGCGCAAAGATGGCCTGCGCGGTTTCCGGGCGCAGGTAGGTCACGTCGTCCTCGGTCGCAGTGGGGCCGAGGTAGGTCTTGAGCATGAGATTGAAGGGACGGGCCTCGCCGAGCGCACCACCGGTCTCGGGATGGAAATCAATGGTCTTGTCCAAGGTTTCGCCTTTGGCTTCATCGAGCAATTCGATCTCCTCGAACTTGCCCGCAGCTTCACCGGCACTGGACGCGATCAGAGTGCGCACACGCTTGCGCAGACTTTCGATGTGCTCGCCCTTCTTCATGAGCACGGAGATGGGGCGGGAGAGCTTCCAGCCGTTCGGGGCCTGTGCGCCGCTGTAATTCATAACGACGCCTTCCTGCGGCTCGACGTGATCAGCGCGGACGCGTTTGTTCGTCAGCGAGCACTCGCGCATCAGATCTGCGAAGGTGTCCACATGGCCGCTGGCCTTCCAGATGGCGGGATTCATGAGGATGCTGGCGTCGAGGCCGAGCACGTCCTCGCGTTCGCGGGTCATGGTGTTCCACCAGGCGGTGCGCAGGTTGCGCTTCAGCTCCGCGCCGAGCGGACCGTAGTCCCACACGCCGCCGCAACCGCCGTAGATCTCGCTGCTTTGAAAGATGAAGCCGCGGCGCTTGCAGAGGGAGACGATTTTCTCCATTTGAGCGAGGGAGTTCTTGGCGTCGGTGGACATGGTCGGTGGATGGGGGATGAAGGTTTGCCGAATGGCTGGATTGCCACCGGCGTGAGGGGCGCGAAAGGAGCATCAGCCAGACGCTGACGCAACGCATTTCAGGCCCACAGTTTCCCTTCGCGGAGCCACTCTCGCACCAGCTCGCGGAAAGCCACCACGGCTGGATCGTCACCTTCTTTCGCCCACACCATGACGAGCGGGATCGTCTGCTGTGGCTTGAGCGGGATGAGCGCCAGGTTTCGGCTCAGCGTGCTCTCTGGTACGATACCGATGCCTGCGCCAGCCTCTGCATATTGCAATATGGTGCCGATGAGACTCGGTGTGTGCTTGATACGCGGCTCGAAGCCAGCCTCCTCACACGCAGCGCGGATGCCGTCATGCGAACCAGCCCCCTCACGACGCGCCAAAATGATCAGCAGTTCATTGGCGAGTTTTTTCCACGGTAGGGATGTGAGCTTTGCCCACGGATGATCCTTCGGCACTGCGGCACAGAATTTCTCCTCGCGCAGCAGCAGCGTCTGCAATCCCAGCACCTCATGCGCCAGCACTGGACGTGTCAGACCAATAGAGAGTCGCCCTTTCGACACCATCTCCCATACCCTCTCAGGCGTACGTTCTTCCAGGATCACGGTCACCCGCGAAAAACGCTGTGCATATTCCTTCAACAGCCGCGCCAGAAATAACCGCGTTGGCGGCCCGATGTAGCCGAGGCGCAGCTCCCCTTCCTCGCCTTTCGCCGTGCGGCGCACGCGGCGCATGGATTCCTCGAACCGCTCAAGGATCAAACCAGTCTCATGCAGCAGCACCGCACCTGCTGGCGTAAGACGAGGCGAGCGGCGCTCACGCTCGATCAACTGCGCGCCCAGCTCCCTTTCCATCTCCTGCACCGCACGGCTGAGCGCCGGTTGCGCGATGCGCAGACGCCTCGCTGCCTTCGAGAAGCTCAATTCCTCCGCCACGGCTTGAAAATATCGCAGATGTCGCAGTTCCATGATCGGCGACGACTATAACGCGCCAGCATTAAAGCCATAGCGAAAGTATATTTCCGTCATCGGTGCCGCTGCGGAAATAAAATCAACATGAGACTCCCGCTTCTCCTGCTCACCCTCAGCTCCCATTCATTGCTGGGCGATGTCATCACCGACCAGTTGAAATGGAACTTCCAGGCCCGCACACGCGGCGAGATGCGCGACAACACCTTTGATTTCGACTCCAGCCGTAGCTCGGTGACCGACGACACCTTTCTGCTGACGCGGATCCGCCTCGGAGCGGATTGGCAGCCTGCAGAGTGGGTCCGCTTCGCCGCACAAGGGCAAGACGTGCGTGAATTGTTCTCGAAGCGCCCCAATATCCCGCTGCAAAACGGTGCAGAGGGAGATGACACCTTCGACCTGCGCCTAGCGAACGTCGAGTTTGGCCGCGTTAACCAGACCACACTCAAGATCGGGCGACAGGTGCTGGCCTATGGCGACGAGCGCCTCGTCGGTCCGTTGGAGTGGGTGAACTTCATCCGCACCTTTGACGCGGTAACATTCCATCACCAAGCAAAGAGCTGGTGGCTCGATGCATTCACCTCCAGCGTCGTGCGCCCGCGCCGCTCCAAACTCAATTTGTCCGATTGGCTGGATGGCAACGCGACACGCAATGAGTTTTTCAGTGGCCTCTACTTCAGCAGCCAATTCCTGCCATTTCAGACGACCGACTTATACGCCTTCCACCTCCACGAGGAAAATCCGGCAGGCACCTCCAGCTTTATCACACTCGGAACGCGGCACAAAGGCATCCCAGCCAGGCTCGCTGGATGGGATTACACGATCGAGCTCGTCGGCCAAGCCGGTCAGGTGTCGGACAAGCCGCTGCAGGCTTACGCCTGTCATCTCGAATGCGGCTACAACTGGCTCAAGACCACATGGAAGCCGCGCATCGCGCTCGAATACAGCGTCGGCAGTGGCGACAGTGATCCCAATGACGGGCGCGTGCATACCTTCCAGAACTTGTTTCCAACGAATCATCCGCCCTACGGACTCATGGACTTATTTTCGTGGCAGAACATGCACAACATCGTCCTGCGTCTAGCCGCGCAGCCGCATGAGAGCGTGCGCACCACGCTCGACTTCCATTCCTTCTGGCTGGCCACCACCGGCGACGCCTGGTACCGCTCCAATGGAACCACGCGCGTGCGCCCGGTTACGCCCGGCGCAGATAGCCATGCAGGCTGCGAGCTCGACTTCACCGTAAACACCAAGCTCAGCCGCCATCTCGACATGCTGTTTGGTTACTCGCACTTCTTCGCAGGTGCCTACCTGGCCGCCACTGGCCCGAGTGATGACGCCGACTTCGCCTACCTGATGTTCACACTGAATTATTGAACCATGCCATCGACAGTGGTTCAGCATGCGGCATTCTTTGCCGCCCAATGCCAGCCGCCGCCACGCTTCCGATCTTTGAGCTTCGTCAGACTTTCACCGCCGCCTTGCTCGACGCGGCGCTACCGAATCTGCTGATCAAAGCGCCGACAGGCTCCGGTAAATCGACGCAAATTCCGCAATTCGTACTCGACTCCGGCCTGCTGCCTGAAGGCAAACGCTGCATCGTGCTACAGCCGCGCAGAATCGCCGCGCGCATGCTCGCGCAACGTGTCGCACGCGAGCGCAATGCCCGTCTTGGCGGTGAGGTCGGCTATCAGGTGCGTTTTGAAAACATCACCAGCCGTGAAACGCGCCTGACCTATGTCACCGAAGGCGTGATGCTACGCATGATGCTTGAAGATCCACAGTTGGAGCGCGTCGGCTGCATCGTGATCGACGAATTCCACGAGAGGCACCTCGACGGCGATCTCGTGCTAGCTTTCGCGCGTCGTTTGCAATGCAGGCGGCCGGATTTGAAGATCATCGTCATGTCCGCCACGCTTGTTCCCGGCCCGCTGGTGGATTTCATGCAGCCGTGCAAGCTGCTCGAATCACAGGGCCGCACGTTTCCTGTGGAGGTGCGTTATCAACCTCCACTCCAGCTCAAGTCCGGCTATCCCGAGGCCGTTTGGGATCAAGCGGCACGCGCGTGTGAAGAACTCGCCAATTCACCGGGCTTTTCCGGCGACATGCTCGTCTTCATGCCCGGCGGCCACGAAATCCGCAAGACCATCGCCGCGATCCAGGGGCGCGCCTTTGCGCGTGGTCGCCGCGTGGTGCCGTTGCATGGTGAATTAACACCGCAGGATCAGGACGCCGCCGTCACACCCGGCGAACAGCCGAAGATCATCGTCAGCACGAACGTCGCTGAAACCTCGCTCACGATCGAAGGTGTCAAAGCCGTCGTGGATGCTGGGCTGGCCCGCATCGCCAGCTATGACGCACGGCGCGGCATCAACACACTCACCGTACAAAAAATCAGCCGTGCCTCTGCTGAGCAACGCGCTGGTCGTGCAGGGCGTCTCGGCCCGGGCATCGCGATTCGTCTGTGGCCTGAACGTGAGCATCTCCACCGCGCAGAGTGTGAGCCTCCAGAAGTGCTGCGGTTGGATTTGAGCGAGGCATTGCTCGCCTTGCGTGTGTTGTCGAAAGACGCCTTCGACTGGTTTGAAGCACCAGCACCAACGTCTCTGTCACGCGCGGAAAACTTGTTACACGATCTCGGCGCGACTGATTTGCACGGCCAGATCACCGACCTCGGCCGCCAGATGAGCAAATTCCCGCTGCATCCGCGTTTCTCTCGTATGCTGCTTGCCGCAGCGGAGTTCGGATGCTTGCGTGAGGCCGCGTCGTGCGCCGCCATCGCTCAAGGTCGCGATATCCTGCTAGTCGGCAAAAATAACGCGACGCACAAAAACGAAGAGTTCTGGGAAAACAGCGACGTGAGTGAGTTCCAGGCACTGCTGCGTGCGTTCACGCGTGCGGAGGGTATGAATTTTGATCCTGATGCCTGCGCTCGTTACGGCTTGCATGCGATGGCATCGCGCGAAGCCGCCCGCAGTGCCGATCAATTCCTCCAGCTCGCCAAACGCGCCGGTTTGAGCATCAACGAGGAAGTCGCCGCTGCCGAATCACTCGCGAAGACGCTACTTGCCTCATTTAGCGATCACCTCGGTGTCGAAACCAGTCCTGGTAGCCGCATCTACCGACTCGCTGGCGGTTACACCGGCCACCTCGACAAAGACGCTCACATCAAGGCACCGCGTCTGCTCGTCGCATCGGAGATTGTCGAGGTGCAAGGCAAAGCGCTCACCGTGAAGCTCAACAACGTCACGCGCGTCGAGGAGGACTGGCTGCGCACGATGTTCCTGGAGGATTTTACGGTCGGCAAATCCGCACGCTATGACAGCGTTAACCGCCGTGTGATGAACATGGAGGAGACTCGCTTCCGCACACTCGTGCTCGCCAGCAAAGAACGCGGCGAACCGGATGAGATGCAGGCCGCTTCCTTACTCGCCGCCGAAGTCATCGCGGGCCGCCTCGAACTGCCGCTTTGGAATGAAAAAGTCGAGCAGTGGATCACGCGTGTGAATTGCCTTGCCAAATGGATGCCCGATCTCGAAATCCCGCTCATCGCCGAGGAAGACCGCCACATTCTCATCGAACAACTCTGCCATGGCTGCACGACCTATCGGGCATTGAAGGATCGTGAGGTCTTCCCAGCGTTGCACGCCTGGCTAAGTCATGCGCAGCGCGAGATGCTGGAGAAATTCGCCCCTGAGCGTTATCCACTCAAAAATGGCCGCACCGCTCGCATCGAATACAGCGAGAAGCAGCCGCCGGCGGTCAGCGTCATTCTCCAGCAGATGTACGACATCCACGAGAATCCCAAAGTGGCCGCTGGCCGCGTCAGTGTCACCGTGCATCTACTCTCACCCGCCCAACGACCGATTCAAACGACAGGAGACATCGGCCGTTTCTGGAAGGAGGGCTACCCGGCAATCAGGGCGCAATTGCGTGGGCGGTATCCGAAGCACGAGTGGAGATAAAGTCTGCCAAACTCGTTTCCGTTGTCGCATGGCCACGATGTTGTTTTCGTCACGAGGTGGAGCGCCCGTTTCTTTGAACTGCTTTCTTCAACCACTCAGACTCGGCTTTCCATGGGGACGCTTTTCGCAGTTCGACGATGCTCATGGGTAACCGTGCGCTCCAGTTGCTGTCTGCCGCGATGCCTGGGACGTTAAAACGCTCCTCCAGTCCGAAGAGATCGGTGAGCATGAAGGCTGCGAAGCGTGCGTTGCTTGCGAGCAGCGCCTCCAGCAGCGCGCGGCGGATGTGATCATCGTAGGCAGTCCAGCCACCGTCTGAGAAACGCAAACCCGCAAAATCGGAGAGGAGCCGCAGCTCCTTTCCACCCATCGCACGTTCGGACACGTCGTCACTGCCCGCATCGCGACGGCGGTGCTCCCACAACGTCCGCATCGGCTCGTGATCATGCGTTGCGTAGGTGGTAAAGGAGCAGTTGTCATAGGTGTCCCCCATGATGACGCGACCGTCCGGACTGGTCTCCCATTGGCAGACTTTGAAGCCCGGAATGTCGAGGCCAAGCAGATGCGGGCGGACATAATCAGGCACGGTGCCGAGATCCTCGGCAACGACTTCTGCCCTGCCTGATGAGGCGTCTAGGATCATGCGCAGGTATTTGTCACCATTGGCAAGATTGGCGGCCTTATGTTCGGGCGTGTCATCCGCGTTCTCAATGAAATGAGGCAGACGCCCACCGGTGAGTCCGGCGGCATCATCATCATTGAGGTCGCGGAACTCGGCATTGCGCGCTGGATGCCACGGAAAACTGTAAATGCGGTAGAAGCCGAGCACATGATCGATGCGGAAGATGTCGAAGATCCCCGTTAACATCTGCACGCGCTGCCTCCACCACTGGAAGCCACCGCTCTCCATGACATCCCAACGGTAGAGCGGGATGCCCCAGTTCTGACCCCAGCGCTGCACGAAGTAATCGTCCTTGAAATAGGTCTCAGGCGGCGCACCACCACACCATTCTAGGTCAAACTGCTCCGGCTGAAAAAACACATCCGCGCTGCACCACGAGACCCCGAAGGGAATGTCACCCATGAGTTTGATCCCCTTTCCGTTCGCGTAGGCGCGAGTTTCCCGCCACTGGGTGAAGCAGAGCCACTGCACATAAGCGTGGAAGAGGATGCGGTCGTCGATTTCATCTCCCTTCGTGTCGCGCCAGGCATGTGCCTTGTCGGCGGTGTTGATATCCTCGCGCCAATTCGTCCAGTCCTCATGTCCGTGCTCTTCCATCAACACACGGAAGAGACAGTAGTCATCGAGCCAGGAGGCCTCCTGCACGCAGAACTTCTCAAACGCAGCCATGCGTTCTGGCTGCTGCTCCACTTGGCTGAAGGCGCGGCGCAGCAGCGTCGTTTTGAGTCGGCGCACCTTGGGGTACTTCACAAAGCCCTGCCGTAACAAATCCACGCGAAGGATGCCGGTGATGGAGCTGTAAAATTTCTCATCCAGCTCAGGAATGATCGCAGGCGTGATCTCCAGCGTGAGGTAATCGAGCGCGACGGAGCTGATGGCGTTGTAGGGGCTGCTATCGCTGCCGGTGGCGTTGATGGGAAGGAACTGCACGAAGCCGAGCCCAGTCTCCACCGCCCAGTCGATGAGCTGACGCACGCCGCCGGTGTCACCGATACCGAGATCGTCAGCAGTGCGGAGGGCGAAGACGGGGATGAGTATCCCGGCGCGGCGGGGCTGGACGGTGGGCATGTGGGGTGGGCAAAGTTAGCTGGTTGTCTGCTGCGATTTGGCTAGCTTCGCAAGCGTATAGAACACAATGCTCCCCCGTTTTCTCACGTTGCTGACGATCTCTAGCCTTTCCGCCCCCGCCTTGGCAGCGGAAACGCAGGGGCCGCGGGTGATCGACTTCAAAGCACCGCCGCATCATTACCTCGACCACAAGCCGAGGGACCGTTTCGCGCGTTTGCTAGAAAAAGCGCTGAAAGGCGAGGTGAAGTTCGATACAAGCAGCGACAAATCCTTTCTCATCAGCCTGCTGGAGTCACTGAACATCCCGATCAGCTCGCAGATCATGGTCTTCTCCGCCAGCTCGCTGCAAAGCGAAATCATCAATCCGCGCAATCCGCGTGCGCTCTACTTCAACGAGGACACCTACCTCGGCTGGGTGCCGGGCGGGCTGGTGGAGATCATCGCCGCCGACCCTGAGCTGGGGCCGATGTTTTATGTCTTCAACCGCCTACGCCCCGGCGGACCAGTTCCCGATGTACAGCGCTCCACGAAGTGCATGAACTGCCACGCGGGCAATGCCACGCGCCGCGTTCCCGGCCTCATCGCGGAGTCCTTACTCGTCTCTCGCGCTGGTTCGAGCCTCGAAACCTACCGCCGTGACGTGCAGGGGCATCAGATCCCGCTAGAACTACGCTTTGGCGGGTGGCACCTCACCGGAGAGCACAACATCACCCACCACAAAGCCAACGTGATGGGCATCCCGAACAACGGGAAAAACGAGATCACCTCGGTGAATCCCGGCCAGTTCTCGGACCTGAGCCTGCACTTGCTGCCCACCAGCGACATCCTGCCGCATCTCATCCATGAACATCAATTAGGCTTCGAGAACCGATTGATCTATGCCATCTACACGCTGCGCCAACTCAAGTCCGAGAGCAAAAATATGCTCGGAGCCGCTGCAAAGGCGGAGATCGAGGAACGTGCTCAAGAGCTCGCCCGCTACATCACCTTTGCCGACGAGGCGAAATTTCCGGCCAAGGGCATCACTGGTGATCCAGCATACGCGAAGGATTTCCTGCGCGACCGCCGCATGACGAAGGCGGGCCTGTCGCTGAAGGACTTCGACATGAAGACACGCATCTTCAAGCACCGCTGCAGCTATATGCTCTACACGGACACATGGAAGGAGGCACCCAGAGAGCTCAAGGATCGCGTCTATTACCACATGGCGCTCTACTTGCGTGACCAGCCCGACACCCAACATGCGCACCTCGCGCCTACGGAACGCACCGCCATCCGCAGTATCCTCAAGGAGACGATGACTGACCTGCCATCGTGGTGGCGCTGAGCAGTCGCGGACGATTCCCTGATCACATCACCTCACCGGCTCAGTTCCAACATCCGCAAAATCGGCTTCTCCGCTCGCTTGCGCAGATCTTCGGGCAGTTCGACCTGTGGCGAGAGATCGCGCAGGCAGTCGTGCAGCTTTTGTAGCGTATTGAGCTTCATGTAGCGGCAGTCGGCACAGGCGCAGTGACCGGTGGGGCCGGGAATGAGGGTCTTACCAGGCACCTCGCGCTCCAAACGATGCAACATTCCGCTTTCGGTGACGATGATGAAGGCGCTAGCTGGGTTGTTGCGGCAGTAACCGACCATCTTCTCCGTGCTGCACACCTCATCAGCCAACATACGCACCGCATAGGTGCATTCGGGATGCGCGACGACTTTGGCATCAGGATGCTCATTCTTGATCTTCTGGATGCTCTCTCGGGTGAACTCGACGTGGACGTAGCAGGCACCTTTCCACAGGTCCATCTTGCGCCCGGTCTTCTCCATCACCCACGCACCGAGGTTCTGGTCCGGCACGAACAGGATGGGGCGGTCTTTCGGTGCGGCGGCGACGATCTTTTCCGCGTTTCCGCTGGTGCAGATGCAGTCGCTCAGCGCCTTCACCTGGCCGCTGCAATTGATATAGGCGATGACGTAGTAGTTCTTCGCCGCGTTCGCCTTGAGAAATGCCTCAAGTTGCGGCCCCGGACAGCTTTGCTCCAGCGAGCAACCAGCCTCCACATCCGGCAGCACGACGGTCTTATCCGGATTCACGATCTTGGCCGTCTCCGCCATGAAATGCACACCGCAGAAGGCGATCACGTCCGCGTTTGTCTCCTTCGCCTTGTAGGCAAGGCCGAGCGAATCACCCACAAAGTCCGCAATCTCCTGAATAGCTCGATCCTGGTAGTTGTGCGCTAGGATCACGGCGTTGCGCATTTTCTTCAGGCGCAGAATTTCATCGACGAGGCTGGGGGCGGCTGTGGCGACCATGCTCAAGCATTAGCGCCGACACACGCGGAAGCAAGGGGCAGGCACAATCGTCATTCGTTCTTCGCCGTCTTGTTGCGGAGAACGGATTCGACATTCCCTGTGCATCATTCCACTGTTCCGCGTGACCCAAAAACAGCCCCATCCCCTGCTCGACCTCGCCCTCACCGTCATCCTGCCCTCCATCGCGCTGGAAAAACTCAGCACGCCGGAGCGCCTTGGCCCATTGTGGGCGCTGGTGGTTGCACTGCTGCTGCCGCTGGGCTTTGGCATCTGGTGCTACATCAACAAACGCGGGCTGAACTTCTTCTCCGTGCTTGGTTTGACCGCCGTCATCGTCACCGGCGGACTCGGCTTGCTGAATCTGAATGCGACATGGTTTGCCGTGAAGGAAGCGCTGTTCCCCATCTTCCTCGGCATCGCCTTCCCGCTGAGTCACCGCTGGGGCAAGCCGCTAGTGAACGAAATGCTGCTCAACCCGCAGGTCATCAACATGCCCGCACTGCATCAGGCGCTCGACACACCTGAGAAACATCATGAGTTCTCCGCGCTGCTCAAACGTGCCTCCTGGGGCATGGCTGGCACGTTTCTGTTCTCCGCTGCCGCCAACTTCGCCCTCGCCCTCTACCTGCTAGGAGACAAAGCCCCTGGCAGCCAGGAATACACCAAGGCCATCGGTCGCCTGAACTGGAGTGGCTTCCTCGTCATCGGCATTCCGCTCATGGGCGTATTTCTGGCTCTGCTATTCTGGCTACTGCGCTCAATCTCGCGCATCACTGGCCTGGAACGCGACGATCTCATGAACCAGGGCGCTACTGTGCGGAGGCAGGTGGATAACGGCTGAATCCGCAGGCAAAAACCGTTTGCCCGCAGTGTATAAGCCGTTTATACACTGCGCCCCCGGACTCGCGCAGTTAGCTCAGTGGTAGAGCATCACCTTGACATGGTGGGGGTCACAGGTTCGAACCCTGTACTGCGCACCATTGCCTCCCAGGAAAGGCAATCATTACTCCACTAAGTTTTCGCCTGCTTACAGCACTCCCAAAGCAGGCCGCTGAGTGAAGATCACAGTCTCCGCTCACGCACCTCGCTCGTGATCTCGCTCACGAATTCCGCGAGCGGTTTCACGCCAAGATCGCCGCGCTTCGCATGGCGGACGGCAACGGACTGCGCGGCGGCTTCTTTTTCGCCGATGACGAGCATGTAGGGGATCTTGTCGAGCTGAGCGTTGCGGATCTTCGCGCCGATTTTGTCAGCGGCGTTGTCGAGCGTGACGCGCAGGCCAGCAGCTTTGAGCTGGTTGAGGGCCTCGGTGGCGAATTCGTCGCTCTTTTCGCTGATGGTGAGCACGCGGACCTGCTCCGGGGCGAGCCAGGCGGGGAAGTGACCGGCAAAGTGCTCGATGAGCACGCCGCAGAAGCGCTCCATGCTGCCAAATGGCGCACGGTGGATCATGACCGGGCGGTGCGGCTTGTTGTCCGGGCCGATGTAGCTCAAATCGAAGCGCACGGGCAGGACGTAATCGACCTGCACGGTGCCGAGCTGCCATTCTCGGCCGATGACGTCCTTGATGACGAAGTCGATCTTCGGGCCGTAGAAGGCGGCCTCGCCGGGTTCCTCGGTGAAGGGCACGCCGAGCGTGGCGGCGGCTTTGCGGCAGGCGTCTTCGGCCACGTCCCACTTGGCGGGATCGCCGGTGAACTTGCTGTTGTCAGGATCGCGCAGACCGACGCGGACGCGGTAGTCGTGCATGCCGAGCGTGTTGAGCACGATTTTCACCAGCGAGAGGCAGCCGAGCACTTCGGCGGCGACTTGCTCCTCGGTGCAGAAGAGGTGCGCGTCGTCCTGCGTGAACCCGCGAACGCGGGTCATGCCGTTGAGCTCGCCACTTTGCTCCCAGCGATACACCGTGCCGAATTCGGCGAGGCGCACCGGCAGGTCGCGATAGCTGCGGGGCTGGCTGTCGAAGATCTTGATGTGATGCGGGCAGTTCATCGGCTTCAGCAGGAAGCCGTCGAGCAGCTTGTCATCCGGCAGCACGCGGTCCTCGGTCACGATTTCCGTGCCGGCACGTTCATTGAGCTGGCTGCGCAGCTTCGCGGAGACGGCGCCGAGGCGCTCCATCATCTCGCAGCAGCCGCAGCCTTCTTTGATGATCTTGCTGAGGTCGTCGTTTTCGATGACGGGGCTGAACTGGCTGTCTTTGTAATAGGGGAAGTGGCCGCTGGTCTTGTAGAGCACGGTTTTGCCGATGTGCGGCGTGAAGACCTGGGAGTAGCCCTGCTTGCGCAATTCCTCGCTGATGAAGTTCTGCAGCTCCTGGCGCAGCGTGGCGCCGTTCGGTGTCCAGAGGATGAGCCCCTGCCCCACATCCTCGTCGATGTGGAAGAGCTTCAATTCGCGGCCCAGCTTGCGGTGGTCGCGTTTTTTGGCCTCTTCGAGCTGCACGAGGTGCGCTTCGAGTTCTTCCTTCGTCGGGAAGGCTGTGCCGTAGAGGCGCTGGAGCTGCGGTTTCGTCTCGTCGCCCATGTAGAAGGACGAGCTGACCGACATCAGCTTCACGTTCTTGCACTTCGAGGTGTAGCCGACGTGCGGTCCGGCGCAGAGGTCGATGAACTCGCCGTTGGTGAAGGTGCTGATCTGCTCGCCCTCGGGAATCTTTTCCAGCAGGTCGAGTTTGAAGGTGCTCGGATTGCCCGGACGCTCGCTGAGGCCGCCGAGACGGCCGCTTTTCGCCAGCGCGATGGCTTCCTTGCGGCTGACGCCCTTCCACTCGAACTTTTGGTTCTCCTTGGCGATCTTTTTCATCTCCGACTCGATCTTCTCGAAGTTATCCGGCGTGATGCGGTGATCCGGCAGGTCGAAGTCGTAGTAGAAGCCGTTTTCCACCGGCGGGCCGTAGGCGAACTGGGCGTTCGGCCACAGGCGCAGGATGGCGGTGGCCATCACATGGGCACAGGAGTGGCGCAGACGATCAATGTCTGACATCTGGGCGCGTTCTTCGAGGGTCTTGCGTTCGGCGGACATGATTGTTAGAGGGCGCGTTCAGTGCCCCACTTCGCAGGCAGTTTCAAGACGGATTCCGCGTGGCAAAGCGCCGATTCTGGCTATGAAAGGGTTTGCATGACCGATGCCGCCCAACCTTCCGCCGATCCCGGACGCTGGATCCGCGCCGCCCTAGTGATCCTTCCCGTCGGCACCATCCTACTGGGCATCGCTAGCTTTGGCATCTGGCAGTGGCGGAAAGACCAAGCCGCAAATCGCTCTTTTAAGTACGCCCTCGCTCTGCGCAAGCCAATCACAATCGAAGGTATCCAACGGCATGCGCGAATACTGCGTGAGGAATTGGCGAAGCCGGATCGCGACTTGAGCATCCCGGGCTACCTTGAATCAACGATGGGCGCGGAAAACATGGGCTACGCGGTGCGGCGGACGCGTTTCGACGAAAGATGGTCGAACATCGACGCCGAACTCACCGGCAAATCCCGCCCGCGAGAAGTCGTGATGGCGCTGGCACTTTACGACGGCGACCCGACACGGTTCATCCGGACGTCCAATGCGATCGCAGAACTCTTGAGCATCGCTCACGAGATCACAGGCGAGTCTGTCATGCGCACGCTACGCTTCGCGGTGATCCCGAACACTACCGATGCCCTCGCACGAATGAAAGAGGGATTCCGACGCGACGACGAGCGGCCGATGCACCTTTTCGTTCTCGGCAGCCCACCTTTGGATCCCATCAAAACCATATTTGACACCACGGCGAAAGGCACCCGCGTTGTCCCCCTTCCCGCAACTTCGACTCCAGAGGAAACGCTGCAATCCGCCCACGAACTCAAGACGCTGCTGCTCCATGCGGCGGAAAGACCATGATCGTCACCTGCCGCCAGATGCAGCAGTGCGAGGAAGCCGCATTCTCTCGCGGCGTTGGCGCGGCAGCGTTGATGGAGCAGGCAGGATGTGGGATCGCCGCCGTGGTGCGGCAATTTGCGCCACGGGCGGGCTCGCTGGTGTTGTTCCTTGGCAAGGGAAACAACGCAGGGGACGCGCTCGTCGCGGCACGGGAGCTGATTAAGGATGGGTGGCGGCTGCACGCACGGCTGTGTTGCGATCCTGAAACGATGAAGGAGTTGCCGCGCCGACATTTCGCCTCCATTCACAGCCATATCCGCATCATCGACGATGCGGCGGCATTTGATTTCGGCCAGGGCCCCATCGTGAGCCTCGACGGACTGCTGGGCATCGGCGCGAAAGGTCCGCTGAGACCGGAATTGCAGACTTTAGCGCGTGAGATGAACGCGCTGCGCACACAGAAGCACGCGTTCACCATCGCGATGGACATTCCCTCCGGCCTAGATGGCGACCACGGTGATGCTTGCGAAGATGCCGTGATCGCCGATGTGACCGCCGTCGTGGCCCATATCAAGTCTGGCCTGCTGGAAGACGGTGCGGATCATCATGTCGGGCGCATTGCCGTGGTGCCGCTACCGGAACTGGCGGAATGCGAGGGTGATCCCACTGCGTTGGCACTGACATCAGATGTTTTGCGCTCCTGGCTGCCCCGTCGTGCCAATGATATGTACAAGGGAGAGGCTGGTCGTGTGGGCATCATCGCCGGCTCACGAGGATTTCTTGGCGCAGCGGAGCTGGCCTGCAACGGGGCGCTGCGAGCTGGCGCGGGCCTAGTGACCCTGCTTGTGAAGGAGGATGTGTATCCGCTTAGCGCGACGCGCGTGCCTGCCGAGGCCATGGTTAGCCCCATCGACGACTACCGGAACGTGCTGGAGATGAAATTCGACGCACTGGCGATTGGCCCAGGTCTTGGTTTTGATCACGAGAAGGAAGTGCTCGAAGTGCTGAAGCACTCGAAGCTCCCGGTGGTCGTAGATGCCGACGCGCTGACCATGCTGGCCGAAAACCCGCAGGTACTCGACAAGGCAGGCAAGCTTCCACGTCTGCTAACTCCTCATCCCGGCGAGCTGGACCGGCTGCTGCGTAACTATCCTGGCTGGCACGGCATGGGCCGACGTCAGGTTGTCGAAGCACTCTCCGAGCCAGCTTTCGGTCGCACGCTGTTGCTCAAGGGCCCGCGCACCGTGATTGCCACGCGCGGCCAACCGACTTTATTCAACACCACTGGCCATCCTGGCATGGCCAGCGGCGGCATGGGGGATGTCTTGAGCGGCGTGTGCGCCACTTTCGCAGCGCAGGGACTACCACTGCATAAAGCCGCCGCCCTTGCTGCTTGGCTGTGCGGGCGTGCGGCTGAAATCGCCGTGATCCGCAGCCAATCCGCCATTGAGAGCCTTTGCGCAGGTGATGTCGCCGCGCATCTCGGCGGCGCACTGCTTGATTTGAAGGCAGGCTACTTTTAAGTCCGCGCATGGCTGCTCACACCGATCAGTTTTCCATCCCCACTCGCGGCAAAGGCACCCACGAGATCACGGAGCGCTGCCAGCAGATCGTACGCGCCAGCGACATCAAGACAGGAACGGCGACGGTCTTCGTGCAGCACACGAGTGCCAGTCTAGTGATCTATGAGAACGCCGATCCCTCTGCTCGCACGGATTTGCACAACTTTTTCGACCATCTGGTGCCGGAGGACACGCCGTATTTTGTCCATACGCATGAAGGACCGGATGACATGCCCAGCCACCTGCGCATGGTGCTGACGCGCACATCTGAAGTGATCCCTGTCATGAACGGCCGCCTAGCACTAGGGACATGGCAGGGCATTTTCCTCTTTGAACACCGCCGCGCACCGCACACGCGGAACATTGTTGTCAGCGTGGTGGGAAAGTGAATTCGATCAGCCCAATATCAATGAATCGCCACATCACCCTCATCTTCGCCGCTGCCATCTCTTTGTGCTCTTGCTCCGCGCATCGTTTTTACGAGGAGGTGGATGGTAATGGTGTCATCTCCGGCCATCCATGCGTCGAATGGCGTAAACCGGATAAGTTTGTCTATGTGCGGAGCCGGAATCCCAAATTCTCCTTCAAGCGTTCGAACGGCGAGGTGATCCGACCTGAAAGCATCGAAACGGATGGAGGCAGCATTCCTCGTTTTTTGTGGTCACAGAAAGATTTTTCGCCTTGGACATATGCGCCTGCCTATCTGGTGCATGACTGGATGTATGAGGCTCACCGTCGCAAGGTGCCTGCGGGCATGGATGCGGCTGGCAACAGTCTGTATTACACCAAGGAGCAGGCTGACTGGATTATGGCCGAGATCATCAAGAGTCAGATGGAACGACCCACTGAGTTCGACACCAGGAAATCCACCAGCCATCTGCGCAAAATTTATTGGGCTGTAAGCAAGTTCGGCAAAACTGCCTGGAATGGGCAGGCACATCCGGTCGAAGAAGAAACTGTGACCTCACTTGTCACCGACACACTGAAAAATCTGCCGCTGTTACCAGCGCTGGGGGCCGTAAAAAACGAACTCACCCCCGTTCCCGCCAAGCCAGTCATGCAAGGATCACGGATCTACAAGGACTGAGCGCTCCTCGATACACGCTATACGAAAGCACGCAGATACTCAAACGTGTACAGGCCGGTGTTGTGCCCGTCGCTGAAGTCGAACTGGATGGCGTAGCCGCCGACCATGCGCCAGTCCTTCACCGTAACGCCGGGAAATTCCTTCTGCGTGGTGCCGCCGATCTTGTTGCCGACGAGGTCACGCTCCCCAGTGTTTTCGGCGCTGGGAGACGCGGCGCGGAGTTTCTCCATCGAAAGGAACTGCTCAGTGCCGTCACTCCAGACGATGGCGACTTCGGTGCCGATGAGTTCGAGGCGTGTGGGGTGCATGAGGACAGATTTCAGGTTTGAAATTTCAAGTTCAGTCAGAAAAGCAAAAGGGACGCTCGAAGGCGTCCCTTTTGAAGCTGGCATGCCGATTGCGCAGGGATCAACGGGAGTAAAGCTCGACGACGAGCTGCTCGTTAGCGATGGGGGCGATTTCTTCACGAACCGGAACGCGGTTCACAGTGCCACTCATCTTGTCGCGATCGACGGTCATCCAGTCGGCAGCAGGCGTGCCTTGGGTCATTTCGAGGAAGCGACCGATGAGCTGCTGGCTGCGTTGGCTGCTGCTGCGGGCTGCAATGACGTCGCCGGGTTTGCACTGGTAGCTGGCGATGTTCACGACCTTGCCATTCACGGTGATGTGGCGGTGGCTGACGAGCTGGCGGGAGGCGAAGCGAGTGTTGGCAAAGCCGAGACGGAACACCACGTTGTCGAGGCGTAACTCCAGCATCTGGAGCAGGTTTTCACCCGTCACGCCTTTGCGGCGCTGGGCTTCAGCGAAAAAGCGGCGGAACTGCTTCTCCATGAGACCGTATTGGAAACGCAGCTTCTGCTTTTCAGCGAGCGCGGTACCATATTCGGACATTTTGCGACGGGTGTTGCGCGCACCGTGCTGTCCGGGCGGGAAGTTGCGGATTTCAAGAGCCTTGGAAGGAGCGAAAATCGCGACACCGAAACGGCGGTTGATTTTTTCGCGAGGACCAGTGTAGCGAGCCATAGTGAGGTAAGAAAAAAGTGCTGAGAAAGATTAGACGCGACGAGCCTTGGGAGGACGGCAACCGTTATGCGGCACCGGGGTCACGTCCTTAATGGTGGTGATTTCAACACCGAGGGCTTGGACGGCACGAACTGCGGACTCGCGGCCTGATCCTGGACCACGGAGGCGGGCTTCCGCTTCACGAAGACCATGTCCCATGGCCTGGCGGCAGGCGTCTTGCGCGACAACCTGAGCGGCGTAAGCGGTGCCTTTGCGGGAGCCACGGAAGCCCATCTTGCCGGCGGTGGACCAACCGATCACGCCGCCATTGCGGTCGGTGATAGTGACGATGGTGTTATTGAAGGTGGCGTAAACGTGAACAATGCCGGAACCGACGTTCTTGGAACCCTTGGCCTTGGTGATCTTTGGACCCTCAGCAGATTCGCCACCGATTTCAAGCCAGATACTCTGGGAGACTTGTTTGTCACCACTGCTAGAAGGACGCTGTTCGGCTGCGGGTGCGGCAGCAGGAGCGGCAGGTGCTGCGACCGGTGCAGGAGCAGCGGCGGGAGCGGCGGGGGTCGTTTCGTCAGCCATGATGGGAAAAGTTCGTTGCGTGGAAGATTACTTGGCGGCTTTCTGGGCACCGACGGTCTTGCGCGGCCCCTTGCGGGTGCGTGCGTTGGTGTGAGTACGCTGGCCGCGCACAGGCAGACCGCGGCGATGACGATGAGCGCGGTAGCAGTTGATGCCGAGGATGCGCTTCATGTGGATCTGAATCTCACGACGAAGGTCACCCTCAATCGGGATTTTCAGCGCCTGGATGGCCTGCGTGATGATAGCGATCTGCTCGTCACTCAATTCACCTGCACGGATGTTTGGATCGATGTTGGTGGCCGCGAGGACTTTGCGGCTAAGCGGGAGACCGATGCCGTAAATGTAAGGCAGCGAGTATTCGATCTTCTTTTCGTTGGGGATTTCGACTCCAAGCAGGCGGGCCATAATTCAGTGAGGTGTATTGGGAAAAGTTGAATCAACCCTGGCGCTGTTTGTGGCGCGGGTTCTTGCAGACGACACGGACGACGCCTTTGCGGCGGATAACGCGGCAAAGTTCGCAGAGGGGTTTGACGGAGGTACGGACACGCATACTTGAGTAGGAGAAAAAAGTGAGTCTGGGGGAACTCAAAACCCTGCTTTGGAGCAGGGGGCGGGATGTCTAACACACTCGAAAACTCGCGCAAGCTGGATTTTTGCAGTTTTGCACAAGAATTCCCGCCGCTGTGAACACTTGCGGAGACCGGTTGCCGCGAACCAAGCCCACGGCATCATGCGCACACATGAAAACCGTCCTCTGCTTTGGTGACTCGAACACCTGGGGCTTCATCCCTGAAAGCATCACCGCCCCCTTCGCCCAACGCCATGCCCACGACGTGCGCTGGACAGGTGTCCTGGCCCGCGAACTCGGTTCTGACTTCCGCGTCATTGAAGAGGGGCAGAACGGACGCACCACCGTGCATGACGACCCCTTCGCTGTTGCCCGCAATGGCAAGACTGTGCTCCCTGCCCTTCTCGAAAGCCACAAGCCGCTCGATCTCGTAGTGATGATGCTCGGCACGAACGACCTGAAGGCTGTCTTCGGCGTTTCCCCAGGCGAGATCGCGTCAGGTGTCAAAGTCCTCGCGCAGATGATTCTCTCTAGCGATGCCGGACGGAATGCAAAACCTCCAAAGCTCCTGATCCTTTGCCCGCCTGCCATCGGCCAGATGAATCATCTGCCGGACATCGTCGCCAGGCTTCCCCATGCCTTCAAGGACAGCCGCGAACTGCCCCGTCACTACGAGTCACTGGCATCTTCCCTCGGCTGCGCATACCTGAACATACAAACTCTCATCTCCACCGGCAGCGACGGCATCCATCTCGACGCGTCCGCCCACGCCACGCTCGGTAAAACGGTCGCCACAGCGGTGAAATCCATCCTTCCTCCCGACACATGACCTTGATCGAAAAATTCTACCCGGTGATGAAGCCGTGGCTCTTCCGGCTCGACGCAGAGAAAGCACACACGCTCACGGTGAAACTCATGATCGTCGCGCATCGCCTCGGCATGCTGAAATCCGTCGTCACCACACGGCAACAACCACGCACGGTGATGGGACTGACGTTTCCGAACGTGCTCGGCCTCGGTGCGGGCATGGACAAGTCCGCCAGTGCCGTCGATGCGTGGGGCGCGCTCGGCTTCGGCTTCGTCGAGGTCGGGACGCTCACACCACGCCCGCAGCCGGGAAATCCAAAGCCGCGCCTCTTCCGCCTGCCGGAACATGAGGCGCTGATCAACCGCATGGGCTTCAACAATCCCGGCATCCACTCCGCGGTGGTGAAGCTCAAGAAGCGCAAAACCAAGGCCGTCGTCGGCGTGAACATCGGTAAGAACTTCGACACGCCGAATGAGAAGGCCGTGGATGACTATCTCATCTGCCTGAAGGCGGCCTATCAGGTGGCCGATTACATCGCCGTGAATATCTCCTCGCCAAACACGAAAGGGCTGCGCGATCTTCAAGACGAGGACGCCGTGCGGCAGTTGATCAGCGCGTTGAAGAAGGAGCAGGCGGCGCTGAAGAAGGAACACGGCAAAACGGTGCCGCTGCTCGTCAAAATCGCGCCCGACCTCAACGACATGCAGATCGAGGCGCTCACCCGCGTCTTTAATGAACAGGACATCGACGGCGTCATCGCCACCAACACCACCATCGAGCGCGAAGCCGTCGCCGGACATCAATTGGCGCAGGAAACCGGTGGTTTGAGCGGTGCGCCGGTGCGTGAACGCTCCAATCTCGTTCTCCAGGCCTTCCGCATGCTGTTGAAGGAGCAAACGCCCATCATCGGCGTCGGCGGCATCATGAGCAGGGCGGATGCCGTGGAGAAAATGAAGATCGGAGCCGCGCTTGTGCAGGTTTACAGCGGGCTGGTTTATCGTGGTCCCACACTGGTGCGGGAGATGCTGTCTTCCCCGCCCGCCTGCCCGTGAAACGCATCTGCCGCCATGGAGGTGGTGGCATGCCGAGCCTCATGACATGATCGCGCCATGACTTCCTCTGGTTTGCGCAAAAGCCTGAACGTGGTAGCCGCCGTCGAGGCGGCAAAGGGCCTCGTCGTGCTGCTCGTCGGCTTCGGGCTGCTGGGTCTGCGGCACCACAACCTGCATTCAGTCGGCACGCGGCTGGTGGCGCAGCTTCATCTGAATCCGGCGAAGAAATACCCGCATATCTTCCTCGACCTGCTCGACTCGCTAAACGACCGGCGGCTGTGGGTGATGGCCTGCCTCGCGCTGGCGTATTCCTTACTCCGCTTCGTGGAGGCTTACGGCCTCTGGCGTGCCCGCACTTGGGCGGAGTGGCTGGCCTTTGCCGGTGCCTGCATCTACCTGCCTTTTGAAATCTATGAGATCTGCACGGCACCCTCCTGGGTCGTGGTCAGCGCGCTGCTTTTCAATCTACTGGTAGTCTTCCTCGCCGGGCACGCTTTGCGGCAGAAGCATCGCGGGCACCAACCTGCCGACGGAGAGGAATGACGAAGCCTCCCGCAGCTTCTTGCTAAACAGACGCACCTCGCCACTCATGCCGCCGCCCTCCCATGACCGACCTCGATATTCGTGAAATTCACTTTCTGCGCGGACCGAACATCTGGTCCAACGATCCCGTGCTGGAAGCATGGGTGGATCTCGGGGGATTGAAGGACACTCCCTCCAATATCGTCCCCGGCTTCAGCGAGCAGATCAAGTCGTGGTTCCCCGGAATGATCGAACATCGTTGCGGAGTGGGCGTGCGCGGCGGCTTTTTCCAGCGGCTCGATGGCGGCACTTGGCCGGGACACATCCTAGAGCATGTGACGCTGGAATTGCAGACGCTGGCCGGGAACACCGTGGGTTTTGGCAAGGCGCGTGAGACGTGCATCGAAGGACTCTACAAAGTTGTCATTGAATACCAGGACGAAGTCGTCGCGGAGGCATGCCTGCGCGAGGCGCGCGAAATCCTGCTCGCAGGCTACGCTGGCAGACCCTACGACATAGACGACGCCGTAGCACGCATGACGCGTGTGGTGGATCGCAATGCACTGGGTCCCAGCACGAAGGCCATCATCGACGCAGCGGAGAAACGCGGGATTCCCTTCCGCCGTCTGTGCGAAGGGCGCAGCTTAGTGCAACTCGGCCACGGGGTGAATCAGCGCCGCATCTGGACTGCGGAGACTGACCGCACAGGCGCCATCGCCGAGCACATCGTGCAGGACAAAGAACTGACGCGCACTTTGCTGCGTAAGGCAGGCGTGCCAGTGCCTGACGGGCGTGTGGTCTCCACACCTGCGGACGCGTGGGAAGCGGCAGAGGACATCGGCCTGCCCGTCGTGGTGAAGCCGCAGGATGCCAACCACGGGCGCGGTGTTTTCATCAACCTCAGCCGCAAAGAGCAGGTGGAGAACGCGTTCACCGCCGCTGACGAAGAGGGCAGCGGCGTGATGGTGGAGAAATTCATCCCCGGCAACGACCACCGCCTGCTCGTGGTCGGTGGCAAGATGATCGCCGCCAGCCGTGGTGATCACGCTATTGTCAGTGGCAACGGCAGGGACACCATCGCCGCGCTGGTGGAAGCCCAGTTGAACACCAACCCATTGCGCGGCGCGAGCGACTTCTGCCCGTGGTCGAAAATCGATACCGAGGATTGGGATCCGGGCATTCTCTCCGAGCTGGAAGCCCAGGACTTCAAACCCTGCTCGATTCCAGGTGACGGTGTGCGCGTCCTGATCTCACGCTTCGCCAACTGGTCCACCGAGGTCACCGACCAAGTGCATCCGCGCAACCGCGACCACGTCACCATCGCCGCGCAGGTGGCAGGACTCGACATCTGCGGTGTCGATGTGGTGTGCATGGACATCTCTAAACCGCTCGAAGAGCAGGAAGGTGCCATCGTGGAGCTCAACGCCTGTCCCGGCCTCGTGATGCACTTGAAACCGGCTGCGGGCCAAGTGCGCCCCGTGGGGGAGGCGATCATCGACATGATGTTTCCCGAAGGCCAAGACGGCCGCATCCCCGTCATCGGCGTGACTGGCACCCACGGTAAAACGACGACGGTGCGCCTGCTGACGCACCTCCTCAAGGCCACTGGCAGACACCTCGGCGTCTGCAGCAGTGACGGAGTGCAGTTTGGGGAGCGCATAGCGGAAACGAAGACCGGCAGCCGCAGCGAGGCAACGGTGGGCGTCCTGCTGCATCCGTGGACGGAGACTGCCATCTGCGAGACGAGCGCGGAGTCCGTCATTCTCGAAGGTCTGGGCTATGACCGCTGTAGCATCGGCGTGGTGCTCAATGTCGGCGCAGAACACCTCGGCCTCGGCTACATCGACTCCATGGAAAGCATGACGAAGGTCAAGCGCTGCGTCGTCGATGTCGTGCTGCCGGAGAAAGGTACGGCGGTGCTCAACGCGGATGACGCGCTCGTTGCAGAGATGGCGGAAAGCGAGCACTGCCTGGGTAGCGTCATGTTTTTCTCGAAGGACGCCGCGAGTCCAGTCATTGCCGCCCACCGCGAGAAAGGCGGGCGCGCCGTCTTCATCCAAGCGCAGTCCATCATGCTGGCGGAAGGCGCTCATCAGCGCCGCTTGTGTCCTCTGGCGGAGGTCTCTCTGCCACACACCGGGCACGCCATTTACAATCTAGACAACATCCTCGCGGCAACTGGGGCAGCGTGGGCGCATGGTTTGAATGATGACGACATCGCCGCAGGACTGCGCAGCTATCAGAAGAGCCAACCGCAAGCTGAGGCAGAACCCGCCGCACAGGCTCAATAGTACCTCTCTAGCCTGCGTTTGCTGTCCCGGTCCAGCTCGTTGACGTTGGCGACGAGATAACGCGTGCCAAGACTGTCGATGACGACGATGCGCCCACCACCGAGGTTCTGGATGCTCTCGTCCGTCTCGATGCGAAAAGCGTTCTTGCCGCGGTCCGTCTCGACATGCCAGACGTGCCCCCCAGCCTCGCGTGCGATTTTCAAAATGCGCCGAATCACCGGCACGAAGTCGCGCCGCGCCAACGCGGCGTCCAAAAGCGCCCTCTGGCCGGAATCCAGCCGCGAGATGTCCTCGACGCAGGCCAACTCGCGACCGCTGGCACCAAGCAGCACGACCCAATGCTGCGGGTCAGTGAGTGGAAAGAGACGGACAGGCCGCACATGGTCGTGACGCACACCAGCATCATCGACGAGGGCGAGTTCTGGGCCAGCGGCGATAAGTCTCATGCCTGGTTCACCTCCTGCATCGCCTGATGAAGCCGCGCATACGCACCGCTGCGGTTTAAAAGATCTTCGTGCGACCCGATCTCTTCGATCTTGCCGTTCTCTAGCACGACCAACCTGTTCGCACGTCGGAGCGTGCCTAGGCGGTGCGCGATGGCGATCGTGGTGCGGCCTTTCACCAGATGATCCAGCGCCGCTTGAATTTCGCGCTCCGTCTCCGTGTCCACCGCAGAGGTCGCCTCATCGAGGATCAGGATCGCGGGATCCACGAGCAACGCACGCGCGATGCTGATGCGCTGCCTTTCGCCGCCGGAAAGCTGCTGCCCACGCTCGCCGACCATCGAGTCATAGGCGTCTGCCAGCTTCATGATAAAGTCATGCGCCCGTGCGGCCCGCGCCGCTGCGATAATCTCCGCCCGCGTGGCGTCGGGCTTCCCGTAGGCGATGTTTTCCGCGATGGTGCCGAAGAAGAGATAAGGCTCCTGCAAAACGAGGCCGAGATTGCGCCGGTAGTCGATGACGTTGATGTCGCGCAGGTCGGCACCATCGGCTAAGATCGCACCCTCGCTCACATCAAAGAAGCGGCAGACTAGGTTGATCAGCGTCGTCTTCCCCGCCCCGCTCGCCCCGACCAGCCCGATCATCTCTCCGGGAGCGATCTTCAGGCTGAGGCCACGGATGATTTCTCGCTGACCGTGACGGAAACGCACGTCGCGAAACTCCACCTCACCACGCAACCTCCCCACCTTGCGTGTCCCCACCGTGACCGGCATGTCAGGCTGCACGTCGAGGATCTCGAAAACACGATGCGCACTGGCTGCCGCACGCTGCGCTGACGCCACAAAGCGGCTCATCGAGTCCAGTCGCACATAAAACCGCCCAACATAGAGCACAAAGCCCGTGAGCACGCCGACCTTGGTGTGTTCGTGCGCCACGCACCACGCGCCGACCGACCACACCACCAACAGCCCCACATCGGTGAGCAGGCAGATCGTCGGCTCGAAGAACGACCAGGTGCGGTTCACGCGGTCGTTCGTGTCAAAGATATGCTGGTCATGCGCTCGGAAGCGCTCCACCTCACGCTCTTCCTGCGCGAAAGCCTTTACCACGCGTACCCCAGGGATGGTGTCAGCAAGCACGCTGTTCAACGCGCCAGCCGCGCGGCTCGCGGCGGCAAACCCACCGCGCAGATAACTGCGCACCTTCTGCACGAGCCACGCCACGACAGGTAGCGGCCCCAACGCAGCGCAGGCGAGCATCGGATTGATGCTAAAGAGGATCACAGCGGTGAAAATGATCGTCAGTACGTCACAGGCGAAGTCGATGAAATTGACCGAGATGAAGAGGGAGATGTCGTCCGTGTCCGAGCCGATGCGTGAGATCAGATCGCCCGTGCGCTTTTTGTTGAAGTAGGAAAGAGAGAGCCGCTGCAAATGCTCAAACGTGGAGCGCCGCATGTGACTGGTCACACGCTCCGCCACACGCGAGACGACATAGATCGTGGCCCATTTCAGCACCCAAGTCAGCACAGCCGCGCCCGCGAGCCAAACCATGAACTGATAGACCCGTTTGACATGCACGCTCTGCGGCGCACTCTGCAAGGGCACAAGGACATCATCCACCAGCGAGATGGTGAGCCATGGAGCGATCAGTCCCGCCATAGTGCTGGCCACCGTGAGGATGAACGCCAGCGCCATGAGCGAATACCACGGCCTAGAGAAACGTATCAGGCGCACCAGGGGTCGTCCAGTCGGCGGCACAGCAGGTGGAGCCTGTCCATCGTCATCCTCATCTTCCTCTTGCGGCGTAGTGACTGCGGCCAGCCCTCGCTGCTCCCGATGCCTAGCGAGGAACTGTTCCGCCTCACGCAGCCTCCCGGAAGTCATCCGCCAATGCCAGACATTCGCGCCTCCCTGCATGAGATGCAGCACCGCAGTCGCCCCCGTCTCCTCTAGCACCAGTGCCTGCACGTCCTTGAGCTTCCAGCTTCTGGACTGCGGTGCCCCCGTCGAACGGGACTCCTCCACATGCAGTAGGCGTGATGTCGTCAGCACGATCAATCCGCCGTGGAAATGGAGGTTGGCGTCCAGATCCGTCATCAAACGCGCAACCATGCGCTCCCCCGGTGCCAGGCACGCCTCCGTGTCCTGGATCAGGTCTTTGTGGATTTCGTTGGGACTCGTGTGAGGCAAGGCAGGGTCGAAAAACGACCGCCGACAGTCCGGCGGATGGTTCTCTTGTCAAACTGGCTCCCAGCGGGAAATGTCCGCAAGACAGCTCACACCGCCACGTTTCCGCCGCGTTGTTTCCCTTGACCCTTTGTGGGTTAAATGGCAATTCCGCGCCCTTCATCCCTGCTTGCCTAACTCAGTTCCATCCAGCGAACTCCGCCATACCATCGTCCGCAAGATCCTCGCGCTCCGTGGGCCGAACCTCTGGGCACGGGATACCGTTCTGGAGTGCTGGGTAGCATTCCCGGAAGTGACCAGCCACGCAGAGCACTGGCGCTCTTGGCTGCTCACATGGCTCCCGGCTTTGGAGATCCTCCGGGATGATGCATACGCCACGCCCACTAGCGCGAACCTTGCAGCCCTGCTCCAACAAATCACGCTCCATCTGCAAAGCCGCACTGATCTCCAGGTCAGCTTTGGCAGAGTAGTACCGACGTCGCAGCCGCACGTCCTCCGTATTATCACCCAATACGACGAGGAGGTGGTCGCCCGCGCCGCCTTCGATCTGGCATGCCGTTTGATCGATGCCGCGCTCACCGGCCAGACCTTCGATGTCAACGCGGCCATCGAACACTTGCGTGATCTGGCGCAGGATGTCTGCCTCGGCCCGAGCACGCGTGCGATGGTGGATGCTGCGAAGCTGCGTGGCATCCCGGTGCTGCGCCTGAATAACGGCAGCCTCGTGCAGCTTGGCTGGGGATCGAAGCAGAAGCGCATCCTTGCCGCTGCCACCAGCCGCACCAGTGCGATCGCCGAGGACATCGTCCAGGATAAAGATCTCACCCGCCGTTTTCTCAACTCCGTCGGCCTCCCAGTCCCACAGGGCCGCCCAGTGACCTCCGCAGAGGACGCGTGGGCCGCCGCGAATGAAATCGGCCTGCCGGTCGTCGTGAAACCGCTGGACGGCAACCAGGGCCGCGGCGTCGCGCTCAACCTCTACACCCGCGAGCAGGTAACCGCAGCCTATCACGCCGCGCGTGAGGAAAGCCGCCGCGTACTGGTCGAGCAGTTCGCAGAGGGCGAGGACTACCGTGTGCTGGTGATCGGCAGGCAGCTCATCGCCGCGTCACGCCGCATGCCCGCGCACGTCATCGGAGACGGCACGCACAACATCCAGGAGCTGATCGCAGAAAAGAACCGTGACCCGCGCCGCGCCGCCGCCCACGCCGCCGCACTGAGCAGAATCCGCATCGACGCCGTTGCCTCACAGGTGCTCTCCGACCAGGGCGTCACCCCGGACTCGGTCCCTGAAAAAGGCCGCCTCATTCTCATCCGGCACAACGCCAACCTCAGCACCGGCGGCACCGCCGCCGACTGCACGACTGAAGTGCATCCCACGATCTGTGCCGCCGCAGTCGAAGCCGCGCAAATGGTGGGCCTCGACATTTGCGGCATCGACATGATCGCACCGGACATCTCTGCGCCCCTCAGCCCACGCAACGGCGTCATCATCGAGCTCAACGCACGCCCCGGCCTGCGCATGCACCTCTATCCTTCCGAAGGCGAACCCCGTCCCGTCGGCAAGGCGGTCATCGACACCATGTTCGCCCCGGATTGCAGCGGGCGCATCCCCGTCGTCGCAGTGACCGGCGTCAACGGCAAGACCACCACCACACGCCTCGTCGCCCATCTACTCGGGCGCAACGGCTGGCGTGTCGGCATGACCAGCACCGACGGCGTCCTCATCAATGGACGCATGACTGACAATGGCGACTGCAGCGGCCCGAAAAGTGCCCGCAGCGTTCTTTCCAGCCCGCTATGCGACGCCGCCGTACTCGAAACCGCGCGCGGTGGCATCTTGCGTGAAGGCCTAGCCTTCGACCATTGCGATGTCGCCATCGTCACCAACATCGGCAGCGGAGACCACCTCGGCATCAACGAGATCAACACACCGGAGCAGCTCGCCGAAGTGAAACAGTGCATCGTGGGTGCCGTCTCCGCCAGTGGCAGCGCCGTGCTCAATGCCGCCGACCCACTCGTGGTCAAAATGGAGGAAACCTACCCGCGTCAGACGATATTCTTCGCACTCGCTCACGAGAATCCCGTCATCGTCAGCCATCGTATCCGTGGCGGGCGTGCCATCTTCTCCCGTGATGGCCGGATCGTCCGCGCCACAGGACCGCGTGAGGACATTTTCATGCCACTGGCTGAAATCCCGCTCACCCATGGCGGCAAGATCGGCTTCCAAGTCGAAAACACGCTCGCCTCCGTCGCCGCCGCTTGGGCCCTCGGCATAGACGATGACGTCATTCGCGAAGGCTGCCGCACATTCATCCCCGGTCTCGATCAAAATGCCGGACGCTTCAACGTGCTCGACCTAAACGGCGTGACCGTCATCGTCGATTACGGCCACAACGTTGATGCACTCCGCGCCCTGCTCGACGGCCTCCGCCAGTTCGCCTGCCAGCGCCGCATCGTCGTTTACACCTCCGCCGGCGACCGCCGCGATAGCGACATCATCGAACAGGGCCGCATGCTAGGCACTGACTTTGACGAGACCTGGCTTTACGAAGGCGACTACGTCCGCGGTCGTAAGTCAGGGGAAATCATGCACCTCCTGGCCCAAGGACTTCTGGATGCTCCCCGCACCAGACGCGTCGAATCCATCATCGGCCATCTCAAGGCCGTCGATCTCGCCCTCGCCTCCGCCCGCCAAGGCGACCTCGTCATGATCCAGGCCGACACGGCGGAGGAAACCGTGCAGCATTTGAAGAACAGACACGGAGCAAGATGACGCACGCAACGCGCCGCCAGCATGTCACTATCATGCGGAATGCCGAGCGTGCTTGAATGGCAGCGCTCGCAAATTGCTGCTACACGGGCCCGGCGTGTCCACCCACAACATCCGCGCGGCGATCTTGTCATAAGCTCGACGGTGTGCCACGGCGGCTTTGACAACGACGACCGAGTAATTCTCCACAACTACACCCTGACTATGCCACTGGCCCAAGTCGAAGGGCGGCGTCTTCACACTGGTGATGAGAATCGTCAACCCCGCATGCTTCACGACCGCGCAGCGGCCCATGTCGAACACATCGCCGCTCATGCTCGCGAGATGGCTGTTCTTGTCCTCCAGAGCAAAGCGCCCGTCATTAAGAGCGGTCAACTCCACCTCAAGCTCTAGCGGCCCCGCGTCGAGGCGACTGCCTTTACCACCCAGTCTGATCGTGCGGGCACCTGCTTCAATCTCACGCACAGCCTGCGGATCATTGATGCAGATGGCGGCATTTTCGGTGCGATGTTCGATCAATGCACGCAGCAAACCGGTTCCATCGCCCGGCGCACCGCCACCGATGTTGTCGGATGGTTCGACTAGCACCGTCAGCCCTGGAGGCTGCGGTTTGAGCTTGTCGAGCACCTCATCTGCAGGTGGATCGGTGATTTCGGCGAGATGGCTGAGTTCATGCGCACGTTGATCGAGCGCATCGAGCAGCGGTGCGGCATCGCCGCTGGTGCAGGCAACGAAACTGACACCAGTGTCAGGCGTATCGGCAAAACTGAAGCCCGCAACGATGCTCATCGACCACAGTGATTCATTCTCACGCTCAAACTCACGCGCCATCGCCTCCAACGCACGCATGGGATCATTCGCCGTGCCCGTTCCTGTCGGCGGCCACATCAACTCGGGCTGCTTGAGCTGCATCACCGGCCTCTGCCCGGTTGTCAGACAGCGTTGCAGCAGGCGGGCGGCGGTCAGCCCAGCCTCGCGGGCATCCGTGTGCGGATTCTCACGATACCCGACGAGACAATCTGCCAGCGTAGCCATTGCAGGAGAGAAATTCGCGTGAAGATCGAAGACGCCGAAAATCGGCACCTGCGTGATCGCACGCAAGCGGCGCAGGATTTCGCCTTCGACATCGAAAATCGTCTGCGAGGCCATCGCGCCATGCAGCACGAGGTAAACCGCATCGTAGCCGCCACGCTGGGCCGCAGGAGCCACATCGCGCCAGAAATGCTCGATCACATCATCTGCCACCGTGGCAGAGGGTTGAGCCCGGTAATCAGCCGTCAGGATCATTTCCCAGCCGAACTCATCCGCAAGCTCCAACACACCACCGAGAGGCGAGGCATCCCCCTTGCTTGCCAGCATCTCATCACCACGCCGGATGTGGAAATCTTCCAGAGTTGTGAGTCCATCAAGAAAAGTGTGCGTTTCGTGAAACAGTGCGGCGATAAGGATGCGAGGCATGACAGGAGATTAACGGACAATCACGCGTGATCCTGGCCGGATAAGTTGCGGCAGACGGATCGCATCCCAGTTCGCGAAGCGCACACACCCAGCGCTGCGGCTGCGGCCGATCGTCCGCGGTGACGCGGTGCCGTGCAGTCCGATGCCGCTCTTGCTCAAGCCACACCAGATGATGCCCACTGGACTGTTTGGCCCCGGCGGAAGCTGGTATGCCGCATCTCCACGCACGCCCTCCTCCAGAAACTGTTTATCGTAACGAAAGCTCGGCGTGTTTAACATGGTCTTCACCGACCATTCCCCCACTGGGATGAATTGTGGTTTTCCCGGCGTGATCGGGAACGCGGCAAGCATCCTCTCCCGCTCGTCGTAAACCGCCGCCATGCGTTCGGTGGTATCAATGACGATCGTGTGCGCACTGAGCGCCGCGTCGGCCTTGTGGCTCTGCATCGGCTTCACGTCCTCGATCTTAAATGAGCGCACGTTGGGCACCACGACGATGTCACCGACCTTCAACGCCCCCATCTTTTTTTGCGGATTGAGCAGCGCGAGGAAACTCTCATCTGTGTGGAAACGCTCTGCGATCAGCTCCTGCATGCTGCGATAGGCCATGAAACGGAATTTCTCCTGCTCCGCCGGCTCCTCGGGGAGGTCAGGATTCACATAAGGTGCCAGATTCGCCGTGATCTTGAAGGCGGCATACGGCACCGGCACCTCCGCCTCAGCAGCTTCCTGTGCGTGGCCCCAGTTGTAAATGTCGCGATGCCCGCGTGAGTAGTTGTAGTTCACCACCGCCTTGTATGTGAACTCGCCAATAGCGCCATCCAGCTTGCCTGGACCAAAGAGATGCCGGTCTAGGAAAATCTGGATGCGCAGTACGGTATCGCGTTCCTTGGGCACGGAGGGATCGTCTTTCGCTGGGCCGGTGTCTTGGCCGGAAGCCACACAGGCGAGCGCACAAAAGCAGAAGAGTCGTTTCAGCATCGGCGCATGCTAGTTCAGCACGGCCAATGAGCAAGGCGGCGCGAGTCCTTGCCTGAAACGAATCCGGCGCGTAGCTTCCCGGCACACATGCCTGTCACCGTCACCGAAACTCGCACCCTAGAGCAGCTCCGGCAGCATTACGACGTGGAGCGCGAGCTGGCCGACCGGCTGCGCTGTGCCACGAAAGAAGAACGCCGCACGCTCTACTCCGAAGTGTATGACGAGCTGTTCAAACGCGTGCCGCTGCATCCGCAGCACACGAACAAAGCCGATGCGGCACGTCTCGCCGCCGATGTGGCGGAGAAGATGCAGATCGTCACGCCTTTCTTGAGCAAGGACACCGTCTTTCTCGAAGTCGGCCCCGGCGACTGCGAATTCGCCAAGACCGTCGCGGAAAAAGTCGCGCATGTGCTGGCCATCGATGTTTCGGATGAGATTACCCGCAAACGCGAACTGCCGACCCATTTGCAACTCGTCATTTCGGATGGCAGCTCGATTCCTGTCGAGGCGAACAGCGTGGACGTGGCCTACAGCAACCAGTTGATGGAACATCTGCACCCCGACGATGCGCTGGATCAATTGCGCGGCCTACATGCGGCGTTGAAGCCGGGCGGCGTTTACATCTGCATCACTCCGAGCCGCCTGACCGGCCCGCATGACATCAGTTGCGTGTTTGATCGCGAAGCGAAGGGATTTCACCTCAAAGAATACACCGTAGGCGATCTCTCCGCGTTGTTTCGCCAGGTAGGCTTCACGAAAATCCGCATCATCTTCGGTGGCAAAGGCAGATTCACCCTCCTGCCTGCGTGGACGGCCACGATCTGCGAGAAGCTACTCGACATGCTCCCACACAGCCTGAGCAAGGCCATCGCGCTAAAGCCGCCGTTCCGTTGGCTCTTCGGCGTGAGGCTTGCTGGATTCAAAAGCTGATCGTTTCCCCCCATGAAAGCGTTGTTCATCACGGTGCTGGCCTTCGTCTCGGCGTTCCTCATCTACGACCGCTTCATCGCACCGCCCGACAGCCGCATGGTGTTTGAGAATCCGCCGCTGACCCACGATGGAAAGCCTTCGGCGGGTGTGATTTACAGCACACCTCTTCCCCGCAGGACATCAAACTCCCCTGCCCCACTATCCGTGGCGCCACATGCCGCCGACTTCGTCCCGCCCGTCATCGCGTCTCTCGAATCACTGACCAAAAACTGGACTGTGCTTCCACCTACCGCCTTCCCACGTCAGGTGAGATTGAGAAAGCCAGTGAAGATCAGCATGGAGCGCGGCAGCTCAACACTTCCTGCAGGTAGCACCGCATTCGCCATCGGCTCTCAGGCAAATATTTTGATCATAGCCCCCGGCGAAACTTCGCAGGCACGCGGCCAGATCTCCGCGCATGACACTGACCTTCCCGCGCAGATACATGAGTCGTATGAACGTTGGAAAAAAGGTCGCGTAGAGGCAGCACGGCTCAACTGGAAGCAGAGGCAGTCTGCTACCACGTCGGCAGTCAGCATGCCCGGAGCCGTCGATTCCAGCGGCATACCCAGACGCAACACCGACGGCAGTTACGACCTCCTGCTCGCCAGTATGCGCTCAGGCCAAGTCACCGATATCAAGTTCAACAAGATCCATCGCTGGGGAACGCCTCAGGCACGCACCATCGACAACCTGCCGACGTGGACGATCAACGTAGCCTACGAAACCATCGCCTTCTGCGGCCCCCTCGACACCGAGGCCCAGGCGCAGGTGCGAGATGGCAAGGTCATACGCTGGATTTACCCAGGATCAGGAGAACCGGTGCCCTGAGTGAATGACCGAACAAGCCGCCTACCAGAGTCATTCCTCCTTCAGCGACTGCATCCAGCGATCAAGCTGCTGTATGAGCTCTGGTGGGCCGTCCTCGGGAAAGTTTTGAATAAGCCAGCCAACATCTTCACGAGCGGCTGCTTTCTCTCCGAGGCGCTGGCGCAACTGTGCGCGAGTGAGCCGCTCTGTGGCCGCCTTCGGATCAATAGCGAGCACGAGATCGAGATAGGGCAGTGACTCACGCGGCGGACGCGCCTCATCAAACAGTACTCCAAGAAGATTGCGCAACATGCGCAAGATGATGTCACGTTTCTTTGCCGCGACGAGCGACTCGGGAGGAAGCTCTCCGAGCTGCACCGCCGCCTGCTCGACGGTGAATTCGCTGCCTTTATCAAAAACATCCAGCAGATGCAGCTCCCCCTCGGGGCCATCGCGGTAGCCTACCATGAATTTCCCTGGCAGTGGCACGCCGAAAACCCCTTGAACGCCGAGGTTAGACGCGAGCTCAATGTAGAGCACGCTGAGCGTGATTGGCAGCCCCTCTCGATCATCGAGCACCTCGTTCATATAGCTGTTGCTGCGGCTCTCATAGTCACTGCGGCTGCCGTGAAACCCGTTCTCCTCGAACAGATAGCGGTTCAGCCGCTTCACGGCGGGAATGGTTCCCTTTTTGATCTCAGGATCCTCCTTGAGGTCGGCCACCATGTCCCTGAAATCGTTCATGTATGCGGCGATGTCGATTTCGGGGTTGTCGTGACGTGCGAGGAGCAGCGTGCAGCGCAGCAAATTGATTTCCGGCTCTGGCTTCCCAAGTTCGGCGAGAATGTCTCTCGTCATCATCCGCCTATGCAGCTCGCGTTCGATCTCGCGCAGCCTAGCGGTTTCCTCCTCATGTTGTTTGCGCTGCTCGCTGATGATCTGCCGCGCTGCTGCGGGATTTACGAGAAGTTTGTTGAGTATTTGGTCATCAGTACTAGCGTCAGAGAGGCCAGCCTTGATGTCGCTGCGAATTTTCGTGGCTAATCCTTCATCGAGCGGTTTTTCGGTGAGATCATCCCCGACGCGGAAATGGCGGAAGTCGGCGGCAGTCGTGCGGAATTTGCAAAGCCCTGCCACCCCGCCACGCAGACCGGTGTCACCGGACTCGATCACCCGTTTGCCGTTCACAAAGCAGATGATCTTCTCCGGCTCCACCCGCACGCGCAGCGTGTTCCACTCGCCCGGTTTATACGCGTCGCTCGGCACATCAGCGAGGATCGTCCACGAATACACATCCGCCCCATCGAAACGCGTCAGACGCAGCTTGCCGCCGGAAGGATAGAAGCCGTAATGCCTGTCACCGCCGTCGGAGCAGAAGGCGAGGCCGGCAGCGCCACCCTCATCATCGAGGCGCACCGAGACGGCGGCCTCGAAGCCGCCGCCGGGAGCTTTCTTCGAGGAAAGACACAGAGCGCGTCCACCGAAGCCATTACCCGGCTGATCGACGTGAATCACGCCCGCATGCTGCGTCCATTGTGCGCCGAGATGCGTCCTCCATAGCTTCGGATTGAGCGCGCCGATGGTCAGCCAGCGGCTCATCGGCACCGGGTTGGGTTTTTTTATCAGTTCTTTCAAGGCGTTCACCGGCATCGCAAAGCCGAGATTGTCGGTCTTGATGTGCTTGAGCGTGAGAAGGCCGATCACCTGCCCCTGCGTATTGAGCAGAGGGCCGCCGCTATTGCCTTTCTCGATGGGAATGGCCACTTGCAGCATCTCATTGCCGTCAATCTCGCGTGTGGCGGAGAGCACGCCCTGCACGATGCTGAAGCCCAACCCCTCCGGCGCACCCATCGCCACCACGCTTTCGCCCTGACGCACTCTCGAAGAATCTCCGAGCGGCAGTGACTTGAGGTTCTTCGCGTCGATCTTGAGCAAAGAGAGATCGTGATGCGCGTCCGTCCCATACACCTCCGTCACGTCATGGGTGCTGCCGTCATGCATCTCCACTTGCAGCCGCCGCGCCTCACCGATGACATGCAGATTTGTGGCGATCAGGCCGTCCGCGCTCACGATGAAGCCGGAGCCGATGCCGTCCGTGCCTTCGCGACCGATCTGGGTGATTTTGATGAGAGAGGGAGCGATGGACTCCGCGAGATCGGCGGTTGTCTTGGGCTTCGGCGGCGGCGCTTTGGTCTTCGGAGCGGCTTCGACCACGGAACACACGGAATACACGAAAAGGATCAGAAGGAGAGACTTCATGGTGTGCGGGCTAGGCGGAGAATTTCAGGACCGCTAATTGGACGCTGATGCTGAATTGCATTTATCAGCGTCAGATTAGCGTCTAATCAGCGGTTTAAACCCGTTTTTTCTCCCATCATGAGCATCCTCCGCGCCATCTTGCTGCCCCTTCTCGCTCTGTCGGCCTTTGCCGACGACTTTCCCGCCATCTACGACACGGAGAAAGGCTCTCCGATGCCCGCAGAGGAAGCCGCGGCCACGATGGAGCTGCCGCCGGGCTTCAAGTGCCTCGTCTTTGCTGCGGAGCCGGATGTGCGCCAACCCATCGCCATGGCGTGGGATGCGAAGGGCCGGCTGTGGGTCGCGGAAAACTACACCTACGCCGAAAATCCCATGCGCTGGGACACGAAGCTGCGCGACCGCGTCATCATCCTCGAAGACAAGGACGGCGATGGCAAACACGATGGCCGCAAAGTCTTCTGGGAAGGCGGCAGCTACCTCACCAGCGTGGAGACCGGCTACGGCGGCGTGTGGGTGCTGCACAACGGCACGCTCAGCTTCATCGCGGATAAAAACGGCGACGACACGCCCGATGGCGAGCCCGAGGTGCTGCTCGATGGCTTCAACGTGAAGACCATCGGCCACAACATCGTCAACGGCCTGCGCTGGGGCCCCGATGGCTGGCTTTACGGACGCCACGGCATCACCGACACCTCCGCCGTCGGCGCACCCGGCACGCCGCTGGAAAAGCGCGTGAAGATCAACTGCGGCATCTGGCGCTACCATCCCACGCGGAAGGTCTTTGAAGTCGTCTGCCACGGCGGCACGAACTCCTGGGGCCACGATTGGAATGCCGAGGGCGAGCTCTTCTGGATCAACACCGTCATCGGCCACCTCTGGCACGGCATTCCCGGCGCCTACTACCGCCGCATGTTCGGCACACACCTCAATCCGCACGTCTATGAAGTCATCGAGCAGACCGCCGACCACTTTCACTGGGACACCGGCGCGGAAAAGTGGAGCGACATCCGCCAGATTGGCATCACCGGCAAGACCGACACCCTCGGCGGCGGTCACGCGCATGTCGGCATGCTGATCTATCAAGGCGGCCTCTGGCCGGAGAAATACCACGGCGCCGTCCTCACCTGCAACCTGCACGGCAACCGCATCAACATGGACACGCTGCATCGCGAAGGCTGCGGCTACGTCGGCAAACACGCGCCTGATTTCATGAAGGCCAAAGACAAATGGTTCCGCGGCATCGACCTCCTCACCGGCCCCGACGGCAACGTCTTCGTCGCCGACTGGAGCGACAGCGGCGAATGCCACGACAACGACGGCGTGCACCGCAGCAGCGGGCGGATTTACAAGATCGTGTATGGAGAGCCGAAGAAGGCGGAGCCGGTCAACGTGGCGGCGATGAAGGATGACGAGTTGGTGAAGCTGCTGGAGTCGAAGAACAACTGGTGGAGCCGGATGATAGCCAACGAGGTCGTCCAGAGATTCTCTCGCACCGTCGCTGACATGGACGCAGGAAAAATGTCCGCTAAGGAATTGATGGAGCGTGCAAAGTTCTTTGAGGCTTTAATGAGTGTGCCGAATGAACATCGTGCCCGTCAGCTTGAATACGCCATTGGTGGTCGGCATTTCAGTGCTTGGAGTTCAGCAGGAGGAGACGTGTCGGTTGACGAACTACTACTGGCGCAGTGGGTTGATGGTGCGGTCACGCTAGATTCAGCACGTTCGGCAAAGTCTCCAAACCGCGTCGAAAGCCTCACGAGTGTCGCTGCAAACACGTCTTCCGGCCTCGTTCGCCTCCACATCGCCTCCGCACTTCAACGTCTCTCACTTGACGCCCGCTGGCCCATCGCCACCACTCTCGCGAAGCACGAAGAAGACGCCAACGACCGTCAGCAGCCGCTCATGATCTGGTATGGCATCGAGCCGGCGGTGGCGGCGGAGCCGATGAAGGGCGTGGAGCTCATCCGCGAGGCGAAAATCCCCGCCGTGCGCCGCCTCGTCGCCCGCCGCATCGCCGAGATGATCGATGACAAGCCCGAGGCCGTCGATGCGCTCGTGGCGCTCATGGCCGAACGCGCCGACGTGCGCGGCGATGTGCTCGCCGGCATGGCCGCAGGGTTGGATGGCTTCAGCAGCGCGAAGAAGCCGAAGGGCTGGGATGAGTTTTGTAGCACGAATCTCCAGATTCGTGCCTCAGGCGATGCGAAGGCCGGAAAACCCGAATCTGGAGATTCGGGCTACGCTCAGACGCTGTCGCTCGTCTTCGGCAGCGGCCGTGCGGCGGATGAATTGATCGCCATCGTCAAAAACGCGGAGGGCGATGCCAATGCGCGCCTAAACGCCTTCAAGAGCCTCACCCGCACCACGAAGCCCGAATTGCTCGCGGTCATCCGCACGCTCATTAATGACAAGGTGCTCGCCACGTCGGCGCGCAGTGCTTTGGCGGCCTACGACGATCCGAACATCCCGAAGGCGCTGCTGCACCCCTGGCCGGTGCGCAGCGAGGAGCAGCAGGCGGCCACCGTGGCCACGCTGACCTCCCGTGCCTCTTATGCGAAGGTTTTGCTCGAAGCCGTGAAGGCTGGGAAAGTACCCGCCGCGGCCATTTCGCCCTTCCAGGCCCGCCAGATCCGCAATCTCGGCGATGAAGCCCTCACCAAACTCCTCACCGAAGCCTGGGGCGAGATCCGCGACACGCCGGAGGCGAAGAAGGCCGAGTTTGCGAAGTGGGAAGGCGTGTTGAAGCCGGACACACTCGCCAAGGCCGATCCATCGAAGGGGCGTATGGTCTTCATGGCTTCATGTGCAGCCTGTCACAAGATGTACGGCCAGGGCGGAGCCATCGGCCCCGAACTCACCGGCAGCGACCGCCGCAACCTGAAATACCTCCTCGAAAACATCCTCGACCCCAGCGCCGTCGTGCCCGCCGACTTCCGCGTGAGCGTCTTCCATCTCAAGGACGGACGCACGCTCACCGGCGTGATCCCAGAGCAGACCGAGCGCACCTTGACCATGCAGACTCCAGCGGAGCGACTCACCATCGAACGCGCTCAAATCGTGAAGCAGGAGCAACTGCCGATGTCTCTGATGCCCGAAGGTTTGCTGGCGGCGCTGGGAGAGGAAAACGTCACCAACCTGATCGCCTACCTCATGGGCAACGGACAGGTGGAGATGCCGAAATGAATTTCACCACAGAGGGCACGGAGGAACACAGAGGTTTGAGTTTTTGAACTCTGTGCTTCTCTATGATCTCTGTGGTTTAATCTTTTCATCTTCGCATGGCTTCAATTTTCGACTGGATCGCCGCCGCACGTCCGAAAACACTCGGTGCCGCCATCGCGCCTGTGGCCGTGGGTTGCGCGCTAGCGGAGAAGATTTCGGGGAAGTTCGACTGGGCGCTGGCGGCTTGCACGCTGGGAAGCTGTGGTGCGTTGCAGATCGCGACAAATTTTTTCAATGATGCGTTGGATTCGATCAAAGGCGCGGATACGCAGGCGCGGATCGGCCCACGGCGCATCACGGCGGCCGGCAGGGCCGATGCGGGCACGGTGAAGATCGCGGCGTGGCTGATGCTCGGCATCGCAACGCTGCTCGCACTGCCGCTGTTTGAAGCGCGCGGTCTGCCGATCTTGTTCATCGGCATTCCGTCACTGTATTTCTGCTTCGGTTACACGGGTGGGCCGGTGCCGCTGGCGTATCGCGGGCTGGGGGAGCTGTTTGTGATCCTGTTTTTCGGCCTCGTGGCGGTGACGGGCACGACCTTCGTGCAAACTGGCGAATGGTATGAGGCGGCGGTGGTCGCTGGATTTCAAATCGGCTGCTTGAGCACCGTCTTGATCGCGATCAACAACCTGCGCGATGTGGATGAAGACCGGCGAAGCGGCAAAAAGACACTGGCGGTGCGACTGGGCGTTGGTTTTGCGCGGGCAGAGATCGTTTTGCTCATCATCGCGGCCCATGCGGCGGGCTTTTACTGGTTCAAGCAGGGCTGGGAACGCGCCTTCACGTTGCCGTTGGCGACACTGCCGATCGGCTTGTTCGTGGCGTGGCGCGTGATTGTGGAACCGCCGAGCCGCGGGCACAATCGCCTGCTGGCAATGAGCGGCGCGCAGTTGCTCGCATTTGCGGCATTGATGTGCTGGGCCATCGTCAAAGCGCGAGATGTGATGTCGTGAGCGAGCCGATCTACATCCACGAATACCTGCTGCGCACCGGTGTGGCGCTGAATGCGGTGTCGCAGCGTCGTGTGTTCGCCGGAGCGCTGATTCGCGTGAATGATGGTTACGGCTGCGTGCATCCGTGGCCGGAGTTTGGTGACGAGCCGGTGGGGCAGCAGCTTCGTTTGCTCGGCGAAGGCATAACAACGCCAGTCACGGCGATGGCACTACGCTGTGCGGAAATCGATGGTGCGGCAAGACGCGCTGGGGTGAGCCTGTTCGCAGGACTGGAGATTCCGCGCAGTCATTACTCGTGGAGTTTTGCCACGGACACCGAGCCGCAGATGCAGCGCGTGATGGAGGAGGGCTGGCCCGCGATCAAGGCGAAGGGCTTTGCGAATTACGGCGAGACAATCCGCTTCCTCGAAGGCTGTGCCAAGCGGTTTGAGACGCAAAACGTGCGACTGCGTGTGGATTTCAACGGCGTGCTGGACCGGCTGACGTTCGAGAAGTTCATCGAGTTCATGCCACTGCGCGTTGATCGTGCGCTGGATTTCGTAGAGGACCCGTTCCCGTATGACGCGGACGCCTGGGAGGCCGTGCGGCAGCGCTGGGATGTGAGGCTAGCGCTCGACAAGGGCTGGAAGGACGGGACGCACGGCTTCGACGCCGTCGTGGTGAAACCGGCGCGGCGCGACTGGCGTGTGGTGGCGAAAAAACATCCGCAGCATCCGCTTGTGCTGACTTCGGCGATGGATCACGCGCTGGGGCAGATGTTCGCAGCCTACGAGGCTGCGGTGGCGCTGGAAGGAGGTCAGACGCTGGATTTCTGCGGACTCTGCACGGAGCATTTGTTCGAGAAGGACGAGTTCTTCGAGCGCGTGCGCTCGCACGGCGGCTTTCTGGAGGCAGATCGCAGCGGTGGCGGCCTAGGTTTTGGAGAAATCTTGGAGTCTTTGCCTTGGCGGAGGCTGGTTTGATGTCGATACTTTGCCACTGCGATGGAAGCGTTTTTGATCAGCGAGTTTTGGGAGAGCCTGGAGACCCATGTGACCATGGCACCAGGTCAGAGTGCCGAAGGGCTGGAGCTGTTTCTGGAGCATGAACTAGGGGAACAGGGATGGTGCCTGTTTCAAACCAGCGGCTCGGAAGGAGAGCGCAAATGGGTGATGCTCACCAAAGAAAAACTTCAGATCTCCGCATGTGCTGTGAACGCCCATTATGGTGCCACCGCGCACGATCACTGGCTGCTGGCGCTGCCGACGCACCATGTAGGAGGTTTTGGAGTCCTGGCGCGTGCGTTTCAGAGCGGGAGTCCGGTGACGCGACTTGAGGGAAAGTGGGACACCGCCGTCTTTGTGCGCCGCTGCGAAGACGTGGGCGCGACTTTGACATCACTGGTGCCGACCCAGATTTTCGACCTCGTCGCTGAGCGGCGCAGGGCACCACTGTCACTGCGCGTCGTGCTCGTGGGTGGAGGCGCGTTGAGCCCGGAGATCGAGGCGTCCGCCTTGAGTCTCGGTTGGCCGGTAAGACGCACCTATGGCATGACAGAAACCGCCTCCCAAGTGGCATCTCAACGCGAAGTCGGCGGCGAGATGGAAGTGCTACCGGTCTGGTCCCTGGACACGGATAGGGATGGAGTGCTGCGTGTGCGCGGCGCAGCCCTAGCGGAGGGCTACGCCGTCCGCGAAGGCAAAAAATGGCGCAGGGAGCCGATCTTGGCCGACGCCGGTCTGCGAACGCGGGATCGCGTGAGCTTGCACGCTGAAGGCGGCAGGTCGTTTTTGCGCTTCATCGGACGCGAGGTGGGAATCGTGAAAATTCTGGGCGAATTGGTGGCCCTAGGGCCGGTCCAGCAACGGATCGACGATCTGCGGCTGAGGCTCGGCCTCATGCACGGTGATGCCGTGGTTTGCGACACACCTGATCCACGCAGGGAAAGTAAGCTCGTGCTCGTTGTGAGTGGGCTGACGCAGGAGCAAGCAGCCTGTCTGCAAAGCAGTCTCAACGAGACATCGCCCCCTATGGAACAAATCGAGGAGATCCGGCTGCTGGCATCACTGCCGCGCGGCGAGCTGGGGAAAATCCTCCTCCCAGAACTGCGAGCACAGCTTTGAGTTTATTTGCCCTTGGCCTCGCCCTTCGGAGCTGCGTTGTCGAGGGGCGTGATGACCGGACGGTCTTTCATCTCAGGAGAGATCAGCCAGTTTTTCGGATTCGCCGGGTCTGACACGAAGGAAATGAGAAACAGCTCCTCGATGCGGTCTGTGAGCGTTTCCTGCGAAGTGCGGACTGTGGCATGCACGAAGCCCTTGTCCTTCTCCTCGACGAGGCCGAGCACGGTGATTTTGAGAGTCTCCTGTTTCCGCTTGGTGGATTCCGGCGAGAGCTTGAGCTTCTTATGCCACGCATCACGGTCCACCTGGTAGAACTGCTGTGGGGTCATTCCCTCCAACTCACGCACGCTTTTGACACTGTAACCGTCGAGCATGTCCTGCTCCTGAGTCATGGTGGGAGCGGATTTGATGACCTGCACGGTCTCGCGCTGGCGACGCTCCAATGAGTCTGTGACAAGCATCTCCGAGGCGGTCTTCCAGTCCTGCATGACCACCGCAGTGAGGTATTTTTTCACTAGGCCAGCACAAGGGTGGTCCAGCGGGAGCTGCTCGGCAGGGGCAGACGCAGCGGCGAGGGTGAGGAGCAATGCGGCCACGCAGCCGCGGAGATTGAAGCGCACAGGCATATTCAGGTAAGTTTCCAAAAGGGCGAAATGCGTCTTAGCCGCGTGGGCAATCCCCGTCAAATAAAGAAACCACGGCGACGGCATGGCACGGAATCCGCCGCATGTCTTTCCAGTGAGGCAGCAGAATTTTCTTTTCTTTGTGAACATTCCCCGCGTAATCTCCGACAAAGCGATCTGCTTTTGCACCCTATGAAACACATCCTCACACTCCTCACTGTTGTTTCCCTCTCCTCCTGCGCCAGTGGCCCGAACGCCCAGCGTGGAGCAATCATCGGCGGCCTCGGCGGCGCGGCCGTCGGCGGCATCGTCGGCAGCCAGAGCGGCCGTGGTCTTGAAGGTGCCGCCATCGGCGGTGCTCTCGGCGCGGCTGGTGGCGCGGCCATTGGCAATTCCCAGGATCGCCGCCGTGGCTATTATTGAGTCCATTGCGCTCTTGGCTAACCCCCATCTCTTCACATCCTCAATCTCATGAAAAAAATCATTCTCACCACACTGTCTGCCGTGTCACTGGTTTCCTGCGCCACAGGCCCGAATGCTCAAACAGGCTCCGTCCTCGGTGCCCTTGGCGGCGCTGCCGTTGGCGGCATCATCGGCAATCAGAGCGGACGCGGCCTCGAAGGTGCTGCCATCGGAGCCGGTCTCGGTGCCCTCGGTGGCAACGCCATCGGTAACTCCCGTGACCAGCAGAACGCCCGCTACCAACAGCAGCAGCAAGGCTACTACGACAGCCGCGGTCGCTGGCACCCCTCCAGCCAGCAGCAACAGCAGGGCTATTACGACCGGAACGGCAACTACCATTACTATTGACCTCGCGGCAGCCCGGTGACGGGTCGTCCCACCACTCACAAAGCCTGTCTGACGAACTCTTCGTTGGACAGGCTTTTTGTTTTGCAGGTTATTTTACCGATGTTCTCCACCCTGGTACAAACACGGCAGTTTCTGCGGGAAAACGACTGGCGTACGATCTTTGCACGCATGAACGCACGGGACACCCATCCCCTGCTCCAGTTCATCAAGTATGGCATCTGCGGAGTCATCGCCACCGTGGCACACAATGGCGGCGTGGCGCTGCTCACCCTCCTCTGGCTGCCTGCGGCCAAGGGCATGCTGGTCAACGGCGTGCCGCTCGATGACGCCACACGCGCCTCCAACCTGGAGTTGGCAAACATCATCGCCTTTCCCGCTGGTGTGGTGGTGGCCTACATCACGAACGTGCTCTGGGTTTTCACCACGGGGAAACATTCACGCGTGAAGGAGTTTACCCTCTTCGTCTTCGTCTCCGCGCTCGGATTCTTCCCCGGTTTGGTGGTAGTGGACTGGCTCGCCCATTACCTGGGCCTGCCGTCGATCGTCGCGCAATTGGGCTTCATCCTCACCTCAGTCCTAGTGAACTTCTTGAGCCGGAAATTCATCATCTTCAAAGGCTGAGGTCGCATGCTGCACGTCATCCTCTTCCAGCCGGAGATTCCGCACAACACGGGTGCCATAGGCCGTCTCTGCCTCGCCACGGGCGCACGTTTGCACCTCATCAAGCCTCTCGGCTTCAACCTGGAAGACAAACACCTCAGACGTGCGGGCCTGGACTACTGGCAGGAGGTGGATGTGCGCGTGTGGGACTCGTGGGAGAATCTGCGCGATGCAGCGGAAGTCGGCGCGGTGTTTCATTTCATCGAGTGCGGTGGTAAAAAGGCGCATTGGGAGGCCGATCTGACCACGCCCGACGTTTATCTCGTGCTCGGCCCCGAAACGCGTGGCATCCCACCTTCCATGATCGATCCCCTGCACTGCTGGCGCATCCCAATGCACAGCACGCGCAGCCTGAACCTCGCCACAGCCGCAGGCATCGTGCTGTATGAGGCCGTGCGGCAGCGGACGCTGGCAGGCATCGCGTCTTGACGCCGTGGGGCATCTGCGGAGCATGCGCGCATTCTTTTCATGAGCCAGGACGCCGCCCCACTCGCCGCCACAGATGTGCATCGCACCTACCACCTTGCCGGGCATGACCTGCCAGTGTTGAAAGGCGTGAATCTCCAGGTCGCGGCGGGTGAGAAAGTTTTCCTCTGCGGCCAGTCGGGCGCGGGCAAGACCACGCTGCTCTATGTTCTCGGCGGTCTGGAACAGCCCACTTCCGGCGACGTGCTCGTGCATGGTCGTTCGCTCTACCAAGCCGCCGCTGCGGAGCGTGCCCGCACGCGCAACCAGGTCATGGGCTTCGTCTTCCAGCATTACTTCCTGCTGCCGGAGCTCACCGCCCTCGAAAACGTCGTCCTGCCCGCGATGATCGGCGGACGGAAGGCCGAGGCACGCGCCCGCGAGCTGCTGGACAAGGTCGGCCTCAGCGAGCGCCTCCATCACCTGCCCACCGAACTCTCCGGCGGCGAGCAGCAGCGCGTCGCCATCGCCCGCGCCCTCATCAACAACCCCGGCATCCTCTACGCCGACGAACCCACCGGCAACCTCGACGCCAGCACCGGCTCCGGCGTCATCGACATGCTCATGCAGGTCGTCGATGAGGCAAAAAAGACGCTCATCGTCGTCACGCACGATCAGACGCTCGCCAAACGTGGCGACCGCCGCCTCATCCTCAAAGAAGGAAAGCTGGAAGAAGGCTAAGGGGTGAAAATGACGAAACCCGAATGACGAATGACGAATGTGAAGGATAGTTTTGCGTCGTAGGCTTGAGTTCGTCATTCGGCCTACATTCGACATTCGGATTTCGTCATTCGTCATTTTGCCATGGACCCTTCACTCTCCGCCGAAACGCAGCAAAACAATCCCCCGCCCTCCCCATGGCGGCAGCAGCCGAAACGCGGCTGCATCGGCTCCTTCGTGCGCCTGCTCTTCGCGCTCACTCTGTTCACCGCCCTGCTGCTACCCTTCACCCCTTTCGCCGGGAAGATCAAAAAAGGCATCCAGGACATCGTCGAGTCCGCCCGTGGCACCAAGGAGCGCATCATCACCCGCGACGTGCCGCGTGATGTCATCAAAGAAATCCCCGTCGTCAAAGAAGTGACGAAAGAAATCATCAAGGAAGTTCAGCCACCGCTCCCAGAGAAATACATCCCGCGCAAGGACATCGACGTCGCCACGCTCTTCAACGGCATCACGGTCAAAACTAATCTCCTCACCGAGCAGGGCAGCTTTGCCAGCCTCGAACGCCTCGACCCTGAGTCCTACAAGGCCGAGTTCCAGCTCAGCATCCGCGTACCGAAGGCGAATCAGACCATGGCGGATCTCTCCCGCATCAACAAGCACCTCCCCGCCATCCTCCCCGGCCTCGATGCCATGCTGCCCACCGCGAAGGTCAGCGGCTTCTACCACAAGCTCTACGAAAACAAAACCCACCGCGTGCAGAACGACCTCACGCGCCTCAACCGCATCCTCGACCGCCACAACTTCTACGACTGCGAGACCATCCTCGAACTCACTCACCCCACCACACAGCGCCGCACACTGTTGATCCAGTCGGAGATGGATGTCGTCGCCGACGGCTCCGATGGCGACCGCATGCCCGCGCTCGACGAATACATCTACCTCTCCGACTACTACCAGCCCTTCACCAGCTACGCCTGGGCCAAGACCACGAAGAATCCTAATCCACTCCTCGCCAAGTGGGAGGAACGCTTGAAGAAGGCGCAGGACGAATTCGCCGTCAAAGGTCTGTCCGCCGCCCGCAACCGCGAGCTCAAAGTCATCATCGACCAGCTCAAACTCGAAATCGGCGAATTGAAAAACCGCAGCAGCCTCATCGCCGAAAAAGACCCCTTCATCGTCATCTCCCTCCTCTTTCGCGGCTACGGCGACCAGAACCAATTCACCCCACAGATTGGCGACTACGCCGCCGTCATCCACGAAGGCAAAATCTATCCCGCCATCTGCGGCGACTACGGCCCCAGTTTCAAAATGGGCGAAGCCTCGCTCCTCATGGCCAAAACCATCAACCCGAAGGCCACACCCTACATCCGCCCCGAAAGCGACCTCAAAGTCACCTACCTCATCTTCCCCGGCACCGCCGAAAAACAACGCAGCGCACCAGACCTCGCCAAATGGAAGGAAAAATGCCAGGCCCTCCTCGGCGAAGTCGGCGGCATCGGCTCCGGCTACGTCCTGTACACTTGGGAGGATCCGTTCAAGAAGCCTGAGCCGCCTGCCACCACGACACCGGCAACTGATGGCACTACGCCAACCACATCCGCTGCTTCAACAACACCGGCCACTGCAACATCTTCTGCTTCGCCTGTATCCTCTCCAGAAACGCCCGTTCCTCCTTCCTCTGCGACAACTTCGCATTCGACGATAACAGATTCGGCCAAAGCCAAGTCTGGCGAAGCCAAGAGCAAGAAGGCCAACAGCAAATCGAAGATGAAGGGGAAATAGAGGGATTGATCCAGCCAACAGTCTCCACCGTCATCAAAAACGCCCTGTCGCGCAGCGAACGGCAGCCCGTCACAAACAACCTGCGCAGCTCCTCCCTGCTATAGACACGGGCACGGCGCGTCACCTTGCGCGGACGCGGCAGACACTCCTCGATGTGAGCCACTGGCCGCTTGAGCATCACACCGTAAAACACCCGCAGCGCACTGATCGCCACATTGATCGTGCCACGGCTCAGCCTGCGCGGTGCAGACCGAGGAGATAATCGCGCACCTGCTCATCGCTGAGGCGGTCCGGCGAGCACCCGTAATGACGGCCCAAAGCCGCCCCGCATTGACATAAGACTCCTGGGTTCGCTGCGTGTAACCCCGAAGAGGCAGCAGCCCGATGTATTGGGCACATAGAGGTGACATAGACCCCAGCGTACTCCGCACCCTCCGCGCAGCGGCTCAGTTCAACACCCTGTACAATACTTTGGAATTCATGGCACATCGTTAGTGCTGTTAAAGCGCCGCCAGCAGCGCCTTCGCGCAAGCAGCGGCAAATTCCGGCGCGTTGATCTCACAGTCCATCTCGATGAGCGGAATGCCGGGACGCAAGTGCTGTTTGATCGCATCAAACAACGCCTCGTCTGCCGCAGGATCGTGGAACGGCTTCCCGAAGGCGCTGATGATGCTGATGGCCTTACGCGGCAGTAGCACCGTCACCGGGCCGCGACAGGCATTCGCCTTTTCGGCGAGAATGCGGCCGAGCTCGGCGCATTCTTCGGCATTGGTGCGCATGAGCGTGACCTGCGGGTTGTGGAGGTAGAAGGTGCGACCTTCGAACTTCGCCGGAACCGTGGCACGCTCGCCGAAATTCACCATGTCGAGGCAGCCAGGTGTGATGATCGCTGGAATACCCACCTTCGCCGCCGCATCGAGCCGCGTTTTGCCCGCGCCGAGGATGCCGCCGACGATTTCATCCGCCCATTCCGTCGTCGTGACATCGAGCACGCCCGCGAACATGCCGCTCTCGATCAGCGACTCCATGATCCTGCCACCCGTGCCGGTGGCGTGGAAGACGAGCACTTCGTAGCCTGCGTCTTCGAGGATTTTCTTCGCCATGTTCACGCAATCGGTCGTATTGCCGAACATGGAGGCGGCGATGAGCGGCTTGTCATCCGCCACTGGCACTACCGTTTCCACCATGCCGCAGATCGCGCCTGCCGCGCGTGCCAGCAGCACGCGAGAGATGCGGTTGATGCCATTGACATCCACGATACTCGGGAACATCACGATGTCCTTCGTGCCGACATAAGGTGCCACGTTGCCAGCGACCAGCGTGGAGACCATCACCTTCGGAAATCCCACGGGCAACGCACGCATCGCCGCCGTGCCGATCGCCGTGCCGCCGCCGCCGCCGAGCGAAATCACGCCCTGCACCTTGCCGCTTTCGACCAAGGCCGATAAAAGCTTCGCCGCCGCGCCCGCCATCGCCGTCACGGCCTCACCACGATCTTTGCGCGCCATAATTCCTGTCAGATCGACATTCCCTGCCTTCGCGACCTGTTCACGCGTCACGTCTGGCGACACTTGCGGCGCATCACCGCTGCCAGTGTCGATGAGCAGTGCTTGATGCCCGCGTGCGCGGATGATTTCTGCCACATAGGCATGTTCATGGCCTTTGGTGTCGAGCGTGCCGAGGACTGCGATGGTAGCCATGCCCCACGATAAAAGCGGGTGCCGGAAGAACAGCAACCGTTTCACACCAGAGACTATCCGACCTCCACACCCAATTTCCTCCCCCTCCGGCGTTGACCCGCCGCCCTCGCTTTGCATAGAAAAAAGCCCCCACCCATGTCCCAAGCCGTCTTCCGCTCCATCCCCCTCCGCGATCTCACTGCTGACCAGCTTCTCGACCTCTCGAAGCGCATGAAGCTCTCGCTTTCCAAGGCGGACATGCTCGCGGTGCAGAAAATCTACGAAGCGGAAGGCCGCGAGCCGACCGATGTGGAGATGGAAGTCATCGCGCAGACCTGGAGCGAGCACTGCAAGCACCGCATCTTTGGCGCAAAGATTTATCACACGCTCAATGGCCAGCAGGAAGTCGTCGATGGCCTCTTTAAGACCTACATCCGCAATGTGACGGAGCAGATCTGCAAAACGAAGCCCGACTTCGTGCTCAGCGCTTTCGAGGACAACGCGGGGTTTGTGAAGCTCGACGACGACAAGGCCGTCTGCCTCAAAGTGGAGACGCACAACCACCCCAGCGCCATCGAGCCCTATGCAGGTGCAAACACCGGCCTCGGCGGCGTCATCCGCGACATCCTCGGCGCGGGCAAGGGCGCGAAGCCCGTCGCCTCGCTCGATGTGTTCTGCTTCGGCCCGCCCGACATCGAGCAGGATCAAATCAAGGCCAAGGACGTCATCCATCCGCTCGGCGTCATGCGTGGCGTGGTGCGCGGCGTGCGTGATTACGGCAACCGCATGGGCATCCCCACCGTCAATGGCGCGATCCAGTTCGACGACACCTTCATCTACAACCCGCTCGTCTTCTGCGGCACCGCCGGCATCATCCCGATCAAGGACATCGCCAAGGAAGTGAAGCCCGGCCATTTGCTCATCGCCGCGGGCGGCCGCACCGGCAAAGACGGCCTCAAAGGCGCGACGTTCTCCTCCGCCGAGCTCACCACCGACTCGCACGAGGAAGACCAGACCGCCGTGCAGATCGGCAATCCCATCGAGGAGAAAAAAGTCGCCGATTGGGTGCTCGCCGCGCGTGAAAAGGGCCTCATTCAATTCGTCACCGATTGCGGCGCGGGCGGTTTCAGCTCCGCCGCGGGCGAAATGCTCCGCGAAACCGGTGGCGAAGTGTGGCTGGAGAATGCGCCGCTGAAAGCGCCCGATCTCGAAAGCTGGCAGGTCTTCATCAGCGAATCCCAGGAGCGCATGGTCATCGCCATCGACGAGAAGGATCTGCCCGAACTGCAAAAGCTCGCCGACATCTATCAGACCGAGATCTTTGTCCTCGCGAAGGCCGATGGCTCGCAGCGTCTCAAAGTCATGCACCACGGCACCACCGTGTGCGATTTGCACGTCACCGCGCTGCACGAGGCCCCGCGCCGCGAGATGCGGGCGAAATGGCGCACCCCAGCCGATGTGCAGCCCGCCGTGCCCGTGCGTCCGGAATCCTGGACCGCCACGCTCAAGACGTTGCTCTCCGATTTCTCCATCGTCTCCCGCGAGCCGATCATCCGCGAATACGACCACGAGGTGCAGGGCAACACCGTCCTCAAACCGCTCGCCGGTGCCGCGGGCGATGCCCCGCAGGACGGCAGCGTCATTCGTGTCGATGGCAGCAATCAGCTCGTCTCCCTCGCCTGCGCCTTGCTGCCGGAGTGGGGCAAGACCGACCCTCATCTCATGGGCCGCGCCGTCGTCGATGAATGCGTGCGCCAGCTCGTCGCCATGGGCTCGAATCCCGACCGCATCGCCATCCTCGACAACTTCTGCATGGGCAATCCCGACAACGAGCGCGAGCTCGGCGCCCTCGTCGAATGCACCAAGGGCATGGCTAAGGCCGCCATCGCGTATGGCGCGCCCTTCGTCAGCGGCAAGGACAGCTTCTACAACTACTTCGTCACCGACGAAGGCCCCGTCTCCATCCCCGTCACGCTCCTGCTCAGCGGCTTCGGCATCGTCGAGGACGCCGCGCACGTCGTCGGAGCCTCCCTGCGCCGCGTCGGCAGCAAGATCGCCATTTTGGGCAAAGCCAGCGCCGGACTGCGTGGCAGCATCGTCGCCAAATACACCCGCGGCATCGGCCTCGACGCCGGCCCGTCCTTTGACGAAGCCGAAAGCATGGCCGCCTACCGCCGCTACTTCGACCTCGTGAAGCAAGGAGCCGTCCTCAGCGCTCACGACATCGGTGAAGGCGGCCTCGCCGTCGCCCTCGCCGAAATGGCCTTCAGCGGCAAAGCCGGCCTCCGCATCGCCACCGACAAGATGCCCCTCGCCGCCAGCGGCCTCACCACCGCCGAACTCCTCTTCGGCGAAACGCCCGGCCGCCTCCTCGTCGAAATCGCCCCCGAACACGTCGCCGCCGCCGAAAAAGCCGGCCTCGTCATCATCGGCGAAGCCACCCGCGATCCGTATCTCTACATCTCCCACAACGGCACCACCTTGATCGATTCCCCCATCGATCAACTCAAGCCGCTGTGGAAGGATGGGCTGACGAAGTTCTACTAATCCGCCTCTGCTTCCTACTCCGCCTCCTCCTCGAAGCGGAGAGCGAAGGGCAAAGAGCGTAGAGCTAGCGATTCGTCCCCCGCCCGCAACGCTTCGCGTAGCGATGCGGGCGGGTCGTCCTCCTACTCGAACTCGTCCTCGGTCACAGTGATGCAGGCACTCCTGCCCGCACTTGCACTCCAACCTCAAACTTCGTATTCTTCGCCCATGAACACCGTCCTCGAGATTGAAGAAGCCGTGGCCAAACTGCCCGAGCGTGATTTCCAGACTTTTGCCGCCTGGTTCGACCAGACACGCGCCAGTCGTGTGGACGATGCTTTTGAGAGCGCCATTCTCAGCGGCCAGTTTGACGAAATGGCCGCCCGAGCACTCCGCGACCACCAAGCAGGCAAAACCATCGCTCTCGATGACTTCCTCCGTCGCGCCTGATTACTGGGCCTGTTTCAATCGTCTTCCACCGACGGTGCAGGCGAAGGCCAGGAAGCAGTATGCCCTCTGGCAGCAAAACCATTGGCATCCCACCCTCCACTTCAAGCGCGTCGACCCTTTCTGGTCCGTCCGCGTCGATGACAACCACCGCGCCCTCGGCGTCGAATCCGACGGCGCCATCATCTGGTTCTTCATCGGCCGCCACGATGCCTATGAAGCGCGCCTGTAGAAAAGGCAGGCCTTGTCCCTGAAACTCCGGCACTCATTCGCAGGCTTTACGTTCTCGGCGATTTCGCCTAGAACAGCCCTTATGAGCACTTTGACAGCCATCCTTGAACCCGCTGCGGATGGAACACTCCATCTGCCGCTGCCCGCCGCATGGCGGAAGCTGCCGATTCGCATCAAGGCGGTGCTTGAGCCTGCTGAAAGCCGCCCTGACGCGGCCTACAGCGCTGAATGGCAGGCCGCCTTCGGTTCCATCACAGACGAGAGCTTTGCCGCCCCAGTGCGTGGGGATGCGCGTCCGGTTGAACCCCTCGCTGTCCGCTGAATGGCTTTCTTCATCGACACGAACATCTTCGTGGCAGCGCTACGGGGCCGTGCGCCACAGGTGCAGGAGAAGATCATGCGGCTTTCGCCTGAGGAGATTCGTGTTCCGCATGTGGTTCTGGCGGAATTGCGGCTCGGAGCCGCCAAGAGTGCCAGACCGGAGCATCACAATCGATTGGTCACCGCCATCCTTCAGCCGTTTGCCGTCGTGTGGCCCGACGACAAAGCCTTGGAGCATCACGTCGAGATTCGTGTTGCCCTTGATTCGGTGGGCAAGCCCATCAGCGAACCCGATTTGTGGATCGCAGCCATCACCCGCGCCGCTAGCGGCACCTTGGTCACCAACAACACCGGCGAGTTCGAGCGCGTGCCGAATCTCAAGCTCACGGATTGGCTGACGGCATAACGCCACCGCCGAAATCCTCTTCGGCGAAACGCCCGGCCGCCTCCTCGTCGAAATCGACCCCGAACACGTCGCCGCCGCCGAAAAAGCCGGCCTCACCATCATCGGCGAAGCCACGCGTGATCCGTATCTCTACATCTCCCACAACGGAACCACTTTGATCGACACCAAAGTCGATCAGCTCAAGCCTCTGTGGAAGGATGGGCTGACGAAGTATTATTGATCTACCCTCCCAAAGCCTTGGTCAGATGGATGACAAGAGATACGGAACCAGAGTCTGCCCCATGTGAGAGGCAGACGCACCGCAGGCGCATTGAGCCGACTAGAGTCCGACGTGCAACACGTCAGATGATGACCTGAGGCAGCTTCCAGACTTTCTCGGCGTATTCGAGAATAGTTCTATCACTGCTGAATTTGCCGACGCGCGCGGTGTTATGAATGGCCATCTTCTGCCAGCGAGCTTGATCGATGTAGGCTTTGTCAACCTCCGCCTGACAAGCTGAATACTTGTCGTAATCAGCCATGACAAGGAACGGGTCGCCATGATCAAGAAGGCTTTCGCGAAGAGGTTTGAACTCGTCCTGATTGCCCGTGAAATAGTCGGATGAGAGCCAGTCAAGACTCAAGCGCAGTTCATCACTGGCCCAGTAGTAATCCCAAGGGTTGTAACCCTTGGCGTGAAGCTCACCGACTTCCTCGACAGTGAGTCCGAAGATGAAGATATTCTCGCGGCCTACTTCCTCCAGAATCTCCACATTCGCGCCATCAAGCGTGCCGATGGTGAGGGCACCATTGAGTGCCAGTTTCATGTTACCGGTGCCAGACGCCTCCTTGCCCGCAGTGGAGATCTGTTCTGAGAGATCGGCAGCGGGAATGATTTTCTCAGCAATGGAGACGCCATAGTTCGGAATGAAAACCACCTTGAGTTTGCCATCAACTCGCGGGTCATGATTTACCTTGGCGGCGAGGGCATTGATGGCGTGGATGATGTTTTTGGCCAGATAGTAGCCAGGCGCAGCCTTGGCACCGAACACAAAGACGCGCGGTGCCATGTCGATCTGCGGATTCTCCAGTATCCTGCGATAAAGAGAGATGATGTGCAGGAGATTGAGGTGCTGCCGCTTGTACTCATGCAGTCGCTTGATCTGTACATCAAACAAAGCATCCGGGCTGACACTGACTCCGCAGCCATCCTGGATGAGCTTCGCGAGCTGCACCTTGTGTCCACGTTTGATGGCATGGAATTGCTGACGGAAGGAGGCGTCATCGGCAAAGCGGTCGAGCTCGCGCAGCTTGGAAGAGTCTTTGAGCCAGCCGCTGCCAATGCTCTCGGTGATGAGAGCGGAGAGCTGGGGATTGCAGACATCTAGCCAGCGGCGGAAGGTGACGCCGTTGGTGAGGTTCAGAAAGCGGTCAGGGTATAGCTCGTGGAATTCTGGGAAGAGACGTTCGCAGAGCAGACGTGTGTGCAAAGCGGCCACGCCGTTGGTGGCGTGCCCTCCTAGGACGGAGAGATGTGCCATGCGAACGCGTTTGCCGCCTTTTTCATCAATGAGGGAGAGCGCCTGTTTTTTACCCATGTCTCCAGGCCAACGGGCCTCGACATCACCACTGAGGAAGCGCTGATTGATCTCGTAGATGATCTGTAGATGGCGTGGGAGGACGCGCTCAAAGAGCACAACACTCCAGGTTTCCAGAGCTTCTGGGAGCAATGTGTGATTGGTGTAGGAGAAGGTCTTCTGGCAGATGTCCCATGCCTGCGTCCACTCGATGCCCTCGTCATCGACCAGTATCCGCATGAGCTCAGGGATGGCGACGGCGGGGTGTGTGTCATTGAGCTGGACAGCGGTTTTCGAGGGAAACTCGCTCCACGGCAGACTGTAGCCACCTTTGAAGCGGCGCATGATGTCCGCCAGTGAGCAGGCGACGAAGAAGTACTGCTGCACAAGGCGCAGCTCCTTGCCGGACTCAGTAGCGTCATTCGGATACAACACCTTGGAGACAGTCTCGGCGATGGCCTTGTCATGCAGCGCATCGACATAGCCGCCCTCATTGAAGACCTGGAAATTGAAATCCTCCCCGGCCTGCGCTTGCCACAGACGGAGAACATTCACGGTACTACTGTCATAGCCGACAATGGGAATGTCCCACGGCAGGCCGAGAAGAGACTTCGTATCCACCCACTCATGGCGTGGATGTCCATACTCGTCGAATTTCTGTACCACGCGACCGTAGAGCCGCACGGTCTGACGGTAGGAAGGGCGAGCGATCTTCCACGGGCTGCCATCACGCATCCATGCGTCAGGGTGCTCGACCTGCCTACCGTCCACAAATTCCTGTCGGAAGAGACCGAACTCATAGTGAATGCCGTAGCCGATCGCCGGCAAATTCAAGGTACTCAGTGAATCCATGAAGCAGGCCGCGAGACGACCGAGGCCGCCGTTTCCCAGCCCCATGTCCGGCTCCTTCTGGACAAGGGTGTCGAGGTTTTTACCCATCTGTGCCAGAGCCTCCTTGGCCACGTCATAGATACCGGCGTTGCGGAGGTTATTCTCCAGAAGGCGCCCCATGAGGTATTCTAGCGAAAGGTAATGCATGCGGCGAACACCCTGCGCCCGATGCTTTGAGCGCGACTGTGTGGCGCGATCCATCACACGGTCGCGGACGGCTAGTGATATGGCGACGTACCAGTCATTCTCGCTGGCAGACTCCACATAGGCTCCAAGGGTGAACCGCAGGTGGTTGGTGATCGAAAGTTTGAGGCTGTCGAGAGTGTTGAGAACGGCGCAGTTGGCTGGTGTTTCCATGTTGAATGAGTTTTCCAGGTGAAACTCACCAAGTCAGCCACCTGGGTGGGACAGCAGGGGCGATGAGCAGGGTGATTTCACCTTTGGGCGGTTTGGTTTGAAAATGAGAGAGCAGCATCTTGGCCGGGCCGCGACGAAATTCCTCAAACTTCTTCGTCAGCTCTCTGGCCACGACCACCCGGTGGTCTGGCGCAGCCCCGGCAAGCATCGCCAAGGTGTCCACTAGGCGATAGGGACTCTCAAAGAAAACACTCGTGCAGTCACGTTGCAAGGCGGCGGCAATCTCCGTGCCGCGGGCTCCCTTTTTGTGCGGCAAAAATCCGCCAAAGTAGAACGGTGTCGTCGGCAAGCCTGAGGCTGCGAGCGCGGTCAAGACAGCGCTGGGACCTGGTATGCCCTCAACGTGCAACCCTGCGGCGACAGTAGCCCCCACGAGGCGCTGACCAGGATCGGAGACGGTGGGCATCCCTGCGTCAGAAACAAGGGCCACACCACCGCCCTGCCGCATGTGCCCGATCAACTGCGGTATGCGCAGCGCTTCGTTGTGCTCATTAAGGCTGATGAGACGGGTGCTGATGCCATGATGCTTTAACAGCAAGCCGGAATGCCTCGTGTCTTCGCAGGCGACAATGTCTGCGGCACGCAGCACATCAATCGCACGCAGGGTGATGTCTCGCAGGTTGCCGATAGGTGTGGCCACAAGATGCAGCCCTGGGGTGAGTTTTCCGCTGGGTGAGATTTCTTCCCAGACAAGCTCCTCCTTTTCCATGGACGTCTCCACGGGTGATTCTTCCGGAGGTGACTGGTTCACGAGATTACCAGCCTTCGGAAACCTGATCCGCCATGTTGTAGGCGAGCCTTTGTGCCGCATCCTCCATCAACTGCGTATCAGAGAGCTGAAGGTTGGCATCCAGAATGATGTAAGAGTCCGCCGAGACATAGCCGTTGTGAAGCACCGCCCCGGTGGCTGCGTCTTTGATCTCATAGCTGACACTCAACGTCGCCAGAATCTGCGAAGATCGCAGAATATTGGTGCGATCCGAACGAAATTGGGAGCGATTGATGAACTGAATTTTGCCCACCAAGACGGCCTGCGACTGATCGCGTGACACAATTTGGTAGGAACCATGATTCTGCAATTGTTTGATCACCGCATTTGTCACTTCGGAACCCAAACGGGGCTCCAAGGTCAGGTTCTCGAAAGTCGGGACCGCTAGTTTGGAGATGTGCCTTAGATGTGCCGGACGCTGGCCACCTAGAGTGTAGCCCGCGCAGCCCGTGAGCCAAAGCGAGACCGTGGCCAAGAAGAGGAGAATGAGTTTCATCCAAAAAAATGATTGAGAAATAGCGCTCCCAGCATGGCGTGGGGGCATGTCCGCGCAAGAGTTATGACGCCGGTTTCGTCGTCGCAGGCGGAGGCGGCACCGGCAACGCGTTGCCTGGAGCGGGAGCCGGTGTTTTGGGTGCAGGCGGGACAGGCAACAGCGCAGGCTTTTCCGTCTCCGGGACTGGCGGCAGAAGCGAGCCCGCCCCCGGGCTTGTGGCTCCTGGGCGCAAAGGGAGCGTGGGCTCTTGCAGCGGAATGGGCACGAATCCATCATCCCCTGTCCGCATCTTTGGCTTCTGGGTCAGACGAGCCAGTTCCGGGGCCAGCGGCCCGACATAATCGTCACGCGACTTCAGATTCTCGGCCGTGAGTGCAGTGTAGTCTTGGCCTGGGCCTTTCTTTGCTTCGGCTACCCCATCAGGGTCTGTGGCGGCCAGCTCGCCCAGCAAATTGCGCGCTTCAGCGGACACCTGGGGCGAGCCAAATTTCAACGCCTCATTGAGGTAGATCGCAGCCGCTTTGGTTTTGCCGACGCGCTTGTAAAACTTAGCCACAGTCAACGCCTGATTTGCTTCCGCCGTGTTCACCTGTGTGAGGATCATCTCTGTCTCCTGTTTGCGCTCGCCTCCTGGATGCGCGGAAAGGTAAGTCCGCAGCGCATCGCGCGCCTGAAGCATGTTTGAAGCATCCTCGCTGCGCTGCGCTGCGATGTTGCTGATGGACCCGATGCGGAACTGCGCTTCGGAAGCCTGGGAAGTCCCTGGATAGTTCTCGACGACTTTTTGGTACGCTATCACCGCTTTGTCCTTCTCCTGCATGTCCTGCTGGATTTCGGCGATGCTGAACTGAGACAACGGCGCATATTTACCGAATGGGGCGTTCTTGATGATCTGCTCGTAAAATTTGATGATTTCCGAGGCGTTCATCTTCATCGGCAAGAGCATGAAGCCACTCTGCTTTCTTCCCCCCTTGGCCTCCTCGGCGATCTCATATTGCTTTTCGACAGCCTCGCTGAACCGCGGATTGTCTGGATAGACTCGGATGAAGTCCTGGAAAGCGTCAAACGCGTCGTCCATCTTTCCCGTATGACGCACGATCAGCGCGTTTTGAAAGGCCGCCTCGCCTGCGCTGGGTGCAAAGGGAAAGCTCCTCATGATGCTCTTGTAAAGACTCTGCGCCCTGCTGGTTTTTCCGGCGTTATGAGCCAGCCGCGCCTCTGCCAGCATTGCCGCCGCGCTGGCCTCTTGCTGATCGCGCTCACCCGCCATGGGGGCCACCCGCTCCTTCTTGCCGGAAAAAGGCCAGAGAGCGAAGGAAGACACCGTGAAAAGCTGAAATAAAATAGCGCCTGTCAGGAGCACCGACAAGCGGGCGGGGAGGAGAGAATTCATCTCCCGGATAGTATGTTCTTGTTAACCATGCGTCAAGGTTTCAACAAGAGACAGGCAGCCCTCACTGCCCACCCTTGTTTTGCCCGTTTTTCCGGTCTATGACGCATGATGCGTCTTTCTATTCTTCTCGTTGTCCTATCCCCTATTCTGGCTCAATGCCAGAATGCTTCGCAGCCGCCTGCGGGCATTCAAAAGCTAGCGAATCTCGACTACATCGGTGCTGGTAATAAACGCCAGATGCTCGACCTCTACCTTCCCGAGGCGAAATCGGACAAGCCGCATCCCCTTGTCGTTTACATCCACGGCGGCGGCTGGGAAAACGGCAGCAAAGATCAGGCGGGCGTCATCTTTAACCTCATCCATGACAAGCCTTATGCCGGAGCCAGCATCAACTACCGCCTCACCGATCAAGCCATCTGGCCCGCGCAAATCCACGACTGTAAAGCTGCCATCCGCTGGCTGCGTGGCCATGCGAAGCAATACAACCTCGATCCCGACAAGATCGCCGTCTTCGGTATCTCCGCCGGGGGTCATCTTGTCAGCATGCTCGGCGTCACCGGCGGCGTAAAGGAGCTGGAAGGTGATCTCGGCGATTACGACGATCAAAGCAGCCGCGTCACCTGCGTACTCGACTTCTGCGGCCCCTCCAATTTTTTCACGCTCCCCAGTCAGGGCAGCGTCATCAACATGGACGACCCGAAGACCGCCGTCTCAAAACTCCTCGGCGGCACCATCAAAAACAAACCCGCTACCGCCAGGGATGCCTCGCCCGTCACCTATCTCACCAGCGATGATGCGCCTTTCCTCCTCATTCATGGCGACAAAGATCCCCTCGTCCCCTACGCCCAAGCCACCGAGTTCGACGCCGCCCTCGAAAAGGCCAAAATTCCCTCCATCCTCCTCACCGGGACAAACAGAGGGCACGTTTTCTTCAGCACGCAGTTATTTGAACGCATGCGCGCCTTCCTCGACCGTCATCTACTCGGCAAAGACGTCCAGGTTCCCGAAGGCCCCGTTCTCTTCAACTAAACGGCCAACCCGTTCCACATTTCGAATTCCGCACGCCGCATTCTAATGACTGATTCCGAAATCCAAGCCGCCATCCTCGACATGGGCCGCCGTGCCCGTGCTGCTTCGTATGCGTTGGTCAAACTCAGCACCGCGCAAAAAAACGCCATCCTGCACGCGATGGCGGACGAACTCGCCGCGCGCCAGGATGCCATCCTCGCCGCGAACGCACTCGACCTATCGCGAGCAGAGCAAAATAGCCTCTCCAAGGCCATGATTGACCGCCTCACGCTCGATCCGAAGCGCCTCAAAGCCGTCGCCGATGCCGTGCGCGAGGTCGCCGTCCTGCCTGATCCCGTCGGCGAGCTTTTGAGCGAATGGACGCGCCCCAACGGCCTCCACATTCGCAAAGTCCGCGTCCCCATCGGCGTCATCGGCATCATCTTCGAGTCACGCCCCAACGTCACCACCGACGCCGCCTCACTCTGCTTCAAAACCGGCAACGCCACCATCCTGCGCGGCGGCTCCGAGGCCATCAACAGCAACCGCGCCCTCGCCGCCGCCCTGCAGGCCGGTGGTGAGCGCGCCGGACTGCCCGCCGACAGCATCCAGCTCATCCCTTTCACCGACCGCGCCAGCGTCGAGCACATGGCAAAGATGGATCAATACCTCGACCTCATCATTCCGCGCGGCGGCAAAGGCCTGATCGAAAAAGTCGTCGCCACCGCCCGCATGCCCGTCATCAAGCACTACGACGGCGTCTGCCACGTCTATGTCCACCACGACGCCGACCTCGACATGGCGGCGGACATCATTGTGAACTCGAAGTGCCAGAAGCCCGGCGTCTGCAACGCCCTCGAATCCATCCTCGTCCATCGCGACATCGCCGCGTCGTTCTACCCGCTCCTCGGCAAACGTCTCGCCGATGCCAAAGTCGAAATTCGTGGCGACGACGCCGCGCTCCAGCACCTCGGCGTGCCCGCCAAGGCCGCCACCGAGGAGGATTGGAGCACCGAGTATCTCGATCTCATCCTCTCCGCCAAAACGGTGGGCGGACTGGATGAATCCATCGCCCACATCAACCGCCACGGCTCCCACCACACCGACAGCATCATCACGCGGGACCGCGCCGCCGCCGGACGCTTCCAGCACGAGGTGGACAGCGCCGTCGTCCTCCACAACGCCAGCACGCGCTTCAATGACGGCGGTGAATTCGGCTTTGGTGCCGAGATCGGCATCTCCACCGACAAGCTCCACGCCCGCGGCCCCATGGGCCTCGCCGAGTTGTGCAGCTACAAATACCTCGTCGATGGGAGCGGCCAGACGCGTGGCTAGCTCTACGCCACAGTTCAGCCCCATTGAGAATGTCATAAAAAAAACGGCGTAAGCTGCTCGTATTCTCCACCCCATGTTCCGCAAACTCATTCTCTTCATCCTCTCCGCCACCTCACTACATGCCGAGTTTAAAGCGGGCTCAGCGGTCATCGACATTACTCCGCCGAACCTGCCAGTGCTCGTCAATGGCGGCATGCTGAGTCGCTACATCGACAAGATCAACACCCGCGTCCATGCCCGTGCTATCGTGGCGACTGATGGCAGGACGGAGGTCGCCATCGTAGTCGTTGACAGTTGCATGATGAGCCGTGACGTGCTCGACGATGCAAAGAAGATGATCTCCGCAAAGACCGGTATCCCCCGGGAGCGCATACTCATCTCCGCCACGCACGCGCACTCAGCCCCATCGTCCATGGGCTGCTTGGGCACCTCCGCTGATGAGAGCTACATCCCGGTCCTGAAACAAAAGCTCCTCGAAGCCGTCTCCGCCGCGCAAGCCGCGCTGCAGCCAGCGCGCATCGGCTTCGCGAAGGCGGACGCCGCAGGATTCACAGCACTACGCCGCTGGATCAAACGCCCCGATCGCATTGACGCCGACCCTTTTGGCAATCCCACCTCTCGCGCCAACATGCACTCCGGGCGCGTCTGGGATGACGTGACGGGCGAGTCTGGCCCCGAAGATCCCGATCTCTCGCTCATCTCCATCCAGTCGAAAGAGGGCAAACCCATCGCCGTGCTCGCGAACTTCTCCATGCATTACTTTGGTGATAAGGAACTCAGCGCGGACTACTTCGGCCTCTTTTCCGAAGGCCTGCGCCAGCGCATCGATCCCGAAGGCAAAATGGTTGGCATCATGTCCCAAGGCTGCAGCGGCGACATCTACCGCGTGGACTATAAAGTACCGGAAAAAAGCCGCCCCTCGCCCACGATCCAGGAATTTGCCGACGGCCTGCTCGACATCGCCTTGAAAGCTTACGCCGACATCCAATACCGTGATGATGTGGATGTGGCGATGGCTGAAAAGCGCATGACTTTGAAATATCGCGTCCCCGACGCTCAGCGTCTCGAATGGGCACGGCGTGTGATGACAGAGGTCGGCGATCGCCTGCCCAAGACAACGTCCGAAGTCTATGCCCGCGAACAGATCCTGTTGCATGAAAAGCAGCAGACGGAAATCGTCGTCCAAGCGCTGCGCATCGGCGACATCGGCATCGCCTCTACCCCCACGGAGACTTACGCGATCACCGGCCTGAAGATCAAGGCCGCCAGCCCCCTGCCTCACAACATCGTCATTGAGCTGGCCAATGGCGGCGACGGCTATATCCCACCACCCGAGCAACATCTCTTCGGCGGCTACAACACCTGGGCCGCACGCTCCGCCGGCCTCGAAGTCAACGCCGAACCGAAGATCACCCAGTCCGCCATCTCATTGCTCGAAGCCGTCAGCAAAAAGCCCCGCAAAGCATGGAAGCTCAGCGACGGCCCTGCCGCCAAGGCGATCTCCGCACTGAAGCCCTTTGCATACTGGCGGCTCAATGAATTCTCCGGGCCACTGGCAGCGGACGCCACGAATAACCACCGCGACGCTGCCTACGAGGCTTGGGTGGCCTACTACCTCGACGGCCCGCACTCGGACAAGTTCTGCGGCGGTGAGGTGAACCGAGCGCCGCATTTCGTCGGCGGTCGTTTGTGCGCAGACGTCGCGGGCCTCGGGGAGAACCATACTATCTCCATGTGGATCTGGAATGGTCTGCCAAACAACGCACGCGAGTTTAACGGCTGGTTCTACTCCCGCGACCACAACCACGGAAGCAGCGCCTTCGGCGAGCATCTCGGCATTGGCGGCACGAGTGGCAACACCGGACGACTGGTGTTCCAGGAGGCAGGCGGCAAGACGGAAATCCCACGCTGGACTTGGCAGCATGTCGTTCTTGTCCGCGAAGGAGACCAGGCGCGTGTCTATCTCAACGGCAAACTGGAGATCGAGACAAAGGCGGCCAGCGCCCACATTCCCTCTGTCTTCTTCGGCGGGCGCAGCGACAACAATTCCAACTGGGAAGGCCGGATGGATGAGATCGCCGTATTTGACCGCGCCTTGAGCGTCGAAGAAATCGCAACTCTACGCATCAAGTGATCCGGCGGCTTGGCTCCTTCAGTTCTGCCGCGCCCGGATCTCGAGAAGCTGCTTCATCACATGATTGAGCTTTCCGCTCCATTCCAAAGTGCCGAAGGCGTCATGCAGAGTGCGATAGAGGGCATACAGTTCGCGATAAACCGCCACATTTTCAGGGATCGGGTGATACACCTTCTCGCGGATGGCGGTGACTTTGCTTTGCAGTTCCCGCCAGGTGCCGACTCCGGAGGCGACGGCACCGAAGATAGCGGCACCGAGGGCGCAAGTTTGCTCGCTCAGGCTGACTTTCATCGGTTTACCGATGATGTCGGCGTAGATTTGCATAAGCGAGGCATTCTTGATGGCGAGGCCGCCGGTGTTGACGACCTCCACAACCTTCACGCCGTATTCCTCAACGCGGTTGATGATGCTGAGTGCGCCGAAGGCCGTCGCCTCAATGTAGGCGCGGTAAATCTCATGCGCCTCGGTGTGCAGCGTCTGGCCGAGCAGCAGGCCGGTGAGACGCACATCGACGAGGATGGTGCGGTTGCCGTTGTTCCAATCGAGCGCCAGCAAGCCCGTCGCGCCGGGTTTCCGACCTTCCATAGCCTTCTCCATATTCGCAAACTTCTCGCCAGTGGTCTTGCCATAGCTGTCGGGCACGAGGTGATTCACCAGCCACAGGAAGAGATCGCCCACGGCGCTCTGTCCAGCCTCGATGCCATAGTAACCGGGCAGCACGCTACCGTCCACGATGCCGCAGACGCCGGGAATGTCGGCAAGCAGCTTGCTCGTCGGTGAAATCATGAGATCGCAGGTGCTGGTGCCGAGAATCTTCACCAATGTGCCTTCCTTGATGCCCGCACCGACCGCGCCGGTGTGCGCATCGAAGGCGCCGACACACACGGCAGTGCCCTCCTTCAAACCGAGGCGCTTTGACCACTCGGCGCACAAGCCACCCGCGCGGGTGTCGGCGGTGTGCGCTTCTGAGTAGAGACGATCTCGCAAGTCAGCTAGTTTGGGATCGAGTTTGGCGAGAAATTCCTTGTCCGGCAGCCCACCCCATTCGACGCTAAACATCGCCTTGTGCCCAGCGGCACATACGCTGCGCTTCAAGGTGAGCGGATTCGTGTCTCCCGTCAAAACAGCCGGAATCCAGTCGCAGTGCTCGACGAAGCTGAACGCGGCATCGAAGACCTTCGCGTCCACACGGCGCAAACGCAGAATTTTGCTCCAAAACCACTCACTGGAGTAAATACCGCCGCACTTCGCCATGATCTGCGGACGAATTTCATTGCCCAGCTTCGTGATCTCTGCCGCCTCGGCATGGCCGGTGTGGTCTTTCCACAGCCACACCATGGCATTGAGGTTGCCTTTGAACTCAGGCAATAGCCCAAGCGGCGTTCCGTAGCGATTCACCGGAATCGGCGTGCTTCCCGTCGTGTCGATGCCGATGCCGACGACCTGCGCGGCATCAAAGCCCGCCACCTTCGCCTTTGCCTGCTCCAAAGCACCACGCGTGACGTTTTCGAGGCCATCGAGGTAGTCCTGCGGATTCTGACGAGCGACATGCGGGTCCTTGGAATCGAGCAGGATGCCCATGTCCCCGCTGGGGTAGTTGAAAACGCTCGATCCGGCCTCCATGCCGTTGTCGAGGTCGATGAGGAGGGAGCGGCAGGAGTTCGTGCCGTAGTCGATACCGATGGCGTAGCGTTTCATGCGGTGATGGAAGGAAGCTTTGGGTGTTGTAGCGGAATCATTCCACAGCGCCAGCCAAAACCGGGCGATGGTTATGATGTGAGCTTGGCGATTCCTGACGCGCTCATCGAAAGAGACGGGAATACACGTCGTTAATCACGGCCCTATGATTCACCGCTTGTTTTCCCTCGCCGTCGTCCTCGCCCTTTCCACTGCTCTGCATGCCGAGGATGCTTTTGTACCGCTGTTTGACGGCAAAACGCTCACCGGTTGGGAGCAGCACAGCGGCACGGCGGAGTATCGCGTGCAGGATGGAGTGATCATTGGCAAGACGGTGCCGAACACGGGTAATTCGTTCCTCTGCACCGCGAAGAAGTACGGCGACTTCATCGTGGAGATCGAATTCAAGGTGGCCGAGGGAATGAACTCTGGCATCCAATTCCGCAGCAACTACTACGAAAAGGAGACGGAGGTAGAGATTGCGGGCAAGAAAAGGAAATTCCCTGCCGACCGCGTGCATGGCTACCAATTTGAGATCGACCCCAGCCCGCGTGCCTACACCGGCGGCGTGTATGACGAGGGCCGCCGTGGCTGGCTCTTCGACCTGAAGAACAATGAGGCGGCGCGGAAGGCATTCAAGCATGGCGAGTGGAACCAGGCGCGCATCGAGTGCCGCGGCAGCAGCATCAAGACGTGGATCAACGGCGTACCCGCCGCAGACTTCACCGATGATATGACCAAGGAGGGCGTGATCGCCCTGCAAGTGCATGGCATCGGTAAGAAGGCCGAGGCCGTAGGCAAGGAGGTCATGTGGCGTAACATCCGCATCCAGGAGCTGAAGTGACGCGTTCTCCCTCATTCAATCGCGGCACCTCATGGAAGAACCCGCCAGCCTAGCGCTTACTACCTGTCATGAAATTCAATCGTGTTCTCACCCTCTGCTCATCTCTGCTCCTATCTTCCGGTCTGCTGCGTGCCGAAATCAAGGAAACCGTAGTCGAATACAAGTCAGGTGATGTGACGTGCGAAGGCTTACACGTCGTGGATACCGCGAAGTCCGGCAAACTGCCATCGGTGCTGATTATCCACCAGTGGACCGGCCTAGGCCCGAACGAGAAGATGCGTGCGCGCATGCTGGCGGAGCTGGGCTACAACGTCTTCGCTGCGGATGTTTATGGCAAGGGCGTCCGCCCGCAACCTCCTGCCGCCGCGCAGGAAGCCGGCAGGTTCAAATCCGACCGCAAACTCTACCGTGAACGCATGCTCTCAGCACTGGAGGTGCTAAACAAGGAACCGCAGACCGACCTCTCGAAAGTAGCGGCCATCGGCTACTGCTTCGGAGGCACTGGCGTCATCGAACTGGCACGCAGCGGCGCGATGGTGAAGGGCGTGGTCAGTTTCCACGGTGGGCTCGACTCTCCCACGCCGTCTGACGGGAGAAATATCAAGGGTAAAGTTCTGGCCCTGCACGGCGCGGACGATCCGTTTGTGCCAGCGAAGAGCGTCGCCGCCTTCGAGCAGGAGATGAAGGACGCGAAGGTGGACTACAAGCTCGTGAGCTATCCCGGTGCCGTGCATTCCTTCACCCAGAAGGCCGCCGGGAACGATAACAGCAAGGGCGCTGCTTACAACGAGGCCGCTGACAAGGCGTCGTGGGAAGAGATGAGAGTCTTTTTTGACCGCTTGTTTAAAAACTAATCAGAGCCTGTCGGCACTGTTCTGCCATGAAACGCTTCGCCGTCTTGCTGCTCTGTTGGAGCAGTCTTCTGGGCGCACAGCAGCCTACTGGCCCAGCACCGCAGGGGAAAGACGGTGTTGATTTCATCCGCTTCGTGGAGGGGGAGAAGGGCGACAGTCTGCAAACGGCCATCGTCAGCTACGAGTCATCGCACCAAAAGAAAGTGCAGGTGGATCTCGTCGGTGCCATCCATATCGCCGACAAGGCATGTTATGACACGCTGAATCAGCGCTTCAAAAACTACGACGTCGTGCTCTATGAACTCGTCGGCCCGGCCTTCAGCGAACGCGCCAAGGCGCAGACACCCCCTTCTAACGGCCAGCAGCACCTCGCGTGGGTGGGACAGCTCCAGGCGAGGATGAAAGAGGCGCTAAAGCTGCACGGCCAGCTCGAGTGCATCGATTACACCGCGAGGAACTTTGTCCATGCTGACATGGGTGCCACGCAGTTTGCCGAATCACAGAAGGAGAAACACGAGACCTTCCTTACGCTTTATCTGAAGGCCATGCTTGCCCAGAAGGAATCACGGGCGAAAGACGGTGTGGACTCCGACGCAGTCGGCTTGGTGACGTTGTTGAAGCTACTTACTGCCAAGGATAGCAGCACGGGCCTCAAGCGCATGATCGCACGCGAGTTCGACAGCGTGGAGTCGATCATGGCTGGCGTCGAATCGGGCAATGGCACCGCACTCGTCGGTGAGCGTAATCGCGTGGCCCTCGAAGTCATGGATAAGGAAATCGCCGCAGGGAAGAAAAGACTCGCCATCTTTTACGGAGCCGCTCATCTCGATGACATGGATGCACGCCTGCGCAAAAAGGGCTTCAAACGCGTGAAAACGGAGTGGCTCACCGCCTGGGACATTCCTCACGAGGAATGAGCTCAGCGCTCCCTACGAGCGAATCAGTAATGCTTAGCGAGGTGGTGGAATGACCCACAACGCACGCTCCGCTCCGGGTTGCGCCTTGATGAAGGTGGCGCGGCCAACCTTCAGCAGTCTGGTGTTGTTTTGAGGAAGCATGGTGGTGTCAGCCCTGGAAACCCATGTGGGCGCGAGTCCTCCCGGCATCTGGAAGAACCAAAACCCCATGTAGCCGTTCGCTGAAGGATGCACATCACCGGACCAGATCTGCATCTGATCGGTGGCGCTCATCGCCGTCCCTGCCACAAAGGCACCTGTCGTCATGCCCGCCTGCTCGGGTGTGATGTCGAGAGGCCATGGATTTGCAATGAGATGATAGCCTGCGGTCAAAGGTTGCACGAAAGGCGTGGTTCGCACGCCACCAGTCATGAGCAGCGGTGTGGCCTGGGCACCGACGAGTTGCAGCATCAAACCGGCACCAGGAGGAATGGTTGTGCTGTTGACACTGGCGAGCGTCTGGTCGCCACTCCTCACCCAGCGACGTTCGCTGCCATTCGTGTGGAGCCAGCAGGCACGATAGCCGCCCGGTGTGCAAAAGAGCACTTGGTCTGCGTTGGAGGCCACCGTCCCTCCTTTGAAACGGAATGGGTCAAACACCTCGCCCAGGGTGAGATGCGAATAGAGCGTCACCCGCACGTCAGTCAGATTCACCTTTGTGACATCGAGCGTGCTTTCCGCAGGATCTGTGCTGACCACGCATGCTTCGCCAGAGACGCTTTGCAGGCCGAGGCGATGACCGGCTAGGGGGCCAGCGTTAACTTCGAGATAATGTGCCTCCAGTGCGTTGATAGCTGATGCTAGGGCCGACTGCTCGCTAAGGATGACCTGCGTTCCGCTGTGGATGCCAATCGTCCCACGATAAAGCGGACGGTGCGTGATATTGAGCCCGAAACTCTGTGTCCCGGTGCGCAGGGACATCATCTGCCAAGCCAGCGGCACGGTGACTGCTGTGCCGCCTCCACTTTGCGTAACCCGCAGACGGACGATGCCACGCTCCAGCGTCTGCCCACCCTCCGCCTGTAGATCGGCCCATGTGACACGTTCCCAGCCTGCGCCAGCGTTGATCACAGAGGCTGGGACTGACATCTGCGTCCAGTTGACGAGATCACCGCTGCTTTCGAGCGCCATCTCGAAGCCGCCTTGTGCCGCAGGACGCAAAAGCGTTGCATCCACCGCGTTCTGACCGCGCTGAACAACCTCGAAGTCCATCCCCGTGGCCGTGATTCCGCTCGTCGTCGAAGAACCAAGAGCCCGTTCGATCAAATCCGGCACGCCATCCGCATCGACATCTGCTGGCAAGTTCAATAACGCCTTGATGGCAAAGCCTGCCGGGCTGCTGCCAGATGCCGTTGCGGGCTGGTCAACCCGAAGCTGGCTTTGCGGTATGACCTCGCGAGCCTGACTGGCGCTCTCCCACACCAGATGGCACATAGCCCCGCCGCCGTTCTCATAGAATTCAAGCGTGACCTCCACTGGAACACCCGCCTGTACGGCGGTGGTAGCCGTGTCCCACGTCTCCCCATGATCTGTCCAATTGTTCACTAGCAACTGACCGTTGAGCCACAAGCGCACCCCATCGTCAGTCATCGTGGTGAAATCATAAACTTCGGAATAGCGCGGGATGATGTAGCCATGCCAGCGCACGCTGAAACCATCCGCAGGAATGCGTGGATCAGGCGAGCCGACGTCCCAACTAAAGCCCACTGACGGGTCGACGCGTGTGAAGCTGAACTGTTCGAAGTTTTTGCCGATGTAGTAGCCCGCACTCAAGCCGCCTACGACAACTGGAGGTGAATAGCTCACCGTGACCATGTTTGAGGCCGTGTTCGAATTGCCCGCCCCGTCTTGCGCCGCCCCCGCAGGCAAACTGACAGTGACATTGCCTGCCGCCGCAGGTGTTATCGAGGCCGACCAGACAGCACCGGCGGAAGACAAGGCCGTCACAGCGCCGTTGATGATGGAGAATTCGGAGTTCAGCAAGCCCGTGACATTTTCGCTGAAAGTAGCCGTCACCACAAATGGAGCCGATGACGTCGTAGCAGACGCCGTCAGCGCCACCGTTGGCGGCGTGGTGTCTGCGGAACCGAAATTCACAGTCAGTAGATTTGAGCTTGAGTTGCCTAGTCCGGTGCTGTCCGTGGCAGAATTTCCAGGCACACTCACGGTTACCACCCCAGGCGACTGAGGGACAATGGTGAGATTATAGCTCGCGCCACTTCCGCTGAAAGCTGAGACAGTCCCATTGGTCACAACGACATCATCCTTGGAGAAACCGGCAGCGGTGGTGCTGAATGTCGCGCTTACATTGAATGGCCCGGCGACAGTGTTTGTAGCCGTGGCAAGCACGAGAACGAATGGCTGTGGGGCCGAGGCAGGCGCGTCGTCAATACTGGAGACAAACGCCACGAGCTTCGGCATGTCAGCGGCTGAAATGCTCATCCCCTGGTGCGCAGAGATGGCGGCGGCGAGAGTGGCGGCGGAACCATCATGCAGGTACGGAGCGGTGCCCCACACGCCGCGCAGGGTCGGCACATCTAGTCCCGTGAGCGGTTGTCCCAATCGCTTGCCGCTCGACGGCTTGATCGTGCCGATGTCAGCAAAGACATTCAGCGCACTATTAGTGAAGCCGGTTCCACCGTGACATGCCGCACAATTTTGTGCGCGGAATATTTGCTGACCAGCAGTTGCGTCCGTGGTCAGCCCGCCACTTTTCGTGCGGTTCGGACTATTGCCGCTCACGGTGAGGGATTTCACATACGCCGCCAACGCGTCGAGATCACTACTCAGGCCCACCTTGGGGTCACCGAGGGGCTGACTGCGCGTGCCTGTGTTGAACTGCGCATCCGACATCAAGCCTGTGCCTCCGGCGAGCGAACGAATCTGCCCCTCAAAGTCCTGCACCTCATCAAAGTTCCCGCTCCAGTGCAGCATGCCGTGATTTGCATGCCCTTTAAGAATGATCGTATTGCGTAACCCCTCACCGAAACCGGTGAGATCCCAGACGCGCCCATCATGCCCACCATCGTTGTGGCATGTGGCGCAGCTCATGTAGCCCTGTAGTGCTAGCCGTGGGTCCAAGGCGTCATGAAATAGTTTCTTACCCTGCAAAACTTGCTGCGTGAGCTTTTCCGTCGTCACCGTGTTGAGCGTGGCCACGATCGAGGGAGGATTGCTCCCCCCATGCATCACATCACTCACATTGAAAACACTGATACTGCGGTCCATAAAGTTGTGTACATAAAGCGTGCCGCCATCAGGGGAGATCGTCACCCCTTGCGGCGCACGTCCTGCCGGGAACCGCAAGAACTCGCGACGCGACCAAGCGTCCACGATCACGACATCGCGACTCGCCTCTAGAACGGTGAAGAGGAAGATACCCCACGGATCGAATGCTCCGGCACTTGGCATTCCCGCATTGTCAAAGTCGATGCGGGATGCCTGCTCCTCAGTCTGTGAGGTCAGATTGATCCGGGAGGCGATGGCACGCACGCTGTTTTCGTGATTGAGCGGCAGACCGTCGCGCAAAGTCCCCCGCTGGATGTTGTCTTGCTTCGACGGCACCCATGCTGACAGTCCGTCCGGGGAGATCACCGCCGCGCCGAGATAATTCGGCAAGCCCCGCGCTGAGGTCGCGGTGTCGGACGCAGTGCTTGGCCCGAGCAGAATCGTGCGCTCCACGGAGAGAGAAGATGTGTTGAGCACCACCACCTGGCCGCCGCTACCGACGAGTACCGGTGAGGCGGTGTTCTCCCCGGCCACCTGTGGCGTGATGAATCGTGTCGCATAGATGCGGGCGCTGTCAGCGGAGACGGAGAGATGCCGCACCGGCCCACCGACATCAATCGACGCGAGCTGGGAGCCGTTGCTGATGTTCAGCTTCACCACGCGGCTCAGCGCCTCCAATGCCACCCATGCTGCCGCCCCCGCCGGATCAAAGACAATCCCATACGGACGTGATCCCCGCGCCAGCATGATGGTGCGAACCACCTTACGCTGGGATGTGTTCACGACGCTGATGGAGGCGTTGTCCGTGTTCACCACCCACAGCTTGCCATCCGGGGCAAGAGCGAGCGCATGCGGCGCGTTGCCGGTGGAAATTTCTGCGTATCGCGCTCTGGTCACCACATCGAAGGCGGTGACACTGTTGTTGTCCGTGTTAGCACACCAGATGCGGTCGTTCCCGGACAATGGCTGCTCATACACGATGCTCGCAGACACGCCCGGCTTCTCCGCCGTGGATGGCGCGTAAACCCCCTGATAAAAGGTCTTGGTTAGCGTGACGCCTGTGTCGTCAGTGCCGGTGAGCGTGACAATGAAGCGCCCTGGATTCGCGAAGGTATGCGTCACAGAGGTGCTAGCCGACCATGCAGTGACAGGCGTACCATCTCCAAAATTCCACTGAAAGCGCGGGTTGACGCCATTCGCCGTGCTCGCGGTATAGTTGACGTCCGTCCCCGCCGCCTTCATCTCAGAAGTGAGCGGTTGCAGCACAAGTCCAGCCAACACCGTCCATGTGAAAGTGGCCGTGCTCGCTGGGTTGATGCCGTCCGAGACACTCACAGTCACGGTGAAGCTGCCCGCACCGGTCGTGGTGCCTGAGATGACGCCTGAGCTTGGAGAAATCGACAGTCCTACTGGCAGACCAGACGCCCCGTAAGTGAGCGGACTGTTCTCAGGATCGCCCGCATTGATTGGCAGCGACACCACGGCACCGACCAGGGAATTCTGCGCGCCGGGATTGGTGATTAAAGGAGGCATATTCTGCTGCCCGGCGCTGGTGGCATGTCGCAGATCATGTGCGGCGAGAATATCGGCCTGCGAAAGCGGAGCTTGGCACAACATCACTTCGTCAATCGCTCCCGCGAAAAACGCCGTGCCCGGACTGTCCGCAGCGCCGATGACCAGTGGCTTTGCGACATTCATCACATAGACGCCGGTGTCCTGAGCGACGAGGAAACCGTTGATGAAGAGCCTGCGCACCCCCGTGCGGGTGGTGCCTGCTACACTCGTAGTTTGGAAGGAGGCAGCCACATGGGTCCATTTCCCCACCTCCAACATGCCGCCATTCAGCGCCGCGTTGTCAGCCCCTGTGCGAAACTGCCACTGACCGGCTGCTGTCGTCCACAAACCGTATCCATTCTTGCCACCTGCAGATTCGTCGCGTGAGGCGAGGATGCAACGCGCCGAGCCGGGCACCGCATCATGCCGCACCCATGCAGCGATAGTGAAATCGCCCGGATTCAACGCCGCTGCGTATGGCATCACGACGCTCGCGCCCAGGCCGCTAAAAACTCCGCTCCCGCCGGTGCCAGGATCTCCGGAAAGGGCAGGATTCGATGCGGAAGTCGTGGCACCGCCAGATGCTGTGCCATTGATAGCAAACAAACTCGCGGCGCTGGATTTCACCTCGCCATCCGCGCCAGTCCACGCAGCCTCATCGAAGCTCCATGCCACGGACGGGCTGTTCGCAGGAAGAAAAGGTGAGAGATAAGTGCCTTCAATCACGGAGACCGCCGCGTCTCCAGGTTTCTGCCAGCCAACTGAAAGGTGGTCGTCACCGTTCCCTTCCTTCATCAATGCCTCGATGTAATATCGCGTGCCAGCATTCAATGTGACGAGTGCCGACTGCTGCTGCGGATACCACGTCCACGTCAAGGGTGGAGTCCAATCCGGCTGGCTGGCGATCTCGACTGCGTTCGCCGGATTCGCATCTGCACTCAGGCGCAAGCTCGAATGGTCATCACTCGTGACATAGAAACGGTATTGTCCCGTTGTCGGCACAGTGAGAAAACCGCGCACGCGCTGCCCATGGTAATCATCCCAGTTTGTCGGCGTCGAGAATGATGAAATGAGATCACGCCCGTTTGGATTCGCGGGATAATCAGGCGAACCCGTCAGATCAGCCACGGCTACGCCAGTGATGCCGGTCCACCACTCACGCGTGATCTGGCCGACACCGAGATTTGGCAGCAGCACAACCCAGTTAAACGACACCGAACTCACCTGCCCGGAGGCGGTCACAAATACAGTGGTGTGATAGGTTCCCGGCGCAGTGCTCAACGTGCCAGATATCAATCCAGTTCCCGCATTGATGCCGAGGCCGGCAGGCAGGCCACTGGCAGCATAACTCAACGCCCCGCCGACTGTGGTGGACGCGTTGATCTGCAATGAGACGGCGGTGTTGTGTGTGACCGTTTGCTGCCCTGGGTTGGTGATCACCGGCAGCGTGTCATTGGTCACTTGGATGATTTTTGACACGGACCACACACCGTTCCCATCTACGGCGAACATCATCCAGAAGCCGGGCGTCAGCACATTGATGCTGGCAGGTGCTGTCACAGCATAGACGCCATTAGACGAGCTCGTGTGAGTGAAGCGCACATGACGAAGATCTGTGCTGACGGAATGTGTCAGCGCCGACATACGGATGGCACTAAAATACGCGACGTTAGGCGTCGCATTCACGGTGAATACCGTCGCAGGCGAGATGCGATCCGGCGCGGCGGAGATCTGCGGACGAGAGGCCAGCGTGCCGTCGAGGTTGAACAACTGCGGCGGTGTGAACACCTGCGCGTCCTGATGGTCCGTAGCTGGATCTCCGGACAAACCACCACCACCCGACCACACACGCCCATCTGGCAATAGCAGCGCTACTGAATGATAGCAGCGCGGCACCGACATGTCCGCAGCCACACGCCACTGCCCGGTCACCGGATTCCAGATTTCCGGCGACATCACAGCACCTACGTCACTGAAAAACTGCCCTGAGCTATTTCCACCTACGATCATCACTTCTCCGTTGGGCAGAATGACCGAATTTGCGAACGCGCGTGCGTTCGCCATCGAGTTCGCCGTCACAGCCACCGGCGTCGCCCCATTGAAATCGACCGTGAATGCCTTGTTGACCACGGTGCCATTATCAATGGCCTGCAATCCGCCAGTCACCAGCACCTTCCCAGGCGCGTACATCGCCCACGCGCCCTGCTTGGGGTAATGCGTGCCGGGCAGCACTGCCCCCGATTCCGCCATTGATCCGGTCCCTGCCGTCGTGATTTGGTCGATCGACTGATGCGGGCCAAAATGCAGCACGCGGCCATCCGGCGCGACGAGAAAGAAGGGATGCCAATTCGTTTCAATGGCGTTGGCGATGGGAGGGTTCGCCACGCTAGCCCAGCCGATCCCACTCATACGCCGCCAGCCTGAGCTAGCGTTCCATTGCTCGATCGTGCCGTTGCCATTATCGCCACCGTTCCCACCCGCCGTCAGCACCTCTCCGTCCGGCAGGGAGATGCTCGTGTTATACCAGCGCCCGTCCGCCATCGTTTGCGCGGAAATCCATTCATTCGTGCGCCAGTCAAAGAGGCTCGTTAGCGCCGTTGTTCCATTGATGCCATTGCCGCCGTTCACCAGCAATCGCCCGTCTGGCAGCATGGCGAGACCGCCGCAGAACATATCGTGGCGTCCATTGTTGATCTCGGTAAACTGGCCCGTCGTCGGATCCCATGCCGCCGCATAAGTGAACTGCGGGCCGTCAGGAAACGTCGTTCGTTGATTCGATGCAAAAGTAAGCACACGCCCATCCGGTAGCAGGGAGGCTGACACAGGAATGTGCGGCGACCACGGAATGACCGCGCCCCAGTTACCCAGTGTTGAATACTGAGCCTGTGGCACGGCGGAAATATTTAGCACGACCGCCTCCTGCGCAGGCGCGAGCCTAGCCGCCTCCGCCATCAACGCATCCGCCTGCGCATGACTCGTGTCTGCCCCCACACTGCGAAATGCGAGTCCCGTTAGCACGCAAAGAAGCCCACGCATGAAGTGCCAAGGAACATGCGGACGGTGGCTCAAAAAAATGTGTCTGCGGTTCATGCTCAAGCTGCTTATTGAAACCGACATAAACGCGGCGGCAGTCTAGCGCGGCAATTCAGGAAAATGTAAATCAAGCTTCTCAAGACGGATTATCCACAATGCCTGATTGTTTGCCGCCCGGCACTTCGAGTTCTTGCGCTCGCCTTGTGACCGCCTATTCTCGCCCCCCTTTCCCCTTGAACTGATTTTCTCGCCGTGGCCAAAAAGTCCTCCAAAAAAAACTCCACTGAAAACACTAACTCCCCCATCCTGCCCTCCGCTGCCCCAGTGGAGCACAAGCCGGTGGACGACCTCTATAGCGACTGGTTCCTGGAGTATGCGAGCTATGTGATCTTGGAGCGTGCTGTGCCGCACATCCATGACGGGCTCAAACCAGTGCAGCGTCGCATCCTGCACTCGATGGACGAACTGGAGGACGGTCGCTACAACAAGGTGGCCAACGTGGTGGGCAACACGATGAAGTACCACCCACATGGCGACGCCTCCATCGGTGACGCAATGGTACAGCTCGGCCAGAAAGACCTGCTGATCGACACGCAAGGCAACTGGGGCAACATCCTCACCGGAGATAACGCGGCGGCCCCTCGCTACATTGAAGCGCGTCTGTCGAAATTCGCTCTAGACGTGGTTTACAGCCCGAAGGTGACGGAGTGGGCGGCGAGCTACGACGGTCGCAACAAGGAGCCTGTGACACTGCCGGTGAAATTCCCTCTGCTATTGGCACAGGGAGTAGAGGGCATCGCCGTTGGGCTTTCCTGCCGCATCCTACCGCACAATTTCATTGAACTCTGCGACGCAAGCATCGCGGCTCTGCGCGGTGAGGAGGTAAACCTGCTGCCAGACTTCGCCACTGGCGGCATCATGGACGCATCGGAATACAACGGCGGCATGCGCGGTGGCCGTGTGCGCGTTCGCGCGAAGATCGAGGAAGGCCCGAAAAAAAACATGCTGGTCATCACCGAAATCCCCCACGGAACGACGACTGGCGGGCTGATGGACAGCATCGTGGCCGCAAACGAGAAAGGGAAGATCAAGATCTCGCGTGTGGATGACAACACTGCGGAAAAGGTGGAGATCGTAGTACAGCTACCCACCGGTGCGGATGTGGAGCAGACGATCCAGGCACTCTACGCCTTCACGGACTGCGAGGTATCCATCTCCGCCAATGCGGTCGTCATCCAGGATGACAAACCGTGCTTCATGAATGTGAATGACCTGCTCAGAGCAGGCACGGAAAACACCAAAAAAATTCTTGGCGAGGAGCTAGGCGTCCTCCTGGGCGAGCTCAATGAGAAGTGGCACTTCAGCTCCCTGGAGAAGATTTTCATCGAGAATCGGATCTACCGAAAAATCGAAGAGTGTGAAACCTGGGAGGCCGTGATCGCCGCGATCTGGAAGGGATTGAAGCCTTTTCTCGGCCAGCTCAGGCGCGAGGTGACAGATGACGACGTGGCGCGCCTGACTGAGATAAAGATCAAGCGCATCTCGAAATTCAACAGCTTCGAAGCGGACACGCAGCTTAAGGAGCTGGAGGAAGAGATCGCCCAAGCTGAGAAATTCCTGAAAGGACTCACCCGCCACACCATCCGGCACTTTGAGGAGCTCAAGAAAACGTATGCCCTTGGCCGCGAGCGCCGAACGCAGATCTCCAGCTTCAACCGCGTGGCCGCCGCAGAGGTGATCATGCAAAACGAGACTCTCTATCTCAACGCGAAGGACGGCTTCGCTGGCACCAGCCTGAAGCGCGAAGGGGAGCCCGTCTGCAAATGCTCATCTCTTGACGACGTGATCTTCTTCACCAAGGACGGAACGATGAGCGTGACCAAGGCAGGGGAAAAATTCTTTGTCGGCAAAAACCCGCCCCACATCGGCCTCTTCAAGAAAGACGACCAGGCGGTTTACAGCATGGTTTATCGCGATGGCCGCCAGGGCAGCGTGATGGCAAAGCGTTTTCGCGTCGGCGGCGTCACGCGGGACAAAGAGTATATACTCACCAAAGGCACGCCAGGCTCGACGGTACTCTATCTCATCCGGCACGAGTCCGAGGAGGAAAGCAACGCCTTCGCCGCAGTGGTACATCTCAAACCCGCGCTCTACCTGCGCAACCTCCAGATCAGGTTCCCATTCAACTCCATCGCCATTAAGAACCGCGAATCCCAGGGCAACATCGTCACCAAACACAGCGTGGACCGCGTCGTGCGAGAACCAAAAGCAGGGGATGCCGTCTCCTGAGTCGAAGAGCTTCCGCGCTCTCACAGAGGTGGCTCGGGACGGAATCGAACCGCCGACACGGGGATTTTCAATCCCCTGCTCTACCGACTGAGCTACCGAGCCTCTGTTTTTGAAGGGCCGCTATTGGAGCATGCATCAACCAGGGCGCAACGAGTTTTTCATGCGTGATGAAGATTGGCCTCCTGGCATCATCTCCCCTTCGCCGCGAATGCCAGGAGGAGCCAGCCAAGCATGAAGCTGACCCCGCCAAACGGCGTGATGGCCCCGAGCCACCTCACCCCGGTGCATGCGAGCACATACAGTGACCCGCTGAAAAGAATAATACCGGCAAAGATGGGACTCCATGCACGGCGCAGCGCCCCCCCCTGCCCTGCTAGGAGCGCGATGACCAGCAACACCACAGCATGCGGCAGATGATAGCGCAGCCCAGTCTCCCAGTGCTCAAGCTGGCCTGCGGCCTTCAATTTTTCGTGCAACGGCCCATGCGCACCGAGAGCCCCCAGGAGAATGGCCAGAAACCCCGTGACAGCAGAAAGGCGGAGGCGGCGAATGTCAGGCTGCATGATCGCACACAAATAGCAGGTCTTTCCAGTTTGCCAAGACAGGAGCTTTTCCGACCAACTCAAACCCACTCCTTGATCACACGTCCTGCCACATCCGTAAGGCGGAAATCTCGGCCTTGGAAGCGATGAGTGAGGCGTAGATGATCGAATCCGAACTGATTGAGCAGCGTAGCGTGGAAGTCATGGAGATCGACTGGGTCACGCACGATGCTCCAGCCAATCTCGTCGGTCTCACCGTAAATCTGACCGCCTTTGATTCCGCCGCCGGCGGCGAGCATGGTGAAGGCGAATGGATGATGGTCGCGCCCGGTGGCGTTCGGGTTGCCGCCGCGATTCTCCCCGAGTGGTGTGCGGCCAAACTCACTGCCCCAGATGACCATGGTGTCGTCTAGCATGCCGCGTTGTTTCAAATCTCTGATGAGGGCAGCGATCGGCTGGTCGGCCATGCCGGCATTGTAGCTGAGCTCGTCGTTCAGATTGCTGTGATGATCCCAGCTCGCATGCATGAGGCTCACATACCGCACGCCGCGCTCCACGAGGCGGCGGGCGAGTAAACAGTTCTTCGCGAAAGCCTCATACTGGCCGGGGCCACCACCGCGGGCCGCTTTGATCGGCGGATCTTTGCGCTTCACGCCATACATTTCGAGTGTCTTCTCATCCTCGCCCTTGAGATCGATCAATTCTGGCGCGGAGGACTGCATACGGAAGGCCAGCTCATACGCAGAAATGCGGCTGGCGATCTCTGGGTCACGCAGATGCTCGTAGCGGCTTTGATTCAGCTCCATCAGCGTGTCTAGCCCCTTGCGCTGGAGGTTCATCGGAATGCCCGGCGGATTCTTCAGATTGAGCACAGGTTCGCCTTGGTTGCGGAACAGCACGCCGGCATAAGTACTCGGCAGAAATCCGCTCTGCCACAGCGACGCGCCGCCGCTGGTCCCCCGCCCAGCGCTGAGCACGACGTAACCGGGAAGATTGCGCGACATGCTGCCGAGACCATAGTTGAGCCACGAACCGATCGTCGGCAGGCCGAACTGCGCACGACCACAATGCAGCACGAGCTGGCCGGGGTGATGATTGAACTGGTCTGTGTGCAGACTACGGATCATGAGCCAGTCGTCGGCCTGCTTCGCCATGTGCGGCAGCAGATCGCTAAAATCCATACCGCACTGGCCGTGCCTAGCAAATTTTCGCGGGCTGCCCATCAGCCTCGCCGTCTCCTTGCGGATGAAGGCAAAGCGCACGTTCTTTGTCATGCTTTCCGGCAGTGCCTGGCCGTTGAGCTCGTTGAGTTTCGGCTTCGGGTCGAACAAATCCATCTGGCTAGGCCCTCCTTCAAAGAAGATAAAGATGCAGTTCTTCGCCTTCGCCGGGAAGTGCGGTGCTTTCGGCAGCAGCGGGTCGGCCTCCATCGCCGAGGCTCGCGACATGAGCCCCTCCTCTGTCAGCAAGGCACCCAGCGCGAGCGCACCGATGCCGTTCGCACTCGTGGCGAGGAATTCGCGGCGTTTGAGGAGTACCTGCTCTTCGACTGGATGCATGTAGTTAAAACGCATCGGCCAATGCTGAACTAACAAACCCAGCCTGCCCGCGCCTCTGCAATGAACCGCGCCACCTGCACAGCATCCTTCACCCCTGGCTGAGATTCGACTCCGCTGGCGACATCGACAGCGACGGCTTGCGTCTGTTGCGCGGCTTGGCGTACGTTGCCCGCATTGAGACCACCGGAGAGCACGATCCGTTTGTCAGGAAACATCTCCTTCGCACGCACGGACAGTTCCCACGGGAAAGTATGGCCGCCGCCGCCATAACTGCCTGGATTGTAGGCGTCGAGCAGGATTGCCTGGCACGGGAACTCGCCAATCTGCTGCAGCGTTGCGGCGTTACGCACCTGCAGCGCCTTGATGATATTCACACCCCGGCACATGAGACGCTCGACCTCACGCGGAGTCTCATCGCCATGAAGCTGCAACGCTTGGAACAATCCACTACCGATGGTGGCGTCGAGCAACGCCGTATCTGCGTTCACCAACACGGCGACGAGCGCGTTACTCGAAGCGACCTCACCCAAAGATGCCTCAGCGACCACCAGCGGCATGTAGCGTTTCGATTTGGGCCAGAGATTGATGCCAACAGCGTCCGCGCCGAGCGCGAATATCTCCGCCGCCTGCCCTGGATTGGTGATGCCGCAGATTTTCACGCTATGACGGGCCGGGTCAGGGAACATGAGAGGGAAAAGCGGGATTCACACGTTGGGGAAGAAGGCTCGCGGTCAGCGAGAGCAGCACGTCGAGCTTGGGCGGCAGCGGCATGCTGCCGCGCACGCGCACGTCGCGCTGGAGCGTCTGCATACGCACCATGTCCGCAGGCCGCACCAGAAAAATGACCGGTGGCGCGGCGTGAGATCCAGGGTGAGCCAGCGGATAGGCAGTGCTGAGCAAGCGGTCGAGCATGTCCCCCGCCAGATCAGGCAGAGGCAGAGAAAACAGAAACAGCGAATACGGGCGGCGCAGTGCCATTTCAAAGGCACGCTCCCCGCTGGGCGCGTCGTCGATCTCACAGACACGGAAGGCAGCCAATGCCTCGCGGATGACCCGGCGAAAGGGCAGGCTCTCCTCCGCGAGCAGCACGCGTGGCACTGCGGTTGGGGCCAGTTCAGGTGTCATGAGGAGTGATCAACTCTCAGGATACACTGCCACGGCCATGACACCCTCACTCGGCAGCCAGCCTACTACTTCCACACGCTTCAGCGGCTTCGCGGAAGTCCCCATGCCTTTGCGCACCGTTTCGAGCACTTTGTTCTGCGTGTCCTCAGTCACAGTGGAGCCAAACAGACCGGCCAAGTCAGTCAAAACGGGAGCCGGAGCGTTCACACCGCCCAAGGTCGTCACCGGCGTGCGGGACTGCCCACATGCGATGATCGCCTCACGGATGGCTTCCGGCGTCATACCACCGGAAACAACCACTAGGCGCCGCAAGCGCGTCTCCGCAGTGGGATTTTGTACGATAGCCACCGCCGGAGCCGCCACAGGCGCAGGAGCCGGCGGTTTAATGGACTTCGTCGGCTTCAGGAATCCCTGTGGCCCTTCCGTATTGAATCCAGCCCCCGGCACGAGCGAATGCGGCAACGCAGGCTCCTCCGCCCCGAGCACAGCGGCGGACATGAACAAAGCGATGGCGAAAGCGCGGGAGAATTTCACAAAGTCAGCGGTTCTATCATGAGGGCAGGCCGCTGACAATCACAAAAACGCACCCTGCGAGTTGCCCCACACCGATCATGCAAGGCTGGAGCAGCTCGCGGCGAAGTTCGCGCAGTTGCCAGACCCTCGTGAACTACGTCAGCCCCAGCGCCTACTGAACTTCGAGGCAGATACGCAATTGCAAGCCTTCATGGCGAAAGAATACAACGGCTACGACAAACTGAGCCAGCGCCAGAAGTTTGAGGAAACAGTTCACGCAATCATTGAAGGGCGTTGGAAGGGACGCACTTCGCCAATTTTGGAAGCAGGTGGGTGGACTGATGGATCCCCACCAGCCTGTCGGCGTGTCTGGACGAATGTTTTGAGTGAAATGACAGATTTTCTAATCGTTGCGCGCAAACTCCCGGCGCAAATGCACGCGTTAGCAGCGCAAATGCGCGTGTTAGCGGCGGCAATGCCTGCAACGGCAAGAAAAACGCCGCCTGTTTCCAGGCGGCGTTCGTGGGTGAGATGAATCTCTCGATCAGGCCGTGGGGACGGTGGCGATGGTCTTGAGGATGCGCCCGGCGATCTGGTAAGGATTGCCCTGGCTGTTCGGACGACGGTCTTCGAGGTAGCCTTTCCAGCCGCTGTTCTTGAAGCTGTGGGGCACGCGGACGGAGGAGCCGCGGTCAGCGAGCCCCCAGGAGAACTTGTCGATGGACTGAGTCTCATGCAGGCCGGTGAGGCGCATGTGGTTGTCCGGGCCGTACACGGCGATGTGCTCGTCGCGGTATTTCTCAAAAGCAGCCATGAGGGCGAGGAAGTATTTCTCACCGCCGACTTCACGCATGTACTTCGTGGAGAAGTTGCAGTGCATGCCGGAGCCGTTCCAGTCGGTGGCGCCCAGCGGCTTGCAATGCCACTCGATGTCCACGCAGTACTTCTCGCAAAGGCGCATGAGGATGTAACGGGCGACCCAGACATCGTCGGCGGCCTTCTTGGAGCCTTTGCCGAAGACCTGGAATTCCCACTGGCCCTTGGCCACCTCGGCGTTGATGCCTTCATGGTTGATGCCGGCGTCGAGGCAGAGATCGAGGTGCTCCTCGACGATCTGGCGGGCGATGTCGCCGACGTTCTTGTAACCGACGCCGGTGTAGTAGGTGCCCTGCGGGGCGGGGTAGCCGTGCTCGGGGAAGCCGAGGGGGCGACCGTCCTGGTAGAGGAAGTATTCCTGCTCAAAGCCGAACCAAGTGTCTGGATCGTCCAAGATGGTAGCGCGGTCATTGGAGGAGTGAGGCGTGCCGTCGGCGTTGTAAACCTCGCACATCACGAGAACGCCGTTCTTGCGGGTGGAGTCGGGATACACGGCCACGGGCTTTAGCACGCAGTCGGAGGAGCCGCCGGGGGCCTGCTGGGTGGAGGAGCCGTCAAAGCCCCAGTTGGGGAGTTCCTCCAGCTTCGGAAAGCTGGCATATTCTTTGATCTGCGTCTTGCTGCGGATGTTGCGGACGGGCTCGTAGCCGTCCAGCCAGAGGTATTCGAGTTTGTATTTGGCCATGGTTGATGGGTGTGACTTGAGGTTTGCTCGTGCCGAGGCGGAGACCGCTGCGGTCGTTAGCGCGCGCCATCAGAGCATGCTCCATGCCAGAAGCGAGACGAATTTTTGCCCGCTTGCCAGCCTGCCGCCCATGCCGGAGATATGCGGCCAGAAATCCCCCATGCACGAAGCCAAAAACACCCAGCGCGCCCTCGTCCGCATCGGTTACGACGGTCGTGTGCATAAGTATTTCCGCGGGCCGAACGCGGCGGAGCGCTTTGCCAATGAAGTCCGCGTCCTCCGCATCCTGGAGCAGCGCGGCTGTGAGTATGTGCCACGCCTGCTGGAGGCCCACGAGGATGAGCTCTATATGGTGACTACGAACTGCGGCTCCCGCGTCCAGCACATCAGTGAAAGCAAGGTGAAGGAGCTCTTTGCCGAGCTGGAGCGTGATTACGGCGTCCGGCACGATGATCCCTTCGACCGCAACGTCACCTACCGCGCCGGAGACGGCCGCTTCTGCCTGATCGACTTTGAATTCGCCACCATCCTCGCAATGCCTGAGAAACCGGCCGCATGAACGAAGCACCTCCTTCCCCGCCCCTAGGCCAGGTCCGCTGGTCTGGCATGACCCACCCCGGACGGGTGCGCAAAAACAACGAGGACTCCTTCCTCGCCCTCAATTTCGACGCGCACGAGGTGCGTTACCTCGGCAAGACCGGCGACGCCACCTTTGAAAACGGCGACTTCGTCTTCGCCGTGAGCGATGGCATGGGCGGCGCGAAGTCCGGCGAGTTCGCGAGCAAGATCGCCACCGAAAAGATCACCAAGCTGCTGCCTAAAAGCTTCAAACAATCCGCCCAGCACATCCACGTCGGCCACACCGACGTGCTGGCCGAACTGTTCACCCGCGTGCATGCCAAGCTGCTGCACCTGGGACAGAGCTATGAGGAATGCAGCGGCATGGGCGCGACTCTCAGCCTCGGCTGGCTCACTCCCCGCTGGCTGCATTTCGCCCATGTGGGGGACAGCCGCATCTACTGGCTGCCGAAGGGCGGCAAGCTCAAGCAGCTCACGCAAGACCACTCCCATGTGGGATGGCTGCGCAGTCAGGGCAAGCTCAATGAGCGCGAGGCACGCAGCCACCCGCGCAAAAGCATCCTCAACCAGGCTCTCGGCGCGGGGCATCAATACATGGAGCCGCAGGTCGGCTCGGTCGGCTTCGAGGTCGGAGACCGTTTCCTTTTCTGTACCGATGGCGTCATCGACGGCATCTGGGACCACGCCTTGGCAGACATGCTCATGACTAGCGACGCGAAGACCATCGTCGAACACGCCGTCAGTGAATCAGGGCGTGATAATGCCAGCGCCGTCGTGGTGGAGATCTGCTGAGCTTCAGTCCGCCACCCTCAGCCCGAGATAAGCCTTCGCGTTCGCGTAGCAAATGTTGCGCACCATGCCGCCGACGAGCGCGTCGTCATCCGGGATGAGTCTCGCCTCGATGTCGGAGCCCAGCAAATTGCACAGCGTGCGGCGGAAGTACTCGTGGCGCGGGAAGCTCATGAAGCTGCGGCTGTCAGTGAGCATGCCGATGAAGCGGCTGAGCAGCCCGAGGTTGCTCAGCGCATTGATCTGCCACTCCATGCCTTCCTTTTGATCGACGAACCACCAGCCTGAGCCAAACTGCACTTTCCCCGGCGTGGTGCCGTCGGCGAAATTGCCCGCCATGGTGCCGAAGACGTAGTTGTGCGCGGGGTTCACGTTGTAGAGCACGGTCTTGGGCAGCGCGTTCTCCGTGTCGAGCCGGTCGAGGAAGCACGAAAGCCTCTCTGCCTGCAAATAATCGCCGATGCTGTCACAGCCCACGTCCGCGCCGATCTCACGGGCGAGGCGGCTGTTGTTGTTGCGCACGGGGCCGAGGTGGAGCTGCATCGTCCAGCCTTGCGCCGCGTTCAGCCGGCCGACATACAGCATGATGTTGCTGGCGAATTGGTCCTGCTCCTGCGCGTCTGCCGCAGTGCCACTGCGGGCCTTTTGGAAGATGCGTTGAGCTTCGGCATCGCTGACGAAATCCGCGTGGCAGTGGTTCAGGCCGTGATCACTCAAACGACCACCGGCGCTGTGGAAGAAATCATGGCGTTGCCTCAACGCATCGAGCAGGCTCGCGTAGCTCCTCACCTCGATGCCGCTGGCGGCGCTGAGCTTGTCACACCACGCATTCCACGTTTCTGGCTGATGCACCGCCAGCGCCTTGTCGGGGCGGAAGGTCGGATACACGCCGACCTCAAAGCCGTCCGCCGCGCATTGACGGTGCCACGCGAGATCATCCGTCGGGTCGTCCGTGGTGCATAGCGCCCGCACCTTCTGCGTGCGCAGGATGCCACGGGCGCTCATCTCCGGCTTGGCGAGCATGGCACAGGTCCTCTCCCAGATCGCGATGGCGGACTTCTCATCCAGCAGCTCGTCGATGCCGAAGTAGCGCTTCAATTCGAGGTGCGTCCAATGATAGAGAGGGTTGCGCAGCGTGTGCGGCACAGTCCTAGCCCAGGCCATGAATTTCTCGAAGGGCGTGGCGTCACCCGTGATGAATTTCTCCGGCACGCCGTTGCAACGCATTGCACGCCATTTGTAGTGGTCGCCTTCCAGCCAGATCTCGAAGAGGTTCTTGAACTGCCGATCCTGCGCGATGTCTTTCGGTGGAAGGTGGTTGTGGTAGTCCAGGATCGGCTCGTCTTTAGCGAACGTGTGATAAAGTCGGCTGGCCGTCCTGTTGGACAGTAGGAAATCGTCATGGATGAAGGACATTGCAGTTTGCGGTTGGGAGTGTCGGGCTAAACTGGAGCGATGATGACCTCACGCAACTGGTTCACGCTCCTCCCAGCCCTGTTGTGCTCGTGCGGCACGGTCAAATTCTACACCCAGGCCGTCGGAGGGCAGATGGAGATCTGGCGCGGCGCACGGAACAACGCGGCGGTGCTGAACGACCCGGCAGCGGCAGGTCATGTGAAGAACCGCCTGCGCTTCATCGAGGAGCTGCGCACCTTCGCCGCAGACGAGTTGCGACTGCCAGCGAAAAGCTTTGGCAAATACTGCGACCTGAAGCGGCCCTACGTCGTCTGGGTCGTCTTCGCCGCTCCCGAATTCTCCGTGGAGGCTAGGGAGTGGTGGTACCCGCTCGTCGGCAGCCTGAAGTACCGCGGCTTTTTTAACGAGCAGGACGCCAAGCACGAAGCGGACCGCCTGCGAGCGAAGGGACTGGATGTTTTCATGGGCGGTGTGGAGGCGTACTCGACGTTGGGCTACTTTGCCGACCCGGTTCTCAACACCTTCTTGCACCGCAGTGACGCGGAGCTGGCCGAACTCGTCTTCCACGAGCTCACCCACGCGAAGGTTTTCATCCCAGGCGACACGGACTTCAACGAGGCCTTCGCCACGGCAAACGCGCAGGATGGCGTCCGGCGCTGGTTCCGTGCCAAGGGGGACGTGGCCGGACTCCGGCGGTATGAGGCCGACCTGAAAACACAGCGGGAAAATGTGAGCCTGCTGCTCGACGCACGCGACCAACTGAAGAAGCTCTACACGCTTGCTGATCCCACCACGCCCGACCAAACGCGTAAGTCCAAGCACCGCGTCTTTGAGGACATGCTCAGGAAAGCGGGCGTGCATCAGCCACAAACCCATGTGAACAGCACCCAAGGGACGCACAACTGGAACAACGCCCGCCTCAACACTGTGGCCGCCTACCACACACTCGAACCGGGCTTCGCCCGCTTGCTAAAGAAAAACAACGGCGACCTTGAAGCCTTTCACCGCGAGGTGAAGGCGCTGCGGCATAAGAGTGACGAGGAACGCATCCAGATCCTTGGTACACCAAAGCGGTGACACTGTTCTCGTACGCGCATGACTTATAACCCCGTGATGGCATGCACCGCATGCTCTTGCTGGCGAGCCTCCGTTTTCCATCCTTCCTTTCCTCCATCCTGTATCCCGTAAGCTGCCGTCCCAGTCCGACGTTTGCTCCCTCAAATGGATCCCCTCCTCGAATTCCATCAGCAGCAGACGCGCAGGCAGTTCTTCGGCCATGTCGGTCTGCGTGTGGGGAACATCGCGCTGGCCAGCATGCTGGGCACCCAGTTTGCCCATGGCGCTCCCGGCACACAGGTACATCAGCCGCTAGTCGGCCTGCCGCATTTCGCGCCGAAGGCGAAGCGCCTGATCTACCTGCACATGAACGGCGCGCCCTCACAGCTCGACCTGTGGGACTACAAGCCGCAACTTCAGCAATACTTCGACAAAGACCTGCCGGAGAGCGTGCGCAACGGCCAGCGCATCACCACCATGACCAGCGGCCAGTCGCGGCTGCCGGTGGCGCCGAGCATGTTCAAATTCGCGCCGCACGGCCAGTGCGGCCGTTTTGTCAGCGAGCTGCTGCCGCACACCGCGAAGATCGTCGATGAGATCGCCGTCATCAAAAGCGTCCACACCAGCGCCATCAATCACGACCCGGCCTGCACCTTCGTCATGACTGGCAGCGAGGTGCCGGGGAAGCCGAGCATCGGCTCCTGGCTCTCCTACGGCCTTGGCAGTGAAAGCAACGACCTGCCGGCGTTCGTCGTCTTCACCCCGAGCTTCCCTGCCACTGGCAACGCGCAGGCGCTCTTCACACGCATGTGGAGCAGCGGTTTCCTACCCACCAAATACAGCGGCGTGGCCCTGCGCGGTCAGGGCGATCCTGTTTTGTATGTGAAGAACCCGCCCGGCGTCGATGGCAGCGACCGCCGCACGATGCTCGACGCGCTGAACAAGCTAAATCAGATCAACCACTCGCGCATCGGTGACCCGGAGATCCAGACGCGCATCGCCCAATACGAGATGGCCTTCCGCATGCAAACCAGCGTGCCGGATCTCACCGACTTAGGCAAGGAGAGCAAAGCCACGCTGGAGATGTATGGCGCGGACGTGCATCGCAACGGTAGCTTCACGCACAGCGCCATCCTTGCCCGGCGGTTGATCGAACGTGGCACGCGTGTGGTTCAGATCCTGCATCGCGGCTGGGACCAGCACAGCGGCCTGCCGAAAAACATCGCCGCGCAGGTGATGGACACCGAACAGGCCTGCGCCGCGCTGGTGATGGATTTGAAGCAACGCGGCCTGTTGCAGGACACACTCGTCGTCTGGGGCGGTGAATTCGGCCGCACGGTCTATTCGCAGGGCGCGCTGACGAAGGAAAACTACGGTCGCGACCATCATCCGCGCAATTTCACCATGTGGATGGCCGGCGGTGGCGTGAAAGGTGGCGTGGAGCACGGCGAAACCGACGACTTCAGCTACAACATCGCGAAGGATCCCGTCCACATCAACGACCTCAACGCCACGATCCTCCAACTCATGGGCATCGACCACCGGAAGTTCAGCTTCAAGTTCCAGGGCCTCGACCAGCGCCTCACCGGTGTGGAGGAGCATCAGCCGGTGAAGGCGGTGCTGGCGTGAGGATCTGAAGCGCTCAGCGCACGATCTCCACCGTCACCGGACGGTGATCCGACCCCAAGTCCGGGCCTATCACACGCTTTTGAATGCTCAGGCCGCCTTTGACGAGCACATGGTCGATGGGGATCATCACTGGCAGCATCAAGCCCCACGTCGGCGGCCAGACGGGAGCGACGCTACGGAATTGCAGGCCGCTTTTCCCACGAAGCAGGCGCATCCCTTCGCACCACGGCGTGGCGTTGAGATCACCGGCCACGATGACTTCTCCTTCGATGCTGGCGGCGATGGTGCCGAGCTGCGAGAGCTGTGAACGCCATTCCCGCGCGCTCTGGCGGCCCATCGGTGGGATCGCGTGCGTGCCGATGAAGGTCAGCGGCACGCCGAGGTGGTCGAGATTCAGCAGCACGGTCGGCAAGGCCCAGACGGTGAGGCGCCGCACCTCGCTGCTCTTCAAAGGCAGCCGCGTGTAGCAGGCGATGCCGAAATTCCCGTCGTTCATCTCCTCGACACGGTGCGGATACTTCACGCGGAGCGGCTCCAGGCTCATGCGCCATGTCTCGTCCACCTCCAGCAGGCAGACGATGTCCGCGTCCGCCTGCAACACATGCTCGATGGCGGCGACGTGGTTCTCATTTCCGCTCAGCACATTGAAGGTCATCACCCGCAGCGGCTTTCCAGCCTTCGTTTCGGTCTTTTCGGCTGTTTGATGGAACGCATGAATGATCTGCGCATTCCACAGCAGCGAGACAAGCGCCACGAGAACCATCCAGGTGCGGCGGCGGATCAGCGCGAAGAGCAGAACGAGCACGCACGCCACGAGGTATTGCAGCCGGAAGTGCGACAGCAGGTCGAGCGTCCAGTGACAACGCCCGAGGCTGCCCAGCCAGGTGCCCGTGAGCGAGAGAGACGCGACGACCTCGCAGAATCCGCCGAAGGAGACGGAGAGTTTGAACAAGGAGGGCTTGTCGGCGGGTGGCGCGTCGTCACTCATGCGGCAGTCTGGGGCGATCTTGGCGCGGACTGGCCGTCATGCACCTTCTTCTTGCACGCGGATGGCCGCGGTTCATGGATGAACGCATGGGCAAACTCCAAGACAAGATCGCAGTCGTTACTGGTGCCGGGCGCGGCATCGGCAAAGCCATCGCCGAAGCCTTCGCCGCCGAGGGGGCGAAAGTCGCCGTCGTCAGCCGCACGCAGGCCAATTCCCAAAGCGCCGCCGATGCCATCAACGCCGCTCATCCTGGTGCCGCGAAGGCCTACGCGCTCGACGTGGCCGATGGCGCGGCCTGTGCCGAGGTCGGGAAGCAGATTCTCGCGGATTTTGATCATGTGGACATCCTGGTGAACAACGCCGGTGTCACCAAGGACGGCCTGCTCCTGCGCATGAGCGAGGAGGACTGGGACGCCGTGCTCGACACGAACCTCAAAGGGGCCTTCAACATGGTGAAGGCCGTGCAGCGCAGCATCCTGAAGCAAAAAGGCGCGCGCATCATCAACATCGCCTCGGTCATCGGCCTCATCGGCAACGCCGGGCAGGCCAATTACGCCGCCAGCAAGGCCGGTCTCATCGGTTTCACGAAGTCGCTGGCCCGTGAGTTCGCCGGACGCGGTGTCACCGCCAACTGCATCTGCCCCGGCTTCATCGCCACCGACATGACGCATGTGCTCAATGACCAGGTGAAGGAGGAAATCTTGAAAAAGATACCGCTCGGTGATTTCGGCCAGGCGGACGACATCGCCGCCGCTGCGGTTTATCTCGCCAGCCCTGCCGCACGTTACGTCACCGGCCAGATTCTCGCCGTCGATGGCGGCATGGTGATGTGATTTACTTCATGTCGAAAAGCATCATCAAGGTGATGCTGACGCCATTGAAGACCATGTGCAGCATCATCGGTGCTAACAGGCAGCCGGTGACCTCGTAGGCTACGCATAACAGCATGGCCAACAGCCATAAAGGCATGAGGCTGCCGACATGCATGTGAATGATCGCGAACATCAGCGACGAGCTCAGCGCCGCGAAAGGCGCGTCCGTGTAGCGCTTCAACACGCCGTAAACGAACCCACGAAAAACCGTCTCCTCCACCAGCGGGGCAAGAAACACGACTGAGAAAATGAAGACTAGTCTCAGACCAAGACCGCCCATATTTTGAAACAACTGCACCGTCTCCTGCGGCCTCGTGTCAGGCCAGACCTCTTGCAACCACGGCATGAGCAGCGAGGCCAGCCCGTTCACCGCGATGATCTCGATCATCGCGAAAATCACCACCACTTTCAGCAACCTGCGCCAGTGAACTTGTTGCAGGCCGAACAACTCTGCCGGATTCAAGCCGCGCAGACGATGCAGATAGGCCAGCAGCGCGAGGCAGGCTAGCAGATTAAAGACCATCGCCGACACTAGGCCGGAGACGCCCGCCCCGGACAGACTGGAGTCGGCAGCCGCCGCAGCCGGTCTCACCAGCAACGTGGCACCGACGAAAAACAGCCCCATACCGAGCAGCGTGAGTAGATCCGGCAGACCATACGGGCGAGAGAGCACCTGCCCCTCGTGATTCCATGCCGCATGCGGCCTGAACTGCCGCAGCAGACGATAAGCCACAAGTCCCATGGCCGTAGCGATGCTGACCAGCACGGTCAGATCGCGCAGAACCCCCATCGAAGCGGCGTCAGCCATGGTCAGTGTGCGCAGATGGGGGGCAGATAATACATCATCCCGGGCTGGAGTTTAGGCAGCAGACTGCTTCCCACATCGACCTGCACCTTCGTTGGCAGCGGAGCCGCCTTGGCAGCGGTAAGTGCCTCGAAGAAGCCCGCCATGTGGCGGTACCTCACCACGCCGGCGTCGGGTGCCTTGCCTAGCTCACGCGCTAGGGCATACGCATCCTCGATGTAGCCGATTTGATCAACGAGCTTCGCCGCTAAAGCCTCGCGACCCGTCACCACGCGACCGTCTGCCACCGTGCTCTTGAGCGTCTCTTTCGGCACACCACGCGCTGCTGACACGATACCGAGAAAGCGGTCATACATCTGCGTCACAAGGTTCTGCACATAGGCTTTCTCGTCCTCACGCATCGGTCTTGCACCGCTGAGCGAGTCTTTGAATGCGCCGCTGGTAAAGGTGCTCATGCTCAAGCCCACCTTGCCGAAGAGGTCGCTGTAATTCAGCGTCTCCATGATCACCCCGATGCTCGCCGTCAGCGTCGTCTCGCTCGCCACGATCTTTGTCGCGCCGCAAGAAACATAGTAGCCGCCGGAGGCCGCCATCGACCCCATGTAAACAACGACCGGCTTCTCCTTTGCGGCCTTCTTGACCGCGTTGTAGAGGATGTCAGACGCCGTCACTTCGCCGCCAGGTGAGTTGATGTGCAGCACGACGGCTTTCACATTTTTGTCCTCCACCGCCTGCTCTAGGGAGCGCTTGATCGTTTCGATGCCAGGCAGCGCCTCAGAAAACAGCCCCCCGGCCTCCACTGAGGTGATGACGCCTTCGAGGTCGATCTGCACGATTTTGTCCCGTGTCGCCTTCCTGGCGTTCTCCACCGTCGCCTCGGACAGCTTCCGTTTTGGACGTGCAGATGAAAATCCGGCGTCCACGCCGACATCAAGGTCCAGCTTGCCTAGAAACTGCCCGAAGTTCAGTCCTAGGCTTACCACGAGCGCCAGCAGAAGCAGCGCGATCAAACATCCGGAAGTTTTGTTGCTCATAACGCGGCATGCTACCCAACGTCCATCAGCTTGCCAAGCGGACTACTCCGCTTTTTGCTTCACATGTCCGAAAAATCAAATAACGAACGGCTGAACTGCCCGGCCTACTATTTGAACAATCCCTTGAGCCCTTTGAGCGAGTCGAGGAGTCCCCGGGCCTTCTGCTCGATGTCCCCGCCTAGCAGATGCTCGAGCTTCACCTGGATGTCCGGCTTCACCTGTGGATGCGAGAGTGAGCCGGTGACGGTCAGATCGAAGGAAAGCTGCCCGCCATCAGAAAACGCGTCCACGATCATGCGCGAAATGGACGCGCCTAGACCGCGCGAAGCCACGCCCCGGATCACCTGCTCCTTCAACGCCTGTCCGAGATACAGGCGCGCTAGCAGACCTTGGTCATCCTTAGCAAGATCGAACCACGAGTCACGCTTCACAGTGACTTGATAGTCGGGCATAGCCAGATGCGCGTTGTCGAGGAAAGTGACCTTTTGGTTGTAGCTCAGCACCTTGAGATTGAGATCCTGCTGTAAAGGGCCACCAATGCGGATGCCACGCAGGTCGATGCCGTATTTCATGAGCTTATCGAGATCGCCACCTGCGGCGTCACCGATAGTCATGTGCCCGCCGAGGACGGAGCCATGATCGATGACGAGATTGAGAATCGCTGATGGATTCCACGCGAGAGTCGCAGGATCGATGGGATTCACGCTACCCTCGCCGTGCAGCACCATGTCAGCGAAACGTACCTGCTGCGGGCGACCGCCGAGTTCTGCCACGCCATCGAGCACCGCTTTGGCCGAGAGACGCACCTTGAGATGATTGTGGCCGTTAAGATCAGCCGGGTCGATGTCGATCTCGGTGATGGAAAGGTTGAAATCACTGATCTCGCCTTCAAAGCGTGCGTTGCTGCCCTGGTTGCTCACACGGAGGTGCGCATGTTCGATACTGATCTCCTGGAGAGGGACGTGCCCTGCCTGCGGCGGCGCAGCCGGGGTAGGCATAGGCGGCGCAGCCGGAGCAGGCATAGGTGGCGCAGCGTCCGTCGATGGCGTGGACGATGGTGGCTCTACCGGAAGAGCACGCAATGGCTCCTGCTGCTGTGCAGCCATCTGCATCGCAGAGAGTTTTTCCTGCGGCGGCTGGAAGAGGCGCTCCAGCGAGCCGCCCTTCCGTGCGTCCACCGTCTCCTGCGCATCGAGGCCGATGATGCGAATGATGCGCGGCGAAAAACGACCGTGAAGCAAATCCTCAGGCACCAGCTCAGCATAGGCCATCTCCACTTTCAGCGGCGCGTCCTCCAGCGGTGGACGCTCGGTGAGCGGGCGGCTGACAAATTCATCACGCTCCGCTATCTTGAAACCAGAGATGCGCAAGCTCGGCGGCCAGGAGAAGAGCGTGAGCGTGATGTCATCGATGTTCACACGCGCATTGATATTTTTCTCGATCTGCTGGACGAGAAAACCTTTGTCCACAAAACGGCGCAGTAGCCATGCGCCCACGAACGGAGCGGCAATGACGCCGAGGAACAGCAGGCCGAGCAGGGTGAGAATAATCTTTTTCATGGCGACGAGCATACCCAGTGGCACGCGATTTGAAATTTGAGATTTCAAATTTGAAACGGGAATTCCCGGCTATGATCGCGACCCGCTTTAACCATCTGATCCTACGGGCAGGAATGTCCGCACTACAATCCTTTCACCATGTCCATTCGCGTTCGTTTTGCTCCTTCTCCCACCGGTGACCTTCACGTCGGAGGCGCGCGTACGGCCTTGTTCAACTGGCTCATGGCCCGCAAGACCGGCGGGAAGTTCGTGCTGCGCGTCGAGGACACCGATGGTGCGCGCAACACGGCGGAAGCAGCCGCTGGCATCCTCAAAGGCATGCGCTGGCTCGGGCTGGACTGGGATGAAGGGCCGGAGGTCGGCGGTGATTGCGGGCCGTATTTTCAAAGCCAGCGCAAAGCGATCTACGACGCCTATTTCAAGAAGCTGGAGGACGCCGGACGCGTGTATGCGGAGGAAAACGGCGCGATGCGCTTCAAGTTCAGCCGCACCGCCATCACCGTGCACGATCTGGTGTGCGGCGATGTGACCTTCGCTCCCACCGAGGAGCCGGACATGACGATCCGCCGCCCGGACGGCAGTTACATCTTCCATTTCGTCAATGTGGTGGACGACATCGAGATGCGCATCTCCCACGTCATCCGTGGCGAGGACCATCTGTCGAACACCTGGAAGCACATCGACCTGTTCAACGCCTTCGGTGCCACGCCGCCGACCTACGCGCACATCCCGCTGATCCTGAATCCGGACGGCACGAAGATGAGCAAGCGCGACGAGGGCAGCGCCATCGAGCACAGCTACATGAACGCCGGTTTCCTGCCCGACGCCGTGTTCAACTACCTCTGTCTGCTCGGCTGGACGCCGAAGGCCGCAGGCGAAAAGCTCTCGCGTCAGGAGCTGGTCATGCTGTTCGACGCGACGGAGATCCACAGCAGCAACGCGAAGTTCGATTTGAAGAAAGCGCAGTGGTTCAACGCGCAGTATCTGCGTGAATTGAACGCGGAGGAACTGCTGCGGCTCGCAAAGCCGTTCCTGACGGCGAAAGGACTGCAATGGACTGACGACGCGATGGCTGCCGCCGCCGTTCACAGCGTGCGCGAAAAGGTGAGCCTGCTCACCGAACTGCCCGAGTGGGTGCATTACTTCTTCCGCGACGATTTCCCATTCGAAGCCGATGTCGTGGCCAAACTGAAGGCCAAACCCGAAAACGCGGTCCTGCTAAACGCCGTGAGCACTTTTGCTGGGCTATGTGAGCAATGGGACGAGCAAAGCGTGCATGATGCCGTCGAACGTGCGGCGAAAACCTGGAGTGTGAAACCGGGTGCGGTGATGCCGCTGCTACGTTTTGCTCTCAGTGGCCAGTCACGCGGTCCAGGCGTGACGACGATCGCGCATTTGATTGGGCGGGAGATGACGCTGGCGAGGATTCAGCGGGCGCTGGTGGAGGTGATGTAGGCATGAGCATCCATCGCAAGAACGGCTTCCTGATCGACGACGCGGCTTTACCACCGAGCATCGGAATAGAATCTGCACGATTAGACGAGTGTCTTGCTTATTACCACTCGGCTGGCTTTGGCGGAGTCTTTGGCAGCCGATCGTATGGCTTTCGGGGAACCGATTTGGATTTCTTGGCAAAGTGTCCGTCGGCTCGCAGAGTTTGGTTCTGGGACTGTTCCTTCAAGAGCGTCGAGGGATTGTATGCTCTCACTGAACTTGCGTATTGCGGCGTCATGGAGAAGCGACAGGGAATTGACTATTCGCGATTCAAACAACTTCACACAGTCGTCTGCCGCTGGAACAACAATGATTCGGGATTAAGCCAGTCGTCGATCAAGCGACTCTATCTTTGGCACTTCAACCCTCAGTCAAAGGTTTTTGATGGCATTGCCATTCCACAAAGTGTTGAGCGGCTTGAACTGACTTGGTTGAATCCGTTGACACTTGAGGGGCTTCCGGCCATGAACAACCTGTCTGAGCTTCAGATCCATCGAGGACGGAATCTGGCAGACATTTCTTCGCTGACGACGATCGCTCCAAATTTGAAGAAGCTCATTGTCACCACATGTGGCCACCTCAAAGGCTGTGAGGAGATCGCCGACCATCCAACCCTTGAACTCGCCATCGTTAACGGAAACCGGATCAAGGGCTGATGTTGATGGAACGCAATTTCAAGCCCGAAGGGCTTGCGTCATGCAGCCTGGGGTTCGCAAAACCCCAGGAGAACGATCACGAGACGATCCAGATCAAGGGCGAACCCCAACGGGGTTCCGTCCGAGTCGCGCATCCCAGATGGACGGAACCGCGTTGCGGTTCGCCATGAAGAGAAGGGTGTTGCTTGCGATTCCCAGGGTAGCGCCTCGCGCAACGCTGGGCTGTAAGACGGAAGGCCGTTGACCTTCAAGACGGAGTGTCCAACACAACGGTTGCGATTCATTGCCCGGACAAGCATTCTCCCATCAAGAACGACTGGCTAAACTGTCCTGCGGTGGAGCGCGATCCTCAACGGGTGAGCGGCGCGTGGATTTTCCGTGACTCACGAGCTCCGGTGCGCGCCCTGTTTGAAAACCTGGAGGACGGAGCGACGGTGGATGACTTCCTCGAATGGTTTCCCGGCGTGCAACGCGCCCAGGTTGAGGATGTGCCCAAACACGCGGAGCGCAGCCTGCTGACGGCGGCCTGAGCACGAGTGTGCGGCCTGCCGTTCTCATCAAGCCACTGACTGCTTGCTCTTCATGGAAACTTCCGACACTATTGTTCCATGCCGACGATAGCACTCCAAGCGCATTACGATGGTCGGCAGGTCGTTCTCGATGAGACCTGCCACCTGCCTGTCAATGCCCCCCTGATGGTGACGCTCCTGCCTTCTGCCGCAGGTGATGACTCGGAGGAGAACTGGCTGCGGACTGCTGCCACCAGCGAAGCCTTTGTTTTCCTGGCCGATACAGCCGAGGACATCTACACACTTGAGGACGGGGAGCCTTATCGCGATGCAGTATGATGTGGTACTGGTGCCATTTCCGTTCGACGATTTGAGTGGAACGAAAGTCCGGCCCGCCGTCTGCCTGACCGGCTCGATTGGCGGACATCGGCATGTCGTCATCGCTTTCATCTCGAGCGTCATTCCTCCCCATCTGGAGCCAACAGACCTGCTGCTGGATCCCGCCCTCGGTGATTTTGCGACCATGGGCTTGAAAGTGCGGTCTGTGCTACGCCTGCACCGGATGGTGACAGTTTCGGCGTCGATCATTCAGCGACGGCTGGGTGTGCTTTCTCCGGACTTTCAACGGCAGGTGAAGCAGCGATTGCAGCGGCTCTTTGCCATCTGAGTTGGCAGAGCCTTCAAAACAGCTTCAGACCTTAAACGGCAACACTCTCCCCCACCCACCGCGCATAACTCTCTGCCACCTGCTCCGGTTTGAGCGCCACGATTTCCGGCACGTCGTAGGGATGCAGTTCGCGGAGGCGTGATTCGAGGCGGGGCCAGGCGGCGGGGGTGGTTTTGAAGAGGGCGAGGACTTCGGCGGCGGTTTCGACCTTGCCCTCCCAACGGTAGATGGATTCGACGGCGGGGATGAGATTCACGCAGGCGGCGAGTTGCGATTCCACCAGCGCCGTGCCAGTCTCGCGGGCTTTCCCGAGATCCGGGAAGGTGCAAAAGACAATAAGGAGATCGTTCATGGCCTCCATCTTATGAGATCCGCCTTCATCGACAAGCTCATCAAACGCATGGACCGCCTGGAACCGGGCGAGATCCAGGGCATCGTGCTGGAGCTGGCGCGTGAGAAGAAATTTCAGGAGAAGGTGTTTGATGCGCTCCAGGAGGGCGTCATCCTGCTCGATACGGAGGCGAAGGTGACTTATGTGAATCGCGCGGCCTGCCAGTTTTTCGGCCTCCAGAGCGATCAGGTGCTCGGTCAGCGGCTGGCGCAGGGGGTGCGTGGGCTGGATTGGAATGAACTGCTCAAGCCGGGCACGGTGGTGAGCCGCGATCTCGAGGTGTTTTATCCCGAGAACCGCTTCCTGAACTTTTACATCACCAGCATCGACGATGAGCAGCCGCTGGGCTTCGTGATGCTGATCCGCGACGTGACGGAGACACGCAAGCGCACCGAGGAGCAGATCGAGAGCGAGCGCCTGAACGCCTTCACGCTGCTGGCGGCCGGTGTGGCGCACGAACTGGGCAATCCGCTCAATTCATTGACCATCCACCTCCAACTGCTCGAACGCCGCCTCAAGAAGATGGGCGCGAAGGGTGAAAGCCTGCGCGAGCATCTGGACGTGGCCACGGGCGAGATCAAACGGCTCGATTTCATCATCGGCCAGTTCCTGGCGGCGATCCGTCCGACGCAGCCGCAGCTCCAGCGCGTGCAGTTGCGCGAGCTGCTGGACGAGTGCGTGCGCTTCCTGCAACCGGAGATCGAGCAGGCGAAGGTGAAGCTGAAGCTCGACCTGCGTGCGGATTTGCCGTCGATGCCACTGGATCCGGGCCAGATGAAGCAGGCGGTTTACAATCTCATCCGCAACGCCTGCCAAGCGATGCCGAATGGCGGCACGCTGACGATCACCGGCACCTTCACCGATTACGAGGTGCGTCTGAGCTTTGAAGACACAGGCAAGGGCATCAGTGCCGAGCAGATGAACAAGCTGTTCCAGCCATTTGCCACGACACGCAGCACGGGCACCGGTTTGGGGCTGTTGATCGTGCGCCGCATCGTGCGCGAGCACGGCGGCGAAATCGACATCGGAAGCCGCGAGGGGCAAGGGACGCGCGTGAGTCTGTGGCTGCCCTTGGTGGAGAAAAACATGCGGCTACTAGGAGGCGGCATCCATTCTGAAAAAAATCAGATGAGAGATGACGTGCCGGGCGGAGTGAGTCCATCCATCCCCGAGACCGAGATACCTGCCCCTTGCGATGGAGGAGACGCGAGCGTTTCCCTTCCGTGAGGCGGGAAACGCCACGTTGTCACCTTCGGAGCATCTGGGGTTGACCTGGAACGGAACAGCCGCCAGCCTCATGTCCCTATGTCCGACCAATCCAATTCCAAACCCGCCCGCAAACTCAATCCCGCCCTCGCGAAGCCTGTCCAACCGGACGAGATTCTCTCCGCCGTGGTGGGATCCACTCCACTGTCCCGCGGCGAACTGACCAAGAAACTGTGGGATTACATCAAGGCCAACGGCCTGCAAGACCAGACCAAAAAGACCAACATCAACGCCGACGAGAAGCTCAAGGCCGTATTTGGCGGCAAGAGCCAGGTGACGATGTTTGAGATGACCAAGCTGGTCAGTGCGCACATCAAGTGAGTTGCCCCTCTGATTCCCGGCACTTGGCGGAGCCCAATAGAGGCCGCCGGGGGCCGGGATCCCTTCACCATGGGAGCAGAGAGCTTTGCATCAACCCGCCTGCACCGACTTCGTCTTGAACTTCACGATGGCTTTCTGAATGAGCGAATCATTGTAGAATTCCTGATTCACAGTCGGAGAGGCAGAAACTTCCGGAGTCGCCATCGGCTTTGGCTCTGCCTTGGGTTCCGGTTCTACTTTGGATTTCACCGGGGAGGGCGGCTCTTCCGGCAAGTCGAGGCCGATTTCGGAAAACTCTGGAGCCTTCAGGCTGGCATTGAGCACAAGCTCGAGCTTCATCGACCGGCCAAGCAATTCCTGGACGGCACCTTCAAGAAAACTCAACTGGGCCGGACGCATGAGGCTGTCACGCGCAAAGCCTTCGGTCGTCGGAAAACCGATCTTGATGGCCTTGTCCGTGATGCCGAGCAACGTAGCCACCTGCAGCCATGAGACAGCCAGGGGACGACGCTCCTGCACGAGCCTCGTGAGTTGCGGCCAGAAATCCGCGCTACTGACCGCAGCCATGGGTGCTGGATCGAGTTCTCGAGAGGTCGCAGACGGTGGAGCTGCCGCAGGAGGCTCTCTCTCCTCACGAACGCTCGTTTCTGCACGAGGCGCTGGTTCCTGCACCGTGGCGGCCTCACGCACTGACGTTGGTACCGGCGCACGGCGGAGTGGCGGAGCCATCTGAGGTTTCGCCACAGGCTTCGTCAAGCTGGCAGAGCTACTGACGTCGAGCGCGTCGATCACGTCACTGATGGAAACCTCATTCAAACTCTGCACGGCGGCAATCACACCGAGCTCGAAATGCAAGCGCTTGTTGCCAGCCCAGCGCATACGCGAATCGACCTCCGCGAGACCATCGACCACGCGGAGCAACTGCTCCGTAGTAGCCATCCGCGCTTGAGCGTCGATTTCATCTGCGAGATCGGGACTCAAATCTTCTGACGCAGCCCCAGGGTCGGCCTGCTGCACCAACAGTGTGCGGAAATGCTGGATCAAATCGGCTAGCAGACGCCCGAGATCTTTTCCAGCCTCGTTCTGCGCATGCACAGCGCGCAACGCGCCGACCGTGTCGCTTTCGAGAATGTGCCGCGCTAGCCGCGCCACAGACTCCCCGGAAGTGAAGCCGAACACATCAAGCACGTCCTGCTCGGTGATCACCTCTCCGCAGAAGGCCACGAGCTGGTCGAGCATGGACTGCGCGTCTCGCATGCCCCCCTCGGCACCTTTGCCGATGGCGTAGGCGGCCTTCTCCTCAAGCCGCACTTTCTCCAGGTCGGCGATATGCAGCAGTTGCCGAGCGATGACCGCGTTTGGGATGCGGCGCAGGTCGAAGCGCTGGCAGCGACTGATGATCGTGGGGAGAATTTTATTCGCCTCGGTCGTGGCGAAGATGAACTTCACATGCGGCGGCGGTTCCTCAAGCGTCTTGAGCAGTGCATTGAATGCGCCCGCAGTGAGCATGTGAACCTCGTCAATGTAGTAGATTTTGAAAGGGCAGCGCGTCGGCGAGAACTTCACGTTATCGCGCAGCTCGCGTACCTGCTCGACGCCGTTGTTACTGGCCCCGTCGATCTCCAGCACGTCCATGCAACGGCCCTCTGCGATCTCGATGCTCAGTTCATCATCCGGATCAAAATCGACCGACGGGCCACCCTTCGCGCACAATGCCTTGGCGAAAATGCGCGCGGTGGATGTTTTCCCGGTGCCACGCGGACCGACGAAGAGATAGGCGTGCGCCAGACGCCCCTGTGCGATGGCGTTGCGCAGCGTCCGCACGACATGTTCCTGGCCGAGTACGTCAGCGAAAGTGCGGGGGCGGTATTTGCGGGCGAAAACTTGGTAACTCACACCCTCAGGCTAGCCAAGCGACCTGACCGGGCAAGAGCTTCCACGCCTCGACTCCAACTTTGCAACGTGATAACACCTCCTCGTGACTTGCGTGCCTGATGATCCGCCCTACCTGCGGGCACCGCAGCCCCAGCCCTACTCCTTGTCTTTCAAGGAGTGGTGCTCGGGAAGGGACTCGAACCCTTAAGCCTTTCGGCACAAGATCCTTAGTCTTGCGCGTATACCAATTCCGCCACCCGAGCAGGGTCTGTTTGGAAACAGGGGCCGCGAATATAGACGATCCGGTTTTTATGCAACCGCTGTTTTGTCTTTTTGCAAAGTTGTCCGCCGCGCCAGTCTGAGGCGATCAATTTTGCCTTCTCAAATCGTTGAAAGTGTCCTCCATCATGCGCCCTTCCCTGCTCCTCTGCCTGCTCGCGTCGTTCGCGTCTGCCGCCTCTCCCTACCCTGAAAAAACACCGGAGACTCCGGGCAACAAGCTGCTAGATCGCTACTTCGCGGAGCAGGCGCGTGAGATCGCGGAGGAGGGCGGTGTCGGCAATATCCAGAACGCGGAAGACTGGAAGGCAAAGGCACCAGTGTATCGCCACCAACTTTTCGAGATGCTCGGACTCGATCCGCTGCCAGAAAGAACGCCCCTACAAGCCACGCAGACCGGCGAAATCAAAGGAGAGGGCTACATCGTGGAAAAGCTGCACTTCCAGTCGATGCCCGGCTTGTATGTCACAGCCAATTTGTACCGTCCTGATAAAATCGAACACCCCCTGCCTACGATCCTTTATGTGTGCGGTCATGCGAACATGATGAAAGATGATGTCAGTTTCGGCAATAAAGCCGGTTACGAACATCATGGAGTATGGTTCGCTCGGCATGGCTACGTCTGTCTGATCATCGACACCGTGCAGCTCGGTGAGATTCGCGGCGAACATCACGGCACCTACAGCAAAGGCCGCTGGTGGTGGTTTTCTCGCGGTTACACGCCTGCCGGACTTGAGGCGTGGAGCTGCATCCGTGCGCTGGATTACCTCGAAACACGCGCAGAGGTGGATAAAGAGCGCTTCGGTGTCACGGGCCGCAGCGGTGGTGGTGCTTACTCGTGGTGGATCACCGCGCTCGATGACCGCATCAAGGCGAGCGCCCCGACTGCGGGCGTCACTGATATGAAGAACCATGTCATTGACGGCTGCGTGGAGGGCCACTGCGACTGCATGTTCTTCCTCAACACCTACCGCTGGGATTTCGAGCGCATGGTCGCCCTCGCCGCGCCACGTCCTTTGCTAATCGTGAACACTGATAAGGACAGCATCTTCCCAATCGACGGCGTATTCCGCATCTACCAGGACGTGCGCAAACTCTACTCTCTACTAGGTAAGGAAGCGAACATCGGCCTGCAAGTGGCTGAAGGTCCGCACAAGGATCTACAACCGCTGAACATGGGCGCGTTCCATTGGTTTGAACGTTTTCTCAAGAAGGCCGACCCCATGCAGGTGATCGATGAAGGAGCAAAAAAGAGCATCGAACCCACCAAACTGCGCGTTTTCACCGACCTGCCGAAGGACGAACGCAACACCAAAATCGACGAGACCTTCGTCCCGCTGGCGAAAACACCCGCTCCCGCGACCAGCGATGCCGAATGGCACAAGCAGAGCGGCGAGTGGATGAAAGCGCTCAAAAGCCAAGTCTTCAACGGCTGGCCGCAGGAGATCTCCTCCGTCAATCCGCAGAAGGAAAACAGCGCCGAGCGCGACGGCGTCCGCATGACCGCTTATGATTTCGAAAGCCAGTCCCCCTACCGGCTGCGGCTCTATATCGTGCATCGTGACGGCCTACGTCCGGAGGGATTGGAACTCGTCGCCCTCAACGTGCTTGATGAACAAGGCTGGGACGACTTCTGCGCCACCTACAACTCACGCTTCGGCAAGCTGATCGAGACTTTCCCCAGCATACCGAAGAACGACAAGGCATTCGAGCAGGAGAAAAAAATGTTCACGAACTTCAAATGGGGTATGGCCTACATCTGCCCACGCGGCATCGGCCCCACGGCCTGGTCGGGCAGCCTGAAAGCGCAGACACAGCGCCTGCGTCGCTTTTATTTACTCGGTCAAACACTGGACGGCATGCGTGTGTGGGACATCCGCCGCGCCGTACAGACAGTGCGTGCCATCCCTGGCCTCCAGCAGACTCCGCTATGGATCCAGGCGCATCGGGAGATGGCCGTCGATGCCATCTACGCCTCGCTCTTCGAAGATGACATCAAGCGCCTCGACCTCCACGATGTGCCCCTCACCCACAACGGCACCGTCGCCGACTCCAAAGCCGCAGGCCCCGCGCTGCTGAATGTCCTCAAATACCTCGACATCCCCCAAGCCGCCGCTATGGCCGCCATGCGTGGGCGCGTCGTCATCTACTCAAATCGGAAAGATGCCTGGGACTACCCCACCACGGTTACGAAGAACCTCGGCAAGGAGAGACAATTCCAGATTCGTGAGCCGATGAAGGCGGAGGAAAAATAACACGACCTCCTGAAACTCTGCGTCCTCCAACGACGCATTCATGGGCATAACTCACCTGCGAATGGACGGACATGAAGAACCACAGAAGGCGGCCATCAGAGGTACTTCTTGGTGAACATCAAACGCTGAAAGTAGGCGAGGCGGTCGAGGATGTTTTGCAACATCAATTGATGCTGGTCGATCATGGCGAATTTCGTCGGCTCAGAGATCTTCATGCCTTCGCACTGCGCATGAACCTGCTCGACGGCGATTTTCAATTCCTTGAGCTTGCGCCCGACATCGTCAGTGATGCGGCTTTCCTGGATCGTGTTGCCCAGCGTCTCAGCCTCTCTTGAGAGATACGCCACAGTTTCAGGCAACGCTTTGCTGCCACCGATCAAAGAACCACTGGCACCGTCCACTTTCGGACGCCCTGGGAGGCCAGGCCGCAATGGCACCACCGACTGCGGATCAGGCGGTAGGCCGCCGTTGCGCGCGTCGATGATCGTGGGGGTGACAAAGAGCATGAGACTCTTGTGATTCTTGCTGCGATTCTTGTAGTTGAAGAGCCATTTCAAACCTGGAATCTTGCTAACGAAGGGAACACCAGCCTGGCCTTCTTTTTCCATCGCTTCATCGAGTCCGCCGACCGCCACGGTGTAGCCCGAGTCGATCTCCACCGGCGCGCTGTAAACGCGCGATGAGGCGACGGGATATGGATTGCCGGAGATGACTTGGGTGCCGATGATGCTAGAGACCGTCACGGCCATGTTTAGCAAGATTTTGTCCGACTTCATGTGCTTGGGCAGGATGTTCAGCACGGTACCGATCGGGAGATAGGCGACCTTAGTGGTGGTGGTGGCACCGACCGAGCCTGAACTAGCCGTGGAGCTCGCGTCGAGTACCGGCTGGTTGACCACAGCGCGGATGGCCACCTCGCGGTTGCTCAACGTCACCATCCTAGGATAAGAGGTGGTGTTGGTGTTCTGATCCCGCATGATGGCTCGCAGCTTGATGTTGACGTCCTGGGCGCTGAGGATGCTTGTGGATGGCCACAGGGCGTTAGCCACGTTGTTCAGATTGAGCTGACTGAGCAGCGGTGCGAGGTCCGTGCGATAGCCCCCCGTGGTGGGAACGTTGTTGTACTGCGCAGACGATGTCGGGTTGCCACTCGCGTCCGTGGAGTTGGTAATGTCGGTGACCTGTCGGAAATTCCCGTTTTCAAATGTACCTGTCCAGTCGATGCCAAACTCGCGAGAAGGATCACGCGAGGTTTCGATGAACTTGACCTCGAGCGCTATCAAAGTCTGCGGCTTATCCGCAGCGGAGAGATAGCCCTCCACCCACAAGTGCTGCAAGCGCGTGGCGACGACATACAAGGTGTTCGAATCCGACTTCCATATAACCTTGGGCTTTCTAACAGCGCTCAATTCGTTCGAATTCATGGCCCGGGCAGTGCTTTCATCAGCGCCGCCTGCAACTCCGGGGATGCCCGCTTGGGCACCATCCATTTCCTCCGGTGGCAGGCCGAGCAAAGCCCGGATGTCGTCGATCACCTCGCTCCTTCTCACAGCGAAGGTGTGACTCGTTCCCTGGAGATCCATGCCTGTGGCAGCGCCGCTGATGCCACCACCACCTCCTCCCCCGCCCCCGGATCTGACGGAAGAGGCCACCGAACCGGAATTCACGCGTTCGACCATCTCCAGGGAGTTGTTCATGATTTCATAAGACTTGCCAATCAGCTCACGATCATCCGCAGGACGAATGTACCAGATGCCATTGTCCGGGATGATCGCCAACCCGTTAGCCTTACAGAGAGTCTCCAAGACTTGGAAGGGACTCGCCTTGATCGAAAACGTGATCAAACGACTGCCCTCGGCACTGTCATCCGGGAGTGAGAAGAAGGAAATGCCAGCATCCGTCGCCAGAAAGCGCAGGACGTCGCTCAGCATAGCTTTGGAGAAGTCGTACTGCTGAGGAGCCGCTGAACGCAGCTTTGCAGACTCCGCCTCATACTCCGGTGACAGCATGCGCATGTTGCTTTGGTTGAACTGTGCACGCGCCGGGCAACTCAACATGCACAAGCCAAAGAAAAAAAATTCAAGCTGGAAAATTGCGAAAAAATGCCGCATATTATGGAAATTATGACATAAACGATGAAATAAATCAAATGCGATTTATCATAATACTACAATGATTTTTAAAAAAACTGAAATTTGAGTTTGTTCGACTGCTGATTTCTCATCTTACATTCTTTATTCGTTTCACTTGAATTTATCGCTCATTTGATATTTATTATATTTACCATGCTGAATTTGGTCACATCTGAGCCTGAGACATGCACTGCCAAGCCACGCATCCAGCGCAATGGCTTCTCTTTGCTCGAACTGCTCATGACGATCGCCATTCTCGGGGTGATCACAGGGCTGGGGGCCTCATTGCTCTCTGATGACACCGGCTCTGCCAGGGTCGCAAAGCTTGAGTCTGACATTTCAACGCTCAATCAAATGGTCGCGATCTATGTTTCGGAAGGAGGCTCTGTCGCGGGGCTCACCACTCCGCAGTCAGTGCTAGACAAAATGAAGCGAACTCTGCCCCAATCTGAGTGGCAGAAACACGTCGGGCCGGTGACGGGACGACTGGTGGACGTAAGACTGCAGGCCCGTGTCAGTTCACGTCCTGACAATGATGGAAATCAGCGCGCAGTCTGGAACCGAAGCAAACAACGATTTGAACTCACCAATGCCTCTGGAAACGCGGTCTCGGAATTCTACCTCGACCCCGCTTTGGCAAGCGCGAACTACGGAACCGAAAGACGCGCTAGGCCAACTCTAGCCTTCAATTCCAGCAAATCAGGCTGGATTTGGGGATCATCCACTTCCGACCCGACAGGCAGCTATCTCACCCCTCAAACAACTCCCCCGAAGACAACAGGTAATGGCTTCGACCCCAACGAAGTTGCTCCCTCCTCTTCAGATCCTCCGCCTGATCAGCCGCCGGGTGATGACTCAGGCCAAGGAGGTGGTGGAGGAGGTGGCAGCACACCACCCACCCTGAGCAGACTGCCACAACCGCTCGTCAGCCCCGCCGGTGGTACCTTTGCTTACAGTAGCTTTCCCAACGTCGTGACATTGAGCAGCAACGGTGCCATCCCGGACGTCTCCAAACTAATGTACAGCATCAACGCGGGGCCTTGGACCGAGTACACCGGGGCCGCACTGCCTCTAACGCCGGCGATGAACATCCAGGTGCGCAACGAAACAACGAGGCCGGCGGAATACGCCACCAGTGACATCAACGCGCAGAGTTTTTATCGCCTGATCAGCGGCTTCAGCGGCAGCGACAATGCCAATTGGGGCAACGCATTGGGAGGGACGAATCTCGTCACTGACATCCAAAACGGCACCCCCATCTCAACCTTCAAAAACGGCAATACCAAGCTCGATCTTGGCAACGGCGAATACCTCGACGCGGGCATTGAGAACATGCTGTCTTTCAGCGCCGGGAGTTTCGACTCAACCGCGCCAAACACCTGGTTCGACCTCGGCAGGATGACCATCGTGAATGGCACCACGTTCTACAACAGCGAGGCCACTGGAGTGACTCTTTCTGCAAATCTGAGCCTGACGCAGCCAGCGCTCAATTTCACCACCCACATCGACCTAGGACTCATCAGCACCACAAACACCAGTGACCGACTGGCGAGCGCAGACGCCGTCGAGCTGGTGAACCCGACCACGGATCTCCGTGTCACCATCGACGGTGTGGACTACTGGCTCGAACTCTCATGGAGCACGCTCGACCCCAGCTCCGGAGTTGTGGACGGCAACAAGTTCCTCGTCTTCGAGGGAGCCACCGCGCAGGCGGTCCTCCGCGCACGATTCACTAGCAGTCACTGACCCCCCAATCACATGGAAGACATTCACGAACGCAGCCAACTCGGTTACCGGATGCTTCATCTCTCGAAGGATTCGGGCGTGAGCGACTTTTACATCACGCCATGGGAGCCGCTGACCTACAAGCGCAATGGCAAGCTCTTCTACGACTCCTTCATCTACCAGCCTGAGCGCCCGCTGGAGTTCACCCCCGGCTGCGTGGACTACGCGCTCCAACTCGGGCCGCGTCGTTACCGCGTGAACCGCATGGTCACGCGCGGTCGTCCGCGTTGGGTATTGCGCCTGCTGCCAGAGAGCATTCCAGATATCAGCAAGTTGATGGTGCCGCCTCCAGCCATCAAAGCATTCCTCGAAGCCAAGAACGGTCTGTTCCTCGTCTGTGGCGCTACCGGCTCAGGCAAATCGACCACGATCGCCTCGATGATCCTAGAGCGTGCCAAACGCCGCCAGGAACATGTGCTCACGTTCGAGGATCCCATTGAGTTCGTTTATCCCTCTGGCATCCCTTCCCTTGTTTCACAGCGTGAGATCGGCACCGACGAGCTCGACTTCAACAAATCCCTGCGCGCAGCCCTCCGTCAGGCGCCGGATGTGATTCTTGTGGGAGAAATTCGTGATGGCGAGACAGCGGAGATCGCGCTGCAGGCTGCGGAAACCGGCCACGTTGTCGTCGCCACCCTGCACACATCCTCCGCCGCGCAGACAGTGCAGCGTTACCTCAAGCTCATCCCGAGTGATCGTATGGAAAACGCCATGCTCTCATTCGCCGACTCCATCCGTGGCATCCTCTGCCAGCGCCTACTCTTCGATGAGAACCGCGGCAAACGTTTCCCCATCCACGAACTGCTGCTGCCATACGACTCGGTGTGCGGCATGATCCGCCGTGGTGAATTCAAGAACCTCGACCAGGAACTCGAAGCCGGCTTCACGCGCGGAATGGTGAGCTTCGAGCGCTGTCTGAACATGCGCATGGCCGACGGCTGGAAGCCTTCCACCACACGCAAAACCGGCTACACCGAGCATGAGGTGTACGACTTCCTTTCCAAAGAACAACTGACCTCTATTTATGCTGTTGGATGAAATCAAATCCGTACTGAGCTTCGCTGCTTTCAAAGCCGACCTTGACGACTCCGCCGTGCCGTGGGGCAAGCGTTATGAAGGAAGGAAGTCTCTTCTCATCAACGTCAGCCGCGGAGCTGTGAGCTGGCGCTCGATCAACAAACGCGGGCGTTTCGAGGATGGCGGCATGCAGGAGGGCGAGCTCGCCGATGCCGTCCCCCAGCGTGCGGAGGAATGGCGCGGCATGGTGGAGAACGGATGGTGCTCGGTATCCGTGAACCACCGCTTCATCATCAGCCTCGAAAACAACCTCATGCGCGGTGACAACTGCGTCAGCCTGCTACGCACGAACCCACGTGCCGTCCTCGGCCCCAAATATGACCGCGGCAAGCGCTATGCAATCTGTCATCACCCCGAGACCACCGCCAGCCTGCTGCTCGCTGTGGAGGAGTCGATGGTCAAGGTGACCGAAGACACCCTGCGCACCGCCAGCCTGAAGCCCGGGCGCGTCTGCTGCGGCCTCTTTGCGATGCTTGAACATGCGATCTTGAGCATCTTCCGCGCCAGTTCAGGCGGCACTCCTCCTGACTTCGTCCTCGTTGCCGCCTGCGAGGGCTCATTGGCAGTGCTGGTGCAGCAGGAAGGCCAGTGGCGCGACATCCGGTGCCGCAGCGGCCTGGGGCCTGAAGGTGTGGAGACAGCGCTGCAAATCATCAGCCCACTACTGGCAAAAGTGCCCCAGGGAAGCCCGGTTTACTTTGTGGGCGACGGTCATGACAACAAGTTCCGCACCGAGATCATGCTTCATCTGGGGAAGGTCGGTGCCTCCGACCTTACTCAGGACGACCTGCTCTGGACCATCATTGGCGAACACTAAAACTCACGACAGCCATGAACGACTATCTCTGCCACGACTTCAAAACACCGCGCAACGACAGCTCACGCCGCCTGCCCGCGTCCTTCCGCGCCATCCCTGCCATATTCTACCTGGCCCTAGCAGGCAGCTCCTACATCATGCTGATGGATTACTTCCACTACAAGAGCGCCTTGAAGCAGAAGACGGAATCTGATGAGCGCCGACAACTGAGCGAGGCGCAGCGTGACTCCTTCAAAAGCGAGAAGTCGGATCTTGAGGCTGAGGCGCTGAAGGCGGAGAAAGTCGCCCAATGGATGGAAGGAGCCCGCAACATCCAGCCCATCGCGGTCCAGATCTCCCGGGCGGTACAGACGGAGACACGCATCACCGAAGTTTCCTTGGAGCGCAGCGAGCAGGTGCCCGCAAACATCGGACTCACGATCCACCTCAACGGTTCAAAAGTCTCCACTGAACTTGCGGCGATCGAAGCCGCCCTAGGCCGCCTTTATTACCACTCCTACTCACCTCAGCAAACCAAGAACGGCGATGTGGTCGAATACCATTCCACACTCGTCCGTCAGGCCGACTAAACCCTCCACGCCATGAACCCGAAGCAACTCGCCTGCATTGTGCTGCTAATCATCATCGGTGCGATAACCTATACCGCCCAGATGGTGCATAACACGGTGTCCACCACACGCGCCGCCGCTGAGGAGGCAGAGACAGCCGCCAAGACTGCGGAGAACGAGCAGCAAACAGCCGAGATCGAAACCACCATGTTCAAGACGGACACGGAGGAGGTCCGGCGCTTTTTACGCTCTTGGCTGCCTGCCATCGAGCGTGTGCAGACCCAGCAGGAGGCTGAGCAGACCGTCGAGCTTAGCCTGCGCGAACGCGGCATCAATCTCGTCCGCTCTCGCAACAGCGAGGCAAAGAGCAACCCAGGGAACAAGGTCATCCCTAAATCGGTGCTCACCACGATGACGATCGAGGAGGAGTATGCCAAGGTACTTAACTGGCTCGGTGACATCGAGCGCCGCCTCCCCACCGCCCGCATGAAGGTGGTCCAGATCACAGGCGGCAGCAGTGGACGTCAGTTGAAGATGGAGGTCTCCTTTGAAACCCCCATTTTCGATCTAGCTGCCGCAGGAGCCGATAAGGCAAAGGCCAAGCCACAGGCCAAGGATCCCGCCAAAAAATCCTGACCATGAACCTCTCTCTCAAATCATGCCTTCTGTTGCTGGCCTGCATGCTGCTGGCCACGCACGCCCGTTGCCAGGAATCTGACGCAGGCGACGAAAAGAGGGTTCAATACCAACTCGTCCTTCCCGACGAAAAAACACCGGAGAGTGTCAAACCCGAGGAGCACAACCCCTTCGAGTCCGAATCAGAAGCGCAGAACCGCCTCGCCCCAGGAGACACCGAAGAAAATCGTGTGCGCGACAAGCTGCTCAAGCTCCCCGTCGTGGGCACCAAGCGCATGGCAGATGGGCGCATGCGTGTGCTTTTAGGGGACATCATCCTGGAGACTGGAGGCGTCGTCCCGAAAGTCCTGCCGGAACAACTCGTCGAGCTGCGCGTCAAGAACATCACCACGCAGTATGTCGAGCTGGCTTGGCAGGAGAAACGTGCCACGGGACTCCCCCCAAAGCTGATGGTCATCCCCATCAACATCGCCCCAAAAGTCCGCTTCCAGCTTCTCGGTCAGGTAGAGGACTCCGGCAAAGGCACCCGTGGAACCAACGCCACGATGGACATGCCATTGCGCGGCGATTTCCACAACGAGAAGCCAGCGCCATCATTCTCCTCACGCGGCAACTCCATCCCTGCTGCGGAACCTGTTTTGGACACACCTCCTCCGACCACACCCGGCTCCCCCATCGAAGCTTTGAGCGCGTCTCCCAAGGAAATCAGCAGCACGCCGCAGACACCTACATCACCAGCGCCTCCTCCAGGCCCGACGCCTGTGGTTGAGTCCGTCGTGCGGATGCTCTTTGGCAATCCAACGCCTGCTCCCAAATGAGCCGTCGCGTCCATCAGCCCGGGGGGTTCACCTCCGTGGAGCTCCTGCTGGTTCTCGCGCTTTCCGCCGTGGTCATCGGCGGGGCCGTCGTCTCCTACGGCACGATTGTGCGCAGTCAGCCAGGCGTTTCCTCCACCGTAGCCGTCCCATTGGGAGAGACACGCACCCAGGCATTCTACAATACTGCGCAGGATTCGGTGAATGTCGCCATGGCTCCGCAGTATGGAGCCTTGTCGCTGGCGGAGGAACTGCGTGAGCAGTTTTTGGCGGACACCCTTTGCGCCACCGCCGTTTTCTGCCTGCCACGTGACGGGATCAACACATGGAAGCCAGCCGTCATCGCCTACGATCCTGCGCTGCATGACGAGCTCGACACACCGCAGAAATTCCGCGCCCATGTCATCGCAAATTCTGGCGTCCCCCCCTCCCTTTACCGCGACTATCGCAATCCACTTAATGACGGCACCACCGTGCCCCAGAATGCGAGCATCTTTGTACTCGGTTACAGCAAATATCCCGGCTACCTCAAGGTGAGCGCCATCTATGACATTGATGTGATCCGGTTCACTGGCAGTAGGGAGCCCAATGGTTTTTACGCCTCAGTAAAACGTTACGCCGATGAAGCCACGACCACCACCCCATCCACACTCGCCTACATAGGCGGATATGAGGTGTTTTATCCACCGTCAGTTCCCAATCCCACAAACGCCCGCCTATGGTCTGCAGACGGTTTCGCGCCGCTGTTTGTCACGATCGAACGCGCCTCCCGCCTCGCGCTACGTGAAGGGCCTGCCACCATCGACCGTTTCAAGCGCGCTTACGAACGCCCGTTTTATTTCATCTGGTGGCCGGATCCCGCCGCACGTCATCTCGGCCCTGCTGCCAACACCCTCCCTGCCACTGATCCACGTCAGGCATACAACCACATGGCGGGCCGCAGCGCCTTCATGTTCACCGTGCCAATGTTCCCGGCTCTCTGATCTTCGACATGCGCATCCCCAGACATCATCCCCCACGCGGCACACGCGGCGCCCTCATGGCGGCCGCGCTGATGCTCATGGTGGTGAGCGGCATCTTTGTCTCCTCATGGGTCACACTCATGAGCACACGTGCCGCGCAGGTCAGCTACATGGAAGACGTGTGCAGACGCCACATCGGCGTCGAAAGCTCCCGCCTGTTTGGCTGGCAGTGCGTGACCGACCGCGCATTCACCCCCGACGATACGTTCGCCTCGAATCAAAATCTCGTGCTCGGCACCGACGTGGGATGTTTCAGCAGTGCTGACGGCTGGAACAATCTCAATGTTTACACGTCCGGCAGCACGGCTGGAGGCATGAGCACCGTGTTTCCCTTCAATCACACCGGTCTGCGTCCTGGAGCCTCTTACATCACCGTTGAGCGCCTCTCCCGCCCCTCAGCGGCTGTCGCGGGAAACATTGACGACTACAACAACTGGCAGTTCCTCAAGACAATGCCGCCCGTGCTCAACGGCGACGTCTTCTGCGTCTATCGCAAACCTGATGGTGTGATGACAGAGCTCGACGTTCATGCCAGCACCGGCTCTGGGAGCAGCGGGCACAACGCCAATTGGACAGTAGAAGGGCGCACGATCATTCGTCATCCGCCCTCGCTATTCGTCAGCAACACCCCCAGCCCACTCAGGCTCCCCTTCTTGACCAAGTCGCTCTATATTCAATCCCACGCTGCGGTAGAGCCTCCGTCCATCTCCCATCCCATTTACGGCACCGATTTGAGCGGCCGCCCGCTAGCTCCCTCCAACATGCCCGTCGTCCCCAGCACCACCGGGCCGACTGACGGCGCTGATGACGAGCGCTTCGCGGGTTATCTCAACGTTGTGCGCAATGACGTCAATCCTGACAACTCCCTCTGGCATTTCCAGGACCGTGAGGCCGCAGCGGGCCGTACGCCCACGATCACCATCAACGTCGGCAGTGTCTTCAACTCCGCCACCGAGGCCTATTGGATCGCCGAGCAGAGAACCCCAACTTATTCACCTCCGGGATGGCCTTCTGGCTACGGGGACAAACTCAGAGTGCTATTCATCAAGCTCGACAGCCAATACCTCAAGAACATGCGCATCTACGGCGTGGTGGACCAGATCATCTTCGTCGGTCAGAGCAACACGACGGCCTTTGACAGAGCCGCCGCCATGAAGCCAGTCATCATCACCATCATGCCCAACGGTTCCAAAGGGCCGTGGGTGCGCGACATCCGCTTCGAGCGTGAGAACAACCGACGCTTTGTCCTCGCCTTCAAGGATGACAACGGACGCCCCGTCGAGTTTTCCTGGGTCGCCAGCCCCATCAACAACAGCAACGAATTCCGCTGGCGCTGTGTCCTAGTGAATGAATATCAGAGCATCATGTTCAACATGCCCGCTGTGCTCACCCAGAGCGTCCGCTGGATCGGCGGTGTGATGACAAACTGGACCGTGAAGCGCCGCGCCGCCGGCGGAACCAATCCCAGCCGCCTACTTTTCACCCGCGACAGCGATCCTGAGGTGCCTGCCTCCACCAACGTCGGCCCGGCTTTTGCCACATTCCTGCCGCGCGACGCGTGGCTGGAGTCCTATTTTCTGCCCGTCGTCGCCCCATGACGCTGCCCCCACACATCCGGCGTGCATGCCACGCCGCCTACACACTCATCGAGCTGCTCGCTGCCGGAGCCATCATCTCCGTCGGTACCACCGCCATGGTCACTCTATCTTCCACTCTTATGTTGCAGGAGGAGCTCTCCATCCGCGTTGCCGTCACGCGCAACTATCAGGAAAACATGGTCCGCCTGTGGCAGCTCGGCTTGTCCCCCGTGCAAATCACCGCCCTCATGCCTTCACAGGGGCAAAACGCGGCCCTGCAGACTGCCGTCTGCGGCACTCCCGCCCTGATCGAAAACGGCCTCACCACCGTCAACGACGTGGAGATGGAGACCCTGCTCTGCACCGCAATCATCAACAGTTCTCAAAACCCGGCCATAGAGACACCTGGAGCCTCCTTCACTATCACCGCTTACCGCCCTCATCTCCCCACCCTGCTGCGCACGCCTCCGCCCTGAATTTGAATCCCGCCGTCACAGGAATCACACCCTCCTCACGTCATGCTCAAAAAAGTCAAAATCACCAACGTCCACTCCGGCAAGAGTTCCGAGGCTCTTGTGGATACAGACACGGATGAGAAAGCCCTCGTCGGGGCCGGCGTCGCCGCGAACGAGACGACCACCATCCAATCCATCACCGGCATTGATGAGAAACTCCACCGCCTCACCAGCCCGAAAGCAAACATCGAGGACAGCGCCGCCTTCTTCTCCGGCCTCGGCCGCTGTCTGGAGCGCAATATCTCGCTCACCAAATCCTTGCTGCTACAGACTAACCGCGTGAAGTCCGCTACCTACAAGGGCATGATCGCCGAGATGATCCACTCCATCTCAACGGGGGAAAAGTTCAGCGACGCGCTGGTCAAATACCCCAAGCTCTTCCCAGATGACATGCTCTCCCTCATCATCGCCGGTGAGGAGGCCGGGCAGCTCGCGAAGGTCTGCAAACGCATCGCCGTCTCACAGAAGAAATCCTCAAAGATCCTCAAGAAGCTCAAAGGCGGCCTCATCTATCCCGCCGTCGTTATCGTCTTGGGCATCGGCGTCGTAGTCGTCATGAGCTTCACCCTCGTGCCGGCGATGGCCAATCTCTTCAAATCGTTCAAAACCGATCTTCCACTCGGCACCAAGATCCTCATCTGGCTCTCGGATCTTTTCATCCACAAGCCCTACATGGCCGCCGCCCCGTTCGTAGGACTCTATTTCTTCTTCTCCAACTGGGGAAAAATCTCGGCGATCCGCGCCGTGCAGGACTTCTTTCTCAAGCTCCCCGCCATCGGCGTTATTGTGCGCAAATCCGCCGCCGCTACCGGCTTCCGCACGCTCTCCATGCTCACGGAGTCCAATGTGCGCCTCTCCTCTGCACTCGACATCACCGCGCAGGCGAGCTGGCACTACCACTACAAGGAGCTATTCATCCGGCTGCGCGAGCACATCGCTGTGGGTCGCACGCTGCACGAGGCTTTCCTCATGGAGTCCCATTGGCTCGGCCCTGACGCGCGTAATCTTTGCGGCATGATCGAGCTCGCCTCCGAAACAGGTTCCGGCACCGAAATGCTCGCTGAAATCGCCGACGACTACGAAGAGGAACTCGACAACCTCGCCGCCACTCTGGACAAAATGATCGAGCCCCTCACCATGCTCATTCTCGGCATCATGGTCGGCTTCCTCATCTACGCCATCTACGGCCCGATGTTCAGCCTCGGCGATGTCATCCTGAAGAAAAAATAAGCGCATGCGCCGCCCCGTGCGCGTGTGAACGCAGTTGCACGCTCCCAGCCCTTCTTCAGTGTGCCGCCTTGCACGCAAAACAGATGCCAGCACATAAAAACCAGCCCGCACAGTCTAAGGCGGGCTGGCTTGCGAGCCTGCTTGTCTTCGGCGCGGCATTCCTCGCCTACGCGCCAGCGCTGAATGGCGGATGGGTGTGGGATGATGACTCATGGACCACCAACATCGCCCACTTGATGCAAGATGCGCGGGGGCTACTGCGGATGTGGACTGCGCCCACCGCGCTTCAGCAATACTATCCGCTCAGTGGCAGCACTTTCTGGCTGGATCATCAACTCTGGGGCTCATGGACGCTACCTTATCATGTGGAAAATCTCCTGCTGCACCTGCTCTCCGCCTGGCTCTTCTGGCGGCTGCTGGTGAAACTCCGCCTCCCGGGCGCAGGGCTGGCTGGTGCCCTTTTTGCCTTGCATCCGGTGATGGTGGAGTCGGTGGCATGGATCACCGAGCGCAAGAACGTCCTCTCCATGGCCCTGTTCCTTGGATCCGCTTTCCAATACGGACGTTTCCGTGGCTTTTGGGATGCTGACCTTCCATCCGGCGACAAACGCCACTGGTGGATGTCTCTGCTGCTGTTCGTTGCCGCTATGCTGGCCAAGATCACCGCCGTGGCGCTCCCGCCCGTGCTGCTGTTGCTTGCATGGTGGAAAACGGGCCGCCTGCGCTGGCGTGAGGAAATTCTCCCGGTGCTCCCATTCTTTCTTCCCGCTGTGGGCTTGGGACTGGCTGTCGCTGAACTGGAGAAGCACCACCTCGGTGCCATCGGCCCGGAATGGGCTCTCTCTGTGCCGGAGCGCTGCATCATCGCAGGGCGTGCGCTGTTGTTCTACCCCGCCAAGCTGCTGTGGCCGGCAAATCTCTGCTTTATCTATCCACGCTGGCAGCCAGACGCTGGAAACGCCCTGGAGTGGCTATTCCCTCTCTGCGCTCTGGGCACTCTGGCAGTGGCTTGGCTCCTGCGCGGAAAATGGGGCCGCGGCCCGGCAACGGCGCTATTTTACTACTCAGGCACACTGTTTCCGATGCTCGGGTTCATGAACGCCTATGGCATGCGCTTTTCATTTGTGGCTGACCATTGGGTCTATCTGTCGAGCCTGGGCATCTTGGCCTTGGTAGCTGGCACGGTCTCACATCTCGCGACGAAACTCCGTGCAGCCCGGCTTCCTTTCTTTGTCGCATGCGTCGTGTTGCCCTCGCTCGCGGCGGTGACATGGCACGAATCCGCGCAATACCGGGACATGGAGACCCTCTGGCGCACCACACTGACGAAAAACCCGCAGAGCTGGATGAGCCATCACAACCTTGGCGTGCTCCTGCAAGCTAGAGGCCAACTCACCGAGGCGGCGGCTTGCTACCAGAAGGTGGTCGAACTCAAACCCGACCATCACGAGACCCAGCTCAACTACGCCAACATCCTGACGGAAACCGGTCACCTGGAGGAGGCGCTCCCGCATTACACCCAATCCATTAAACTCAAGCCTGTACTTGAGTCGCACACCGCCCTGGCGCGCGCTTTGATGAAGCTAGGACGGTTCAAAGAGGCGGTCGCCGTCTTGCTGGATGCGCTCAAAATCGATCCATCTCATGCGGGTTCATGGGTCGCGCTGGGCAGTGCTCAGCTCTATTCGCAGCAGCCGGAAGCCGCCGTCACCAGCTTCGAAAAAGCGCTCGCCCTGTCTCCCGGTCAAATCGAGGCGCACAACAATCTCGGCAGCGCTCTCCAGCAGATGGGCCGGACTCAGGAGGCCATCTCGCAATACCAGAAGGCCACAGCGCTCGATCCGACCTTCGCAGCGGCGCAAGTGAACATGGGCACTGCTTACGCGTCCGAAGGCAAGTTCGATCAAGCCCTTTCCTGCTATCAAGCCGCCGCACGGCTCCAGCCCGATAACACCGAGGCACGCTACAACCTTGGCAACGTGCTCCGTGCCCTGGGCCGCTCAAAGGAGGCCCGCGCAGAGCTTGAAACAGCCCTTGCACAGCAACCCGGCAATGTGGCGGTCCTCAACAACCTCGCCTGGCTCCTCGCCACCTGCCCAGACGCCTCGGTGCGTGACGGTGGCAAGGCCCTCAGCCTCGCACAGCAGGCTGATCAACTGACCGGAGGCAAGCAACCCGTCATTTTGCACACCCTCGCAGCCGCCTATGCAGAGTCAGCCCACTTCCCCCAGGCCGTAACCACTGCGGAAGTGGCCCTCAACACCGCTACCCGACAGGGCAACTCCGCGCTTGTCGGAGCGCTACATGAGCAATTGAGACACTACAGGCTCGGGCAACCCTTTCGCGATCTGCTCGGACGCTGAAAGGCAGTTCACGCTGCTTTGGCAGCATTTTTTTTCGCGCCAAGCTGCCGCGCCTGCTCCACCCAACGCTCACGCAGGATGCGGTCCTTGAATGAGAGCCGAACTGAGAATTCGCGGACGTGATCGTCCGTCCATGCGGCGATCTGCTCGTAGGTGTAAACGCCAAGCTCGTGCAAGCGCTGCTCCAGAACTTTCGCGATGCCTTTTAGCGCGGTGAGATCGTCCACCTTCTCAGGCTTCGTCTTGTAAACCAGTCCCAGCTTTGGATCGGACTCAGGCAGCACGACAACCACAGGCATCGGCGTGACCGGCAGCTCCGCAGATGCAGTTGCACTTGTTGCGATCTCTGGAGGCACCGGCTCGCTGAGCCTCTCTGCCGCAGACGTTTCCTTTTGCTCCTTCTCCGGCGGCGTAGCGATGATCGCAGCCAAAGGCGAAAGGCGCTGTGCTGGAGGCGGCGGTGGCGCAGACGGCGCGGCGAGTTTGATGCTGGCAGTCGCGGGTTCGCCGCCTGTTTTGGGTGGATCTCCAGCCTTATCCACAGGAGCAGGAATCTCGCGAGCTGTCTGCTTTGGCTTGGCCGTATTGGTGCGCGGCTTCGCCACACGACTCTTCGCGGGGGCATGACTGGCAGCCGCGTCGTCGGCAACGGCCATCACGGAAGTCGGCACGGCAGGAGAGGGAGGAGGAGATCCCTCCTTCGGCGGCATGTGAATCGTCTCAGTCGCGATCGCTACCGACTGCCCAGTCTTAACCGTGTGATCCGCCAGCTTGCGTTTCAGGTCGGCGATCTCCTGCTTCATCGACGAACCCTCACTATTTAGCAGATGCGCCTGCCGTTTGTAGCGTCCCCAAGTCGCACGACCGAAGAGCAGCCCGACGATGAAAAAGATGCCCCCCAGCACCATGACGAACACGCCGCTGTGCATCAGCATGTAGAACAGCGGCTCGGCAGAAAGAGATTCAAGGTCAGGTTTCATGGAGGAACTATTTGATGATGAACTCGACACAGCGCGGCATCGCCGGGGCGGAAGGCGAGCCTGAAGGCACCGGATCGAAGACCACGGCGCTCATTTGTGCGGGGACACCTTGATCGATGAGAAATGACTGCACCGCCTCGGCACGCGCCCTGCCCGTCTCCTTCTCCACGCGCTCAGGCCCCACAGGATCAGGATGCGCACCGATCACCAGCTCCAACGCTGGACCGGCAGCGAGCAATGTGGGCGCAAGCGCAGCCAGCCGCGTCTGCGCCTCAGACGTCAGCCGCGTGGCCCCCACTTCAAACACCAGCGTGAATCCCCTCAGTATCTCGCGCAGCGGATTGAGAACCTCGGGCTGCAGCTTCGACTCGATCTTGTAGCCAGGAAAATGATAGATCGAAGGCATGAGCGTCAGCCTAGCATCCACCTTCGCCGCTCCGGTAACCGGGCGCAGCAACGTCAGCCAGCGGCTTTCCATCTCACGGGTGGCCGCGCCATCCATGTGTGGAATGCCGTCACTCCGCACATGGAAGGACCGTGGCGGAGGGGCCGAGAAGAAATCCCCCACAAAAGCGGCAAGCGCCTCTCTTTTGGCAAAATCCGCCGTCAGCACATGCGGGCTGGCTTTCAGCGCGGTAGGATCAACCTCACGCGACCCCGCCACCTCGGAGAGCGCCGCGATCACCTCCTCCCTCAGTGCGGTCTCCGGCAACAGGCCCGAAAGCACGATGGTGGCGTCGTCCTTCGCCACGATGTGCAGCTCAGCAGGCACGCGCAAGGTGTCGATGATCGGCTTCAGCAGACTGCTGCCCGGCGTAAGCGGCACTTTGACGCCATCCGGCCAGTGGACTTCCGGTGCGATGCAGAGATCGCCAGACGCGATCCGTAAATCAGGGCGCAGCCCGTGCAGCAACTGCATGATATTCTCCTTCTCATCCCCTTCCGGCAGCCATCCGCTGAGGCGCAGAGTCCCCTGCTCCAGTTTCGCCCTGATACTTGCGATTACATAAATCCGGTCCGCCCCCGGCTGCAGCCGTAGAGGCACCAGCGAGCGGATCGCGGCCACCGCCTTCTCCCTCGACGCCGGATCAGGTGCCTCGCCCGTGACCGCGATGTCGAAGAAGCGGACATCCACCACAGGATTGCTCACGCCCGCATTTTGCAACCGACGGACAGCCTCCTGCGTCAGTACAGGCAGATTATCCCGGCAGAAAAGCCACGCATGCACCCCTGTGGCCAGCGGCAGCAGTATCAGCATGAAAAGAATGAGGCTCAGACGCATGCGGAGGTATAGAGCGGGCATTTGACACAGCGGAGGCGGAACCGATACTCGGCGTCCCTCCAGCGTCGGCGTACCGTTAAAAGTTTGCGGCCTGCGAGGCAAGAATTAACTGCTCACACTCCCAAATCACGCCCATGTCAGTCGTCATCGCTGGAACCGTCGCCCTCGACAATGTCAAAACCCCGCAGGATTCGCAGGAAAACCTGCTCGGCGGCTCCGCCAGCTACGCCGCGCTCGCCGCGAGCATTTTCTGTCAGCCCATCCATCTTGTCGGCGTCATCGGCCATGATTTCCCGAAAGCACATCTCGATATGCTCGCCTCCCGCAGCATCACACTCGACGGGCTAGAGCGCAGCGCTGGCGAGTCCTTCACCTGGACCGGCGAATACCACGAGGACATGAACAACCGCACCACGCACAAAGTGGGCATCAACGTCCTCGAACAATGGCAGCCCAAACTCCCTACCACAGCGAAAGCCGCCCGCGTCGCCGTCGCAGCGAATATGAGCCCCGACAATCAGATGCAGATGCTCGACCAGATTCAGGCGGACTTCGTCACTGCCGACACGATGGATCTCTGGATCAGCATCGCGAATGAACGCCTGCATGACGTGCTCAAGCGCATCGACCTGCTCGTCATCAACGATGGTGAGGCGAAAGAGTTCGCCGGCACGACCAATCTCGTCGATGCGGGACGTCGTTTGCAGGCCAAGGGACCGCGTTTCGTCATCGTGAAACGTGGTGAGCACGGCAGCTTCCTGTTTGGCGAGAAGAATGAAGACTTCTTCGCGTGCTCCGCCTACCCGCTACAAAATGTCTTCGACCCCACCGGTGCGGGCGACAGCTTCCTCGGCGGTTTGTCCGGCTGGCTGGCTGCAAACGGCAAGACCAAGCCCACCTTCGAAGATCTCAAGACCGCCGTCGTCCACGGCAGCGTCACCGCCAGCTACACCTGCGAGGCTTTCAGCACGCACAAACTGCAAACCGTCACAAAAGCCGACATCGAGGCCCGCATCGCGGAGCTGCGCCGCTACACGAGCTTTGCATGAGCTTGCACTTGTTTGCGGTAGTCGGCAGTCGTTTGCGATTGTTGTAAAACCCACTGCAAATCATCCCCAACAACCGCCAACCATCGCAAACCTGCCATGTGGACTTCCATTAAAACCTTCAAAGACATCAAGCTGGAGAAAACCAGCGACGGCATCGCCAAGATCACCATCAACCGCCCGAAGGTGCGCAACGCCTTCCGCCCGCTAACGGTGAAGGAAATGCTCGAAGCCTTCGACATCGTGCATGAGGACCGTGATGTGGGCGTGATCATCCTCTGCGGCGAAGGCCCCCTGGCCTTCTGCTCTGGTGGTGACCAGAAGGTGCGTGGTGACGCGGGCTACATCGGCGATGATGGTGTGCCACGTCTGAACATCCTCGACGTGCAGCGGAAGATCCGCACGCTCCCCAAGCCTGTCGTCGCCATGGTCGCAGGCTACGCCGTCGGCGGCGGACATGTGCTGCATGTGGTGTGTGATCTGACCATCGCTGCGGAAAATGCCCGCTTCGGCCAAACCGGCCCAAAGGTCGGCAGCTTTGACGGCGGTCTCGGCTCTAGCTACCTCGCCCGCATCGTCGGCCAGAAGAAGGCCCGGGAGATCTGGTACCTCTGTCGGCAGTATGACGCAAAACAGGCTCTCGAAATGGGACTGGTGAACACCGTTGTTCCTTTGGAGAAACTCGAAGAGGAGACGCTAAAATGGTGCCGGGAGATGCTCCAGCACTCTTCCCTGGCTCTGCGCTGTCTCAAAGCCGCGCTAAATGCCGATTGCGACGGCCAGATGGGCCTACTCGATCTCGCCGGCAATGCCACACTGCTCTACTACATGAGTGAAGAAGCCAAAGAGGGAAAAAACGCCTATGTTGAGAAACGGAAGCCCGACTTCTCCAAGTTCCCGCGCTTCCCTTGAAGCCGCAGCACGCCCCATCAGCGGCTAGGCTGTCAAGGCCGCCTTTATGGTTGCCACCAGCGGGGGAGTTTGTAGTATCGCGGCGTCAGTTTTGACACACTCTCCCTCCAACATGGCCAAACGCACCACCACCAAACCGGTCTCCACCGCCCCCGCAGCCTCCCCCTGCGCCTACGATCTGAAGCAAATCCGCGAGATTGTAGAACTGATGGCCGAGAACGACCTGACCTATTTCCACAGCGAGCAGAAAGGCACCAAGCTCGAACTCCGCCGCGGTTCTGATCTCAACACGATCAAGGATTTCATCAAAAATATGCCCATGGCCGCCGCCGCTCCTGTGCCAGTGGCCGCCGCCGCCCCGATGCCTGTTGTAGCGGCAGCAGTCCCGCCAGCGGCTTCTGCGGCACCCGCAGCCAGCGACCCCGTCGGCCCCACGATCAATTCCCCGATGGTCGGCACCTTCTACCGTGCGGCCGGCCCCGACGAGAAGCCCTTCGTCAATGTGGGCGACGTCGTCGATGAGAACAGCAACGTCTGCATCATCGAAGCCATGAAGGTGATGAACGAGATCAAGGCCGAGGCTCGCGGCACCATCGCCCGCATCCTCGTAGAGGATGGCAAGCCTGTTCAATACGGTCAGCCACTGTTCGAACTCAAAGCTTAGAGGAGCGTGCGGAAGGCTGGGAGCTTCTTTTCGCGTTCCACCTCTCTGACCTGCCTCCTGATCCAATCTCTCTGCCTCACGCCCCAGCCCTTTGCCCTAATGTTTAAAAAAGTCCTGATCGCCAATCGCGGTGAAATCGCCCTCCGAATCATCCGCGCCTGCAAGGAGCTAGATGTCAAGACTGTCGCCGTCTATTCCGAGGCTGATGTCGATTCGATGCACGTCCACCTCGCCGACGAGGCCATCTGTATCGGCCCCGGTCCCAGCAGCGAGAGCTACCTGAAGATGAGCCGCATCATCTCCGCAGCCGAAATCGCCAACGTCGATGCGATCCATCCCGGCTACGGTTTCCTTTCTGAGAAGGAGGAGTTCGCCGAAGTTTGCGAAAAGTGCAAAATCAAGTTCATCGGCCCCAGCGCCAAGGTCATCTCAATGATGGGCGACAAGAATGTCGCCCGTGAGACCGCGAAGAAATGCGGCGTGCCGATCACGCCCGGCTCGGATGGCATTATCCAGACCGAGGATGAGGCCCTCGAGTGGGCACGCAAGATCGGCTATCCCGTCATGATCAAAGCGTCTGCCGGTGGTGGCGGCCGAGGCATGCGTCCCGTGCTCAACGAGGCCACTCTCATCTCTAGCTTCCAGGCGGCGTCTTTGGAGGCCATGAAATGCTTCGGTGACGGCTCCATGTACATGGAAAAGCTCGTCGAGAAGCCTCACCACATCGAATTCCAGGTCGTCGCTGACTCGCATGGCAACGTGGTGCATCTCGGTGAACGTGACTGCTCCATGCAGCGCCGTAACCAGAAGATCATTGAAGAGTGCCCATCGCCCAAGATGTCCCCTGAACTACGCAAGCGCATGGGCGACGCCACTGTGCGGATCTGCAAGCAGATCGGTTACGAAAACTGTGGCACCATCGAGTTCCTCGTGGACAACTCGGGAGAGAATTTCTACTTCATGGAGATGAACACCCGCATCCAGGTGGAGCATCCCATCACCGAGGAAGTCTATGGTTGCGACCTTATCAAGGAGCAGATCCGCATCGCCGCCGGTCTGCCTCTCTCCGAGCACGTCCTCAAGGCCAAGCCGCGTGGCCACGCCATCGAGTGCCGCATCAACGCCGAGGATCCGGCGCGCAACTTCGCGCCCAGCCCAGGCAAGATCAACTTGTGGTACACCTCTGGCGGTCGCGGCGTCCGCGTGGACACCCATGTCTATGCTGGCTACTCCGTGCCGCCGTATTACGACTCAATGATCGCCAAGCTCATCTGCACCGGAGCCACGCGTGACATCGCCATCCGGCGCATGCGCCGCGCACTGGGCGAGTTCACGGTCGAAGGCATCAAGACCAGTATCCCGCTGCAAAGCCATATCCTAACCACCTCCGACTTCCAAAACGGCCAGTACGACATCACCTGGGTGGAAAACTTCCTCCGTGCTGAGGGGAAAAAACCGTAAGCTCCCGTTCTGCAGACAAGCGACACAGGGTGCGTCGCCGGAATGATGTGGCATGGCGGGCGTAGGGCGGATGTGTTCGGCGCGCATGACCACGCCACAAGGAAGAACATCCTTCGCCGAACTATCCGCCTGGTTTGCGGAGCGGAGACACGGTAGGCGAGCGCCACCCAGAGACGGATAGTTGGGCGTCGTTGCTCCTGAGAACCACGACGCTGTTTGCGCACAACACATCCGCCCTACATCATTCCGGCGACACACGTCGCTTGCCCTGAGCACTCACCGGATCACGCCCCAGTTTCTCCCCAGCGGGAAATAGCAGAACAAACCTGGGCCAACGAGGTTCTGCTCGGGAACAACGCCCCACACGCGGCTATCCGAACTGTTGTAGCTGTTATCGCCCAGCGCGAAATACTGCTTCTCCCGCAGTTGGACATGCTCATAGCTGCCGCCCACACTACCAGCCGAGCCGTAGCCCTTGTAACCATTCACCGGATTCTCGCGCGTTCCCGTCATGACACGCTTGAATCCCGGTTCAGAGGCCAGTGCGCCATTGATTTTGAGCAGCGGAGACTCGACGGACAACTCATCCCCCGGCACACCGGCAAGGCGCTTGATGTAATGCTGCGATCCCTGCTCCTGCGGCACTCCGATACGAGTGATGTTTTTCGTCGTGAAGACAAACACCTCTCCGCGAGTTGGCCGACGAAAATGATAGGCGAATTTGTTCACCAGCACATGGTCCCCTGTGTCCACCGTGCCGCGTGCCAGTTGCTGCCCTTGGGTGATCATTCTGCCCCCCAAAGACCCGGTGTAGTAGCGTCCGCTGCGGTCAGGGTTGTCCCTATCCGCCTCCTCTGGCATTGCACCCACATATTGGAAAAGGCCGAGGTTGTGCCCGACCGTCGTAAGCTGCGCCATCGGTGCCCAGATCCACTGCGTGGAGCCGTCCTCAAAATGCAGACGGCAGTGGGCAAAGAATCCCAAGAAGCTGTGCTCCGTAAGCGGCTCCGACTGACGCAAGCGCCCCGTGTGGCTGGCGGTGACATCGTAGTAGCTCCGGCCCGTGACCCAGTCCTTGCAGCGGGCCAGCAGATTCGGCGTCGTGTCCTCGTGCGTGTGATTGGCCACCAGCCCATACAAGGTCGGCTGCATCGAGCCGGTCGGGATTTTGAATGGCTGTGCGATGTAACTACGGATGCCCAGCGCAATGACAATGGCGACGAAAAATACTTCGATGTTCTCGGCTATGTCCGAATGCCGCTCGTGTGGCAGCGCCTTTTCGCAGGCTCTATTGATCTCCTCATGCAGCGCCTCGATGCGGGCCCTGTCACGCGCCCGCATCGCGTCCTCAAGACTGGCACGCAGTGTGCCGATTTCGTCCAGCTTCGCCTGCGGCAGCACGTCCCGCTTGTAGTTGATGAAGCGCGTCACGCCTTTGTGCAGAAGCTTCGCGTGCTTGAGGTAGCGGGGGGTGAGGAAAAGCATGGTAGGGGGCGACCCGACACTAGGACACAACGCCCGATGCTCAAGCACTCATCCGACGCCTTTTGCACCTGCGGGCGGCTCGGCCACGATCACGTCCCGCAGGATTTCCGCCGCCCGTGCGTTATCCGAGCACACTAGGCTGGCGAACGTCATAGACTTCTCCCGGCGCAGAATGTGCATGGAGCGCAGATCGATCCCAGCGTCCTTGAGGCGCGCCGCCACGGCCGCCAGCGCGCCCGGCCTGTCCTCCAACCGCACCAGTAGCGTATCCTGCGTGATAACGCGGAATCCCGCCTGACTCAACGCACGCAACGCATCGTCATAGCGATCCACCGTGAGCACCACGAGGCCATGGTCTTCCACACCCTCGATGTCGATCTCGTCGATGTTGACGCCACGCTCAGCCAGGCACGCGGAGAGCCTCGCTGCGATGCCTAGCTCATTGGGTACAAGTACAGTGAGCTGTTTCATAATGGTTCTCGGTTCGCAGTTCCCTGTTCCAATTTCAATGCGGCGGCAAAGTCTGTGACAAATCCATCAATCATCGCCTCAGACACATGCGGCATGACGATGAGATGGCCGATGTCTTTGCGCGGAGCGATAATCCACTTTTCCATCATCGCCTGCGGCGGCCGCGGAAAGATGACGGTGACGGAGTTCTCGTGCCGCCACGCGGCGATGCCGTGTGCGCGGAGTTTCTGCACGGCGCTCTCCGCACGCTCCAGGCAGCCGAGCACCATCGCACGCAGCCCGGCATCCCCCAGCGTCCGCAGGCGGTGCCACAGCATCAGCGGAGAAAAGGCGCTGCGCGATCCGGCGATCGTCGTGTCCAGCGCACCAATGTACTCGATCGAACGTGCGATGCGGTCCACATGCGCCTTCCGTGCCAGCACCACGCCACAGGGAATCGGCGCACCCAGCATCTTGTGCCCGCTGATCGAGATGCTGTCCACGCCGTCCGTGAAGCACCACGGCTGCGGTTTCTCGACAAATGGCAGAATCATACCGCTGAGCGCCGCGTCCGCATGGATGTAAGCGTTCGCGATGGCCAGATCATCCAAAATGACACGGATTTTTGCCAAGTCATCCACTGCTCCTTTCATTGTCGTGCCAATGTTGGCGAAGATGATGGGCGGCACGTCACGGTGAATGCGCAACGTCTCTCGCAGGTCATCGTAGTCCATCTGGCCGTCCGCCTGGCTCTTGATCATGATGTTTCGCGTGTGCTGAAGCCGCAACACCTTTGCCACGCTGTAATGCGTGTCCTCGGAGAAATAACAAATGCCTTCCGGGAAAAGCTCCCGCGCCACATACAGGCCGTACATGTTTCCCTCCGTGCCACCACTGGTCACATAGCCCCACCACTCGTCCTCCGGGGCACGCGTTAATCGCGCAAAGTCCGCCAACACTTCGCGCTCGAACTCCATTGTGTTCAGCCGGTAGTTTGTGCTGTGAAACGGATCACCCACATTGTTGATGCTGAATTCGAGGAAGCGGAACAGATCGCTGAAATCAAAACCCTGGTTCGTCGGGTAGCCCACATTGAGCGGCCTCAAGCCTTGCAGGTGTGCATAAAGCCCGTCTAGCCGCTTTTGGTCGGCAGAGTTGAGATTGGATCGAGTCACGGCAGCTCCAATGTCACCGCCAGCAGCCGCCTTGCAAGTCTCGCGCCCGACTCAGTTGTTCTTGAGCACCTCGATGAATGCCTCCTGCGGGATGTTCACCTTGCCGATGGCCTTCATCTTCTTCTTACCTTCCTTCTGCTTGTCGAGCAGCTTGCGCTTGCGGCTGATGTCGCCGCCGTAGCATTTAGCGGTCACATCTTTGCGCAGGGCGCTGATGCTTTCGCGGGCGATGATCTTCCCACCGATGGCCGCCTGGATGGCGACGACGAAAAGCTGCTGCGGGATGACCTCCTTGAGCTTTCCGCACAATTGGCGGCCACGGCTCTCCGCCTTGCTGCGGTGGACGATGCAGGAGAAGGCATCGACGGGGTCGCCAGCGATGAGGATGTCCATCTTCACCAGTTCGGCAGGCTGGTGACCTGCGTGCTCGTAGTCCATGCTGCCATAACCGCGGGTGATGGACTTCAGCTTGTCGTTGAAATCGACGAGAATCTCATTGAGCGGCATCACGGTGTGCAGCAGCACGCGGCGGTCGTCGAGCGTCTCGGTGTTGTTGACCACGCCGCGCTTGTCCATCACGAGCTGCATCATGTCGCCGATGTACTCGTTCGGGATCATGATATTCACCTTCACCATCGGCTCCCGGATTTCGTCGATCTCCTGGGCGCTGGGCAGGAAGCAGGGATTATCGACCTCCATCTCGGTGCCGTCGGTTTTGCGCACCTGATAAATCACGGACGGATAGGTCGAGATCACGTCCATACCGAATTCACGTCGCAGACGTTCCTGCACGATCTCCATGTGCAGCAGACCGAGGAAACCACAGCGGAAACCGAAGCCGAGCGCCGCAGAGCTCTCGCTCATGAAGGTGAAGGCCGCGTCGTTGATCTGGAGCTTGCCCACGGCGAGCTTCAGCGCCTCGAAATCATCCGTGCTCACCGGATAAATGCCGCTGAAGACAAGCGGATGGATTTCCTTGAAGCCCGGCAGCGGCTCCGGCGAGGGCCGACGCGATTCGGTGATCGTGTCGCCGATCTTCACGTCGGCGGTCGATTTCACGTTCGCGATGAGGTAGCCCACATCGCCCGCCTCGAGCTTTTCGCACGTCGTCATCTTCGGACGGAAGATGCCCACGTCCTTGATCTCGTAATCCAGCCCGGTGGACATCATGCGGATCTTCTGCCCGCGCACGATTGTGCCGCTGACCACGCGCACATAGCTCACCACGCCGCGGTAGGCGTCAAAGACGGAGTCAAACACCGACGCGCGCAGGTAGCCATCGCCCGGATCCTTCGGCGGCGGGATGTAGGCGATGATCGCCTCGATGATGTCCTCGATGCCGATGCCCATTTTGGCGCTCGCGGGCACAGCCTCCTCAGAAGGAAGCTGCAGGATGTCCTCAAGCTGCCGTTTGCACTTCTCGATGTCGGCACTGGGCAGATCGACTTTATTGATCACCGGAATGACATGCAGATTCTGCTGCATCGCGAGGTTCAAATTAGCCACCGTCTGCGCCTCCACGCCCTGCGAGGCGTCGATGAGCAGCAGCGCGCCCTCGCACGCCGCCAGCGACCGGCTGACCTCATAGCTGAAATCGACGTGGCCCGGCGTGTCGAGCAGGTTGAGCTTGTACATCTGCCCGTCGCGCGCCTTGTAGTTCATGCACACCGGATGCGCCTTGATCGTGATGCCGCGCTCGCGCTCCAGGTCCATCGCGTCGAGGAGCTGGTCCTGCTGCTGGCGCACGGTGATGGTCTTGGTGAACTCCAGCAGGCGGTCGGAGAGCGTGGTCTTCCCGTGGTCGATGTGAGCGATGATGGAGAAGTTGCGGGTGTTGGCGATGGACATTCCGGGGGCGGGTCAGGGGGCGGCGTATCTAGGCCAGTGATGGAAAGAATGCAATTGCGATGCTTGCGTCCGCTAGCCGGGGCGCGATCTTCCAGCTATGAAGCCCGCAATCCTTCCGCACTCCGCCTCACAGGAAGCGCTCGCAGCGCTGCCCGGCTGGCAAATCGTGGGGAACGAACTCGTGCGTGAGTTTCAGTTTCCGGCCTACCTCGACGGCATCGATTTCGTGGGCCGCATCGCCCGCCTCGCCGAGGCGATGAATCATCACCCCGATCTCCATGTTGGCTGGCGCAAAGTGACAGTACGCCTGAGTACTCACAGCGCGGGCGGGCTGACCGGGCTGGATTTCGACATGGCAGAGCAGATCGGGAAAGAGGCTCCTTAGCCGCGAGTGTGCCGCCCTGACCTGAAGTTTATTGCGCGACTGCGGCTGTTTGGCGGCCCAGCCTCCGCCCGGAGGGGTCGATGACGTTGACCGTCACAAAGATGATGATGTTCTTTGTGGAGACCTGCTCGACGTTGCTGCGGAAGAACCTACCGATAAAAGGAACATCACCAAGTACCGGCACCTTGTCGTTCACCATGCTGCGCTGCTGGGTCTTGACGCCGCCGAGTACCACGGTGGCTCCGTCCCACACCTTGACCGCCGTGGTCACTTTCCGAGTCTGGAAAATAGGCTGTAATATCCGATTAGGGGTGAGAATCCGATCCGGCATGGTGATAGGAATAATCTGCGTCGTGGCAACCCCGGCGATGGTGTTCGTGACCGTCTGGAAGGTGTTGGAGGCAGGGGACATGATCGGCGAGCCGTAGTTCACGAATCCTTCAAAATCGGTGATGTCGGGGGAAATGTTCAGTTCGATAGATCCTCCGTCTTCGCCAATCACGGGCTCCACATCCAGCACCACCCCCGTTTTTCTCATCTCAAACGCTGTGGGCGTGGTCGGAGTGGCCAGCGGGGCGGTTGCACGCAGGCTGTTGACCACCTGCGGCGGATCAAACTCGGTCGGATAAATGAATTCCCGGATGATCTCCACCGTGGCCTTCTGTCCGCTCTTGGTCGTGACGCTTGGAGTGACGTTGACATCCACGCCTTTTTTTTGCGATAGCCCCCTGAGCACCGTCTGGAACTGTGGATCCGTGAAGACTCCCGCCAATGACAGTATTCCAGGCGCGGGTGATCCGGTCGTAACGGACGATCCCGTGTTCAACAGGCTGTCGATGGTCTGATTGGGGACGGCCAGCGTCCCCGTGCGCAGGCCGGAAGTGATGGGGCCGCCGCCACCGCCATTGATCGACCCGGCAGGCATCACCCCGCCAGTTGCCGCATTGACGATGCTGGCCGGTATGGCAGGCGAGGATGGCGGGACGGTGATCTGGGTCTGGAAAGGATAATTGTTGGCCGAATAGGGGTTGCCCATCCCCGCGCTCCCACCTCCAAAGAAGAGATTATTCCCATTCACCCCCGCCCCTCCCAGCAACCAGTCAAAGCCCAACTCCTCCAGGTTGGTTTGATTCACCTCCAGCATGCGGACTGTGATCGTCACCTGTTTGGGCACCGCATTTGCCGCCTGCTCTACTAGGCCTTCGACCAGCTCCATGTTCGCGACCGAGTTACGGACGTTGAGCGTACTCGTCGCTGGATTGAAAGTCGCGCTCGCACCCTCCGGGAAGCTCACCCCTCTCGATTCCAGCGCCTCCTTCGCCCCCATGCGGCGTATCGCCAGCCCGCCGCCGACGGTCGGTGTGGCAAAAGGATTCGCGTCGAGCTTCGCCGGGTCGTCTTTCACCGGCGCGTTTTGAATGAAGTCCGGCGGAACACGAAATGTCCTCGAAACCATGGCTCCGTTTCGGTCGCTGATAGAAATAAAAGTCACCGCATGTTCCTCCACGCGGTGGGTCACGCCGCACATCTCCCCCACATAGCGCAACACCTCCTCTAAAGGCACGCTTTGCAGCGAGAGGCTCAAGGTCTTTTTGCGTACCACCTCGGGCACGTTGATGACAAAGCTCACTCCTTTGCCCTCGGGGTCGAGATCACGGCTCCGTATACGCAGCAACTCAGCCACCTCGTCCAACGTCACCCCGCTGAAGTCCACCTTCGGAAATATCAGGGACTTCAGCTTTTCATTGATGCTAGCGGCCCCCTTCATCTTCTGCCCGCTCGCGCCCGCGCCGAACAGGGCGCTGACATCTTGGGCGAGCGGCAGCGGATCCTCCCATGTCTTGTCCACCGCACTGAGCATCTTCGCACGCTGGTGGTCGTAGGCCGACTGGTAATAGCGCTGCTTCTCCTGCTCCGCCTTCTCCATACCGCGCCGCGCCGCGCTGTTATAGGGGTCGATGCGCAGCACCTCCTGGTAGGTCGAGATGGCCCGGGCTGGATCACCCAGTCCGGCAAACGAGTCCGCCTTCAGCAGTAGCGACTGCACGGTCTGCACATTGCCGACATGCTCCTTGGTCAGCGCGGGCGGATAGCGGTCAAGATCAGCAAAGCGCCTCTTCAGTTCCAGCGCACGCGCATCCTTTGGTGCTACGGCAGGGGCCAGTAGTTCATCAATGAGGCTCCTGGCTCCTGCGAGATCTCCGGACGCCGCGAGTTCTTGCGCCCGCTGGCAGCCGGCCACCACATAGCCGTTCCGCGCTGCGAGGCGGTGCTCCTGCGTCAGCGGCACATCTGGCAGATCTTCGTAAGTGCTCTTGAACAACGCCAGCGCCTCCTCGGCTTGGCGCTCCTGGATCAGTTGGTAGCCCTTCTGGATGTCATCCGCCGCTTGGTTCACCTTGAGGGTGCGCTTCCGCGCCTCCCCCTGCGCCAGTGCAGACACGGATGACTGTGCCATCCCTTTGCCTTCCTGGAAGCCCAGCCCGAGAATCACCAACACGAGCACGCCACCCTTCATCAGGCAGGACAAGGACCGGGCTCCGGCGTCGTTCGGGAAAAGCTTTCGTGGCATCAAGGTTTCGGGAAAAAAGCCTTATATCAGGACTCCGTCCGTTGCCCAAGCATTTTCTGCCGCGATTCTCACCCCGCTGTTGCCCTGCCGCCGTCCCTCGCTCTGATGGCTGCCCTTCCCCCTCAAACAACATGTCCAAAGCCCCCATCAGAGTCGCAGTCACCGGCGCCGCCGGCCAAATCGGTTACGCCCTTCTTTTCCGCATCGCCTCCGGCGCGATGTTCGGCCCGGATCAGCCCGTGATCCTCCAGCTCATCGAGGCTCCGTTTGAAAAACCGATGGCCGCTCTCAATGGCGTCGCCATGGAGCTCGACGACTGTGCCTTCCCGCTGCTCAAAGGCATCGTGCAGACCAGCGATCCCGCTGTCGGCTTCAAAGACGCGAATTGGTGCCTCCTCGTCGGTGCGAAGCCGCGCGGACCGGGTATGGAGCGTGCCGATTTGCTCAAGGACAACAGCAAAATCTTCATCGGCCAGGGCCAGATCATCGACGCCGTCGCCGCAGATGACGCCCGCGTGGCCGTCGTCGGCAATCCGGCGAACACGAACTGCATGATCGCCGCCTCGCAGGCCAAACGCCTCACGCCTGACCGCTTCACCGCCATGGTGCGCCTCGATCAAAATCGCGCACAGACCCAGCTCGCCCAAAAGGCCGGCGTCGATCTCACCGAGGTGAAGGACATTTTCATCTACGGCAATCACAGCCCCACGATGTTCCCCGCCTTTGCCCACGCCACCATCGGCGGCAAACCGGCGTCTCAAGTCATCAACGACAATGCCTGGCTCGAAGGCCCCTTCTGCGAAACCGTCGGCAAACGCGGTGCCGCCATCATCGCAGCGCGTGGAGCCTCCTCCGCCGCCTCCGCTGCGAACGCGCTCGTCGATCACGTTCGCTCCCTCGTCACCCCCGGCGCGATCCATTCCATCGCCGTGAAGAGCGAGGGGCGCTACGGCTTCCACCCAGAAGTCTGGGCCGGCATGCCCGTGCGCACCACCACGCCAGGCAGCTACGAGGTCATCTCCAGCTACGAAATGGATGATTTCGCCAAAACGAAGATCGCTGCGACAAACAAGGAGCTCACCGACGAGCGCTCCTTCGTGGCCGAAATGCTGTAAACCTCCACGCTCCACTCCGCCCCATGCGCCCCTGCGGCTCATGGGGTTTTTTTCTGGCGAAATCCGCTTCTTTACACACGTTAAAGACGCATGCTTTCCACCCGACGCGACTTCCTCCAGAGTACTGGATGCGGCTTCGGCTATCTAGCTTGGCAGGCCATGGCGCAGAGCCACGCTGCACCGGCCAATCCGCTCGTCGGCAGACGCGCCCATCATCAGCCGAAAGCGAAGCGCGTCATCTTCCTCTTCATGCAGGGCGGCGTCAGCCATGTGGACTCGTATGACTACAAGCCGCGCCTCTTCAAAGACAACGGCAAGATCATCGACGTAGCCGACTCCCGCTCCGTGGCGAAGACCGGCAAAGGCGCGCTCCAGCGCGTGATGCAGCCGCTCTGGGACTTCCGGCAGCACGGCGAGACCGGCCACTGGGCCTCGAATCTCTTCCCCCACGTCAATCAGCACATCGACGACCTGTGTTTCTTCCACGGCATGCATACCGAAGGCGTCGCCCACGGCCCCGCCACGCTCTTCCTGCACACCGGCACCACCAGCTTCATCCGCCCCAGCATGGGTTCCTGGGTCTTATACGGTCTCGGCACGGAAAACGAAAACCTACCCGGCTTCATCACCATCAGCCCCAGCCTCGGCAACGGCGGCCCGCGCAACTACGGCAACGCCTTCCTGCCCGCCATCTTCCAAGGCACCCCCCTCGGTCGCAGCGGCCTGCCCGCACGAGAGTCCACCATCAAAAACATCACCAACACGGTTTGGACACCCGAGCAGCAGCGCCAGCAGTTCAGCCTCCTCAGTGCCCTCAACGCAGAACAGGCCGCGCCCGGCGACACCGAGATCGACGCCGTCATCCGCAGCTACGAACTCGCCGCCCGCATGCAAACCCATGCGCCTGGCGTCATGGACCTCTCCGGCGAAACGGAAGCCACCTTGAAGCTCTACGGCATCAACGAAAAGCCCACCGACAACTACGGTCGCCAATGCCTCATGGCACGCCGCCTCGCCGAGCAGGGCGTGCGTTACATTCAGGTCAATTACGGCGACAACTCCAACAACCCCGCCTGGGACCAACATTCCAACCTGCCCAAACACGGCGACCACGCCGCCGCCGTCGATAAACCCATCGCCGGCCTGCTCCACGACCTCAAACAACGCGGCCTGCTCGAAGACACCATCGTCTGGTGGGGAGGCGAATTTGGCCGCACCCCCTACGCTGAAAAAAACGGCACCGGCCGCGACCACAACCCTCTCGGTTTCACCGTATGGCTCGCCGGCGGCGGCTTCAAACCCGGCTTCGCCCATGGCATCACCGACGATATCGGCCATATGGCCGTCGATGGCAAAGTCCACATGCACGATCTGCATGCCACCATCCTTCATCAGCTCGGTCTCGATCACGAGAAGCTCACCTTCCGCTCCGCTGGTCGCGACTTCCGCCTCACCGACGTGCATGGTCGCGTCGTGCGGGAAGTCATCGCCTAACGCCCATGTCCGCCGCATGGCCGGCGGCCTGCGCTTTCACTTCATCCGGAAAGTTGGGGGGACGCGAAACCATGGCGGATGCGCCTTTTTGCATATCGCGACGGGCGGATCATGCCTATCCTGCACGAATGAGTGATTTTCTTCCATTGCAGGATCTGCTCCGCCGCCGCGTCGCCCTCATCGCCGACCATGCTTTCCGTGATCGAGATGCCACCGGACATCTGGCGGCGCTGCAACACATCTCCGAAGCGCTCACGGCAGAGCACCAGCGCATGCGCTCCCGGCTGCCCGCACGACTGAATCATTTCCTCACGCAAGCCAGCTTCGCCAAAGCACTGGCTTATCTGGAGAGCCCTGACAGTAATGCACTCCTCGATAGTTCAAGGGAGCCGGAACGTTGAATCGTCCCATGCAACGACTCCTCCCAGCCCTACTCCTGCTCTCCCTCCCCGTTTGCAGCCCCGCTGCCACCACGGCAGTCGCAAAGCCAAACATCATCTTCATCCTTTGCGACGACCTCGGCTACGGCGACGTGCGCTGCATGAACCCCGAAGGCAAAATTGCCACGCCAAACTTCGACAAGCTGGCGGCGGAGGGCGTGCGCTTCACTGACGCGCACTCCGGCTCCAGCGTCTGCACACCCACCCGCTACGGCGTGGTGACGGGCCGCTATGCGTGGCGCTCGAAGTTGCAGAGTGGCGTTCTCGGCGGGCTAAGTCCGCGTTTGATAGAACAAGGGCGCATGACCGTGGCGGACATGCTCAAGGCACAGGGCTATTCGACGCATTGCGTGGGCAAATGGCACCTCGGCATCGACTGGGTGCGCACCGGCGAGGTCAGCGAGCTGAGCATCGAAACCCCGGAGCAGGTGAACAACGTCGATTACACCAAGCCGATCACGAACGGGCCGACCAGCGTGGGCTTTGACACCTACTTCGGCATCAGCGCCTCGCTGGACATGGTACCGTATTGCTTCATCGAAAACGACCACGTCGTCGCGAATCCGAAGGAGAAAATGAAGCTGGTGATGAACAAGGGAGGCCCGGTCAGCTACACGCGTGAAGGCCCAGGGGCACCCGGTTTTCGTGGCGAGGACGTGCTGCCCGCGTTTACGCAGCGTGCGAAGAAGATCATCCGGGAAAAATCCGCCGCCGCGAAGAATGGCAGGCCCTTTTTCATCTACATGCCGCTCAATTCACCGCACACACCGATCCTGCCGAGCGAAAAGTGGCAGGGCAAAAGCGGCATCAGCCTCTATGCCGACTTCGTGATGGAGACTGACGATGCCATCGGCCAGATCATGCGCACGACTGAGGAAAGCGGGATCGCCAAGGACACGATCATCATCGTGACGAGCGACAACGGCTGCTCTCCCAGCGCGGATTATCCCAAGCTGGCCACCTTCGGCCACAACCCGAGCGCGGTTTATCGTGGCCACAAAGCGGACATCTACGACGGCGGGCATCGAGTGCCGTTCATCGTACGCTGGCCTGCGAAAGTGAAGGGCGGCCAAACATCGACGCAACTCGTCTGCCTCACGGATTTCATGGCCACCGCTGCGGAAATCACCGGTGTGAAGCTTCCTGACACCGCTGCCGAAGACAGTTTCAGCTTCCTTCCGGCGCTGCTGGGCGAATCAAGCAAGGCGGCTCGCCAGAGCGTGATTCATCACTCCATCAACGGCAGCTTTGCGCTGCGTGAAGGCGATTGGAAACTCGAACTCTCCGCCGGTTCCGGCGGTTGGAGCGAGCCACGTCCCGGCAGCCGGGCAGAGCGCGGGCTGCCAGACACGCAGCTCTACAACCTCAAGGACGACATCGCAGAGAAAACCAACTTGCAGGCCGAGAAGTCCGAGATCGTTGCCAGGATGAAAGCCGCGCTCGAAAAGATCGTCACCGACGGTCGCAGCACACCCGGCGCACCGCAGCAGAACACGGTCGAGGTGGTTCTGCGCAAACCGACGCCAGCGGTGAAAGCGAAGGCCAAGAAGAAGGCGAAATGAGCAAACTTTCTTCGTGCGTTCCAAACCGCACCCGTTAACCTCGCGGCTCCGCTTTCCAAACCAAGCATTCCACCATGAGCAACTCCGCACCCAAACTCCACAACGCGATGTGGCCCGGCCTCGTCGGCAAAGGCGATGGCGAAGGCCAGGAACCCCCGATCAGCCTCGAAAAGATGCTCGACCTCACCGCCGCCGCAAACGTGGGCGACGAGAAATTTGAAGGCATCGACTACTTCCTCTTCCTTCCGCACACGAACCCCGAAGCAGGCGAAGACGAGCTCAAAAAGATCGCCGACCTCATCGCCTCCAAGGGCTTCGCCGTCGGCTCCCTCGTCGCCCCCGTGTGGCCCGGCACCGTGGGTGACTCCGCCATGGGGGACGACGCCCAGCAGGAAAAATTCCTCAACGCAGTGCGGATGGCCTGCCGCATCGCGAAAGTCTTCAACACACATGGCATCCGCAAATACGGAGTCATCCGCATCGACTCCGCTGAATTCGGTGTGAACAAGTGGCGCGAAAACGCGGCAACGAACACCGCACGCATCATCGACACCTTCAAAAAGGCCGCCGAGATCGCCGCCGATCACGGGGAACGCCTCGCTGCCGAGGGTGAAATCTGCTGGGCCGGCATGCACTCGTGGAAAGACATGCTCGATGTACTCGAAGGCGTGGGCATGCCGAACGCGCTAGGCTTCCAGGCCGACCTAGCCCACACTTACCTCTACACGCTCGGCTACAACGCGCCGGAGCATGCGCTGCTCAAGACAAGCTACAGCGAAGCAGAGTTCTACGCCGCCTACGAGAAAATGACCGACGCGCTGCGCCCCTGGACGATCGACTTCCACGTCGCGCAAAATGACGGCACTGTCCACGGTGCGGGATCGCACGACAAAACCGGCAAGCACTGCCAGGCGGACGATCCAAATGGCAAGCTCGACATCGTGAAATGCGCTGGCTACTGGCTCAAAGACGCCGCCGCCCGTGGCATCAAACACATCTGCTGGGATGGCTGCATGTTCCCCAACACGGTACTCGAAACGCCGAAGACCTGGAACACGATCCTCGACACGATGATCAAGGTGCGCAACGCGCACGGCTGGTGAAATCATCTGCACCTCAAACTCACGAAAGCCGTCGGGAGCACTCCCGACGGCTTTTTCTTTTTCTCCGCTGTCATCAGGGACAAGAGTCTCCTCCGCTGCCCGTAATGTGGACATGACCTCACGTCGCACCTTCCTGACCTCCAGCCTCGGCGCTCTCGCCGCTCACAGCCTCGCCCAGACCACAGCCGCAGAGCCAGTCATCGACATCCACCAGCACATGAACTATCACCTGCGCGCGGATGAGCACCTCCTGCTGCACCAGAAGGCGATGGGGGTGACGAAGACGATCATCCTGCCCGGCGGAACATATGTGAACCGCCCCTCCACTCACGAAGGCCGCTCGAACGGACTCGCCGCCAAATGCCTCGGCACCACCTGGGCGCGCGATTTTGCCATGGCACGGCCAGACTCCTACCTGTGGGCTTGCAACGAAGTCACCGACCTCCCCTCCGCACCCGCCGAGATCGAGATGTGGCTCAAACTCGGTGCCTGCATGATCGCCGAGCAGAAATTCAAGGTGGAGTGCGACTCGCCCGAGAGCCAGCGACTCTACGAGCTCGCCGCCGCCTACAACGTGCCCATCCTACTGCACTTCCAACATCAAACCTACAACCTCGGTTATGACCGCTTCCACACCATGCTGGCGAAGCACCCAAAGACAAACTTTATCGGTCACGCGCAGGCGTTCTGGGGGAACATCGACAAAAACCACGACCCAAAGGTGAACTACCCGGAGGGAAAGGTCACACCCGGCGGGCTGACGGATCGCTACCTCGCTGATTATCCCAACATGTTCGCCGACATGTCCGCCGGCAGCGGCCTACAGGCTCTCACTCGCGACGAGGAGCACACCACCGCCTTCTTCCAGCGCCATCAGGACAAGATCCTCTACGGCAGCGACTGCGCCGATCACCTCGGTCGCGGCCCAGGCTGTCAGGGCGCGGCCACTCTCGCTGCCATCCGCAAGCTCGCACCGAGTAAAACCGTGGAGAGAAAAATTCTTTTCGAGAACTCGCGTAAACTCTTCCGGCTGGCATGAGTCCCCGTGGTCTGCTATGCCATGCGCCGCATGCAGATCACCAGCTCCTCCAACGAACGCGTCAAACACGCCCGTCGTGTACGCGAAGGCCGTGAGCGCGATCTGATCTTTGTCGAAGGTGAGCGCCTCGTTGCGGAATGTGTGGCCTCCGGCTTAAAAATACACGCCTGCTTCACTGCCGAAGCCCCTCCCTCATCTCAACACAACCTGCTCAACACCCTCTCCTGCCCGGTTTTCACACTCGCGCAAACCGTGCTCGAATCCTTGGGCGACACGATGAGCACGCAGGGCATCATCGTCATCGCAGAACGTCCATTTCCCACCCTAGATCGCCTGTTCGACGGCACGGCACCGCTCGTACTCGGCCTCGACCGCGTTCAAGATCCTGGTAACCTCGGCACACTCGTGCGCACAGCGGAAGCGGCAGGTGCGAACGGCCTTTTCTCCTTCGCAGGCTCCGCCGATGCCTTCGCGCCGAAAACCCTGCGCAGTTCGATGGGCTCCGCGTTTCGCCTGCCGCTCCTGCCGGATGTCTCCGGTCTCGGAGCCATCGAAACCTGCCGTGCGCGCGGCCTCAAACCCGTCGTCGCCACCGGCGAAGCGTCCCTGTCGCACTATGAATACGACTGGCGACAGCCGACCTTCCTCATCCTCGGCAACGAAGGCCGTGGCGCGAGCGCCGAAATCATGAGCGCCTGCGACGCACGCGTGCGCATCCCACTGCATGCGCCTGTCGAAAGCCTCAACGTCGCCGCCGCTGGTGCCGCGATATTGTTTGAAGCGGTGAGACAACGTGCGCGGCCATAGGCGGAATACACTGCGGACGCAATCTTCAAACCGTGCCAGACTGAGGCTTGCGTCACCCACTGCCGTCCTGCATCACTACGCATGGCAGAGTATCATTTCGACTTCGTCGTGATCGGCGGTGGCAGCGGCGGCTACGCGGCAGCTCGCACAGCACATGACATTGGATTGAGCGTAGCAGTGATCGATGGCGCGGCTGAACTCGGCGGCTTGTGCATCCTGCGTGGCTGCATGCCGAGCAAAACGCTTATCGAATCCGCTAATCGCCAGCTCCACATCCGCCACGCCGCCGAATTTGGACTCAAGACCGTCTCGCGTGGCGTGGACATCCGTGCCATCCGCGACCGCAAGCGTACGCTCATCGCAGATTTCGCAGGCTACCGCCAGGGCCAGCTCGAGGACGGTCGCTTTGTGCTCTATCGCGGCGCGGCGAGTTTTTTAGACGCACACACGCTCGCCATCCTCCCGTGCGACGGTTCTGCCAGCTTTCAGATCAAAGCACGCAGCTTCTGCATCGCCACCGGCTCAGAAGCCTTCGTGCCTGATGTGCCTGGACTCGCCGAGACCGGCTTCTGGACCAGCGATGACATTCTCGATGCCGATAGCCTGCCTGAGACCATCGCCGTGCTAGGCGGCGGCGCAATCGCGCTTGAAATGGCGCATTATCTCGAAGCCATGGGCTGCGGTGTGACATTGATTCAACGCAACACCCAACTCCTCACCGGCCTCGACCGCGAATGCAGCGACGTGATTGCCAAAGCTTATGCTGACCGAGGCATGGCGGTCCATCTCGGCACGCATCTGGCCCGTGTTTCCGCTCTGGAAGGCCGCAAACGTGTCGAGTTCACCGCCGATGACCGCACGCACACAGTCGATGTCGGCGAGATCCTCCTCGCCATGGGCCGTCTGCCTGCGACGCGTGGCATGAACCTCGAATCTGCCAATGTGGCGCTGCGCAAAACCAAAATCATCACCAACGACCGCATGCAGACCTCACAGCCTCACATCTTCGCTGCGGGTGACGTGTGCAGCCCGCTCGATGTCGTCCACATCGCCATCCAACAAGGAGAGATCGCCGCACGCAACGCCGCCCGCCTGCTCAACGGCCAACCGGCGGACGAGATCATCGACTACCGCCTTCAGCTCTTCGGTGTCTTTTCACATCCACAGGTCGCCAGCGTCGGCGCTTCGACGGAAAAGCTCCGGAAAGAAAGCATCCCCTTCCTCAGCGCCAACTATCCCTTCAATGACCACGGCAAATCCATGGTCATGGGCGAGACGAACGGTTTTGTACAGATGCTCGCACACGCGGAGACCGGCGAGATACTCGGTGCCTGCGTCGTCGGTACTGAGGCCACCGAGCTGATCCACGAGATCGTCGTCGCCATGAGCTTCCACGCCACTGTACGCCAGTTCATAACAGTCCCGCATTATCATCCGACACTCAGCGAGATCTGGACCTATCCCGCCGAGGAGATCGCGGAGCAACTTCCCTCCTAACTCGCACGCTGCCGCCTTTTTCGGTCTGTAGCTTGATCTTTGACACCATCTCGTCCCTTTGCCCGTATCCCGTCGCAAGCACATGATCCTCTCTCTCACTTCACGCATCCTCCGCACTGTCGATCCGCTCTGTCTTGCCAAGATCGGCTGGAATTTCGGCTACAAGGGCGCGCGCTCGGTCATGCTGCACAAGCAGCGCATGAAGCGTGGGCAGTATTTCCCGCCGTTCTTCTACATCTCCATCCTCAACTCCTGCAATCTCCGCTGCCAGGGCTGCTGGGTGGACGTGGACAAGCCGCGTGAGTCGCTGAACCTCGACGAGCTGAACAAGATCGTGAACGACGCCAAGCGACGCGGCAATGCGTTCTTTGGCATCCTCGGCGGCGAGCCGTTCATGCACCCGGAGCTGTTCGACTTCCTGTCGCTGCACCCTGACGCTTACTTCCAGATCTTCACCAACGGCCAGATGATCACCGCCAAGGCCGCCGAAGCGATGCGCAAGCTCGGCAATGTGACACCACTGGTCAGCATCGAAGGCACGGAGATCGTCAGCAACGAGCGCCGTGGCAACAAGGACGTGCTCACCCGCACCCTGCGCGGCCTGCAAAACTGTCTCGATGCACGCGTCCTCACCGGCGTGGCCACTAGCCTCTGCAAAACGAACATCGACGACCTGCTCACCGAGTCTTGGCTGCGCAAACTCATCGACATGGGCGTGCATTACGCCTGGTATCACACCTACCGTCCTGTCGGCCCTAAAATCAGCGCCGAACTTGCCCTCACACCGGCTCAAATCACGCAGGTGCGCAAATTCGTCGTCAACATGCGCGCGAAGCTGCCCATCGCCATCGTCGATGCCTACTACGATCACAACGGCCAGGCGCTCTGCCCGATGGCGAACGGCATCAGCCATCACATCAGCCCCACGGGAGCTATTGAGCCCTGCCCCATCATCCAGTTCACCAAGGAAAGCGTGCGCACGCAGGACGACCTGTTCGATGTCTTCACCAAGTCCAAGTTCCTCCACGATTTCCGCACCATCGCCGCGCAAAACACGCGTGGCTGCATCGTCCTAGAGCGGCCTGACCTCGTCAAAGCCATCGTCACCAAGCACACCGCGAAAGATTCCACCATCCGCCAGACCGCGATGGCTGAAATCGAAAGCATGACGCCCCGCACCAGTCAGTGGCGCGAAGGCGAAGAGATCTCCGAGAAGCACTGGATGTACTGGCTCGCGAAGAAGTTTTTCTTCAACGACTTCGGCGTGTACCGGAATCTGAAGTCGTAGAACGAACTTTCCAGTTCGTTCGGAACGAGTTGGAAAACTCGTTCTACATTTATCTTTCGATCCTCGGCTCGATCTGCAAACAACGCAGCGCTCCATCCTGCAACCAGCCGCTGTCGTTGCGGACGATGGCACGGAGCGTTTTGGGCGGTTTATTACCGAGATAGGCGTCGGCTTTGGTCAGTGTGATCGTCAGGCTACCGTCGTCGTGACGCTGGATGAGCTGCGGTTTATCGGTGTCGAACCAGCCGTCTTCAGTGAAGACGATGATCTTGTCGGTCTCGCGCTGATTTTTGCTCACGCGGGCTTCAGTGGAGGCAGGCTTGAGATTAAGCGTGATCGTTTCTCCCTTCTCACTGGCTGTGGCGCTCCACGCGTCGCTGGTCTGTTCAGCGCGGGCACGCTCCTGATCCAGCAGCTTGTGCCATTTCGAGTTCAACTCGGTGGTTTCAGCAACTGGCAGCGTGAGACTGAGCTCCTTCGATCCGGGATGGCAGGAGTTGCCACAGCACATCCAGGATGCGTTAGCGCTGAGCGCGATCTGATCGCCGATCTTCAGATTTGCTGGCGGAGTCAGTTCAGTACGCAGCATCACGTCGCGGTCGAAGCCCTGCGCCTTGATCTTGAACATGAGCGTGCGCTCGGGCTCGGGATAAACCAGTTCGCCCGCCTTCCAGCCTTTGGGCAGATTCCATTTCAACTGCGTCGCCACACCGACGATGCCTGGGAAACGCCAGTAGGTGTGCCAGCCGCGATCATGCTGGAGCCAGAGGCCAACGGTGAACGGCTTGCCAGGAACGATGTCGGTTTGTTCGGAGACGAGCTGGAGCTGGAGGCCTGTTTGCGCTTTGACCACGAAAGGCAAAGAGCAAAGGCCAAAGAGAAACAGTCTGAGCAGGAAACGGACGGTCATAAGGTGGAAGAGAGACACGAGAGGAGACTCAGGCAAACGATTCCAAAGATAGGAGGCAAAGTTGCCAACAGAGGCTGACTCACGCGCCGCGAAGGTGGCGGCGAATCCACGACGGACGCCGACGGCAGTCCACCACCGCACGCACCCTCACGACATCTTCCTCCACGGTGTAAAAGATGGCGAAGGGGAATCGCTTCGAAAGCGCACGATGATAGTGCCGATAAGGCTTCAGGTGTGATCCTGCGGTGATTTGCAGATGATCGATGTCGGCGAACAGATTCCGCAGGAAGTAATCTCCAAGACCTGCCTCCTGTTTCTCATAGAACCGATGTCCCTCAATGAGGTCGGTCTTGGCGAGATCGAGGATCTGAATTTTCATTTCACCGCCTCAAGAATCTCTTTCTTGGCGTCTTCCCAGTCGATGAATTTAGCCGTTCCAGCCGCCACGGCCTCCTCACGCACATCGAGCACTTCTTTTTGCCATGCAGGCACTTCCAGTTCGCTCTCCTGAGCGGAAATGTCATCCCACAGCGCCTCCATGACGAAGAGCTTCTCCTTCAGTGGCAGTTGATGCAGCGATTGAAGCGAGATCATGGACGGATGGTATTGGGAAACTGCTCGCAGGTCAATAAGCAGCGTGGCCGGGCGTCCTCGCAAACGGAATGACATCGCGGATGTTGGGAACTCCTGTGACAAACATGAGCAGGCGCTCGAAGCCGAGGCCGTAGCCGGCATGCGGCACGGTGCCGTAACGGCGGAGGTCAGCATACCAGGCGTAGTTTTCGGGTTCGAGACCCTGCTTGGCCATCAAAGCCTCGAGCACGTCGAGGCGCTCTTCACGCTGGCTGCCGCCGACGATTTCGCCGATGCCGGGGACGAGCAGATCCATGGCAGCGGCGGTTTTGCCGTCGTCGTTCTGGCGCATGTAGAAGGGTTTGATGGCCTTCGGGTAGTTGAAGATCGTCACCGGGCCTTTGACGTGTTCTTCGGCGAGGAAACGCTCGTGCTCGGTCTGCAATCCTTCGCCCCAGGCGACGGGATTTTCGAAGCTGCGGCCGGATTTGAGCAGCATCTCGACGGCATCAGTGTAGCTGATGCGCTCGAAGGGTTTGGCGAGCGTTTGCTGGAGGCGTGCGATGAGTCCCTTGTCGATGAACTTGTTGAAGAACTCGAGTTCGTCCGGGCATTCATCGAACATGGCCTGCACGAGGTAGCGCACGTTTTCCTCGGCCAACGTCATGTCGGCGGCGAGATCGTAGAAGGCCATTTCGGGCTCGATCATCCAGAACTCGGCGGCGTGGCGCGTGGTGTTGCTGTTCTCGGCACGGAACGTGGGGCCGAAGGTGTAGATGTTGCCCAGCGCACAGGCGAAGGCTTCGCCTTGAAGCTGGCCGCTGACGGTGAGGTAGGTCGGACGGCCAAAGAAGTCCTGCTCGGGCTTCGTCGGCGTGTTCGGTTTCAAGGTCGTGACCTGGAACATCTCCCCTGCCCCTTCGCAGTCGCTGCTGGTGATGATCGGCGTGTGGACGTAGAAAAAGCCGCGCTCCTGGAAGAAGCGATGGATGGCGAAGGCCATCTTGCTGCGCACGCGAAACACGCTGCCGAAGAGATTCGTGCGCGGACGCAGATGCGCGATGGTGCGGAGAAATTCGGGCGTGTGACCCTTCTTTTGCAACGGATACGTCGCATCCGCCTCGCCGAGAATGCGGAGTTTCTTCGCCTGCATCTCCCATTTCTGCCCCGCCGCCGGTGACGCGATCAAATCGCCGCTGACTTCGACCGAAGCGCCCGTCAAAATGCGCGGCAGCAACGATGCGGAGGGCAAATTGGCATCAACAACGACCTGCAGGCCCTCGAAGCACGAACCGTCGGTGATTTCGAGGAAGGAACAGGCTTTCGAATCACGCTTCGTGCGCACCCAGCCCTGGGCAATGATGTCGGAACGAGGCGAGGTCGAGTTGAGGAAAGATTGGATGGTGTCGAGGGGCATTGGAGTGGATGCTAACGAGCATCCCGAGCGCGGCAAGGTGGGAGCAGTCATGAGGGACTGATCACTGGGTTTGCCGAAAAAGAGGAAAGAGGAGAAAAAGACCTGATCTGATCCTGCTCTTTTCCTTTCTTTTCCCTTTTTCAGCCAATTCTCAGGCAAGTACCACCTCACACGTCACACACCATCGCCGCGTGGCGCAGCGCGAGGACGGGATCGTCCCACGTCGGGATGAATTCGTGGGCGACGAAGTCGTGGTAGCCGATTTCGAGGACGGCCTGCATGACGGCGGGCTTGAGGAGCAGACGGCTGATTGACGCCCCCGGGCGTTGGCGATAGGATCAGACCATGAAGAAAACATTCACGGCCGTCATTGAACGTTGCCCTGACACAGGGTTGTATGTGGGGCATGTGCCGGGATTCGCGGGCGCGCACTCGCAGGGGGCTTCGCTGGACGAACTACAGAACAATCTCCATGAAGTGATCGAAATGCTGCTGGAGGATGGGGAGCCGGTCATGGACGCGGAGTTTGTCGGTACTCAGAGCATTTTAATCGCAGCCTGATCATGCCAAAACTTCCCGTGCTGAAACCCCGTGAGGTTTGCGCAATTCTGGAGTCGCTTGGCTTTGCGATGGTGCGGCAGCGTGACTCGCACATGCAGTAACGGCATTCGGATGGACGCGGAACAACAGTGCCGAACCATCAAGGCAGGGATGTTTCACCGGTGCTGTTACGGCAGATTGCCAAGGACATCGGGCTGACGATGGACGAGTTTCTCAGCCACCGCTGATGGAATCGCCGCACACGGAGTACGCGGACCACTTTACACGTCACACACCATCGCCGCGTGGCGCAGGGCGAGGACGGGATCGTCCCACGTCGGGATGAATTCGTGGGCGACGAAGTCGTGGTAGCCGATTTCGAGGACGGCCTGCATGACGGCGGGGTAATTGATCTCCTGGTGCTCGTCGAGCTCGCAGCGGCCGGGGTTGCCGGCGGTGTGGAGGTGGCCGATGTAGTCCTTGTGAATTCGCAGGCGGCGGATGATGTCGCCGTTCATGATGCTGACGTGGTAGATGTCGAAGAGCAGCTTGAAGTTCGGGCTGCCGATCTGCTTGATGAGGTCCACGCAGAAGTCCACGTCGTCTCCGAAATAACCGGGGTGGCCTTTCATCGGGTGGGAGCTGTCGCGTGAGTTCAGGTGCTCAAGGACGAGCGTGATGCCTTTTTTCTCCGCCAGCGGCAGCACTTCCTTCCAGGTGTTGAGGCAGTTTTGGATGGCCTTGTCGCGGTCCATGCCGTCGAACTTCATGCCGGTGAAGGTGATGACCTTTTTGCAGCCGACATCGGCGGCGAGGTTGATGGAATCGGTGAGCTTGGTGACGACCTCGTTGTGAAACTCGGGATTGCACGGGCCTTTGGCGAAGCCGTGGCTGCCGACGAGGGAGATGTCGAGCCCGAGCTTCTTCACGTCCGGGTAGAGCTTTGAGTCGATGCCCTCCATGCCGACGAGGCCGATGTCTTTGCAGTGCTTGGCGAGGACGAGCATGTCCATCGGCTTGAAGCACCAGCCCATGACGGTATGCTTGATGCCTTTGTTTTTGATGACGTAGGCGGGATCGGCGGCGGCTTTGGCGATCATTTGGGCGCTGAGGCGTGAGGCAAGCGTAGTGGCGGCTGCGGCGGTGAGGAAGTGGCGGCGGTTCATGGCTGGAGTTACAAGTTTCAGGTTTAAAGTTTCAAGTTGGGCCGCGAAGGAGAACGTGATGAAGGCTCACTTTCCTATGCAGAAGGTGGAGAAGATGACGTCGAAGATGCGTTCGACATCGACCTGGCCGATGACATCGCCGATGGCCTGGAGGGCCTCGCGGATTTCGAGGGCGATGAATTCGGGGGCTTCGTTGCGTTCGAGGGCGGTTTTGGCGGCACGAAGGCTTTCGGCGCTGCGTTCGAAGGCGGCTTTGTGGCGGACGTTGATGGCGACGGGATGATCGGCGGCGAGCGGGCCGGCGTGCGCGATGATTTCGCGAATGGCATCACGGAGGGCTTCGATGCCACTGCCAGTGACGCAGGAAAGCGGGATGGCGTTCGATTCACGGCGCCAATCGGCGTGGATGCCGAGATCGGCCTTGTTGAGGATGAGGATTCGGCGTTTGGCGACGGAATCGGGCAAAGCGAGGCGCTGAACGGCAGATGCGGGCTGGCTGGCATCGACAACTTCGATGACGAGGTCGGCGCGGTCGAGTTCGCGCTCGGTGCGCTGGATGCCGACGCGCTCGATGTCGTCGCCTGCCTCGCGCAATCCGGCGGTATCGACGAGACGGAGCGGGATGCCATGCACCTGGATGATTTCCTCGATGGTGTCGCGCGTGGTGCCAGCTGTGGGGCTGACGATGGCACGTTCGAAGCCGAGGAGGAGATTCAGGAGGCTGCTCTTGCCGACATTCGGCGCGCCGGAGATGACCGTTCGAGCGCCGTGACGCAGGATGCGGCCCTGCTCGGAGGTGGCGATGAGTTTTTGCGCCCGTTCGAGCACGGCGTCGATGCGTCGCATCAAATCGGCACCGGTTTCGGGAGAAATGTCCTCCTCAGGAAAGTCGATGTAGGCCTCGATATGGGCGAGCACGGGGATGATCTCCTGCTGCATCGCGGTGGCTTCGCGACCGATGGCACCGCCGAGCTGCTCGTTCGCGGCGCGGAGGGCGAGCGTGCTTTGCGCGTGAATCAAATCCATCACCGCCTCGGCCTGCGTGAGGTCCATTTTACCGTTGAGGAAGGCACGTTGGGTAAATTCGCCGGGTTCGGCGGCACGCGCACCGCAGGCGAGCAGGCGTTCCAGCACGCGCTGGGTGACGAGAACGCCGCCATGGCCGTGGAATTCGATGACGTCTTCGCCCGTGTAGCTGGCGGGCGATTTGAAATGAAGCAGCAGGCCGTGATCGAAGGAGTTGCCATCCGCATCGACGGCATGGACGAGATGGGCGAGGCGTGGAGCGATGTTGGGCGGCAGTTTGAATGCCTTTCCGGCCACTTGAAGCGCCTGCGGACCCGAAACACGCACCACACTGATCGCAGCCTCGCCCAAGGCGGTGGAAATGGCGGCGATGGTGTCGTGTAGCATCAGCGATGGTGAAAGCGGCGGGAGAAAAGTGCAAGAAGCGATCTGTCCCGGCGCGAGCCGCACGTTCTTCGGCGCAGATGCCTTGAAGGTTGTTTTTGCAGCGGCTATGCTCGGGGGCAATCCTTTCGACCCTCCAAGCATGACCGACCCTTCACCAGACAGCATTTCCTGGGGACCATGGATGCCCCGCCATGTCTCGTGGGTGGAGATGTGCTGCTATTTCGCGGGGACGCTGTTGATCGCAGCTCTGGGCACACGCTGGATCGTGAGAAGGAGCGGCAGCATCGGCATGGATAAGCCTGACTCACGGCGCAAACTCCATGAGAAGGCCATTTCCCGGCTTGGGGGTGCTCCCATTTTCGTGGCGACTGGAGTGGCGTGCATGGTGGCGGGATACATCGGCGGGCTAGGCTGGAGCCGGTGGCTGCCGGTGGCCATCTGCAATGCTCTAATCTTCAGCGTGGGGTTTGTGGACGATCTGAAGGCACTGGGTGCGAAAGTGAAGCTGGTGGGGCAGATCGGCACCGCTTTGATTTTGTATTCGTTGGGTGTGTCAATCGATGTCCTGAGCAATCCTTTTGGCGATGGCTCCTTGGACCTCGGATGGTGGAGCCTGCCGCTGACGCTGGCGTGGCTGGTGGCCATTCCGAACATCGTGAATTTGATCGATGGCATGGACGGTCTCGCGGGGGGATTCGGGCTGTTTCTTTGCCTCACCCTAGCGGTTGTCGGTCATTATGGCTACCAGCCGGACGTGGTGGTGGTGTCCTTGTCCATGGCCGGAGCGCTGGCTGGATTCCTGATTTTCAACCTGCCGCCAGCGCGCATTTTCCTCGGTGACGGCGGGGCATATCTGATCGGCTTTTTCATCGCGTCAGTCTCACTTTTCACTTCGAACAAGGGTTCGGTGATAGGTGCGCTGCTGGTCATCATCATCGCGCTGGGAGTGCCTATCTTGGATACGCTCTTCGCCATCATCCGCCGAGGCATGCGTGGCGTCCCGATCTTCAACGCGGACGCTGAGCACATCCACCACCGGCTGATCCTGCTGGGCTACAGCAAAGGGCGAGCGCTAGTCGCGATGTATTCGGTGTGTCTAGTGCTGAGTCTTGCGGGACTGAGCATCCTACTCACCAAAGGGAGTGCGCTGCCGGTGGCTGGTGCATTGCTTCTGCTGTTGGCACTCGGGACTGCGAGGTATCTGGGCTATGTGAAAAGCTGGTCCAAGTTCCGAACGCAAATCACCGAGGTATTGGAGCGGCGGAGGCAGCGCGAATTCTTCCGCGCCTACGGTCGTGTGCTCGACTTTGAAGTGGAGCGCAGCGAAGACCTAGTCGCCTTCGCACGGATGCTGGAGCATGGGCTGGAGAGGATGGGATTGAGCCCGGCGGAGCAGGCTGGCATGATCCCGGATCACCTGAAACTGCAAGGAGGGCTGACCTGCATTATTTATCATCCCATGGACAAGACGGAAGCAAGCGAGTGGCAACTTCGGCTTGATGTTCTCATACCCGCACTCGAACGCTGCGTCGAGAAATGGGGATGCCTGCCACCTTGCCTCACCCGGCATGCTCCCTTGCCCGCATGTTCCCCGCACCCGACCACGGCATGAACCCTGATCCCACCGACCCGCCGTCACCAAGCACGGGAAGCCCGCCGCGGCTTGTCGATGATCTAGGAACGCCCCCCGCGAACTCAGCGCCTCTTCTCGCAGATGCGGATCAGGACGAGGAGTCAAGCCCGGCAGCGTCCTCCGAAAACCACGATGTTTCCGGGCCAGCGTGGCAGGGCTGCGTCTTTGCGGCGGTACCATTGTTGATTTGCATCTTCGGCGCGGGGCGGGAGACATGGTCCCGTGGGCTGGGTGCCCTTCTCATCGGCCTGACTCTGCTATTGTTCCGCCCATGGAAAAGCCTGCCACCAATCCTCAGGCTGGCGTTCATAGCAGCCGTCAGCGCCCCCCTGCTTTCCTTGCTGCCAGCGAGTTGGTTTGGAGCATTGCCTGCATGGCGGGCTAAGCTGGTAAATGACTGGGGGCTGGCGTTGTCAGACACCGTGACGCCACAGTTTTTTTCAACCTTGGAGGCATGGCTATTCTTCACACTCTGCGCCGTCTGGCTCAGCTGGTGTCTCAGTCGTGGTTTTTCCAGGGAACAACGACGCGCCATCCTTTACTCACTGGCAGGAGGCGGTGTCTTACTCTGCCTGCTCACGATTGCCGAGGCGCTGAAACTTCTCCATGTCCCATGGTGGCCTAGGCATGAGGAATGGGGGCCTGGATTCGGGCCGTTCGCGAACCGCAATCACATCAGCAGCGTCGCCGCGATCAGCAGTGTCCTGTGCGCCGCATGCGCTTTTGACTCCTACTCACGCAAATCCAAGGCATGGGCGCTCTTTGTCCTTGGTTTTCTCGTCGCCATCACCTGCATCTTCATGAACACCTCCAGGGCTGGCATCCTCTTGCTGTTTGTGGGGATGACCGCCTGGCTGGGCACTTCCGCCATGGGAAGCGGCTTTTTCAAAAAACTGACCGTCTCCATGTCACTGGCGCTGATCATCGCCACCCTGCTGGTCATTTCATCCGGCGGGGTCTCGGCGCGGCTGGAGTCAACTGGCCTCGGCAGCTTTGTCACCTCGCAAGGCCGGACAACCATCTATCTAAGGACGCTGGCGATGACCCTGGACGCACCATGGCTGGGGCAGGGTCTGGGCAATTTTGCCGCAGTGTTCCCCCAATTCTCCGGCAGCTACAACTTGCGCGAGCGCCCCATCCATCCGGAGAGCGATCTCCTCTGGCTCCTCTCCGAAGGAGGACTTCTCACCTTGCTGCCCTGCTTGTTTGTGGTGTTCTGGCTGTGGAGTGCCAGCGGCCCTTGGTTCAAAAGAATGAGAAAAAGCCGCTCCGGTAAGGCGGACCAGCGTCTGCGTAACTCCGCTGCCATCGTGTTTGGCATGGGAGCCGTCCACGGAATCTTCGATGTGCCATTTCACGGGCTGGGATATTTTTCCATGCTCGCCCTTCTCGGCGGTATAGCCGTCCGCCCCAGACGCCTACCCTCCCCCGCAACCATAGGCTCAACTTGGAGCTTACGGGCGGCAGGGCTGGGAGCTTTGTGCCTGGGAGCAGCGTGGCTCGCCGTTTCGCAAGGCCGGCTCATCCTTCATGGCAAAAGTGCGGCCGAAATTCTCCGCCATCAGGCCAATGAGCTGGCGGATTCGGGCTCGTATGCCGACGCCCTCGTCTTGTTCAACAAGGCTGTTGCCCAGACCCCCATGGATTACCGCCTTTATTTCGAGCGGGCGCGGGTCCGCCTGTTTCTGCAACAGCCCGTCAACGATGCACTCGCTGATTTCTCGCGAGCCCGCGCTCTAGAGCCCAATGACACGGACATGTGTTATCGTGAGGGACTCGTCTGGCTACGCTTCCGCCCCGAACTGGCCATCATTCCTTGGCGTGAGATCATGCTCCGGTGGCCGGCCTACTATTTCTCCACTCTTTTAAATTACGCTGAGGAGCACCCGGAACTCAAGGAGCCGCTGTGGAATCTGGCCAGCAGCGTCGAGCTCAAGCTCACTTACCTCGGTCGCGTGCAGACCAAGGCCGACTTTGATAGGTGCTTGCGGAGCATTCTCAAAGACAAGCCAGACCTGGAAGGATTGAAACCGGCTCAGCGTGAGAGCCTCTTCATCATCTGGAGCCAGCAGGGAGACCGTGCGGCACTGATGACCGCGCTGGAGAACAATAAAACATGGCGTGATGACGGCTGGAGGATCCTGGCGGAGCACTATGCGAGCGAGTCCGACTTCCAGCGCGCATGCCAGACGATCGTCCCCTATTTGCCATCCATCCTGCGGACGGCACCAGGAGCCAGCACCGACATCCCCGCCTTGGAGCGCGCCATGCTCTACAATCCAAACGATCCCAAGTTTGGAATCGAATTGTTCCAGGCCCAGAAGATCAAAGGAGACATTGATGGAGCCTTGCACACTTTAGAAAAGATCGCGCTGACCCCAAACGCCCCGGCCTACGTCCGGCAGGAAATCGCCGCGCTCTACATCACCAAGCAGGACTATCGCAGGGCTTGGGAGAACCTGCGCGAAGCCATGAAGAAAAGGTGATAAGGCTTGCTCAAGCCTACCGCTGATCACTTCATTCTCTTTTTTGAGAATACTGAATTGACTCAATCCTGAGAGACGTTTAGCTTATTTAACAATCAATCGTGCCTCTCATTTCAAGAAAACAATATGGCTAAACTGGTAATCATAGACGACGAAGCTGCCATTCTGGAACTCATGACCAAGCTTTGCAAAGCCGCTGGTCACCAGGTTTTTGGCTGCACCACCGGCATCGACGGCATCTCCGCCATCCGCGCCAACCAGCCTGAACTCGTCATCGTGGATCTGCGCATTGGCGACGTCAACGGCCTCGATCTCGTGAGCATGTGCCGCGACCAGTACCCCAACACAGCCGTCATCATGGTCACAGGCCACGGCAGTGTCGAAACTGCTGTCGAAGCCATGCGCCTCGGTGCCTTCGACTACCTGACAAAGCCCTTCGACCTCGGCGATCTCATCAAAACGGTCAATCAGGCGCTCCAGCGCAACGGCGTTCCCGGCTCTACCCCAGCCAGTCTCCCCACCCTGCCTAGCTCCAGCAGCCTGCGTTCCGCTTCGACGTCCAAGCTCATCGGCCACAGCGACGTTCTGCAACGAATCTTCGACATCGTACGCCGCGTCGCCAACAACGACAGTCCTGTCCTTCTCGAAGGCGAGTTCGGCGTAGGCAAGCACATCGTCGCCCGCTCCCTCCACGAGGCCAGCCGTCGCAGCAGCTCCCCCTACAAAGAACTGCATTGCAGCGCCATGCCGGAGGACGCGCTGGACACCGAGCTCTTCGGCCAGAACTCCATCTTCAACCGCGTCGCTGGCGGCACCGTCCATCTCACAGAGATCACCCAGTTGCCCGCCCGCATCCAGTCCCAGTTGAACACCTTCCTCGACGACACCCAGGCGAAGAAAACACGCCTCGGCGGTGGCTTGGATTTCCGCCTCGTCGTCTCCTCGACTGCTCCCCTCGAAGATGCCGTTCAGGCTGGCACATTCCGCGAAGACCTCTACTACAAGCTATCCGTGGTCCCGCTCAAAATCCCACCGCTGCGTGAGCGCCGCGAGGACATCAAACCCATCGCCGAACAGTTCCTAAAAGAACTCGCAGAGCGCACCGAGACCAAACCCAAGACCATCGAAAGCGGAGCCGTCGAATTCCTCGAAAAATACAACTGGCCAGGCAACCTCTCCGAGTTGCGCAATGCCATCGAGCGCGCCTGCGCCTTCGCCGAAGGCGAGCGCATCAAGCCCTCCGATCTACCCACCAAAGTCACCCAGCAGATCGAGGTGCCCACCCCCTCCGCCACCTCTGGCATCACCAAGCTGCCCATCGGCTCCACTCTCGACGACTTCATCAAGGCGCAAGAGCGCGTCTTCATCCACGAGACACTCAAATACAACAGCGGCTCCCGCGAGAAGACCGCCAGCATGCTCGGCGTCTCCATCGCCACTCTCTACCGCAAAATGGGCCTCAACTCAGAGCGTAAAACGACAACGTAGGCCCCTCTCCGGTGCCAGAAGATCCTACTTTCGAGTTCCTCCCGCAGTTGCGCAGCCCGCAGCCCGCGCTCAAACTGCGGTGAATCTTCCCGCCCGCGATTTGTCCTCCTCCCCCACCACCCTCCTCTACTGCCGCTGCGCCTACGCCCAGGTCGTACCCACAGGCGTGAAAAACGAAGTCCTGCAGCAGCTCTGCGTCTCGGACACCAGTTTCGAAACCGTCGCCGACCTCTGCGAGATGGCCGCGCACCGTGATCCCAGGCTCAAAGCCATCGCCAGTTGCGGGAAGCTCCGCATCGCCGCCTGCTACCCACGCGCGGTGAAAGGTTTGTTCCAGCAGGCCGGTTCTCCCCTGCCCGCCGACACAGAAATCCTCAACATGCGCACCCAGACTGCGGAGGAGATCACCACCGCCCTCCTCCGCCCAGAATCGTGAGCCTTGAACCTGAAACCTTGAACTCAAAGTGATCACCCACGTCCACCGCCCGCTGCGCGTCGTCCTCTACGAAGGCACCGGTAGCATCGCCCTCACTGCCGAGTCACGCATCAAGGTCATGGCAGCACTGCTCGATAAAGGCTACACCATCACCCGCAGCGGTCGGGGGGCCAGTGCCATGCCGCACGACGACCGCAGTCTGCTCGTCCTCGGCGCTTTTGAGGGCAAAGCGCCCACGCTGGAGGACGCCACCGGTCATGTCCGCATCGACACCCGCGACATCACTGGCCTCGACGCCGACTCCATCATCTCCCTCGTCGAAAAAGCCCGCGGTGACAAACCCATGAACGAACCAGGCAAATGGAAGCCCTGGTTCCCCGTCATCGACTACACGCGCTGCACCAACTGCATGCAGTGCCTCAGCTTCTGCCTCTTCGACGTCTATGGCGTCAGCGACGACAACAAAATCCAGGTCCAGAACAATGATAACTGCAAGACCAACTGCCCTGCCTGCTCTCGCGTCTGCCCGGAAGTCGCCATCATGTTCCCCAAATACCAAGGAGTCCCCATCAACGGCGATGAGGTCAATGAGAACGACGCCAAGCGTGAAAAGATCAAAGTGGACATCTCGTCCCTCCTTGGCGGCGACATTTACTCCACGCTCAAAGATCGTAGTGCCACCTTCAAATCCCGCTTCAGCAAGGAACGCAGCGCTGACAAGGCCCTCGACGAGCGGAAAAAATGCCTCACCAAACTCGTCGGGGACGGCTTCATCCCAGCCGACGTCCTCGCCAGCCTTCCAAGTCCCGACGAAATACTCAAGAAAGCCGAGACCGCGAAAGCCAAAGCTGCAGCAGCCCTCGCCGCGCAATAGAATAGTACAGGATGAGTCCTCCTCCCCCTCAACAGGCAGTGCATACCGCAGCGCAGCTAGGACATCGGCGAACAGACCGTTAAATCTCATCTTGGGTCGGCGTTTAACACGCTCCATGATGAACCGACTCCTCCTTCTCATACTCGGCGCTGTCACAGCGCACGCACAGCTCTCACCCAATGGAGCCACCGCCTCGTTTAAGGGCAGCCTTCCGCCGAGGCCCATAGCCGCGCTGGACGCCGGACAGGAGGCGAGCATCGCAGCACGACTTAAAACGCTGACGGAATCATTCCAGGACGTGAGGCAGCACCCGCACGCGGCAGACGCCGATATTTTCCTCAAGGCAGTACGCTACGCGCTCGAATTCGATGAATGGTATGACAAGAGAGCAGAGGACGGCGTGAAAAAGGCGGGCGTGCTGCTCGATGAGGCAGAGAAACGCATCGCGTCGTTGAAGAAGAACGAAACACCGTGGATGGAGGGCAACGGGCATAAGGTGCTGGGATTCTACTCGAAGATCGATGATTCGCCGCAGCCCTATGCTGTTGAGATTCCCCCGGGACTCGACCACAAGTCAGCGCCGATGTGGATCTGGCTGCATGGCCGCGGAGACACGACGACGGACCTGCCATTCATCTACGGGAAATTCATGGCGAAGAAGCCCGGGCAGTTTCAGCCAACGGGAACGATCGTGATCCACCCCTTCGGTCGTTACTGCAACGGGTGGAAAAGCGCGGGAGAGACCGACGTGTTCGAATGCCGTGATGCTGCGATGAAGCGCTTCAATATCGATCCAAATCGCATCGCGCTGGCCGGATTTAGCATGGGCGGTGCCGGTGCCTGGCATCTAGGGGCACACTTTCCAGATCAATGGGCCTGCGTACACACGGGTGCCGGTTTTGCTGACGTAAAACGCTACCTCAAGCTCACGCCGGAAAAGTACCCCTCATGGTACGAGCAGGCGCTCTGGGGCATGTATGACGTGCCGGACTATGCACGGAACTTTTTCAACGTGCCTCTCATCAGCTACAGCGGGGAACTCGACGCACAGCGGGACTCCGCCGAGTACATGATTGAGGTTCTGGCAAAAGAAGGACTGCATCCTCCGCATCTCATCGGTCCGGGAATGCCGCACAAATACCACCCTGAAACCCTCAAGGAGGTACAAGCCTGGATCGAGAAGACTGTGACGAAGGGGCGCGATCTATTCCCCGATGAAGTCCACATCCAGACCAAAACACCCTACTATGGGCGCGTGAAATGGGTGAACCTACACGGCATGGAGGAAAGCTGGAAGGATGCGCGAATCGACGCGAAAATCACGGACGGCCACACAATTGAAATTCAGACGAGCAATGTGTCGCGCATCGTTCTCTACCCTCCGCCGCAAGTCCGCAAAAGTGGCAAGTCTGTGGATGTGAAGATCGACGGGCAAACCTTGAGGCTCACCGTCGGCCCGGAAGCGCCGCAGTTCGAGACGTTCATGCAGCCCGGCCCGCGTACGCCAGGAGCGTTTTGTCGGCTCGTCAAGAAGGACGGCCAGTGGCATGATCACGGCAACATGGTACCCTTCCAGCACGAAGGGCCTGAAGGCGGCAAGGCAGGTGCGCATCCCGGACCGATGGACGCAAGTTTCATGAAACGTTTTCTTGTTGTGCTGCCGGACGGGCAATCCCTCTCCCCTGCCGTGGACGCATGGGTGGCTGCGGAATCCTCGCATTTCCTGAAGCGCTGGCGCGGGCTGATGCGCGGGGACGCACGCGTAGTAAAAGCATCATCCGTGAAGGACGTCTTTGAAGCCGGTAAGACACAGAGCCTTATCCTATGGGGAACGCCAAAGTCGAATTCCTGCATCAAGGCTCTGCTCTCCAAGCTACCATTGCAATGGGACGCGAAAAAAATCGGCATGATGGGCTTACCGTCGTTCGACGCGACTACCCATCTTCCCTTGCTCACCTACCCGTGCCTGAAATCAGCGGGCTTTGATGTGGTGATCAACTCCGGGCTCACCTTCCGTGAGGCACACGACCGCACGAACTCACTGCAAAACCCCAAGCTGCCCGACTGGGCCATTCTCGACATCACGCAGCCGCCAGATGCGGAAAACGCTGGCAAGGTGGTCGCCGCAGATTTCTTTGACGACCACTGGCAGGTGAAAAAACGCCCGTAAGCTCACATGGCGGAGGATTGCGTTTAGCACCTTGTGGTCAACGCCGCACTTGCGTGACTTGATTGTGTCCGCGAAGGTACCACCTCAACACCGAGCGCACCGCTGCGATCATGCCCGAAAACCCCGCCCAAACTTCCGCACCCATTCATGCTTCCGCCATCCAAGCCGCGAACGCGGCAGTGGAGATGGAGCGCGAGGCCGTGAAGGAGTTTCCGGGAAAGGCCCCCGCTCTAGCACGGGCTCTCCAAGCGCTGGCTGACCTGCAACGCGACTCCGGTGATGTGTCAGGCGCGGAGGCCACCTATCGCGAGGCTCTGGACACCGCAACAAAACTGGAAGTGCCCGCAGACTTGACCGCCAACGCCCGCACCAGCCTAGCGACACTGCTGGATTTCAACGGACGCGAGGCTGACAGCCTCCCTTATTACGAGGAAGCCATCACGGACCACGAGGCACTCGGTGGTGAGAATCTGGAGGTGGCTGCGCAGTTGAGGAACAACCTAGCGATGATCTACAAAAGCATGGGTAAGTTCGCGCTGTCAGAGCAGCACTACCTGCGCGCCTTAGAAACGCTAGAGAACAAGCGCGGGCGCCAGTCGGAGTCCGTCGCCTGCGTATTTAACAACCTCGGCAGCCTTTACTATGCGGCCGGCTTCCCGGACCAAGCCAAGGAGATGTTCGAGGACGGCCTAAGCATCCGCCGCACCGTGCTGGGAGACAATCACCGCGATGTCGCGCAGTCCCTCTGCAATCTGGGAACGGCCTGCCATGAACTAAAGGACAACGAGGCCGCTCAGACACACTTCACACGCAGCCTAGACATCCTAGAGGCTCAGTTGCCCGCCGAGGCCGCTAGCTATGAGGCCGTAGGGCGGGATTTCATCGCCATGCTCGACATCATCGGCGAGACGGCCAGGGCCGAGGCATTTGAAAAACGCATAACCAAGGCGCTAGGGTAACTCCTGAGAGAAAGTATGCGCCGCCCGAGCCCCGAGTGACATGCTGCGGAGCATTGTTGCTTATTTTTCGGCATCGCCCAAAGTACTGGCCCACCAGCCATTTTCAGAAATGCACTGGTGCCTATTTCAACTTCCCCCTCTTCTAAATCACTCATGAAAATCTGCTGCATCGGTGCCGGATATGTCGGCGGCCCCACTATGGCGATGATCGCCGCCAAATGCCCGCATATCCGCGTGGACGTTGTGGACCTCAACACCAGTCGCATCGCAGCTTGGAACTCCGACCAGCTCCCCGTTTATGAGCCAGGCCTTGACGAGCTCGTATGTGGGGCGCGCGGGCGTAATTTGTTCTTTTCAACGGAAGTCAAGGAATGCATCCATGCTGCCGACATCATCTTCGTGAGCGTAAACACGCCAACCAAGACCTTCGGTGTCGGTGCCCACAAGGCAGCGGATCTCCGCTTCGTCGAGTCCGTCGCGCGCACTATCGCCGAGGTCGCTGAATCGCCGAAGATCATCGTCGAAAAAAGCACCATCCCCGTGCGTACCGCCGAGGCGATCCAAACCATCCTCACCTCCAGCGAGAAAGGCTTCAGGCACCAGGTTCTCTCCAACCCAGAATTCCTCGCCGAGGGCACCGCTGTCGCCGATCTCAGCCAGCCCGACCGCATCCTCATCGGTGGCGAGCAGACACCTGAAGGCCTCGCCGCTGTCGAAACCCTCGTCAGCGTCTATGCCAACTGGGTCTCCCGCGAGCGTATCCTGACCACCAATCTCTGGTCCTCCGAGCTCTCCAAGCTCGTCGCCAACGCCTTTCTCGCCCAGCGCATCTCCTCCATCAACAGCATCTCCGCCCTCTGCGAAAACACCGGGGCCGATGTCGATGAGGTTGCACGTGCCATCGGCACCGACTCACGCATCGGCCCGAAGTTCCTCAAAGCATCCGTAGGGTTCGGCGGCTCTTGCTTCCAAAAGGACGTTCTCAATCTCATCTACCTCTGCGGGCACTTCGGACTACCGGAAGTCGCTGCGTATTGGGAACAGGTCATCACGATGAACGACTGGCAGAAGCACCGCTTCGCCGCACGCGTGTTGCGCACCTTGTTCAACACGGTCACCGGCAAGCGTATCGCGGTGCTCGGCTTCGCCTTCAAGAAGGACACCAACGACACCCGCGAGTCCGCCGCGATCTATGTGTGTCGTGACCTGATCGATGAGCGCGCCTCGCTCTCCATCTACGACCCGAAGGTCACCGCCGAGCAGATACGCAGCGATCTCGATATCGCGGCTGACAATCCGCAGGTGGAATTCGCAGATAGCGCCGCGCAAGCAGCGAAGGGAGCGCACGCGCTGCTGGTGCTCACCGAGTGGGAAGAATTCAAAAAACTCGACTTCAAGGCCGTTTATCAAAGCATGGTCAAGCCGGCCTGGATCTTTGACGGACGCAATCTGCTCGATCACTCGAAGCTCCGCGACATCGGCTTCAAGGTTTACAGCATCGGCAAACCCTTGCCAGGCACGGAGCCTACCCGTTGAACGGCGCGAAAAACGCGACTCCCACCGTTCTTCATGCTGTCATTGGGAAAAGAAAACTCCATCCAGTCATGAAACTCAGCGCTCTCTTCGCGTCCATCCTCGTCACGCAGCTCGCTCATGCCGCGGAGCATGATGTCGTCGTCTATGGCGGCACCTGCGCCGCCGTCATTTCCGCCGTGCAGGTGAAGAAGATGGGCAAGTCCGTCATCATCGTCTCGCCGGACAAGCATCTGGGCGGTTTGAGCAGCGGCGGCCTCGGCTTCACCGACACGGGCAACAAGGCGGTCATCGGCGGCCTCGCACGCGATTTTTACCATCGCATCTACCTGCACTACGACAAAGAGGCCTCCTGGAAGCAGCAGAAGAAGTCCGAATACGGCAACAAAGGCCAGGGCACGCCAGCGATGGACGGCGAGAACCGCACAATGTGGATCTTCGAGCCCAGCGCGGCGGAGAGGGTGTTTGAGGATTATGTGAAGGAGTTCGGCATCGAGGTCGTGCGTGACGAGTGGCTGGATCGTGCGAAGGGTGTGAAAAAAGACGGCGACCGCATCGTGAGCATCACCACGCTCAGCGGGAAGACCTACGCGGGCAAAATGTTCATCGACTCGACCTATGAAGGCGATCTCATGGCCGCAGCGGGCTGCGATTACCACGTCGGCCGCGAGGCGAACAGCGTTTATGGCGAGGAGCACAACGGCGTGCAGGTCGGCGTGCTGCATCACCGCCATCATTTCGGCGCGGTGAAGGAGAAGATCAGCCCCTACAAGGTGCCGGGCGATCCGAAGAGCGGCGTGCTGCCGCGCGTGAACCCGGAAGCCCCGGGCAAATTCGGTGAAGGTGACAAGAAGGTGCAGGCCTACTGCTTCCGCTCCTGCTACACAAACGTGCCGGAGAATCGCATCCCGTTCCCCAAACCCGACGGCTACGACGCCTCCCAGTATGAAATCCTCCTCCGCGTGCTGAACACCGGCTGGGGCGAGTTTTTTGAAAAGTTCGACCCGATTCCGAATCACAAGACCGACACGAACAACCACGGCCCGTTCAGCTTCGACAACATCGGCTTCAATTACGACTACCCCGAGGCCAGCTACGAGCGGCGCCGACAGATCATCGCCGAGCACCGCACCTACCAGCAGGGACTGCTGTGGTTCGTCGCCAATGACCCGCGCGTGCCGAAGAAGGTGCAGAACGAGCTGCGCGAGTGGGGCCTGCCGAAGGATGAATTCACCGACAACGGCAACTGGAGCCACCAGCTCTACATCCGCGAGGCGCGCCGCCTGATCGGCGACTATGTGATGACCGAAAACGAGCTGCGCAAAAAGAAGCCCACGCCCGAATCCGTCGGCATGGGCAGCTACACCATCGACAGCCACAACACGCAGCGCTACATCACGCCGGAAGGCCATGTGCAGAACGAGGGCGACATCGGCGTGAGCACCAACGGCCCGTATGAGATCGCCTACGGCTCGCTCGTGCCGAAAAAGGGCCAGGGAAGTAATCTGCTCGTGCCGGTGGCCATGTCGGCCACGCACATCGCCTATGGCTCGATCCGCATGGAGCCGGTGTTCATGATCCTCGGGCAATCAGCGGCCACCGCGGCCGTTTTCGCCATCGACGACAACCTCCCCGTCCAAAAAGTGCCCTATGTGAAGCTGCGCGAGCAGCTCCTCAAAGACGGCCAGATTCTCGAATACACCGGCCCGAAGTCCTCACGCGGCGTGGAGGCCAAAAAGCTCAAGGGCATCGTCTTGGACGACACGCAGGCGAAAGTCACCGGCCACTGGCAACAAAGCGGCGCGGCAAAAAGCTTCATCGGCGACGGCTACAGCCACGACGGCAATGCGAAGGACGGCCAGAGCAGCCTGCGCTTTGAGCCGAAGCTCAAAAAGCCCGGCCAGTTCCGCCTCCAGCTCGCCGCCACGCCGAACAACAACCGCGCCAGCAACGCACAAGTCGAGGTGCAGCACATCGGTGGCGTGAAAAAACTCACCATTGACCTCCGCACTCCGAAGGAGTCCGAAGGCGTGCATTGGATCGACCTCGGCGAGTATGAATGCGGCCACGACACCGCCATCACCCTCAGCAACGCCGGAGCTGACGGCTACATCGTGGTGGATGGAGCGCGCTGGCTGCCGATGAAATAGTAAGCAGGCCCACACCTTCCTTCTCAGCAGATGATGGGTGAGCGTCCCCCAAGATGGTCGAGCAGAACTTCGACCTCTCCGTAATTTCCTCCCCATCCCGGGCGTATGCCAATCAATCCCTTAACCACTGCCATGACCTCCATCCGTCACTTAATCCTCTCCGCAGCAATCCTGGTCCCATCTGGCTTGTTTGCGGCGTACCCGACCTTCACAGCCACGAAGCCAAACGGTGGCCAGCGCGGCACAGAGGTTAAACTGACCGTCACCGGCTCCCAGCTCAAAGATTTTGAGAGTATGATCTTCTTCTCGCCAGGCTTCACACAGAAGAGCGTAGAAAAGATAGAGAACGGCAAGGTGGAGTTGACCATCGCCATCGCCCCTGATGTGCCACCTGGAAACCACCTCATGCGCGTCCGTACAAAAACTGGCATCTCGCACGCACGACAGTTCTTTGTCGGAATCTTCCCGAATGTCGAAGAGAAGGAGCCGAACAGCGACTTTGATACGCCGCAAGCCATCCAGCTCAACCAGACGGTCGAAGGAGTCGTACAGAATGAGGACGTGGACTACTACCGCGTCAGCTTGAAGAAGGGTCAGCGGCTCTCCGTAGAAGTGGACGGCCTGCGCCTAGGCTACACCGTCTTCGACCCTTTCCTAGCCATCATCGACAAGGATCGCTTCGAGAAGGTGATCTCCGACGATACGATCCTGCACCGCCAAGACGGCTACTGCTCCTATGTGGCCGAGGCGGACGGCGAATACACCGTCATGATCCGTGAATCATCCTATCGTGGTGGGGGCAATTCGTTCTACCGCCTGCATGTGGGAAGCTTTCGCCGTCCGGATGTTGTTTACCCTGCGGGCGGAAAGATCGGAACGACCCTGAAGCTGCGCTTCATCGAGCGTGATGGCTCCTTCGAGGAAGAGACAAAACTCCCCGCCGAGGAAAAGCCGGGGTACATGATCTTCTCCAAATCACAAGAGCCCGCGCCCTCCGGTAATCCTTTCCAGCTCGTGAGCTACGACAACGTGCTCGAAGCTGAGCCAAACGATGAGCAGGCAAAGGCGACTGCAGCGGCTGGCTCCCCGATCGCACTCAATGGCATCATTGAGAAGCCCGGTGACATGGATTATTTCAAGGTGCCGCTCAAGAAAGGCATGGCGCTTCAGGTTCAAGCCTATGCTCAGAGCCTCGGATCACCGCTCGACAGCGTGCTGGACATTTACAACGAGAAGGGCGGTCGTATCGGCGGCAATGACGACGGAGGCGGTCGGCGCCGCTTGGACAGCAAGTTCAAAGTCAACATCCCCGCCGATGGCAATTACTTCGTCCGCATCGCCGACCACCTAGAGCGCGGGGGGGTCAATTATGTCTATCGCATCGAAATGACCGCCACGGAGCCGGAGCTCTATTTTGCCTCGCCACAATTCACGGTGAACGACACTCATTACCGTCAGTTCATCGCCGTGCCGAAAGGCGGTCGCTACGCCACGCTGGTAAACATTACGCGCAATAATGTCAGCGGTGATTTCAAATTCGACGCGCAAAACCTGCCTCAAGGAGTCAAGTTGCTCACCGAGCTTGCTCCCAAGGATCTTAGTAACATGCCTCTGCTGTTTGAGGCCGCATTCGCCGCCCCGCTGGGACATCAGGTCTCGCCGGTGCGTCTGCTACCCTCAGATCCAAGCTCCAAGATCACTGGGAAACTCCGTCAAGAGTTCGATGTCGTGCGCAATGGCAACGTCGTTTATTACACCGAGATTGAGGACCGCCTTCCTGTCGCGGTAGTCGAAGAAGCCCCCTACTCACTCGAAATCGTGAAACCGGCGGTGCCGCTCGTGAACAATGGTTTCCTTGAACTCAAGGTTGTAGCGAAACGCAAGGAGGGCTTCACCAAGCCGATCCGCGTATTCATGATCTGGAAGCCCAACGGCGTCAGCTCCCTGGGCGAACGAACAATCGCCGAAGGTCAGAACGAATGCACCTTCCAACTCGACGCGAATGCGGGTGCCCCGGCGGGCACATGGAACCTCACCGTCATGGGTGAAGCTGATGCAGGTGACGGACGCATCTACAATGCGTCCCCCTTTCAGCAGGTCACCACGGCTCCAGCCTACCTTTCCGCACCGGCCATTCCACTCGTGGCAGTGGAGCGGGGCAAGGAAGCAGTCATGATTGCGAAGCTTGAGCATCTGCAGCCTTTCGAAGGCGAAGCCGTGGCTCAGGTGCTCGGCGTCCCAGATACCATACCGATCGAGTCAGCCAAAATCACCAGCAAGACCAAGGAAGTAGCTTTCAAGGTGAAGACGGACGAAAAATCCCCCATCGGCAAACAGGGAAACCTATTTGTGCGCGTGGATGTGCCGGTCAAAGGCACCAACACCACGACGATTCATCGCATCGCCCTCGGCTCCATTCTGCGCATCGACGCGCCGCGCAAAGCTCCGCCACCTCCGCCGACAACTCCAGTAGTAGCAGACAATAAGGCCAAGGAAGCCCCCAAACCCGCTGCTCCCGCTGCTCCCGCTGCTCCAAAGCCACTCTCACGCCTAGAACAGCTCCGCCAGGAGGCAGCAGGCGGAAAGAAGTGACCCGATAAGACTTAGTGCGTCAAAGGAGGGGCTGCTTAAGCAGCCCCTTTTTGTGCCCAACCAGATCAACAGGCTTCAGTAGGTATAGCGGTGCCATGGCCAGGCCATCCTTGATTTCTTTGTGCGTTAAATTATCAAATAAGCGATACAGATGAGATAAAATTTACATTTTTTATATTGATGGTTTCTTTTCTGGGAGGAAAACTTGGCGGATTAGGTTCATAAACAAGAATTATCGCACTTCTGAATCTTGCTACCACGCCGCAACTCCAATGAAGACCTCCATTCAAAAGCTGATCGCTGTCGCCACACTGCTCATCCCTGCGGCCCTTCAGGCCCACCCCGGTGACCTGTCCAATGTCCTTGCCCTCTACAACTTCAACAATCTCACCTGTAATTGGGAAAACAATCCTCCCTCCTACCTAGCTCCTTGTGTTTGTGCATCCGACATTACTTTGAACCGGCTTTGCCAGGGCTACCAGCCCTGCGGCGGGCCTGATGGTAGCGCATTCCGCACCTTCAGTGGCTGGGACACCTCGTATGACTATTCTTTTGCCCGTACGGATTTCTCCTCAGTGCCAGGGACGTTGTCATACGACGTCTTTGTGAAAAATGATGCGATCGCAAATATCTCCGGGGTTTCGTTTGACTGGATGCGCCCTGACTCCAACTCCGTGGACGCCATCCAGGCAACGATCTTCTGGCAAGGGACCACCGGAGGCATTCAATACTGCTCGACTGGGCCAATCTCACTGAATGGAACCGGAAACTGGAATTCCCGCGAACTCGACTTCCCCATCGACGTCACCCCGCTGCCCACAGGCATCGACACAACAGGGAAGCAGTTCCACATTGAACTCTATGCATGGGGCAGCGGAGCCGGTCCACTCTATCTCGACAACGTCGCACTGATCGGCGATTGCGCACCGATTCCAGAACCTGGCGGCGCGTTATTGATCGCGGCGACTGGCATGCTGTTGCTACTGCGTCGCCGTTTCGGCGTCTGAAGTCAACCAGGGTCCGCCGCCCTCCCACCCACGATCACTGGCGCTTTGCGGCGCACGCCGATGTAAACGGGCGAACGCTGGCGCTCCAGCCACTTCTGCCGGAAAGGCAGTTCGGTGTTGAAGGCATGGAAATGCCACGGCCCGTCGTCGGTACGAATGGAATACTGAAGTGCGCGTCCGCCATCCAGCAAGGTGGCATGCTGAACCTCCAGCTTGCGAGCTATCTCGGTAACCTCCCTCACATTCATCACGCCGCCATCACCGGAGAGCACGAAGACAATCATGCCGTCCTTGCGCATGCCACCGAGTGCGCGGTAGCTGATCTTCGATCCATCGAAATAAGCGTCAGGTTTCAAATCCACGTAAGAAAAGGTCGTGTGGTCCTTCATCACGGAAGGATAAACTTGGCAGCCTTCCTCGATCATCCCCGGTACTTCATTCAACAGCGACTTGGGACCGAACCAGGGGCGTCCGTCCTTCACGAAAAAGCATCCGCTCCAGCCGCCGAACTGCGGATTAACCTGTCTCTTTTGATGATAGACCCAGCCCATCGGCCGCCCTTTGGGATCGCGGAAGTTCGCGGTGATCGAAAACCACAGATTCTCCGCTTCCATCCTCTCCCCTGCCGTGGTGACTACAAAATTGGGTAGAAACGTCGTCAAAAAATCGAAACGCTCCGGCGACAATGTCACTACATGCACCTCGGCACCAAATACACGCTGCGCCACTCCTGCCAGTATTCCGCCTCCGCGTCGCACCCGCAGCGTACTCCAGTGCATGCCGACTTCGGAATGGCGCTCGATCATCGCAGCGGCGAAATCCCCCGGCGTCATGTTCGTTGGAAGCTTCCATTCCCCACGTTTTGTGAGGACTTGCAGGGGCTGCGCGGAGTCCCGCACCGACAATGCCACGAGATTGCTGTTTAGATTGAAATAATGTTCTGCTGCAAGCCACACCAACAACCCACTAATGAGAGAGGGCAGCAGCAGTTTTTTCAGGCATCCACGTTTTCCAGCCATGAGAAGCGCAAGCATGGAGCACGAGGCAATGCGTTCAAGCGCGGATGTCCGCTGCGGTTGATGATTGATTCAGCCACACTTCTTGCCACAACATCAGCACCATGATCCCAAAAATCTTTTCCTCCTGCCTGCTTCTGGCCGCCCTGGGGCTGAATGCGCAAATACCTACACCTGTTCTGAAACTGAAGGTCAGCACCGATCATGCCGACGCCCTCTACAAAACTGGTGAGACAGCCACCTTTGTCATCGAAGCGACGGAGAACGACAGGCCGCTCGCCGATGGCAAGGTCACATGCGCCTTCTCCAAGGACGGAGTTCAGCGGCAGCCGTCACAGACAATCCATGTGAAGGGAGGTAAGGCCACGATCATTGGTAAACTCGGCGAGCCGGGGTTTCTGCAGCTTCGCGTCAGCAACGGCAAAGCGGCGGCCATCGCCGCAGCGGGCTACGATCCGCAGTTGCTCAAGCCCAGCATGCCTGTGCCGGAAGACTTCGACGCATTCTGGACTACTCAAAAAGCGGAGTTGGCCAAGGTACCAGCGAAAACCACTCTCACACCGGTCACCTCGCCGACCAAGACGGTGGATGCCTTCGATGTGCAGGTAGCATGCATCGGCAGACCCGTGTCCGGCTATTTCGGACGTCTGAAAAATGCCAAGCCAAAATCACTGCCCGCCATTCTGCATGTGCATGGTGCCGGTGTGCGCAGCTCAAACCTCGGCAGCGTTTCCTGGGCGGCGAATGAAGGCGGCATGCTCTCCCTCGACATCAACGCGCATGGCCTTCCAAATGGAAAAGAGAAGTCGTTTTACGACGCGCTCGCCGCAGGTGAGCTGAAGGATTACCGCACGTTCGGAAACAAGTACCGCGAACAGATGTATTTCAAAGGCATGTTCCTGCGGCTGATCCGCGCCATCGACTTCCTCACCGCACAGCCTGAGTGGGATGGCAGGACGCTCATCGTATATGGCAGCAGCCAAGGCGGCTTTCAGGCGTTCGCTGCCGCAGGACTCGATGAACGTGTCACCTTCTTCTGCGCCGGCGTTCCGGCGGGGTGCGATCACACCGCTAGCCAAGCTGACCGCGTCGCCGGCTGGCCGAAGCTCGTTCCTTACGACACGGAGGGCAAACCTAACGCCGCCGCGTTGCAAGCCGCGCGTTATTTTGACTGTGTAAATTTTGCCACGCGTGCGAAATGCGCTGGAGCCGCAGTGACAGTTGGATTCATCGACACAACCTGTCCTCCGACCAGTGTTTATGCTGCCTACAACGCACTCACGATTCCCAAAAGCATCCACACCGACGTGCTCGCTGGCCATACAAACACACCTGCAGCCTCCAAGTTTATGCAGGAGGCAGCGTTCAAGCATGTGCGAGCTATGAAGTAGGCGTCAGATTATAGCACTGGCCTCCGCAGACGTGGGAGGGATTTGGAAAAGCTCATGGAGCGTCACCAAGACTCTTGATGAACATAATCAAGCTCTCGATCTGCGATTCGTTCAGGATACCAGCGTAGATCGGCATGCCTGCGTCGAATTTCTCGAAGCCCTTCACCACTTTGGCGCTCGGGTTGAGTATAGATTCACGCAGGTAAGCTTCGTCAGCCTTGAACTTGCCCTTCACCCCTTTGGCGATCTCACGCTCGCTGCCGAACAAGCCTTTCCAGCTTGGCCCCACCTTGCCGACGAGCGTGCCATCGGTGCTATGGCACGCCATACAGCCGAACATCTGATAAAGCCGATTACCTTCCTCGGCAGTGGCCTTCACCGCCACTGCGGGCGCTGACTTGCGGGGTGTGAGATCGACCTGAATGTCACCAAATCCTTCCTTCTCCGCGTTAAACGTGAGCAGCTCCCATGGCGAGAAGTAGGCGGTGTTTTCGGCCTTCAATCCGTCGGCGCTCTTGAGTCCCCAGCCGATCCGCATCTGATGCACACCTGCCTTCATGTCTGGGAAGCCGACGAGTACACTCCGCCCATCCTTGCTGAGGTAGGCGCTGCTCGCAGTCATCCATTCCTGGCCGGTGCTGCCGTCCGGCTTCAAATGCGGGCTGCCATAATCTGGCGTGCGACGATAGTTCCAACGTTCAGCGTTGTAGCTGTCGGGATTTGTTGCGAGCGTTGCATCCAGCCTCGCATTGAAGTGCAAGAGGAGGCCTTTGTCCGTCGGTGTGACTTCCTTGAGCAGCACGCGCGACCTACCAGTGTGACGCACACGGGCGAGGCCACTGATCTTCTTCACCACGGTGCCCCAGACTTGAAATCCGATGACATAGAGCTGGCCGTCCGCCGGATTCACCACCGCGTTCAGCGTGGGAAAGTCAAAATCTCGCGAGAAACTCGTCACGGCCGCCTGAGGGCGTGCGAAGCGCGTGTTCATAAGCACGCGGAAGATCTCAGGCCGGTTGTAGCCGATGTGGATGAGTTCTCCATCCACCGGACCCATCTTCGCACCAATGAGCCAAGTCTGCGTGACGCCACTCGGATTCACCGGATGCGGAATCCACGTCAGCGGCTCGGTGATCGTCTCGGGATATTGCTCCTTCGGCGCGACTGTCGGTAGGTGGCCATAGAAATGATGGCCCGAGATGATATGCAACGGTGTGGACGGCACATAGTTGCCCTGCTGGTCGCTCGCGGTGACGAGACCGGTCTGCGGATGCACACCGATGAATGGTTGCCGTAGCCCGTAACCGATCACTTCGATGGATTTACCATCGGGTGCTACTTTGATGACGGTGCCGTTGTGCTTGCCCAACGTGGAGCCCTCCTGGCCGCCCTTTGAGATGTAAAGCTCGCCTTTCGTACCCAATTTCATCGAGTTCGGAAATTCCCGCGTCTCCGCTGTCTGCGCGAAGAGGTTACAGAACATCTCATAACGATCGCATTCCTGGTCACCGTTCGTATCCGCCAAGCTCCAGATGCCATTGCGATCAAAGACAAGGATTTCAGGAAGTAGTTCACCAATGCTCTGGCGGTCTGGTGTCTGGACTTCCTCGCTGCGATGGGACTCACGGACGACAATCGACATCGGCTCATGCAGACCACTGGCAAAACGTTTCCACGTCACCTTCTCCAGATCATTCTTCAACCCGGAGATCAGCCACACATCTCCATCGAAAGTCACACCCGCCGCATCACCTTGATCATTAAGGAACGCTAGATCTGCGAACCGCACGTTGCGCTTCCACGGATTCGACGTCGGCAACGGAATGTGATCGATAACGTAGGCGTCAGGCTTTTGCGAGAGCGTGGCTTTGGTGGTGACGGTTTGCAGCCAGAGCGTGGCCCGCCCACCAGAACGCAGATGAGATACGCTCTCCCCGTCATCGAGATGCCTACCTACGCTTATGCCGAATTCAGTTTTGGATGTTGCGGCGGGCAAAGATACAAACTGCCAACCATCACGATCCACGACACGCAAACCAATAGAGCTAGAGCATAGCGTTTTCAGAGCGTCGCTACTTCTTCCCACAACAACATTGAGAGTCTTATCATGAGGAGAAACCGAGAACCAGCGAGTCACATGCCTGCCGTCAGAGCCACCGCGAGCCAACCATTCGGAAATTTTCACGCCTCCGACAGAATACTTCAAGTCGATGCCTGTGGGGCTGGAGAACGAAACAGAATGAAACAGCCCCACTGGCCCTCTCCCCACCTCCTCCTTGCTTGGCGCAGGCTCACGCGGATCCGTGAAGCTCGGTTTGTCACCGACTTGCCAACCCGGATAGATGCCATTCGCTAGCCACACCTTGCCCACCGGCTTCGGCAGAAACTCCTGACCGTCCTTGGTCTTCTGTCCGGCGAGGTGATAGGAGCCCGGCGCGAGCGCCTCAGACGTGACGGGAGGTTTGCCTGCCTCGCCTTCCCAGATGCAGGCGATGCGAAGCAAATCGGTGTCAAAGCAGGCCCAGAGGTTATGGCCGAGATTCAGGATGATCCCACGCGGCGTGAGGTTGTCCTTGGGAAGGCCTTCACCGACATCGCGGGCATCGAGTACGCTGCTGAAAAACGGGAAATCCTTTTCGACAAAGTCTCCCCACGGAGAAACCGGCGGCTGCGGAGAATCGCCTGCTGCAAAAACAGCGGCACTGAACGCAAGGAGAACGAAGGAGAAGCAAAGAATCATGTGATTGCGGAAACGAAAGTGGAAACCTGGAAGAGACATGGGGCAGAAGGACGCGGAATAAAGACAGGTCGCTACATCGACTCACCGAGCTCCCCCGGTTACTTCTGGTAGATCGGCAGGTAGTGATGATGCACCGACAGGCTCAATAGCGCGAGGGAAGTGGCATAGACAGCACCGGCGCTTTTCTCATTGCCATTGCGCGGATACCAACTGCCGTCGTTTGATTGGGATGAGATGAGGGTCTGCTCGGTTTTTTGCCGCGCGGTCGCGGCGTGGTCGCCACCGCGTTGATACATGCCCTGGGCGTAATAGTAGCAGCCGTAGAAGAACCACGGCTCGTTGATCTCAGGGGGGGATTTGAGCAGCCAGTTGGCAGAGCCGACCACTTCCGGGGAATCGTACTGCCCGCAGACCTGGAGAGAGAGCAGCCCGGCAGCAGTGGTAGAGAAGGTCTGCCTGCCGCCGTAGGGTTCGTAGCTGAAAGCGGCGGAGTCGCTTTTCGGGTTGCCGTTGGAGTCACGCTCCACGCGGTAGCTGCGCTTGATGTAAGCCACGGCGTTGTCGATAGCCTCCTTGGGCACGTCAAAACCAGCGTTCTTCGCCGCACGCAGCGCCATGGCCTGCCAGACGCTGACGGAGATGTCGCTGTCACTGGAGCTAGGCTCATAACGCCAACCTCCACGGTTGGCCTCGCTCTTCGGCACCTGCTGGGATCGCAGAATGAGCTGGATGGCACCTTCGATCATCTGGTGCATGCGCTTGTCCGTGGCCTCGTCCGGTGCATGGCCGATCATTTCACACAACATGAGAGAGATGATGCCGTGACCATACATGCGCGAGCGGTCGCTACGGCCCAGATAGCCGTTCTCATCCGGCTCAATGCCTTCCACGACATAGCGCAGCGCACGCCCGCATGCCTGGCCTTCTGGTGTGGGATCGCCCGGCAGATGGCCCACTGATGCCAGCCCCATGAGCGCGAGCGAAGTCATAGCCGCGCTGTGCGATGGGAGATCACCACGCTGCGGCCTGACGTCAGCCTTCTCGTCAACGATGAGTCCGGAGGACTTCTGCTGGCGGACAAGCCACGCGACAGCCTTGTCCACAGCGGCCTTCACCTGCGGGGAGACCGTCTCGGTTTTGCGCGTCTGCGCACCGCTGCTCAAGGCGAGCAACCAGAGAAGAATGACAGACGAGACAATGCGCATACGAATCAAGAAACGATCACCCTCTTCAACGCGCATTCATCCATGGGATTTGCGGCTCGTTGCGGAGTTGCTTCCAATTGTTCCATGCCAGCATGCCGAACAAGAGAATGGAAAACAACCCGCCGCCAATCCGGGTCTGCGCGTGAATATCCAGTAGAGTCAGGATGCCGTTCTGCAATGAGAGCCAGAGGCTGTTGTTGAACGAAAGCAACACGAGCGCCACGCAACTGACTAGGCTGAGGCTCAATGCCTGGCGCTGGCTGCCCATGAGCGCCATGGAGATCCGCCCGCCGTCCAGCGGGACGATCGGCACCAGGTTCAGCAGCGCCCAGAAGAGACTCACTGCGGTGAAACCGTCCAGCATCTCCGCCAGCCAGATGGAAGGCACCCGCCATAGCGTGGACGCCCACCCCACCGCTAGCCCCGCTAGGATTTGCAATCCAGGCCCCGCAGCACTCACCAGAAAATCCTCCCGTCGCGTGCGCATAGCACTGCCTTGGGCCAGACCACCAAAAGCATAGAGGACGATGCCGACACGCCTGTCACCGAAATTCCGCATCGTCAACGCATGTCCCAACTCGTGAATAAGGATGGAAAGAAACACCGCCGTCATCCATGCCAGCAGATGGCGCAGTTGCGCCGGAGAGCTCGCTCCGAGCGCACCGCCCATGAGGGCGGAGTTCAACCAGAACATCCAGTGAATGAGCACCGGGAAACCGAAGAGGGTGAAGCGTAGCATGGTGTCGAGGAAAAAATTGACAGAAGCCATGTTCGGAGTCATCCGCCAATGTTCAAGCCCCCATCGCAAATCCATTTGCCGAATGAAGGCGAACGACTACTGTCGCGCCCCCGTGTCGATGCCAGCATAGCTCAGCGGTAGAGCAGCGGTTTTGTAAACCGCTGGTCGTCGGTTCGATTCCGACTGCTGGCTCCACTTCAAAGCGGTTGGATGATCTGCAGCACGCCCCGCTTATGCCTATGGACGCCCCCATGAAGCTACTGCCATTTTTTCTGCTCGTCACCACGTCAGCTTTCGCCGTTGAGTCCGCAGCGGACAGCGTAGCTATGGTCACGAACACGCCTGGGCTGGTGGCGTTCTGGGACTTTGTGCAGCGCGAGTCGACCGGGGCACACCGTTTCACCGCGCATGTGCCCGCTGGTGCCGCGACGAACTACCCGCTCGATGCCGGCAACTATGTGCGAGATTTCTGGGGTCAAGGCCGTGAGGCGAAGTATGCGGACTTTCCACTACTGGGCCGTGGGCCGTTCGGGCAGGCCATCCGCATCGTGAAGGAGACCGACAAAGACTTTCGCCCCTTTCTCTTCGTGCCACGCTCACGACTGCATGACACGCCGCTTGACATCAAAGGCTCCGGCAAATCAGTCTCCATCGTCGTCTGGGCCATCCGTGAGAGTGGAAATCACGCGCTGGCCGGTATCTGGCACGAGGGCACGGACCTGCACGATGCCTCTCCCGCCGCCATTGCTAAAGTCGAACGCGGACAGCGGCAATACGCGCTCTTCGCCGGCCTAAACAAACCTGGCAGCGCCTGCGGGCACGTCTCGGAAAATGGTGCCAGCTCCTTCACCAACAAGTACGCACTGCACAAGAGCAACTCCCTCGGCATCTCCCCAGTTGTTCCCGCAGATTCATCCGCCGCCGTGCTCGACGCATCATGGCAGTGTTTCGCGATGACATTTGACAATGAGCAGAACGAACTCACGAGCTGGCTCAACGGCGTCTCAGGCGATCGCTGGCTCGAAAACCCAAAAAAAGACAATCTCATCTCCTACGCCTACAAAGCCTACATGCAAGGCCACTTTGCCAGTCTGCCCGGCCTTCAAGACGGCGAGGACAAAAGCTTCCCGAAGGATCAATACTACAATCCACCCGAAGGCAAACCGCTGGCCGTGAAAGTGCTGCGTGAGTCCGGCGAAGAGCGCGTGGAACTGCGCGAATACAGCTACACGAAAGTAGAGGTCACCTTGCGCGGTGGGAAGGAAATCTCGCGCGACCTCACAGCCCTGCGCCTGAATCCATGGTGGTATCCGCACGGCCTCTACACGCCGAAGGATGCGCACAGCGGCGGCCCCTTCACCATCGGTCGCGTGATCCACAGCGGCCGCAGCGTCGGCTTCACCGGATGGATCGGCGGCGTAGCCGTCTATGATCGTGCGTTGAGCACGGAGGAGTTAAAGAAACTAGCGGCACTGCGCGAGAGAGCTTTCCCTGTGAAACCGTGAGCCTCAACCACACAGCTTTATAGCGGTGGTACTGCTACTGCGGGCGGACCCCATTGAGCTTACGGCTTGAACAGCCCGTCATGCGTTGAACTCGTGGATCTTCAGCGACTCCCCACCTTTCAGCGCGGACTGGTGGGCCACGATGCCGGGGGCAGTGTAGGCCACCGCCTCGTAAATATCGACGGCCGGCTTGCGCTGCTTGAGCACGGCGTCGATGAACTCGTGCGTGATGAAGCAGTGAGATCCCTCGTGTCCGCTGTTGTGACGCAGCGGCTCCGGCAGCATGTCGGTCTTCCACCACTGCACCTCCTTGTATTTCTCATGGACCTGCGCGGTCCGGACAAAGCCGCCCGCGTCCTTCTCCGTCTTCGCCTGAGTGCGGACGGTGCATGCCTCGGCTCCGTTGGGGCCGGCGTAGTAAAAGCTCATCTTGTCTCCAAAGAACCGGGCACGCTCGCCACCGGTCTGCGCGCCACGCCACCACACGGCCACGCGCATGGAGTTGCCACGACTGGTCTTGAAGAGCGCCGTTTCGTTCCAGAACGGATTCTTGTACTCATTGTCCTTCACGATCGGGTGGTCGTCTCCCCAGCCGTGGCAGGTCACCTCCGTAAGCCGCTCGCCCGTGACGCTGATCAAATGTGAGGTGCAGTGTGTGGGATACTGCATCGGCGGCATGCCGTGGCGCCAAGTGCGTCTGCCATTTTCAAAAAACAGCTCCTCCAGCCCAGGATGATGGTACTCCGACTCGACGTAGTAGAGGTTCCCGAAAGCACCTTCACGATAAAACTTCCGCGCCGAGATGGTGAGCTGCTGCCAGTGGCTTGTCTCCGCCATCATGTAGCTAAGGCCCGTTCTTTTCACCGCGTCGATGAGTTGCTGACACTCGTCTAGCGTCATCGCGGCAGGGACTGCACATAGCACATGCTTCCCAGCAGCTAGGCACAACAGCACATGTCGCACATGGTCCGGCATAGGAGTGAACAGCGCCACGGCCTCCACCTTCGGATCCTTCACCAGATCTTCGAGCGAATCATAAGCCTTGGTGCATTTGTAGGTCTTCTGCAAAGCCGCGCGACGCTCCGGACGTAGATCACTCACTGCCTCCACGATGCAGTCAGGATGTTCATGAAACTGAAATCCCAGCCCAAAGCGCCCGCCCACGATCCCCACACGCAACTTTTTCGTGCCCGCCTGAGAAAACAATCCCTGCGGCGCGAGCATGGCGGCTCCTGCTAGAACCGACTGGTTGAGGAAACTACGACGACCAGAAATAACAGCAGGTGATGTGTGCATGGTGGCAGAGTGGATGTGAGCGCCTCACACGATGAGAGGCATGCACGATACGCACTCGTAGAAATCTATTTTTCAGCCATGTCACGAGCCTCCTGCACCACTTTACCGCTAGTCACGACGACATGGAGCGATGAGACCGCGCGACTACTTTGCCCACCCAAGTTACGCACCCAAATGTCAACACCGCCTCCTGCATGTGGTCAGAAGGCCAGCTCGCGACCGGCCTGCGTCAAGGCGGAAAGCTCTCTCTCACGCGTCACGACCGCCTCTCTCCTGCGCAAGCTCGCACCGTCCGATGGCAGATTTGATCGCGCCGACTGGAACAGCTCATCGAGATGCCTGAAGAGAATGATTGAACCTCCCGCCGAACCTGCACGAACGGAGGTTAGAAGAAACGACCGCTATCTCGTCAGCAGCGTATCATTGGTCAGTGAAACATGACCATCTCAAGCTCACAGAGGACTGCGGGATTCACAAGATTCACCATCAAAACAGCAGCAAACAAGAAGGTGGGGCAGCAACGTACACAGTTTAATGGGTGCATGAAATGCTTTACCACCATCTCCCGGATTCCGGTTCTATTTCTCGCCCTGTTCGCGGCGGGCATTGATTCCCTTGCAGCGGAAACCGCACCGCCAGGGACACAGGAAGTACTCTCGCATCTGGTGCCGCGGCATCCACGGTTGCTCGCCACAGAGGAGAATTTCTCGCGGCTGTCGAAGCTGACGGAATCCGGCGCGGCGGCGAAGTGGCTCGAGGAGGTCCGGCGGCAGGCGGATGAGATCGTGAAGGCGGAGCCTTCGAAGTATGAAATCCCCGATGGGAAGCGGCTGCTGGCCACCAGCCGCCGCGTGGTCGAGCGCACGGTGACGCTCGGGCTGATCTTCCGGCTTCAGGGTGATCCGCGTCATGCGGAGCGGCTCTGGCAGGAGCTGGACGCGGCTGCACGGTTCAAGGACTGGAACCCCAGCCACTTTCTCGACACGGCGGAGATGACCGCCGCGTTCGCGATCGGCTACGACTGGCTTTTCGACACCTGGACGACGGAGCAGCGGGCCGTGCTGCGGAAGGCGATCGTCGAGATGGGGCTCAAGCAATCGCTGCCGCTCTATCGCCAGCAAAAATGGTGGGTGGTGGCGGACCACAACTGGAACCAGGTTTGCAACGGCGGCATGACGCTCGGTGCGCTGGCCGTGGCGGACGAGGAACACGAGCTGGCAGCGGAAATCCTGCCCGCCGCCATCACCAGCGTGAAGCGGCCGATGCGTGAATTCGCTCCGGATGGTGCCTGGGGCGAAGGACCCGGCTACTGGGACTACGCGGTAGCCTACAATGTGGCGATGATCGCGGCGCTCGACTCCGCGCTCGGCACGGACTTCGGACTGTCGAAGATCGAAGGCTTTTCCAAGGCGGGAGATTTCCCCATTCACACCACCGGTCCCAGCGGCCTCGCCTTTAACTACGCCGATGCCGGGAGCGGCGGCTGCGGCGGGCCGCACATGCTCTGGCTGGCGACGCGGTTCGAGCGGCCGGATTTCGCGGCCTTCCGCATCTCCCGCGTCGGAGAGAAGCCCAGCGCAGTTGATCTGCTCTTCGGTGCGCGCTGGCTGGAGCATCCGCCCGCACCTCAGGCCGCGCCGCTGGCGAAACATTTCCGCGGGTCGGAGGTGGTGACGCTGCGCAGCGCCTGGAATGATCCGCAGGCCACCTTTGTCGCCTTCAAAGGCGGGAGCAACGCGGTGAACCACAGCCATCTCGACCTCGGTTCCTTCGTGCTCGATGCAGCGGGCGAGCGCTGGGCCTTCGATCTCGGCGCGGACAACTACAATCTGCCCGGTTACTTCGGCAGGCAGCGCTGGGACTACTACCGGCTGCGCGCGGAGGGGCAGAACACGCTCGTCATCGCGCCGGACGCCAAGCCGGACCAGCCCCCGAAAGCCCACGCCCGCGTCACCGCGTTCGGAGCGAAGCCGGAGGACTCGTTCGGCGTCGTGGACCTCTCGGAGGCCTACGCGGGCCGCGCCTCCGCCGTGCGGCGCGGCTTCCGTCTCTCCGGTCACGACGTGCTCGTGCAGGACGAGATCGAAACCACGCTGCCGACGGAAATCTGGTGGTTCATGCACACCGGCGCGGCGGTGACGTGCGATGGCACCACCGCCACCCTCATGCAAAACGGACGCCGCCTCACCGCGCGCCTGCTTGCTCCGGCGGGAGCGATCTTCGAGGTGCTGCCTGCGAAGCCGCTGCCGACCTCGCCGCATCCCGCGCGCCAGCAGGAGAAACGCGGCCCGGTGAAAAAGCCGGTGAAGCTCGCCGTGCATCTCCCCGCCGCGTCCTCGCCCCGCATCGCCGTGCTGCTCTCGCCGGAGGTGGACTCCGCCGCGCCTGCGAAGCTCATCCCACTCGCCGATTGGAAATGAACCCTCCTCGGCGCCCCCCCTCTTCCAGGCGAGCCGAAAAAGCCCGGTGGTCGCCTGCTCCCATCCCGTTGGTTGTTGTCGCCTTATGAAACGCCCCGCCTTGCTCCTCGCCGCCTTGGGAGGCACGAAACAATTCATCCGCCGCAGAGGCACGATGAGCGCAGGGGCTGATTTTCAACAGTTCTTCTCTGCGTCTATCGTGCCTCTGTGGTTTTATTCAGCGCTTCCCTTGTTCACTGCATGAAAGGGCCAGCATGAAAGGGGCAGGAGTCGATTCTTGACAGATGAAGCTGGCCGCTAGGCTCTCTGTCAATCACAGGCAGCTCCGCATTCAATATCCAGATGCCCTTTATCATGTCACGGCACGCGGGGATCGGCGGGAGGACATCGTGCAGGATGACGAGGATCGAGAAATGCTGCTCGCCACTCTGGCAGAGGTCTGCAAGAAGACGGGCTGGGAAAGACATTTGAAAGACATTTTGTCTGTCCCTTTATAAAGACACCGAACTTCGATGAACCGTTCCCATGGCCGATCTACTGAACAAGCCGGACGCTGAAACCACGCAACCTGTCGAAAGAGCCAGTCCATTGAGGGTGATCATTGGATACGCAATCGAAGCGTTTATCATCGGACAATTGCTGTTGTTCGCCGCGAGCGCTCCGCCGCCCAAGCACATCTTGGAGTCGCTGCTTGGATTTAATCCAATGACTGCGGCAATGATTTGTTACGTCGCCTCGCTTTGCATGAGAGTGACGGGAGACTTGTCACGCTCGCGTGTTCTAACTGTCGCAGGCTGGTGCTGTTTCGCTTTCGCACTCACCCCGTTGGCTGTTCTTTTTCTCGCCAAGAACGCGGGTTGACCGCGCCGAAGCAAAGCGCCTCAACCTTCACCCTGCAACGCCTCTCCCAACCCCGCCGAGAGGCTGAGCTTGGCATTATGCGGCTGAGCGTTGCGGCCTGCGATGTGTGCTCGCTTCGATGAGGCGTTGAGCGGAAACGGGGTCAGTGTGCAACTGCTTGACAGAACATGAAAGGACCATGAGTCAATTATTGACAGATGAAGATGGCCGCTAGGCTCGCGATCATGCGCAGGATGCGAGTGACGCGCTGGGGGATCTGGATGGAGACGGCTACACGAATGTGCAGGCGTATCAAAACGGCTGGAGCTTCATTCTTTACCTCGACACCTACGACGCGGACGGCGACCGCATCACCGACGCGCTGGAGGATCACTGGGCGGTGGTGGCTCCGGGAAGTCTGGACAAGAAGGAAACGGAAGGAAACGGGGGTCAGGGTGCAACTGCTTGACAAAAGCAAAATGCAATACCTCAGCATAAATTGTCAGCCAGTTGCACCCTACCCCTCATTTACATGACCAGCGTCAGCGCGGACGGCATCACCGCGACGTATCGTTACAACGCGGCCACGGGTTGGAATGAAGGCGTCACTTACAGCAGTGGGTTGAGCAGGGAAAGGGGGTCAGGGGAAAGGGGGAAACGGGGTCAGGCGACATGAAGACCTGAAAATCAAGGGTTTCAGCGTCATCCCCTGGGGAAAAGTGAGTTTGGTATGGTGGCGGTGCCATGAGCACTCCATCCCACACACCACCATCCATCATCACCGAAGCCGCCACCTTCATCGGCATCGACTACCACAAACGTTACAGCGTCTGGCACGCCATCGATGCTGCTGGCTCTGATCTCGGCAAAGGCCGCATTGAGCATCACTCACCGCACGACTTCGCCACGCTTGTAAAGCGATGGCCGAACCCTCGCGTGGTGTTCGAGGCATCCATGAACTGGCAATGGCTCTACGAGGTGTTGGAGCAATCCATGCCAGCAGCGCATCTCACGCTCGCCAACCCGTTCAAGACGCGCATCATCGCCGAAGCTCAGGTAAAGACGGACAAGATCGACGCACGCATCCTCGCCCTGCTGTTGCGTGCGGGCCTCATCAGCAGCGTCCACATTCCCTGCAAGCAGACACGTCAACGCAAAGAAGTCTTGAGGCAGCGATGCTTCTTCGTGCGGCAGCGCACCATGCTGCGCAACCGCATCCACCGTTTGCTCGGAGCGCAGCATGATTTGAAGCTGCCCGTGTGCAGCGATCTCTTCGGCAAGAAGGGCATGAGCTTCCTGGAGAAGCTGGAGCTGGCCGCTCCCGCTGGGCTGCTGCTCAAACAGCAGCTCGAGATGCTCAAAAACGTGCAGACACGCATCAAGGAGGACGAGAAGGCGTTGGAGGCCATGATGAGCACCACGGCAGAGCAGCAGCATGTCTTGAGCATCCCAGGCATGGGGCCTATTCTCGCGTCCGTCGTCGTCAGCGAGATCGACGACATCGAGCGATTCAACAGCGCCCAGAAGCTCTGCGGCTACATCGGCCTGTGCCCGAGCACGAGCAGCAGCGGTGGCAAGACCTACAACGGCAAACTGATGAAGCACTGCAACAAATGGCTGCGCTGGGCCTTCGGGGAGGCCGCGTGGGTGGCGATGGGCTGCGACTCCTACTTCGGCGACCTCTACAAAAAGAAGCGTGCACTGGGCAAGAAGGCCAACACGGCGATCCTGTGCGTGGCACGGCGCATGGCCCGCATCACCTGGCAGCTCTTGACGCAAAGGCGTGACTACCAGAAGATACCGCCATCACAAACGCCCAAGACGAAAGCCGCCCAAGCGAAGCCGAAACAGAATTTGACTCCGCTGCGCTGCGCCCTGCGGGCAGCTCGTGCCTCGCTGTCTGTCTCACTGCGTTCGGCTCCCCAGCCGCTCCAATTGCACACTGGTTGGTTGCTGAGCTTAAGGCTCATGCAGCGCACCTCGGGTCAGGATGGAGGGCTGGGAATCTGATTTCGTCGCAATGGAAGGGGGCTGTAAAATGCCCGCCCCGCAGAGAAGTGTGATCACAGCATCGCCAAACCTGGTCTGGAGCATGACCGCTCACGCCGCGTGCGAGCAGCACGAACGGCACGGAAAAGGCGTGCTTGGAAACAGCGTCGTCCGTCTCCGCGAATCACAATGCGCGCCACGCTGTAAGCCTTATGGAATCAAGGTTTCAGCCACTTTCCGCTTGACGCACTTTCTTCAGAGAAGTGTGCAAAAACTTGACAAAATACTCAGGCGCTTGGGTCGCGTGAACCATTTGCCTATCCCTTTATCGTTGCCTTTATCGTTGTACGCACGCCTACGACGCGTCAGGTCGCCTGCTCAGCGTCACTGAACCCGCCAACGCCGCCGCCAACGTGAGCTACACTTACGATGCGCTGGGCCGCGTGCTCAGTGAAACCTCACGCGGCATCACCCACACTTACAGCTACGACCTCACGGGCAACCGCGTCCGCGCCGACTACGGCACGGGCCGCAGCGTGCAGACCAGCTTCGACGCGCTCAACCGCCCGGAAAGCATCGTCGAGGGCGAGCGTGCCACACGCTACGGTTACGACCTCGGCGGCAGGGCGGTCATTCTCATGGCGGGCAACGGCCAGGTGACGAGCAATAGCTATGATGCGCTGGGACGATTGAAGGAGCGCACGTTGTTCCGCACGCAGTCGATGGGCGAGGCCGATGTGATGGCGCGGTTCAGTTGGGAGCATGATTTGCTTGGCAACGTGACGACTCAGAGCGAGACATGGCCCGGCGAGCCGACGCGCCCCGGCACGCGCATCACCACCATGGCTTACGACGCGAACAACCGGCTCATCCACGAAACGGTCAATGACACGACCGCAGGCGTGACGACCACCGCGTATGCTTACGACGCCGCGAACAATCGCAGCAGGGTAAACGGGGTCAGGGTGCAACTGCTTGACAAAAGCAAAAAGCAATACCTCAGCATAAATTGTCAGCCAGTTGCACCCTACCCCTCATTTACAGCGCATTTTGTCTGTCCCTTTATAAGCATTCGATGCCAAACCGCTCGCCGCCTCGCAGCGCGTCCGCGTCTTCCATGCCTTCGACGACGCACGATTGAGCTGGCGCAAGGGGACACGAATGATCACGCGGGATGCGATCATCACCTCTCCATAACCGGACGCGGAGTGTTGACATGCCCCAAGATTCAAGTGGAGCTGGTGCGATTCTTGATCAAGCCATCCATATGATTGAAATCTGCATCGACAGTGTCGCCTCCGCTCGTACCGCCCATGCTGGTGGCGCAGACCGCGTGGAGCTTTGCGCGAATTTGCCGGAAGGCGGTACCACACCGAGTGCCGGCATGATCCGCGTGGTACGCTCCGCGTTCTCCGGCAAGCTCATGGTCATCATCCGGCCACGCGGCTATGATTTTTTGTTCTCGGAGGACGAGATGGAGGTGATGCTGGAGGAAATCCGCACCGCCGCGAATCTCGGTGCCGACGGCGTGGTCATCGGCTGCCTCCGCCCCGACGGCACTGTGGATCGCGAACGATGCTCCCGCCTACTGGAGGCGGCAGCAGGCATGGACGTGACCTTTCATCGTGCTTTTGACATGACGCGTGATCTCACAGAGGCACTGGAGGACATCGCCGCTCTCGGCATCCGCCGCGTGCTCAGCTCCGGCGGGCGGCAGGATGCAATCGCTGGTGCCGATGTGCTTGCAGCTTTGGTGAAGCAGGCGAATGGACGTGTTTCGATCATGCCTGGCGGCGGCGTGACGGAGGACAACATCTCTAAGATCATCCGTGCGACGGGAGCCTGTGAAATTCACCTCACCGCACGCGCCAAGATGCAGAGCGGCATGAGTTTTCGGAAACTGGACTGCTTCATGGGCACCTTCTCCAAATTCAGGGAATTTGAATGGAGTGAGGCCAGCGAGATAAAAATACGCCTCGCGAAACAGCGCATGACTGCGGCCCTGCGGTGAGTCTTCCATCATACCGCTCAAGCCAGCAGAGGCTCGAACCTCAACACGACGAGCGCATGTGCGCCACTGACAGAATTCCAACGCACACGGGGAACTCAACTGCACCCCTGGCTCGTGCCGCAGAGGGTGCAGACACCGCAGGCACCAGCGCGTATGACTTTCTCCGATCCACAGTGGGAGCATAGAACATCCATGTAAACGGTGCCGAGGGCGATCTTGACGCGGTCTGCGGACGATGGGGTTGTGGTGAGCAAATTGACCTCCAGCGAGAGCTCGGGTACGGGACGGTTGACGATCTTTTGCTCCATCTGCACGACCTCGGGCATCGGCAGCTCCGCCTGCGCATGGCTGGGTGAGGTGGCCTCGCGGTAGCCGGGGATGAACTGACAGCCGAGCCAGCGGAAAACGTAGTCGGTGATGCTCGTGGCGGAGCGGATGTCCGGGTTTTTGGTGAAGCCACTCGGCTCGAAGCGCTGGTAGGCAAATTTGCTGACCAGCCGCTCCAGCGGCACGCCGTATTGCAGGGAGACGGAGGTGAGCGTGGCCACCGTGTCCATCAGCCCGCCGATGGTGCTGCCTTCCTTCGACATCTGGATGAAGAGCTCTCCTGGCTGGCGGTCAGCGTAAAGGCCGACGGTGATGTAGCCCTCATGGCCGGCGATCTCAAACTTGTGCGTGATGGACTCACGGGTGTCCGGCATGTTCCGGCGCGCGGGCGCGAGCATCTTGGCGCTGAGCGTGGCCACTTCGTTTTCCAGCTCCACGATGCGGGCGGCGAGAGTGGTGCTCACGACCTCCGCAGTGGCGCTGGGGGTGGATGTCGTGGATTTTTTGGTCGAAAGCGGGGCGGAGCGTTTGGAGTTTTCCCGGTAGATGGCGATAGCCTTGAGGCCAAGCTTCCAGCCTTCGACGTAGGTTTCCATGATGTCCTCGACCGTGGCGGACTCGGGCAGGTTGACGGTTTTGGAAATGGCTCCGGATAGGAAGGGCTGCGCGGCGGCCATCATGCGGATGTGGCTGCGGCTGGAGAGGGAGCGGCGACCACGGTGCGGCTTGAAGGCGCAGTCAAAGACCGCGAGGTGCTCCGGCTTGAGCCCGCTGACCACGGGGCGGCCTGTCTCCTCATCGGTCACATCCTCGATGGTATCGTGACGGTCGATGTGCTCGATAATGCGGCGGATTTCCTCCGCGTCGTAGCCGAGATTCCCCAGCGAGGGGGCGATGGTCTGGTTGACGATTTTGAGCATGCCGCCGCCGGCGAGCAGCTTGTATTTCACCAGTGCGATGTCGGGCTCGATGCCGGTGGTGTCACAGTCCATGAGGAAGCCGATGGTGCCGGTGGGGGCGAGCACGGTGACCTGGGCATTGCGGTAGCCATGCTGGCGGCCGTCTTGCAGTGCGGTCTCCCACACCTGGCGGGCTTCCTGCTTGAGCGCGGCAAAACGCGGCATGTCAGGAATACGCTCCACATGGGAGCGATGCAGGTCGATGACCTCAAGCATCGCCTCGTCATTGCCGGGGAGTGGCGGATGATCGACACCGCTGAAGCGGCTGTCGTGATAACCGGCAAACGGGCCGTGAATACGCGCCAAGGCCGCGCTGTGCTCGTAACTGTGCCCGGTCATGATGGCGGTGATGGCACCGGCGAGGGCGCGGCCCTCCATTGAGTCATAGGCCAGCCCGTAGCTCATGATCAGCGCGCCGAGATTCGCGTAGCCGAGGCCGAGCGTGCGGAAGATGTGTGAATTCTCCGCGATCTGCGGCGTGGGATAGGAGGCGTTATCGACGAGGATGTCCTGTGCAGTGATGAACAGGCGCACCGCCGCCTTGAAGCGTGCGATGTCGAAGGACCCATCCGCGTTTTTGAAACGCAGGAGATTGAGGGAAGCTAGGTTGCAGGCCGTATCATCGAGAAAGAGATATTCCGAGCAGGGATTGGTGGAGTTCTGGCGGCCTGATCCTTTGCAGGTGTGCCATTGGTGGATGGTCGTGTCGAACTGCATCCCCGGATCCCCGCAGAGGTGCGTGCCTTCGGCGATCTTGCGCAGCAGCGCCCGCGCGTCCTTTTGCTCACAGGGTTCACCATCCGTGACGCGGCGTGTCCACCATGCCTCGTCGTTGATGGCGGCGTTCATGAACTCATCACTCACACGCACCGTGAGGTTTTCGTTCTGGAACATGATCGATCCATAGGCCTCGCCGTTGTAGCTGCCGTCATAGCCCTGCTCGATGAGCGCCCATGCCTTGCGCTCCTCCTTCGATTTCGCCTCGATGAACTCCTCGATGTCGGGATGCCAGTCCTTGAGCGTGTTCATCTTGGCAGCACGGCGGGTCTTGCCGCCGGATTTCACCACGCTGGCTACTTGATCATACACCTTCAGGAAAGAGAGCGGGCCGGAGGGCCTGCCGCCGCCGGAGAGCCGCTCCCGGGTGGAGCGCAGGGTGGAGAGATCACTGCCGGTGCCGGAGCCGTATTTGAAGAGCAGCGCCTCGGAGGCGGCTAGGCGCATGATGTCCTCCATCGTGTCCCGCACACCCTGGATGAAGCAGGCGCTGGCCTGCGGGTATTCGTATTGCGTCGGCGCACGCCGGGCGGCTCCGATCCCGCGTTCGTAGAAATAATTTCCCTCTCCTTTGCCACGACCGACGCCGTAGTGGTGATGCAGCCCCACATTGAACCAGACGGGCGAATTGAACGCCCCATGCTGATGCAGGCACAGCCAGGTGAGATCACCGTAAAAGACCTCCGCGCTGGCCTTATCAGCAAAGTAGCCGTCACGCAGCCCCCAATCGGTGATCGTGCGGGTGACGCGGTGGATTAACTGGCGCACGGAGGTTTCACGCCCGCCGGTGCGCGGATCGGTGCCGAGCTGGATGTCGCCATAGAAATACTTCGAGACCGCGATCTTCGTCGCCAGCTCACTCCAGCTTTTCGGAGCCTCGATATTCTCCTGTTTGAAGATGATCTGGCCAGCGTCATCCGTGATGGCCGCCGTGCGTGACTCCCACTCGATCTCATCGAAGGGAGAGACGCCCGGCGTGGCAAAAGCATGTCGGAAGGTGAGTCCAGCGCATCTGGCATCCCCTCCGGCGGCTTTCCCGCTGGGAGTTGGCGTGGCGGGGGCGCTGCTGCCTCTGCTCCTGCTGGGAGTAGCGGCAGTGCGCACGGTCTTTTCCATCAATTCAGCTTTCATCGGCGGGTCTTGTGAGTGCGGGATCAGAGAGCGGGGATGATTGCATCACCGCCATCCGATCGAGAGTAGTCAAAGATCGCAGACGAGGTCGCAGCGGTGATGGGAGGGGGAGAACGGCAGGCTCAGGCGCTTGCCTCGGCCATCAGCGCCTCCGCCAGCGGGAAGAGCACCGCATTCTCCAGGTGGATGTGCCGATGCAGATCTTCCTCAAGATCGTGCAGCCCGGCAAACAAGGCGCGGTAAGTATTGCATGCCTCCGGCGGCGGCTGGAAGCCAGCGCTCAGGCTGCGCAGCTCCTCCAGCGCGGCACCGGCCTCCGCGTGCTCATGCCTCATGCAGGCCAGCGGGCCCTCCAGCGGCATCCCCGCGCCTTCACCGCGGCTCAGCGCCTTGATTGCGGGGAAGAGCACCTCTTCCTCCTTCATCATGTGGCTAGACATCTCCTCCGCTAGGCCGCAGAAGACCTCGAACACCCGCACCAGTGACGGCGTGTGGCCGCCATGCACTTGCGCGACACGCTGGGACATCGCATGCAGGCGCGGCAGCTCCCGCTTCAAGAAACCGTGATGCGTCTCTACGATGTAATCCGCCAGCTCCGCCGGCGGCAGCTCGGCGGCGTTTTGGGCCGGAGCCTTGTCCGCCAGCTCGGCCTCGAGCTGATCGACGACGCTCTCAGCGGAGACCTGCTTGCGCGCACAAGCCTCGTTCAGCGTGCGCCCGCCCTGACAGCAGAAGTCGATGCCAAAGGCCTGAAAAATACGGGAGCGACTCGGACGCTCCGCGACGAGCTCGCCGACGGTGCGATTGAGGAGAGGAGTGCCTGGAGGGGAATAAATTGTGGGGTGGTGCATGGCATGGGTGCTTTCCCATCCCCAGCCCCTCCGGGCAATGTGCAAGACTCTGCATATCTTGCTCCCGCCACTGCTTCCCGTGCTTTTGTGTGGCGGCTTCCGCCTCATACCGGCCATACAAGGTAGGGCGGCTTGTCCTCAAGCCGCTGCCTCCGGCGCTGTGAGGACACAGCGCCCTACCTTTCACACGGTGCCTTACCTCTACCACCATGCTCCATGCCCTCTATTCGCTGCGCCTGTCATGAACTGGGACTCCGGCACCTGGGGCAGCAGCTTTTGGGACGCGCCCTCCGACTACTTGACGCAGGGGGGTAGTGGATGTCGTTGGACTCATCCAAGACTGCGCTCTCATTCCACCTGCGTCCGCCTTTGGCGTGGCAGCGTGCGTGCTGCAAGCCTAGTGGCTAGCCGATCAAGCCGACGCTGTCTTCGACGTGCGGTGGCTGATGCCGAGGCTCGTGCTCTGGAAGTGCGCCGCACAGCGCCATTCTTGACGCTTCTGCTGATTCCTGCCAGATTCCATTCATGGAACCACTGCCCAAAATCTACGAGAAGCAACCCGTCGCCGTCGAACTGCCAGCCGGAGACCACTGGTGGTGTGCCTGCGGCCTTAGCGGGCACCAGCCCAAATGTGATGGCAGTCACAAAGGCACGGGCTTCGGCCCGAAGAAATTCACGCTACCGGAGGCGAAGAAGGTCTGGCTCTGCAACTGCAAACACACGAAGAATCCGCCTTTCTGCGACGGCACGCACAAGACCCTGTGAAGTGTACGACGAAGCGACGCGGCGGAGTGCCGCGCATCCACACGCCATGACGGGAATAACTCTCGTGGCGCGTTCTCCCACCCCTCAACCACGCTTTTTCCATATGCGCACCCGTCTCTTCCACGCCTCCCTCGCCCTCCTTGCCACCGTGGTCTTGCACGGGCAATCCGTCAGTCTGCCGGGTCTCGATGATGCGCCAAAAAAGGTGAGCGCCACGCTCGTGTCAGAGGTGAGCACCGCCGCGCCGGGCAAACCTTTCCGCGCAGCCGTGAAGCTCGTGCATGCTGAGGGAGCGCACACCTATGGGCAAAAGCTGCCGCCAGAGATCATCGGCAAGCCTACGAAACTGAAATGGACGCTGCCCGAAGGCTGGCATGCAACCGATCTCCCATGGCCGGCGGTGCATCCTTTCAAAGGAACGGATGGCACGCCGAGTGAAGGCTACGAAGGGACAGTGTTCCTGCCCGCGACGCTCATTCCTCCTGCGACAGCTGTGGTGGGCTCCACCGTGGAGATTCAAGCAACCGTTGATGGCCTAGTCTGCGATGACAAAACCTGCATGCCTTTCAAGCAGGGTGCGAAAATCAGCATCACTGTCGGCGCGTCTGCGGTACTGGACGCGGCGAATAGCGCCGTGTTTGGAGGAGCCCCAGCCGTGAAGGAGGTCAAAAGTGACGAGCGCGTCATCACGAATACGTCCGCCACAGAGACGCCGCCAACGTTCAAATTCATCATGCTCTCTGCCTTCATCGGCGGTTTAATCCTGAATATCATGCCCTGCGTGTTTCCCGTGCTGGGCATCAAGATCGTCAGCATCGTCCAGCAGGCGGGAGAGGACCGGAGGCAGGTGGTGTTGCACGGGTTGGTTTATACGCTGGGCATTCTGCTTTCGTTTTGGGCGCTGGGCGGGCTGGTAGTGGCGCTGGGGAAAGGGTGGGGCTTTCAGCTTCAGTCCGCAGGTTTCAATTACGGACTGGCTGCGTTCTTCCTCATCTTCGGCTTGAACATGGCGGGCGTGTTTGAGATCGGTGCCTCTGCGGTCGGCGTGGGGGCGGATTTGCAGGCGAAGCACGGGCTGGGCGGCTCCTTTTTTTCTGGCCTCCTCGCCACGATGGTCTCCACCCCGTGCTCGGCGCCGTTCCTCGGCACGGCACTGGGCTTCGCGGTGAAGCTCCCTGCCCTGCAGGCCATGCTGCTGTTCACATTGATCGGCCTCGGGCTGGCGAGTCCGTTTCTGCTATTCTCCGCGTTCCCGCAGTTGGTCAAGGTGCTGCCGCGGCCGGGTGCGTGGATGGAGAGCTTCAAGCAAGGCATGTCCTTCCTGCTCTTCGGCACGGTGTTTTACATGCTGTGGGTTTTGACCGCCATGGTGGAGGGCTTACCGCTACTGTGGCTGATGCTCGGCCTCGTGCTCGTGGCGCTCGGTTGCTGGATTTACGGCCGCTGGTCACTGCCTCACAAAGCGGCACGCACACGCATGGTCGCGGTGCTCCTGTCACTCGCTGCTGTCATTGGCGGGCTGTTCCTTGGCTGGCCGCAGAAGCTGGAGAAACGTGCGGAGGGGACGGCAGTCTTCGAGCACGGCCTGCGATGGGAGCCGTGGTCAGAGGCGAAAGTGACTGAGCTGCTCGCCGCTGGAAAACCTGTCTATGTCGATTACACCGCGAAGTGGTGTCTCACCTGTCAGGTGAATAAGCGCGTCTATCCTGATCCGAGGATTCAGGAATTGTTTCAAAAGCATGGCGTGGTCGCACTCAAGGCCGACTACACGAACGAGGACGAAGTCATCAAGAAATCCTTCGAGGCTCTCGGTCGCGGCGCGGTGCCGGTGAATGTGCTGCACATCCCCGGCGTGAAGGAGCCCCTTTTGCTGCCTGAAATCCTCACCGTGGACAACGTGGTCGCGGCGCTGCGCAGGCTGGAGAAGTAGGCGTCCGACGGATGCTCAGATCATCCCGAGCTTCATCTTGCCCTCGACGCTGATCATGCCCTGGTTCCAAGGCGGATCCCAGACGAGTTCGACGGCGGCGTCATCCATCTCCTCGATGGTCATGATGCGGCCCTGCGCGTCTGCTGCGATGGTGGGGCCCATGCCACAGCCCGGCGCGGTGAGTGTCATCTTCACCACGGCTTTGTTTTTGCCCTCCGCGTCTTTTTCGACACGGCAATCATACACGAGTCCGAGATCGACGATGTTCACCGGAATCTCCGGGTCATAGACGTTGCGGAGCTGATTCCACACTTCGCCCTCGATGTCGCTGGCGTCAGGTGGGATGTTGGATGAACTGCCTTCTTGCTCCTTTTTTCCAGCCGCCGGATCAATGCCGAGCGCGTCAGCATCTCCAGCCTGAATGCGGGCGAGGCCGAAGTCCGTGGCCACGGTGTAGGTGCCACCGAGAGATTGGGTGATGATGACCTTCATGCCTAGCGGCAGCTTGATACTGTCACCACTTGGAATCTGGATGGCATCGACTTCGCGTTTGAGTTCTAGGGAGGAGTGCATGGTGGGGGAAATGAGAAATGAGGAAACTAATTGGTGAGGACGATCCTGACTTTACCCTGCGTTTTACCGGCGAGATTGAGGGCATCGGCGAGAGTGCCTGACTGATCAGCAGCGGACGCGGGAGCTTGGCCCCCCCCCTCTTTCCCTTCCGCCTCCAGAGCGGCGCGCAGTGCGCCCTCGACCATCTGGCCGCAGTGAATCTTCATCGGCGGCAGAGGGCCGAGCGGTTTACTGAACTCCTCGGCGGACATCGAGAGCGCCTCGTCCTTCGTCTTGCCACGGATCAACTCGGTAGCGATGCTGGCGACAGCGATGGCGGTCTGGCAGCCAAAACTTTGAAAGCTGGCCTTGTCGATGACCTTCCGCCCGTCCCTGTCTTTGTATTTGATCCACAGGCGCACCATGTCGCCGCAATCCGGGCTGCCGACGGTGCCGACGGCGTCGGCATCCGGCATCTCGCCGAGGTTCTGCGTGTTGGTGAGGGCTTGCTGGAGGGCGGCTTCGTCCATGAGAAAGTGAATCAGGCTTCTATTTCGATACGATAGCGCGGCAATGTCGGATCAATTTCCTGACTGTAGGCGTCGATGCCTCCGGCAAGACATTTCGTCTCCGCAAAACCGTGACCGATAAAATAGGCCGCTGCATCAAGCGAGCGCGGGCCGGTGTGATCGTAGAGCACGATGGGCTGCGCCTTGTCGCCATGTGTGAAGATTTCCTGAACTAGCTCCTGGGTGAGCAGGCGTGCGCCGGGGAGCTTCACTGCGTCATGCTCCTCACGCGTGCGCACGTCGAGCAACGTGAGCCCAGGCAGCGCACGGCGGAGCTGCTCAAAGTCATGCGGGGAGAGCTGCAAGGATGCCTCCCCCTGGTGATTTTCCTGGATGTGCGCGAGCGCTTCTGCCACCGGGATGTTTTCATTCCGTGCGCACACCTGCGCCAGAGTCTCCCCCGGCTGGAAACCACAACTGCGGCAGCCGCCGATGTGATAACGTGCGAACAACGCCCGCTGTGCTCCAGGATAAGCCTGGAGCACCTGGCTCATGGTCATGTCGCCGTTCAGGGGGGGAAGCGTGTCGGGCATGGGGCGTTCAGCATGGAGCAAGGAAGGCGGAGCACAAGTGTTTCGACGTTCCCAACCACGCTTGCGGGGTGCGCCCGACCTACCCGCATCACATTTCCCCACCTCCATTCTCTCGGCTCGACATTGCCGCGTTCGTCATTCACCTTTCCGCCCATGTCCTGCGCCCAAGAGCCCCGCATCCCCGTGCTGCCCACATTGATGACAGCGGGCAACATCCTGTGCGGATTCGTCGCCATCCTGCAAATTTTCGACGGGCGTCACCTCGCGGAAAACCAGCACTACCATTACGCGATCGTGTTCATCCTGCTGGCCTGCCTATTCGACGCGCTGGACGGTCGCGTGGCGCGCATGGGCGGTACAGAGAGCCCATTTGGACGCGAGCTGGACTCCCTGGCTGACATCGTGAGCTTTGGCGTGGCTCCCGCGCTGCTGGTGCATGACATCGTGCTGAAGGAGATCGACACCCCGAAGGGTCTCGGCTGGTTAATCTCCTGCGTTTATCTCGTCTGCGGAGCGATGCGGCTGGCGCGCTTCAACTGCCTCGCCACGGCGGATGTGAAATGCAGCAGCAAGAGTTTCCGTGGCTGCCCGATTCCCGCCGCAGCAGGTGTGATCTCCTCACTCACTCTGCTGATCATCTGGCTGGACAGCAACGAGAAGGAAATCGGCAACTGGAAGTATGCACTGGCCGGATTGATGGCGCTGCTCTCGTACCTGATGGTCAGCAGCCTCGAATACCCGAGTTTCAAAGCAGTGAACTGGCGCACCAAGCGCTCGTTCCACTGGGTGCTGGTGACGATTTTCGCCATCGTCTTCACGGTGATGAACTGGCACTGGATGCCTTCGGTCATTTTCGTGAGCTACCTGCTCTACGGCTTGGTGCGGCCATGGGTCTCGCGCAAATGGCGCCAGGAGATCGAGATCGAGCCGGAGCCAATGGACCTCGACCCTGATGAGGAGACGCGTCTGCTAACCGGCGATGAGCAGGACGCGCCGCCGCGCAGCGACCCCGCTGCGCAGATTTGAACAAAATCGTTTCAAATCCCCGCGTGATGTGCAAGGGAGCAGTTCCCACTCACCATGGCCGACTTTTATCAGCACGCACGTTTGCCCACGCTGCACCACCTCGCCCACGCGGACAGCTCCGCACGCGAGACTGAGATGCTGGCCTGGGCGGCGGACAAGCCGGTCGTGCTGCTGCTGCCCGCGCTCTACGCGGAATGTGAGCGCCCCGCCTTTCCACGCATTTTGGAAGAGGTCTCACAGGCAGGGCACATTAGCGAGGTCGTTCTGAGCATGAATGCCATGGACGCGGCGGAGCATGAGCGCGCCCTACGCTTCTGCCGCCAGCACTTGCGGGGCAAGAAGGCGTCGCTGCTATGGAATGACGGCCCGGCGCTCTCCGCAGTGTATCAGCGCATGGAGGACGCCGGCCACGCCGGGGCGCACGCAGGCAAGGGCTCGAACATCTGGATGGGCATCGCCTACCTGCATGCGAAGGGTTTCCAAGGTGTCGTCGTCAGTCACGACACGGACATCCTCAACTACAGTCGCGACATGCTCTGGCGTCTCTGCTACCCGCTGCTGCATCCAGACATGGGCTATCGCTTCGCCAAAGGTTATTACAGCCGTGTCTCGGACCGGCTCTATGGCCGCGTGACACGCCTGCTCATTTTCCCGCTCGTGCAGGCCTGCCGCGACGTGCTCGGGGCGAAGCCCCTGATCGAACACCTCGAAAGCTTCCGCTACCCGTTGTCAGGTGAATTTGCCGCAGACATGGGCGCGCTCTCACAATTCAGCCTTCCCGGCGGCTGGGGGCTAGAGATCGCCATGCTGTGCGAGGCATTCCGCCAGCTTCCCTGCGCTCGGCAATGCCAGGTGGATCTCGGCTTCCACTTCGAGCACCGGCACCGCAACCTCGCACACGAGCAGGTGGGCGTGAACGAACCCGGCTTGATCACCGCTGCGGCGGAGGTCGCCTGCTGCCTGGCCGCCCAGGTGTTACGCGAGGCCGAGCCGCGCTCCTCCCGTCAGCTCCTGGCTCGCATTGTCGAACGTTACCGTCCACAGGCAGATGAATGGAAGCTACGCTACAAACATGTAGCGCTACTCAACGGCCTGCATCATGACCATGAGGAAGAGGCGGCTGCCATCGACGCTTTTGGCCGCGCCCTGGAGCATCTACTGAACACTCTCGACAGCGGCGGTCTGCATATCCCCGCCATGAGAGAGTCGCCAGCACAGGTTCTCGCCGCCATCCCTGGCTTGGGGGCCGCCATCACCGCCAGCGGTACGGCGGTATGATCTCTCCACACTTGAGCTGCGGTCACTGACGCTATTCGTGCCGCAGCGCCTCCACTGGATTCATCTTCGCCGCACGACGGGCAGGATAAATACCGAACGCGATACCGGTAATGACAGAGATGGAGAATGCGAGGATAGGTGACCACATTTTGATGACGGTGGTGACCCCGGCGAATTTTTGCACGGCGATCGGGATACCCAAGCCTAGGGCCACACCCAGAACTCCACCGACACCGGCGAGCAGCACCGTTTCGATGAGGAACTGCACCACGATGTCAGCCTGACGTGCGCCGAGGGCGCGGCGGATGCCGATCTCCCGCGTGCGCTCCGTCACACTGGCGAGCATGATGTTCATGATGCCGATACCGCCGACGAGCAGCGAGATGGCGGCGATGCTGCCCAGTACGATGCTGAAGATGCGCTTCGTGCGCTCCGCCTGCTTTAGCAGCTCCACAGGCACGATGATGCGCCAGTCCTGTTTCTTGTGGTTGCTGGTCATGAGGTGGCGGACGGCCTCGGCCCGGCTCTCCACCTGACTCACGTCCTCGACGCGGATCACCGCCTCGTGGAACTCCACCTTCTCCGCCTCGAAACTGCCCGTCCGAAAGCGGAAGAAGGTCTCGCCATACTGGTCCATGAGCGTGGAGAACGGGATCATCATCTGCGCCTGCGCGTTGCCGCCCGCACTACCGGCATCCGTGCCGACCATCTGCCCCTCGTCCTGGATGATGCCGATGATCTTGTAGTAAAAGCCCTTCACCCGAACGAACTTGCCCACCGGCGTGGAAAGGGGGAAGAGCCGGGCGGCGACTGTCTGGTTGATCACGCACACCGGCAGGCGCTCTCCCATTTCCAGATCGGTGAAGAAACGCCCCTGCACCATCCGACGGTTGCGCATCTTCGGATACACCGGCAGCACGCCCATGACCTGGCCGTCCAGACTGCGATCTAGGTTCCAGATGTTCTCACTGATGAAGCGGCTGGGCACCACGATGTCGATGCCGGGCACCGTCTGGCGGATCTGCTGGATGTCACGAAGGGTGATTCCGTACTCGCTGATCATGCTGCGGGACTCCGCGTTCGATCCCTGCCCGTCCGGCGGCTTCACACTCTGCAGAATGATGTTCTGGCTGCCGAGCCTGCGGATCTGCTCCTGCGCCTCATAGCTGGCCCCTTCCCCAATCGCCAACATCGCCACCACCGAGGCCACGCCGAACACCACGCCCAAAGCGGTGAGGAAGGAACGCAGCTTATGTAGCCAAATCGTCTTGATGCCCAGTGACAACGTGCGCCACAAATGCTGCGGCGAGGCGACGAGGCGGAGGACGGGATGATGGATGAGGAAAGCCATTCTTCGGGGGGCCTATTCATACGGCTACAACCGCATGAAATTGCCACGATCCACCTCAATCATGGACGCGCCTTAGCACCGACGATCAAATCATCCTCCGTCGCCATTTTCCCGACGGGTTGCTTGAAGGGCACGGTGAACGGCGGTGCCTCACCACCGATTTTCCCGCCTTGGGCAAGGAAGCGGTTCATGTCATCGAGAGCAGCGTCCATGCGGGGATCACCAGCTTGCAGAAAGGCACTCACGCGCAGTGCCAGCGCCCGTCCGTTCCAGGGGAAAGGCGTGCCCAGGCTCTCCACGGCGGCGAGTTGCTGCGGCAGTTTGAGATGCATGGCCATTTCGCAACGAGTGCTGAGCCGGACATTGCGCGAGACTTGCACCGGGTAGTCCTTGGTCAACTTGTCGAAGATGACGAGGAAGCGCGGATCGCTAGCAGCCTGCGTACCGGCGGCCCCACCAAGAAGCCTGAGCGTTTCATTCACCAAGGTGATCTGGCACCAAGGCGCGTCCATTAATGAGTCCAACGCCCGCTCCACATGGGTGAGGAATTCATCCGGGCGGCTTTGCATGCGGCTGGCGATGGCGCGCAGGCAGTGCGCGTCCACAGCGGAGACGGGCTCCACCGCCTTGATGTCCTCCAGCGCATCGGCAGCGCCGGTGCGTGCCTTGGCGTGAGCGAGAAGGATACGGTCCGCGAGCACAGACACCGTCGGCGCTGGTGCCGATAGGAAGTCTGCATAGCGTTTCTGCCAGAAGGCTTCCAGCCGTTTCACACGTCCTTGCACAGCAGGCAGATCGTCCGCAGGGAGCACCTCCGCAGTGGTGGAACCCCACAGGCGTCCGGGCAGGTGCAGACGCTCAGCGCGGTAGAGATCCCCATCGGGCGCGGCATCGAGTTTCGGCAGATGGCAGCCCGCGCGTGTGGCGGCACGGAGGAGATCGAAGGAGCAGTTCGTCTGCTTCGCCACATTGCGGGCAAAGCTGAACTCCAGGCGGTTCATGTCGTCTGTGTTGATCACCTTTGACGCGGCGGCGATGGCGGAACAGTAGTCGCTGTTGGCCAGACAAGCAGCAAGGAAGCCCTCAGCCGTGCTGGTTTTCCAGAAACGGCGCAGCGCCTCGGCTATGGGCTCCATCTTCACACGCTGACGCAGTGAGTCGATGGACCAGGGCTCGTCCTCATTGGAGCAGACGAGGAGCATGTCCACGCTCTCAGTGGACCAGACCTCAACTTTCGGAAACACCTGACGCAGCGTGGCGATGACAGTGCTGATGATGGCGGGCTCGACTTCGTAGCCTTGCAGCCATTGGCAGAAAATGCCGCCTTTATTTAGACGCTGACTAGCGTTGGCGTAGAACTCACGGGTGTAAAGATTTGCCACCCCCGCACGGCAGGGATTCGACGGTTCGGAGACGATGAGGTCGTAGTTCCCGCCCTTGGTGAGGAGGTATTCGCGTGCGTCGCCGGTGATGTTGTTCACGCGCGGGTGATCCATCGCGTGGCGGCTCACCGGATCAAAAAATCGCGCGACCTTGCGAATTTCCTCTTCGAGCTCCAACACATCGACACGCTGCATGCCGGGCACGTCCGCCAGCCAGCCAGCGGTGGTGCCGGTGCCCAGACCGACGACGCAAGCATGCTGAGGGTGCGGATGCAGGATGGCACCGACGATGCCCAACATGACCTGCGTTGGCGCGTCACTTACTGCGGAGCCGTCGCTCTTACCGTTGGTTAAAAAAGAATACTGCATGCCGCCGACGACGGCGACGCTGGTCTCCCGCCCGTCGTAGGCTTGCACGATGGAGCGCCGTGCGTTGCGCTGCCATGTTTCTAGGCCGAGTGCGCTGTGGTAGTCATCCTGCACGCGTCCATAACCGATCGGGGTGTGCATCCAGACTGCCGTCGGCCCCGTGGTGCTGAAAGCGAGGAAGGCGCAGGCCGCGAGCATCCCGATGGCAAAGCGCCCACCCCAGGCGAACGTGCCCTCATCCCTCCCAGCATGACGAAATTGCAACATGAGCGACGCGCCGGACATGGTGGCGATCAAAGCCGCCGCGAGCACCCAACAGCCCTTCAAACCCAGCAGTGGCACCAGAACGAAGCCACCGAGCAGCGAGCCGGTGATCGAGCCAAAAGTGTTCCAAAGATAAGCGCGGCCCAACTGCCGACCGACGCCGGCATTGCCACGCCCCAGCAGAGAGACGAGCAGAGGAAACTGTACACCGCTGAGTAGCGAGGGAAAGAACGCCAGCAGCCCCATGACCACCGCCCATCCCGTCGCCATCTGGGCTAGACCAATGCCACGCAGGTTGTCATTTAGAATCAGCGCTAGGTGAGCCACGCGATCCCCGAGCGCGAAGGGCACTAGTACGGAGAGCGCCTGCAAAGCCGACACCAGTGTAAATCCGCTGAGGCTGGGCTCCGCCCGCTTCAAGATCAATGAATACAGCAGCCCGCCGACACCCATGCCTGCCAGCACCACGCACAACACCAGACCGAAACCATACACCGAGCCACCGAGCAGAGGCGTAGAGATGCGGTACCACACCAGTTCGGCGACGAAGAAGGTGAAGCCACTCATATATGCCGCCGCCAGCACGAAGGCCGCAGGAGCCTTGGCGGAAACTTCATGCGCGCCTGCGGCGTCATTTTCCACAGACAGTAAACGCGCTTCCTTCTCATGGTACATCGAGACCAACCCGGCCAATAGAGCGAGGGTGAGGTTGACCAGCACGGCGATGGTGAGCGCCGCCTTGTTCCCGAACGTGGGCAGCAACCAGAAGGTGCTCAACAGCGCACCCGTCACCGCGCCAGCGATGTTGATGCCATAAAAAAATGCGGTGGCCGAGCGGCGCGGGTCGTCATCCCGTTGAGCAAATTTCATGGCTGCGGGCAAAGTGCCCCCCATAAGGAAACATGGCAGCCCGAGCACCAAGGCAGTCATCACCAACTGTAGGCAGGTGGCCGGGCCGATGCCCATTCCTGCCGTGCCACCCGTTTTCAAATACAAACTGCGGGCCAGCCCAAGCATCATGGGTGACAGCGCCGCCGCCACTGCGATACCCACCTCCAACCGCGCATAAAATCGAAATGGACGCCCCACCCGCTCTACCCACGAACCGAACCACTTGCCGCCAAACCCTAACCCACCCATAAAAACCGCCACCACAGCCGCAGCCGCAGGTGCCGCTCCGCCGAAGACCAGCCGAAACTCCCGAAGCCATACCGTCTGATAAATAAGTGAACAAAAACCCGATAAAAACAGAATCCCAGCAAGGGCAAACTGGGTCAATGGCAGGCTCCGTGGCGTGTCAGAATGGGCAATTGGCTTCATGGAATTTAATAATTAACATAGTTTATTTATTAATTCCATAATTATTTAGAAGAAAGGCCCGCGCGTGGCAGCCAAGCCCGTTCTTCAATCGTCTCAGTCCGTTTCCGCTTCCTCAGTTCAGCGCTTCACGCGCGGACTGGAACAGCAAATGTCCCCACCCGTGCTGACCGTCACCGCTCCAATCCGGGTCGTAGTGCTGACTCTTGAAGATGAAACGCTCCGGGTGCGGCATGAGACCGAAAACGCGGCCCGTGTCATCCTGAAGCGCGGCGATGGCAGAAGTCGAGCCGTTCACATTGTTTGTGTAAAGCAGCGCTGCATGGCCGGACTTCACATATTTCGCCGCATCCTCCCCCTCGGTCACGAGACGGCCTTCCGCATGCGCGATTGGCAGTTCGAAGGTTTCCGGCAGCTTGGAGAGATATGGACTCGCTTTGGCTGCTGTTTTCTTCAACCCTACCCATTGGCACATGAACCGCCCACTCGTGTTGTGGATCAGGCTTCCTTTCGGCAGCAGATCGAGCTGCGTGAGAATTTGGAAGCCGTTGCAGATACCCAAAGCGTAGCCTCCCTTCTCTACAAATGTCTTCATACGATCCCCCAGCTTCGATTTCGTGATGAGCTGGGCGATGCGGCCCGACATCACATAGTCGCCGTAACTGAAACCACCGGAAAAGACGAGCATCTGCGCTTTGTCGAGCGACGCAGGCTCCAGGAGCGCGACTGGCAGCACCTCCGTGGTAAAACCCGCCACCTCCAAAGCACGGGCAGTTTCAGCATCGCAATTCGTTCCGGGAAATTTGAGCAGCAGGGCGTGTGGCATGGGAAGTCGTCCCCCGCATCTAGGCCAAGCCGCCGCCGCGTGCAACCGCTTTGCCCGGTTGCGGATGCCGTCTGATGCACTAGCTTCTCCGCGTCATGTTCAAAGAACTCTTCGCCCCCCTCAACACCTTCATCTACGGCTTCGTGCTGTGCGGCATCTTTCTGGCACAATCGTGGTGGGCGCACTTCAAGACCAAACGCGAACTCAAGCGCTACAAGGGCATGCTCAGCGACAAGCTCGATCTCGACTCGAAACAGGCACAAGATGTAAAGAAAGACCAGGCGACGCTGAAGCAGGAGAATGAGAACCTCCGTATGCAAGTCTCCCGGCTCAACGAGCGCGCAGACAACAAACTGCAGCGCGAGCTCGAAATCCTCTCCCGCGCCGAAAAGCAGATGATCATCAGCGCCCCTGGCTTTGCCCCGGCATGGGAGATGGCCAAATCCACTGCGCTCAGCCAGCTCGAGGAGGAGGAGAAAGGCAAATCCTTCCCACAGAAAGTCTTCCGCAAACTCATCGGCTCCGGCTCCTCCCAGAGCAACGTGGCCCTGCCGGAGTCCGCCGCCGCAGCGGCCAAGAACGGCACCACCACCACGGCGGCAGCGTAATCCAATGCGCGAATGACCCGCACGGAGGCATTCCTCGCCCTGAACCTGCTACCACAGGTCGGCCCGGTGCGCGTCCGCAAGCTACTGCGGCATTTCGGCAGCCCAGAACGCATCCTCACCGCGAAAAGCTCCGAAATCGTGCAGATCGACGGCTTTGGCCTCACTCAGGCCGAGTCCATCGCGAACTGGGAGAATCAAATCGATCTCGCCAGCGAACTTGGAAAAATCCGCGAGCGCGATCTCACGCTCCTGACTCAAGAAGACGAGCTGTATCCTCCGCTGCTGCGGGAAATCCACGATCCGCCAGTGCTACTCTATGTCTGGGGCCAGCTTACGAAGCGTGATCACAATGCCATTGGCATCGTCGGCAGCCGCCATGCCACCCATTACGGCATGAATGCCACGAAGAAACTCAGCTTTCAGATCGCCTACGCTGGCTACACCGTCATCAGCGGCCTCGCGCGCGGCATCGACACCACCGCGCATGAGGCCGCGCTCGCAGCCAAGGGGCGCACCATCGCCGTCATCGGCTCTGGCATCGGAAAACTGTATCCGCCGGAAAACATGGCCCTCGCCGAGCGCATCGCGCAAAACGGTGCCGTCATCAGCGAGTACCCTGTCGATCGCATCGCCGACAAACAAACCTTTCCCTATCGCAACCGTGTCGTCTCCGGCTGGAGTTGCGGCTTGATCGTCGTCGAGGCCCCAGTGCGCAGCGGATCTCTCATCACCGCGCAGCAGGCCGCCGAGCAGGGCCGCACCGTCTATGCCGTTCCCGGCCCCATCGACAAACCCACCTCCGTCGGCTGCAACCGGCTCATCCAGCAAGGTGCCAAGCTCATCATGGATGGTGGGGATGTGCTCGATGACTTGATGACCCTCTTCCCTACCGCCCCCACCGCACCCAAAGTGGAAGAATCGAAGCCTGCCGCGCCACTCACGCTCGACGAAGAAATTCTCTACAAGGCCATCAGCACTGACGAGGCTCACATCAACGACATCACCGCCGCCTCCGGCCTCACTGCGGCCACCGTCGCCGCCACCTTGATGCGTCTCGAAATGAAGCGCCTCATCCGCGCCCTACCTGGACGGCGTTATGTGCGGCTGGTATGAAAACAAGCCCGCCCTCACGGCTTCAGCCAGTATTCAAAGAAGCGGCAGATGGCTGCGTTCGACTCCTCATTTGGCTCGTGCTTCTCACGATTCGTCATCGCCACACGACCGGTGAAACCAAGGAGCTTGTTCACCTCGATGGCGTGATTGAGCGCCACCCAGCGCTTAGGTGGATCCTCGGCTCCACCAGAAACAAGGAAGGGCCGTGGGGCCATCAGCGCGTGCAATTCCTGTAAGTCGTGACCTTTCTCAACAAGCACCTTATAAGCACCGGTGCGCGGACTCTCCGCGCTGACTAGGCCGGGCTTGCGCGTGATCGCAGAATCGAGGCCGAGATACCATGGTTCCTGGTAATTGATGCTGGCGCGTGACTCGTCGAACACGACACCTGGGTCGCTCCACACTGCGCAGGCGTACTTCTCCCACAGACACGAGCCAAACATCGACCACTTCCCACCATACGAATGCCCCACGATGCCTATGCGAGAGGAATCCACCTCCGGCAGCGACGCGAGCGCGTTCCACATGTTTGCAGAGATATAACCCAGGTAGGAAAGTGGCTGGCACTTCGCTCCGGAGCTCAACACAGGCTTGCGAGCATCACCACCTGGCGAGCCGATGCACAACCCGACGAAACCACGCCTGGCAAGCTGCCATGCGAAATCCCGCATCGGCTTCGCCCCGATGCCAATGCTCGTCTCAGGATCATAAAACGGAACGAAGACCGCCGGATGCCTCCCCTCCTTCTCTGGCAGCAGGATGTAACCATCTCCAGTTTGTCCGGGCGCGATCTCGACGCGCACCTTACGCTCCGTCACGCCTCCATCACGCTTTCTCGTCCCCAGTACCTCGATTTTAGGTTTCTCGATCACCTCCGGCCACGCGCCCATGATCGCATGCCACTGCGTGAGTATCTCTTCCCTCCGTTTGCGCCATTCCGCAGCGCCAGAGACCTTGCGCCCGTCATCAAACACGAGCGGAGATTTCCCAGGCGAGAACTGGCCAGCAAACTCCACCGGCACCTGCGTGAATGGAGGTGCCTCCCCAGCGGGAAGGAGGTTGATGGAGATAGCGGCGAATAAAATTGTATAGCGGATGTTCATAGGTCTGACCTTTCATGAACGTCTAATGCCGACGGTTCCATTCTCCTCCAGATGTTTCTTTAGCACTCTCATGACTTCTTTGACGACATCATTCTGCTGAACGCAGCGGTGCCCGTGGGGGACGATTTTTTCGCTCTTCGCAGTGTCGAGATGAGAACTCCAGTATGGCACGACGCCATCGGAACCGGTGAAGCTGTCTTTCCTGCCACGATCACCGATGATGGAGTGATGCTTCACCGGAATGGGAATGCTGTTGAGTCCCTGATAATACGGATGCTTCTCTGAGAGCATACCGAGGCTGAGAAAGCTGTAGATACCCCAGTCGCGGATCTGCGGCGAAAGCGCGTCGGTGTTGCCGCTCAAGAGCTCTTCGGACATGAGCAGCGTATCCACAGGCAGGCGGATGAGCGAGGCGAGGCGGCGGACGATGTTCTTACTGGCGAGATTACTACCGCGATGCGGCGTAGTGATGAAGATGAGACGGCTCACTTCAGGCTGCGGCTGGAACATGAGGTTCTGCTTCAGGCGCTCCTTAACGCGGTCGGAAACTTGCAGTTCATCAGGCGGCTCTTGCAGCAACGCGTTCCAGAGCCTGTCCTTCGGATCAATGACCTGCATGCGGCTCAGCAGGCCGCCCATGCTATGGCCGACGAGCACCATCTGCCTCGATCCCGGATCGTTGTGGTCAGGATCATGCCGCTGCAACACCGCACGCAATGACTCACGCAGCTTTCCAGCGGACTGCGGGATGCTCATGGCTGTGGGATACAGAAAGTACCATGGCTGGTAGGCGGCGCGGAGCTCGGGGTCTGCGCTGATAGCGTTGACCATGTTCAGCCAGATGTGCGGGTCGGACATGAGGCCGTGGACAAAGACAACTGGGATGCGCCTCGGGTCGTAGGGGTCCATCAGGTAGAGCTGGCAGTCGTCCAGCGCGAGCTCAGGGCGTAAGATACCAGTCAAGGCAAAGAGGCTGAGCGTTTTTTTTGAGAGCGCGAGCTCCTTCGCGGCGGTGAAGTTCGCCGCGAGTTGGCGCTCCCCCCCGCGCATCTGCACCGTTTCGACATTCAGCGCGTCGTAGAGACGCAACCGACAGCGGCGCGGCTCGCGACTATCCTGTGGAGCCTCGTCAAACTCCATCAACGCGGTGATTGTGAGATTTCCCCCATTGGGCGGCAGGAAGGGATGCTGTGCGCGCTCCTCTACGGTGCGGCGGATGTGGCCCACCACTGGCACTCCCATACCGTGGCGTTGCGCCAGCGTGTCCACCTCGTGCAGCTTCACCCGCGATGGGAAAACCAGTTCATCAATCTGCGCTGGAGACACCTCTCGCCAGGGTTTCCCGTCCGTGTCGAACTCCACCCGAAATCTCACGTCTCTGGTGGTGAACTCCGTCCCGCTACGCCAGTAGCGCGGACTTTGCGCCTGATCCCACTCACCCAAAAACAACGCAAGGGCACGATTGTAGCGGTCTTCTGCAGCCCGTCGCACGCTTGCCCTTCCCCTCCGCATACCGTCCCACGCGACTGCCATCTCATGCACTCTGTCGGCGAGGCGGATCTCCGTCCCCGAAGTGAGCTCCGTTGGCTCACGCGCCGAAGGTGACACGTTCAAAAAGGATGTGCAGGAGGAAGCAGCGACACTCAGTGCCAACGCCAACCCCCGAAGCTCGCGGGCGGTAACGCTTCTCATTTCTTTTCCGTAACCGGGACAAGTTTCACATTACGGATCGCAGCGGCGGTATTGAAGGTCGTGAGTGACAGCGGCAGGTAGCTTTCGATGGGGCCGGGGCGCACACCGACCTTCCGCCCAGTGATGATCTCGTCTATGACCTGCTTGTCGTTGACCCAGACGCTGAGATTTTCCGGCGTCACACGCAATTTCACAGCATACCACTTGTTGTCCTCGAAACGCTGGTAGCTGGAGGTGTTGTTCTCCGAAGCATCCAGATTGTCGATGCTGGAAATACCGGTGACGCTACCACCCCAGCCGCCACAAATGAGCGTCGCGCAGTGCTTCACATCCCCGACAGGAAAAGTCAGGCCGACGAAGAAATCCACCCCCTGTAGTCGCTTCGCCTCCAGCGTGATTTCGTAGTTCGTCATGGGAAGAGCAGATGCCTTCTTGTAAACCGCGCCGCTCACATTTTCCCCCTGATTGATGATCATGAGCCCGCCTTCCATCTCCACGGTGCCGCTGCCGCCCACATCCACAGTCTCCCAGTCATCGAGCGACTTACCATTGAAGAGCACAATCTCCTTCGGCACCTCCGCCGCAGCAGGCTTCACATCGTCCGCAGCGGACATGGTGCCGATCAACAACAGGGCAGGCAGAAGCAGTTTTTTCATCGTCTTGCCCGGCATCCTCCATGAGCGCATGGCAAAGGTCAAGCCGTGCGATCATTCACCGCTATTTGGCAACCTCGACAAACCGCTGTAAACAACCGCAAAACCACCTCCCCCCCCGATTCGTGCTCCCCCCCGACCTCAAGACCATCATCATCATGGGCGTCTCCGGCTCCGGCAAGTCCGTGATCGGCGGCCTCCTCGCCACAAAACTCGGCACCACCTTTGAAGACGGCGACGATTTCCATCCGCCATCGAACAAGGCAAAAATGTCCGCAGGCACGCCCCTGACGGATGACGACCGCTGGCCGTGGTATGCTGTGCTGCGCCAGCGCATCGAGGCCATGCGCCATGACACACCCGTTTACATTCTCGCCTGCTCCGCGTTGAAACCGACCTACCGCGAGAAGCTCCGCGCTGGGGATGCTCCGGAAACGCTGCGCTTCGTGCTGCTCGAAGGCACCCGCGAACTCATCCACAGCCGCATGGCCGCTCGAAAAGGGCACTTCATGCCATTGAGCCTGCTAGAAAGCCAACTTGCCACATTGCAGCCGACACCAGACCTCATCCGCGTGTCCATCGACAACACACCCGAGAAGATCGCTGATGATGTTTTGCGGAAGTTGGAGAACGCCTGAGTCACCTACTCTCGCCCCAAACGTTCGCAGACGACTATCCCCCCCTCGCGCAAAGGTGCAGCACACCGCCATCCTTGTCCGCCCTTGCGCACCCCTGCCCTCCCGTTTACCAACAGCGCCCGCTGACAAACCGCAAACAGCAAAACAAAACCATGTCTGATCCCCAACTCCTCATCACAGGCTGCAAAGGCCGCATGGGCCAGGCCATCATCCGTGCCGCCGAAGCACAAGGCATCACCATCGCCGCCACCATCGACGAGGGCGACGCTCTCACTCCAGCGCTCGCGAAAGCGGACACGGTGATCGACTTCACCTCACACCATTTCACAGGCGAACTCCTCGCCGCGTGCCTGAAGCAGAACAAGAGTCTCGTCATCGGCACCACCGGCCACACAAACGAGCAGCTCACCGCCATCCGCGAAGCATCCAGAACACTCCCTATTGTCTTCGCCTCCAATTACAGCGTCGGGGTGAACACCCTCTTCTGGCTCACCCGCAAAGCATGCGAGCTCCTCGGCCCCGACTTTGATCTCGAGGTCGTCGAAATGCACCACCGCATGAAAAAAGACTCCCCCAGCGGCACCGCACGCACGCTGGTAGAAATCCTCGCCGACGTACGCAACCTCGAATATGACAAGGACTGCCGCCACGGACGCTTCGGCGATGTCGGCGCTCGCACGCCAAAGGAGATCGGCGTCCACGCCCTGCGCGGTGGCGATGTCGTCGGCGACCACACCGTCGTCTTCGCCAATGTTGGCGAACGTGTCGAACTCACCCACAAGGCTAGCAGCCGCGACACCTTCGCCAACGGCTCCGTCCGCGCCGCACGTTGGCTCGTCGGCAAACCCGCCGGACTCTACAACATGCAAGATGTCCTGGGATTGAAGTGATATGAGTTTGCAGTGGCGAGCCGTTGTTTGCCATGGTTTGCATTTGTTTCCAAACCACTGCAAACAATCGTAAACCATCGCCAACTACTGCAAACCATGCACTTCGGCATCGCCCTCGGCTCGAATCTGGGTGATCGAGCGGAGAACATCCGGCGTGGCATTGCCTTGCTAAATGAGCGCATCCCCAGCCTCATCATCCGCGCCAGCGCCCAGGTATATGAGACTGATCCTGTTGATTGCCCCCCAGGCGCCTGCGCATTTCTTAACACAGTCATCGAAGTCGAAACCACGCTCAAGCCACAGGAACTTCACGCTCACCTACAGTCCATCGAGCAGTTGCTTGGCAGAGCACTCGTGCGTGAAAAAAACAGCCCCCGCCCCCTCGACCTAGACCTCCTTTACGCGGGTGGCCTCATCAGCAACGATCCCGTTCTCACCCTCCCCCATCCAAGGCTCCACCGTCGCCGCTTCGTGCTCCAGCCACTCTCCGACATCCGGCCAAACCTCCTCCTTCCCGGACAAGTTCACACGGTCTCAGAATTGCTCGAAAGGCTCCCAGCAGATTCGGCCAGCGTCCGGCTATTCAGCCGCTAATCCCGCGCCCCGCACAAAAGCTCTGTGTTAGCCCTCTTGCTCAGCACACGCTTCCTCTTATAGAGCAATGAAGGTGGCGGCTTCGGTAACGATGAATGACGGAGTGCGGGATGGAGTGCTCATGGCACCGCCATCTTACCAAACTCACTTTTTCCCACGGAATGGCGCTGGCCCCCTTGATTTTCTGGTCTTCATGTCGCCCGCCCCTTTCACGCATCGACCTCGCCCATCGACTGTGTGCGGAACAACGTGCGCTCCTTCAATCGTCCCAGCGCATCATAGCTATTGCTCG
>CAYQWE010000003.1:0-231333 GCA_964421275.1 uncultured Prosthecobacter sp.
TCTGGCCACGCTCTATCCGCCTCCCGAGACGTTGTTCTGCTTCGACGAGCTTAGTAAAGGCGCGTGAAGGAGCACTTTTGTCTTCAGCCAGCGGTATTTCACCACGTGGAAACGAAGAAATCAGATTGCGATGAGCATAAACCTTCAGCGCGGCGCTAGCCGAGAACCAACCTGTTTCCGGCGAGGTAAGCAGACATTGAACAAGTGAGGATTTTTCGTCGAAGGCAGCATCAGAGTCGATTAATGACTTCAACAGATGCCGCCGCCGCCTCTTCAAGCGCTCCGCCACGCTCGCGCGAATCAACTCACAGCGGTTCATCCCGGCTTTCCCTTCGCCGTAATGTGGCCAGAGATGCAGTCGCCACGGCTGATCATCGGGAAACACGCCTGCCACGGCATCGATGATGTGGTCCGCCCACGCATTGATCGAAACGGCGTTCACTTCGGCCACATCAGGCAAAGTCTGCCGCCCAAAGGCCAACCACAGGCCGTCGAGCTTCACGTCTGCGGCAATCCCGACGCCTTCGACCTCGTGCTGCGTCGCTTTCGGGGCGCTGCGTTGCAATTCATCCGCGAGGAACGGGATTGAATCGTGGTCAGCCAGGAAAAGATGCACGCGTGACTCGGTCGGTCATGGTTTGGTCGGCACGTTTTCCTTGAAGGGTGAAACGACACCGAGCGTGGATGGCAGGAAGTCATCCGTGCGGAAGCAGGAGGCGGGAAGACCTTCGGCATTCATGAGGTTCGCCCCTTCGGGCCAGCTCGCCCACGCGTAACGCACACCAACAGGCTGCGGCACGGACTCGCTCCAGACGACGACCTCGTTGCCTTCGATCTTCGCTTTGGCCCAGACCCATTTTTGATCAGCACCGGTGATCTGAAAGTGCTTCAACTCGCCGCCATCGCGGGCTTTCAATCCGGTGCCGGTGTGTGTGAACTGCACACGCACCTTGTCGCCCTGGATGACAGAGGAAAGATACAACGGGCCGCAGTATTCGCTGCCGCTTTTACCGTAGTCCTTCGCCAGTGCCCATAGGGCTAGGCGGCGTCCGACTTCCTGCTTGTTCTTCGGGTGGATGTTATTCTGCTCGCCGATGTCGTTGATGATAGCGATACCGCATTTGTCGAGCGTCTGCGCGGTGAGCGTCTGCGCTTCCTGTAATTCTACCCAGGGATCGGCGAGGCCCGCATCCTTCGTCACGGGCCTGCCATTGCCGAAATTTGCGAGCTGCACGATGTAGAAGGGGAATGTGTCCACCCATTGCTTGCGCCAGTCATTGATCATCGTGGGTAGCAATTCCTGGTATTGGAAGGCACGCTTCTGGTTAGACTCACCCTGATACCAGATCGCTCCTTTGATGCCGTAGGGGATGAGCGGGGCCACCATGCCGTTGAACAGCACACTGGGATGGTGTGGTGTCTTGGCTGGGTCATCAAGCGGACGCGGTGCCTGCGGTTTGATTTTCTTTTTGTCGGCAGGAAGCCTGGCATTTTCCTCGTCGATCTTCTTCACCTGCGCCTGCCATTCCGCTTTGCGTTTGTCAAAGGCGGCCTGTTCTTTCGCTCCATCCCATTTGCTGACGCGTTCCTTCCAGTCGGCGAGCAACTCGCGGGCGCAGGGGCGTTCTTCGAGTGCGTCTCGGCTTGTCCATGCCTCGATGCGCGTGCCACCCCACGAGGTGTTGATCAGGCCGACAGGCACTTTGAGCACCTGATACAGGTGTCGTCCGAAAAAGTAGCCGACAGCAGAGAAGTCACCTACATTCGTGCTGGTGGCCTCCTTCCATGCGCCCTTGCAATCAGTCTGCGGCGTCATGCTCGGAATGCGCTCGACATTGAACATGCGAATCTGCGGTTGCTTTGCGGCGGCGATCTCGGCGTCGGCGTTGCCGGCCTGTCTCACCGTCCATTGCATGTTCGACTGGCCGGAGCAGACCCACACCTCACCAACGAGTACGTTTTTGACGGTGATTGTTTTTTTGCCAGCGATGACGAGGTCCGCCGGCGTGGCACTCGCGTTCATCGGGTTTAACGTGACAGACCATTTGCCGGTCGGGTCGGTCACGCTGTTATGCGTCTGGCCGCCGAAGGTCACCTTCACATCCTCACCGACCTCGCCGGTTCCCCACACTCGCACGAGCTGCTGCTGTTGCAGCACCATGCCGTCGGAGAAAATCGCGGGCAGCTTGACCTCGGCGTGCAGAGCAGTCGCTGCGAGGAAGAGGCAGAAAAGAAGGCGGTTCATCTTGGGAGTGTCGTGTTCGGTCGAGTGCCGGGCAAGTAAGCCAAATGTCAGAGAAGTGTGCTGTCGTCCGTGCGTTCAAGGCGGCCGATCTTTTTTTTGATCGACTCCAGAAGCACCGTCATTTCATGCACGCAGCGAAAACATTCTTTTTGCGTCTCCTCGTCTGCTAACCCTGGAACGGCAGGATGTACCTTCATAAACTGAAGGGCGATGTTTTTACAGGCTTCGCGGATCTGGGCGATGGCGGCTGGGCGGTCCATATGCGCAGCGTAGAGCGTGGCGGAGTGTGCGCAAGACGCGGATCAGTCTTCGTGCCGCTTCCTCACTCGCAGGGAGTCCTTCAGGCTCACGAAGTCAGAAAGCAGGAAGATCACGGTAAAAAAGGCCAGCAGCACTTCCATCATCGTCACCAATTTCGCGGGGACGGTTAACGGCGTCACGTCGCCAAAGCCGAAGAAGGAGAAGTTCAGCACGCTGAAGAAGAAAAACTCGAACACCAGCTCCGGGCGGCTCCAGGTGGCCTCAATTGAGCTGAAGCTGGCCGGTTCCGCCGTTTCTAGGCACCAGAAGTCGAGCGCGAAGCTCAGCGTGATCTGCGCCATGTTCACCCCCATGAGACCGAGCACCTTGTGGTAGGCTAGGTTGTCGCGCGTGGCCATCAGGATGTGCTGGAGGTTCTCCGCAAAGAAGAACAGCGTTTTCCCGGCCGCCACGGCAAGCACCACGAGGCAGAATGCCCGCGCGCTCATCCAGCCCTGATACCACAGCATTTGCAAAAGCGCCGTCATGGCGATGATGATCGCGACCTCGCCGCCCTGGCGGATGATTTGCCCGAGAGTGCCCGGCTCCGTATTCATGTCGTGGATTTGAAACGCTCTGCCGCCTGCTGTCGAGTGTAGAATGCGCACGTTGCTCACGCTTTAGCGTGATTTCTGCTGCGGACGAGCTAAAGCATTAGCGACATTCTCTGCCATGTCCGTCGTCTCCACATCAATCCGCTACTTCACGTTCATCCTCGCCATCGCGGGCGTGATCGCGATGAGCATGGTGTTGCAAAAGCTCCGCAGTCAGGAGTCGTCCATCCCGCCGCCGCCCGTGGCTCCGCCACAAAAAAACGTGGTCGATGACATCGCCGCCACCGGCATTCTTGAGGCTCGCGGTGAGAACGTCTCCATCGGTGTCCCGGTGCCCGGCTTGGTCGAATTGGTCAAAGTGCAGGTCAATCAAGCGGTCAAAGCGGGTGATCCACTGCTCATGCTCGATGATCGCGAACTGCGTGCTGTGTTATTGAAGCTGAATGCTGCGGTTGTCGTAGCGGTGGCCAACAAGGCTGTCGCCCAAGCGGAGTTGGTCAAGATCCAGGACATGCTGGAGCGCTTGAAATCCATTCCAGACCAACGGGCGATCAGCCAAGACGACCTACGCAACCGCGTCAATGATGAGCGGGTGGCGAAGGCCCAATTGCTGGCCGCTGAGGCCCAGCTTGCCGCCGCGCAAGCGGATGTGAAGCAGACGCAGCTTTTGATCGACCGCCTTACTGTCAAAGCGCCTCGCGATGGCACCATCCTTCAGGTGAACATCCGCACTGGCGAATACGCCTCGCCACAAAACAAGCAGCCAGCACTCGTTCTCGGTGACATCCAGACATTGTATGTGCGCGCGGATGTCGATGAGCAGAACGCGACCAAGGTCGCGCCTGGCAAAGACGCCACACTCTACCTCAAAAACGACTCCTCAAAAAAGTACGCGGTCAAATTCGTCCGTGTCGAGCCTTACGTCATCCCGAAGGTTTCTCTCACCGGCGCGAGCACCGAGCGTGTGGACACCCGCGTGCTCCAGGTCATCTACCAGCTTGAAAAACCGAAAGGTGCCAGCCTCTATGTCGGCCAGCAGGTGGATGTGTTTATTCCGAGGGTGAAATAGCTGCATGTGTCGTGACAGGACTGCTTCTTGAGCAATGCCAAAAACCACACAAAGTGTGCGCCCTGATTGATTCTGCCCATGCTTTACATCTCTACTCGCGGCCAGACGAGGCCACACACTTTCTCTGAAGCCGTTGAAGCCGGGTTGGCACCGGACGGGGGACTGTTCCTGCCGGAGAAGCTGCCGGACATCGCCAGCAAGCTGCCTGCGTGGTCAAAGCTGACGTATCCACAGCTTGCGGCGGAGTTTTTCACGCTGTTCGCGCCGGAGATCAGCAACGCGGAATGGCATCAACTCACGACGGAGGCGTATCGCCGTTTTGATTCTCCGGACGTGGCACCGCTGAAGAAGATCACGGACAAAATCTACATTCTTGAGCTGTTTCACGGGCCGACGCTGGCCTTCAAAGACTTCGCGCTGCAATTGCTCGGTCTGCTTTACAAGCGTCAGGTAGCGAAAAGCGGTAAACGTCTCGCCGTGCTCGGCGCGACGTCGGGTGACACAGGTTCGGCGGCGATTCATGGCTGCATGGGGCAGGATGGCATCACGATTTTCATTCTCTACCCGAATGGGCGCGTCGCCCCGTTGCAGGAGCGCCAGATGGCCTGCACGGGCGCGGATAACGTCTTCGCCATTCCGGTTCCGGGCACCTTCGACGACGCGCAGCGCGTGGTGAAGGACATGTTCGGCGACGTTGCGTTCTCGCAGGAGGTGAATCTCTCCGCCGTGAACTCGATCAACATCGCCCGCGTGTTGGCGCAATGCGTGTATTACATCTGGGCCTGCTTGAAACTGCCGGAGAGTGTCCGTGCGACCGCTGAATACGTCGTGCCGACCGGAAATTTCGGCAACGTGATGGCCGGATGGCTGGCGCGGCAGATGGGTATGCCTGCGGGCGGTTTCCGTGTGGCGACGAACCAGAACGACATCCTGCACCGTTTCTTCAGCAGTGGCGAATACCGCCAGGGTCACGTGCAGCCCAGCCATGCGCCGAGCATGGACATCCAGGCCGCGTCGAACTTCGAGCGCTTCCTTTACTTTATCCTTGATCAAAATCCCGAGCGCGTGTGCGAGGTGATGGCGAAGATTAAAGCCGGTGCGCCGCTGCAAATCACGCTGCCGGAGACGGGCATGCGCTCCACGCGCATGGATGACGCGCAGATCGAGCGCGTGATCGCGCAGATGTGGCAGGACTGGCAGTATGTGCTCGATCCTCACACTGCCTGTGCTTTCACCGACATGGCGCAGGATTGCGTGAGCGTCGTTCTTTCCACTGCCAGCCCGGCGAAGTTTCCCGACGTGGTCAAGCAGGCCACGGGCAGCGAGCCGGTGCATCCGACCTTGGAGGCGCTGAAGTCGAAGCCGCTGCAAACCTGGCCGCTGAATGCCGGGCCTGCGGAGGTAAAAGACTTCATCCGGCAGCGGTTAAGTTGCTGAAGCAGAGCTTGACGTACACGATGCCGACTTGATTTAATTCATATCTGACCATGAGCCCGTTTATTCTTGCCGCCTCTTCCTTCACGATGCCGGACATCTCGCCATTCCTCACCAAAGGTGGTGACGCTGGCAACGGGGTGGTGCTCATGCTCGGCGACCTCTATACTTGGTTGCTGTTGGGCGGTGGGCCTCTGCTCGTGCTAGGTGCCTTTGCCATGGTGCGCATCATGTTCATGCGTGTGAAGTTCTTCGCGCTTGAGTATGGGAACGGCGGATTTTTCGGGCGCATGATGGCGATCGGTCCGTTGCTTGTCCTCGGCGTCTTGCTGCTGCTCGCTGGGGTGGCGTCCACTTGGCTCGGGTGGCTGGGCCAGGGTTATTCGCTGACCTTGAGCGCCGACGGCTTGGTCCAGAAAACTCGCGTTGGGACGACGCATTTCACCTGGGACGAGGTGAATTTTCCGCGCACCTCGGAACATGTCAAAGCGACGGATTTCACCGTTGCCTTCACGAAGGGCGGCCAGAACTGTCTCGCGCGTTTCCAGCAGCGCTACATCGGCGAAAGGCTCCAGGACAAGGCGATCTCGATCACCGAAATTTCCATGCCGCGCAGGAACTGAGAAAGCGTGGCGCAGCTTTCACTTTAGCGACTTGATCAGCACCTTCGAGTTTCGGCCGCTTTTGTCGTATTTCTCGCGGCGGCTGGGAGGCAAAGTGCCAGGCTCGGCGACGGCATAGCCCATTTTTTCTTCGAAGAAGCGGGACGCCTGCGTGCTAAGGGCGAAGATGACCTCACTGCCACGCTGCCTCGCGGTCTCCTCGGCAAAGGCGACGAGCTTGCGGCCGTGGTTTTTGTTCTTGTGTGAGCGGCGGACGAACAGGCAGGCCAGCTCGGCGATTTTTTTGCCGGCCTCCTCATACGAATGCACGGCGACTGAGCCGATCGGGTTGCCATCGAGTTCGAGCACGAAGAAATCTTTGATCTTCGACTGGATTTGGTCACGCGAGCGAGGCACGAGCGCAGCGTCGTCCACACTCTGCTGCATCATGGAAAGCAGCGCTGGCACGTCGCTGGAGCGTGCCTTGCGGATCTGCTGGTAGTCGTCGGCATGGATCATGGTGCCGACGCCTTCGTTGGAGAACAATTCAGCCAGCAGCGCCTCGTCTTGCGTGCCATCGACGATGTGGACGCGGGGTACGCCTTCCTGGCAGGCGAGTGCGGCGTAGCGCAGCTTCGAGAGCAGGCTCACGTCATATTTCGCGTCCTTCTTCTTGTTCATCTCCTTCGCATCGGCGACGGAGAGCTGCGCCAGACGCGTGCCGTCGGGCGCGGTGATGCCTGATTCAGCCACGAAGATGACTTTTGCGGCCTGGAGTGCTATGGCGACCTCCACCGCGACGGCGTCGGAGTTCAGGCGCAGCGTGGCACCTTTACCGTCAAAGCCGAGAGGTGGCAAAATCGGGATGATGTCGGCTTTGAGCAGCGTGCGCAGGGATTCCGCGTCCACACGCTCGATACGACCGGTGAATTCGAGATCGACGCCGTCGATCACGCCCGCTGGATGAACCGCTAGGGCATTGGAAACAGCGACCGGCATTTCAAGAGCTGTAAGATCGGCCATGAGGTCGCTGCACTGGCGCATGATTGCGTCCTTGGCGATTTCAATGCCTACCGCGTCGGTGCGGCCCATGCCGTCATCATTGTATAGTGTGACTCCACGTTTTTCAGCGAGGGTACGAACTTGCGCCCGCGCGCCAAAGACGAGCACGACTTCGATGTTGAGCGATTGCAGCACTGCCACGTCCTGGAGTAGGCTGGTGAAGCCAGGCTGTGTCATGAGGGCACCGTCGAATGCGATCACGAAAACGCGCTGACGAAACTGCGGCACATAGCGCAGGATGCCGCGGAGGTCTTCGAAGCGTTGTTGGGGTTTGGCGGGGTCGTTGTTCAAGGTGGTAAGCCTCAAGATAGCACAACCGTGGCGATTTCGTCCCAAAGTTTGTCGGTCTCCTCCGGTCCGTGAGATGGCTTGCCCGCCTTCGCAAACCAGTAATTCGCGTTCCATTGATCGCCCTCGATCACATGCAGCAGCGCATGAATCCACGAGCCCATCTTGGTGTGAATGTCCTGTGCGATGTCGTGCGCGGCGTCCCAGTGGCCCTGTTTGGCATGCCAGAGCGCCAGCGCCTCGGGAGAAACGACTTCCGCCGCAGCCTGCGAGGCGGTCTTGAGTTCAGCGGCGGTCATGGGATCAGCCTTCCGGCAGGGGTCGGCCTTTGGTCTCAGGCAGGAACATCAATGCAATGATTCCGATCAGGAACACCGCACTCATGTAGCAGCCTGCGGAGCGGAATGCTGCGAGCTCGGCCGCGTTTTTCATGGCGTCGGTGTAACCCGCAGGCAGTGCGGCGATCGTCCTGTCACTGAGGTACTTGTTCAGCGCACCGAGGGTGACAGGGCCGCTGGCGGCAATGAAGCGCCCGACATTGTAGCAGAAACTCGTGCCCGTGCTGCGCAGCCGTGTGGGGAACAGCTCCGGCAGGTAGATGGCGAAGCCCGCGAATAAGGAGAGCTGGCACACTCCCAGCATGAAGCTCATCCAGAGGTCGGCGCGAGTCTGGAACGCTAGGTAGAAGTAAATGGTCGCTCCCATCGCGGCGAGGAATGCTACGACGAACACCGGCTTGCGACCGAAACGGTGCGCCGCCTTGCTGAAGCCGACCATGCCGACAAACGCGCCAATGTTCATCACGATGAGGTTGAGCGCGGCCCAGTACTGCTTCTGCGTACTGAGTTCATGAGGGCTTAGCTTCTGAGCAGCGAGTGATTCGGCGATGGCCGCGCCGACTAGTTTGTTGCTGAAGAAGCCGATGCCCCACAAGCCGACGACCGCAGACACGCAGAGCAGCATGCCGAAGATTGCAGGTTTGCGCCAGCGAGCATCTCCGAAGAGGCTGGAGTAAGAACCCATCGACTGGTTCTTGTCGGTCACGCTGAGTGCCTTCGCCGCGACCCAGCGCTCAGGTTCCTTTAAACGCAGCATGATGAAAATGCACAGGAAGGCGGGAATCGACCCGATCCAGAACAGATATTTCCACGAGACCATTGGATCCACGCCGGAGAGCGCCATCGCGCACAGGCCTGCGGTGACATTCCCCACGGCGGACAGGGCCTGCAGGAGGCCGAGCGCCTTGGGCCGTGCCCCATCGGGGAGTGCATCAGCCACCAGTGCCACGGCGAGTCCGAAAACGCCTCCGACCCCGAACCCTGTCAGCGCACGATAGATCATGAACTGGGTGATGTTCGCCGCGAAGGATGACAAGCCCGTGCATAATGAGTAGATCAGCACCGTGAAAGCCAGTGTCTTCGCGCGCCCGAAGCGATCACCCACTGCGCCGAAGACGAGTCCGCCGGTGGCCCATCCTGCGATGAAAATAGCCATGGCCCAGCTACTGTAGCTGGTCTGATCAGGGCCAGTCGCTCCTGGCGTGAGTGCCTTCACCGCATTGTCACGCGCTAGGATGAAAAGCTGCTGGTCGAGGCAGTCGAAACACCATGCGGCAGAGGCGACGAAGAAGACAAACCAGTGGTAGCCGGTCAGTTGTTTGTACCAAGGAAGTTCCGGATTGTAAGAAGTCGGCGTGCTCATGGAGGCGGCGATGTTGAATGACTTGGAGGAGGATGACAATCGCGAAATCGCGGGAATTATGCCGCGCATGGCGCGACATTCTTTCAAAGTCATTGGCATCGGAGCAGAGACGCTCGACGAGTTTTTCGTCGTGTCAGATTTCAGCGCTGACGAGCGTGTGGCGGAGGCCGCTGCACATGCAGTGGATCGCGGAGGGCCAGTGGCGACGGCGCTGGAGGTTTTACGGGCGCATGGACATGAATGCACGCTTTTCGACGGTGAGCAGGCTCGTGCGGTGATCCTCGTGCGGCAGCGGGACGGAGCGCGGCAGATTGTTTATATGCCTGCTTCGGCTACCGAACCGGTTTTTGAGTCGCAGATGCTCGCAGGAGCACGGATGCTCCATATCAACGGACGGCATGAGAATGCGTGTCGTGTCGCGATTCATGCCGCGCAGATGTACAACGTCGAAATCTCCTTCGATGGCGGCGCTGGGCGGTTCCGGGAATCGGTTCGCGATTTGTTCGAGGCGAGTCATGTGCGCATCGTGTCGCGTGATTTCGCCGAGAAGGCTTCTGGAAGCACCGAAATGACCGAAATGGCCGCCGCCTTGCTCAAATCACCAGCGCGGTTGCTTGTGATCACAAATGGCGTGCAAGGCAGTCATGTCTGGGCGCCGGACGGCAGACACTTTCATCAACCGGCATTCCAAGCCACGCCGTTGGTTGACACCACGGGCTGCGGCGATGTGTTTCACGGTGCGTTTTTGCATGGCTGGTTGTCAAACTGGCCGCTGGAACGTTGCGCGAAGCATGCGAGCCGTCTTGCGGCCTGGAATGCGCAAGGCCTGGGCGGGCGGCACGTTTTGCGTGAGAACTTTGAGGTTTGAGGGAGTTTTTTCATCATGTTTGTGAGCCGTCTCCTGTTTCCGCCGCCGGTGCGCTTGGCGGCACCTCTGTTGGTGCTGGTGTTTGGCCTGACGGCGACTTGGTTTGATTACTGGCTCGCGCTGGATATGAACCTCGGGCGTGACCTCGCGGAGGTGCGGGGGCGGGCGGAAGGTGTGGCGCGGCGGCTGGCGGTGATCAGCGAGGGGCTGCTGGCGCGTAATGACATGAAGGCGCTGCGACTGAATTTGAGTACGATGATGGATGTGCCTGAGCTGGTGTTGGCTGGTGTGATCGATGAACAAGGCCATCTGCTGGCAGATTCAGACGACGCATGGGGGGACACCGAGGTCTCCGCCACTCCGCTAGCGCTCGCGGCGGAACTTGCACGGTCCACGAAAGGAGCCGCCGTGCACCACGGTGAGAAAAGAGAATTTGTGTTCGCCACATGCTCCTTTCCGATGGATGCGGGGAGGGCGGTCGGCTGGACTTTGATCACGCTCGACCGTCGTGGTGCCATCGCACAGGCGCGGCGGGATGCGCTGGTGCAACTGGTTTGGATTTCCGGGGCGATGGTGCTGCTGAGCTTCGCTTTGTGGGCGGTGCTGCATTTCGTCTATGCAAGCCGTCTGGCTGCGCTGGCCGATGGCATGCGGCGCTGGAGTGTGGCAGAGGGGCTTGCTTCTGCTCTCCCGCACGGTGGTGACGAGGTGGGCGCACTGGCGGCCAGTTTTGGGGGGATGACCGAGCGGCTGTGCAAACACGAGGAGAGCCAGAGTCGGCTGGAGCGTGAAGTGCTGGACATATCTGAGGAGGAAAGGCAGCGCATCGGGCGTGATTTGCACGACAGCCTCGGACAGCGACTCACTGCTGCATCCATGACGGCGCAGGCGATGCTGGAGGAGCTACGGAAGGCTGCCCCGGAGCTTCTGGCACGCGGAGAGTTGGTGGCTGGGCAGTTGCGTGGTGCGATCGCCGAGGCGCGAGCGCTTTCTCATGGTCTGGCACCTGTGGCGGCAGCGGCGCATGGATTGATGTCGGCTTTGAAAGAGATGACCACGGCGGTCTCGGGCAGCGGCAAGGTGCGTTGCGTGCTCGAGTGCCCGCATCCGGTAGAGCTGGATGATGGGGTGGTCGGAACGCACCTCTTTCGCATTGCGCAGGAGGCGGTGAACAACGCGCTGAAACACGCAGCTCCGGCGGAAATCAGGGTGGGTGTGGAGCGGCGGGGCGCAGAGATCACACTGGAGGTGGAGGACGACGGGCCTGGGCTGCCGGAGGCTACGCATGAGACGGAGGGGTTGGGACTGCGCGTGATGCGATACCGGGCGCGGCTGATCGGAGGCAGATTGGTGGTGTGTAATGCGCCAGCCGGTGGCACGCTGGTGCGCTGTGTGATAAAGCTTCCAGGAAATCCGGCATGAGCACGACCAAAGCCAAGGCACAGATCCTTCTCGTGGACGATCACCGCGTGATGCTGGAGGGCTACCAATTCATGCTCAACGCGCAGCCGGATCTCGCCGTGTGTGCCTCCGCCGTCAGCGCACAGGAGGCGCTCGCAGCGGTGGAGAGACAGCAGCCTGACCTAGTGATCACCGATCTCTCCATGAACGGCCGCAACGGGCTGGATTTGATCAAAGACCTGCACGTCCTGTGTCCGGATCTGAAGATCCTCGTCTGCTCCATGAATGATGAATTGCTCTACGCCAAACGCGCGATGCAGGCGGGGGCGATGGGCTATGTGATGAAGGATACGGATGGCCCGACGTTCCTAGAGGCCATCCGCAGCGTGCTATCCGGTCGCAGGTTCATGAGCCGACGCTTAGAGGAGGATGTGCTGGGGGCGTTTGGCGGCGCACGCCCGCGTGGCAGTAGCCACTCGCCGCTCGAAAAGCTCAGTGATCGCGAGTTCGAGGTTTTCCGACTATTTGGCGAGGGCAAGACTGCCAAGGACATCGCGGCGATGCTCAACCTGAGCCCAAAGACTGTCTCCGTGCATCGCGACCACATCAAAGAGAAGCTCGGGCATGCCACGAGTGCTGAGATGATCCGGCAGGCGGTGCGGTTCGTGGAAAGTCAGGCATAGGCGCGATGCCTATCGAGCTGCGGACGGAGGAGGGATAGCGTCTTTGTCTCCGTGGGGAATTATGCGAGATGAACGGATCGCACGCCCTATCATTTGAGAACTGCCGCTGCGGATTCGCGACATTCGCCGCACGGGTTTCAATGATGGTCTTCGCGCTAGGACTGCTGCTGCTTGCCCACGCATGGAGGGTGGCCCGGCGGACCGGGCTCGCCGACAACCGTCCGGCCACGCTGAAAGTTTTCCACCCCAAAACCACGCAGACACCATGACACACTGCTCAGTACAGCTCAGATCACGGGCACTGGAGAGACAGATGCCCGTCCATCCTCATCTCGATGACGTTCCCTTCCATATGGAGACGTCGGGCGATAACCAATCGCAGGCTGCTATGCCACGGGCTGCCACGCAGGACTTCGCGGACTCCTTGCTCCGAGTGTGGATGAGGAGAGTCGCAGCATCTTCCACTCACTGAACAATATGCCATGAAACACAATCGCCTTATCAAAGCAGTAGCTGCTGTCGCAGAAATGACCATGGTGATTTCTACCGAACCAGTCACCCATGCGGCATCTGTGGCGCGAACGGACGATACCGCCCATGCTCATGCCGGGAGTGCTCCGCCCTACCAGATCTTGCGTGGGAGGCTGTTTGAGATGTTCCGACTGCTGGGGAAGGGGCGCAGCGTCGCCCAGATCGCTTGTTACTTCACGCTGGCCCCGAAAGCAGTGGGGAGACATCTCGACGCCATCCAGTCGCTTCTGGGCTGTCGTTCGCGAACAGAGCTAAGCCGTCTTGCCACTGGCTGGATGCGCGGACAGTCGTTGGGATAGGGCGGGTCTGGCGCTCTGAGGCACGGCCTGCTTGCTTTGATGCAGCGGCTTGCCAACCGCAGTGAATGGTCGTGCGGGCATTCCGTCAGATGCAATCCCATGCAGGCGCTGCTCTTGACTCTTCACCCACTGCCTTTAAAAAGTCGCATGCGCAAACATGCCGTTCTTTTTCTGCCGCTAGCCCTGACTCTGATCATCGTGGCATGCGCCACCTATGACGGTTCGCGTATCGCACGGTGGGAGGCGCGGTTCGACAACGGCCCACCAGGACCGGTCACGCCGGACCAGTTACTGGCGGAGACCCGGGTGAAGTTGGATCTAATCCCCCCAGGCACGGTGGGGCGCCGTTACTATCGGTCGATGCAGCCGCGCTACATCACCATCCACAGTACGCAGAACTACACTGGCGACGCCTACCAGCATGCGCTGGCGTTGAAGCACGGTGCCTTGCGCGCCCCGAAGCGCAAAGGCGGCAACCGCATCGGCTTCCTTACCTGGCACTTTACGGTGCAGGAAAATATCGCGATCCAGCATCTCCCCTGCCGTGAGCAGGGCGAGCACGCCGACTTCGACGGCCCTGGGAACAACTACAGCATCGGCATCGAGATGTGCGAGCAACATGGCAACGACATCGGGCAGACCATCGACCGCACCGCACGCCTCGCCGCCTATTTGATGCGCGCGTATAACATCCCGCTGGGAAATGTGGTGCCGCATTATCATTGGCCGCGTCATGGAGTCACCCCACCGCACAAGGACTGCCCGCACTTCCTCCTTGAGCGTGGTCGTCCGGGGCCCACCTGGCGCTGGTTCCTCAATCGAGTGAATTTCCATTACAACCGCATGCTCTCCGGCCCGGCGACACCTCTGGGTTGAGTCATGAGACACGCGCCCAAGCATATTTTCATCTTCCTGGTCTTCAGCACCCTGTGGGGCCAAGACGCGTTGGTATGGCCGGAGAAATCGACACCCAGCTTTAGCGAGCGCGTGGCCATACTCGAAGATCGGCGTTTGAAGGAATGCTCCGGCCTCTGTTTGAGCGGTCGTGATCCGTCCATTTTCTGGACGCTGAACGACTCCGGCGGCGAGCCGTGCATCTTTGCGATCGATCAAAGTGGCAAAACCCGCGCCAAGGTGCGCTTGCGCGACGCTGCAAATTTCGACTGGGAGGACATCGCCAGCGGCAAAGATGAGAAAGGGCGGCCTGCGCTGTTCATCGGTGACATCGGGGATAATTTCCTCATCCGCACCTCGCTTCAGGTTTACCAAATTCCTGAACCGGAGATCATGTCGGTAGGCAACTCGGTTGCAGAAACAGAAACGGCCGCACCGGTGCTCTGGCGTGCCAACTATCCCGACGGCAAGCACAATGCCGAAAGCCTGTTTGTGCATCCACGGACAAACCAGATCCATATCCTCACGAAAAGCGAGGACGGCAAAAGCGCACTGTATGCGTTCCCTGTGAAAAGGCAGCAGAATGGCAGCATGACGCTGGAGAAGATCATAGATTTGACTTTTCCGGCCATGGTGCGCATGGGTAAAAGGCCGCACGACAACTGCATGACCACCAGTGCAGATTTCGCGCCAGACGGCACGCGCATGGTCGTCTCCACTTATAGCAGCCTCTATGAGTGGCCGCAGACGGATGACAGGCCGCTGAAGGAAACGCTAAGGCAGCCGCCTATCCGCATTGAGCCTGAAGTTGTGTCGCAGCTCGAAGGCGTTTGCTACGGTGCCGACAGCAAGACGATCTGGTACATCAGCGAGCGCCTGCCCACACCTCTCATGCGCGTGAGACGTTGAAAGGCAGGGGGGTGTGAGGCACGACATCGCATTCGGTTTGAGAGAGGCGATAAGTCACGGCATACACTCAATGGGAGAGTTTACCGTCTCACAGTCCCTTGGGCATCCAGGACTCTAGCTTACTGACTTCCGCTTTTGCGGCGCTGCTGACAGGAATGCCCCAGAAGTCGAAGAAGGGGCCGAGATTCTTATTCGTGATCTTTGAGTAGCGCACGAGGAACTGGTCGCGGACTTCGTCGTCACCTTTGGGCGCGGGGCCGAAGCTCTCATCAGCGAAGCTGTGCAGGTACTTGCGCCAGCTTTCCCAGCCGAATGCCTCCACGAGCTGGATGTAAGTGGTGAGGGCTAGGAAGGGACTCTTTTTCCAAGCGGCGAACTTGTCCGAGGCGCGTTTGATTTCCTCCACATGCTCCTTCTGCCCCTCTGGTGAGGCGCCAGTGTGGCCTACGGTCATATCCTTTTTCAGCACGGCCACATAGCAGTACATGCCGATGACGTTGTTCGTGACCTCGCCGGTGCCGTCGAAGGTGAAGGTGCCGCGCTGGTGGTTATGACCGATCTCATGATAAAAGCCCCAGCCGGGAAATTTCAGACGCGTGAGTGTGGTCATCTCCGGCGCGGCGCTGGTGGGGATCATGATGGGGTAGCCGCTGTGCATGTAGCCGGCGCTGATCTGCACATCGGCCACGATGCGCTCGGGCCGTCGGCGCTCCTCCGTTTGGTTGCTGAGGTCGTCCTGCGCTTCGACGACGGCCTTCCAAAAGGTCATGAGTTCCGTGGGGTTGTTGATGTTTTTCGCGACCTCAGTGGGGCAGGTGACGATCATCTTGTCACAAGCCAGCTCGGCCCACGGGGCGGGGCGTTGGCGGATCTCCTTCCACTTGGCGTCGTCGTCCTTGCCGAGAACGAAGAGTGGAGCGGGGATGGCGTTTTGAATCGTGGCTGTGAAGGGTTCATCGTCCTTCGCACGGCCAGGCACCACGATGTAGATGAGGCCACCGAAGGCGGAGGCTGTTTTTGTCGTGGTGGTGGCCAAGGTATCGCTGCGGGTGATGTCGGGAGCGCGCTGCCATTTATCGAGATGGTAGAGCGTGTCGCTGTGGCAGCCGATGCGCACTGCGTAGCCTTTGTCGGCGTATTTTTCCGGCACAGCGACGGTGACGACCTCGCCAGCGGCGGCGTAGAGGCCAGTGCTGTGCCAGCCCGGGATACTGGGTGTGATATTGATCTCGCCGGTGGTGCGCGGCGCTTTCTCCGACACTTTGCCGGGAAATTCAACATGCGCGGGATGCGCCTTGATGCCATCGGCGGACGCGAGACGCAGCACGCGGGTCTCCATGCCTAGGCGCAGGCGTGCGGCGGCATGCTCCGTGTCTGTCAGCGGAGTTTTTTTGCTGGGGACGGGTGTGTCGGAACCCGCAGCGCCGAGAGCGGCGGTGACGGCGTTCTTCAAATTGCTGCGGTCCGGCGGCTGCGCGGCCATGGCGATCTGGATCGCGTTCATGCCTTGCTTGATCTGCTCCGGGGTGAGCGCGGGGCCACCTTCGCGCTGCTTTTTGATCGCGCTGATGGCGTCGGAGGCATTCATCATGGCGGGCAGCTCGATGCGCGCGTCAAAGCCGCGGAGCTGGTCAAAGGCGCTCATATCCGTGATCGCCACGCCCGCCGGCATCAACGCCTGGTTCACCCCGTGGGAGATGGCGAGGTCTTTTCCGCCGCTTCCCTGGCTGTAGGCCCATCCCGTCATGCCGCCGATGAATCCGCCGCCGCCTTTGATGTATTCGGCCAGAGCCGCGCCCTCCTCCGCGCTGGTGATGCCCTGGATGTTGATGAGTACCACGTCATAGTCGGAGAGGTTTTTCTTCTCCACCGTGCCGAACTCCTCCGTTTTGAATCCGCGCTGGCTCAGGGCATCACCTTTCACGCCTTTGAGGCCGATGCGGGGCTTCGCCTTGTTGCCGGCCCACTTCACACAGTTCTCCATGAGCTGCGCATGATCCCCGCCCGCGTTGCCGCCGAGGTAGCCGTTGTGGCCGAACAGGACGATGCGCCCCTTGCCATAACCCGCCGCCGCCGCCACGGCGATTTCCACACCGTCCTTGTCCGGCGCGGAGAGGATCGGAAACGCGATGTTCCCCCAGATGCCGACAGGTCCCGGCGCTCCGGCCTTCGGCACCGATTTGACGCCTTCGAGGATTTTGGCGCGTTCCGCATTCACAAGTGCTGGCGGCATCTGCGCATGGAGGACGCCGCAAACGGCGAGCAAGACAAGGGTGGTGGCTGACTTCATGGTTGGGTTGGAAAAGGGATCTCAGCGGTAAATCACCACGAGGAACACCAGCGCGTCACCTTTGCCGGTGTTGACGATGGCGTGGGGTACGTCGGCGCGGTAGGTGCCGGAGTCGCCTTTGGTGAGATCGTCGGTGTCTTGGTCGGATTCGATGCGCACGCTGCCTTCCTCGACGGTGAGGAATTCGCGCGTGCCTTCAAAATGCGGCTGGCTGCGCAAAGCGCCGCCGGGTTTGAGTGACAGCTCGTAAAACTCGACATCTTTCTCCAGATTCAGCGGCGAGAGCGTGCGGATCTCACATTGCTTGTCACTGCGATAGACCTGGGCGCGGTCATTGGCACGAATGACCTGGATTTTCGACGCGCTGGCCTCCGCGCTCTCGATCAACTCCTGCAACGTGAGTCCAAACGCTCGCGCGATACGGAAGGTCACGGTCAGCGTCGGATTCGCCTTCTCGCGTTCGACTTCACTGAGCATCGACCGGCTCACGCCGCTCGCATTCGCCAGCTCCTCCAGCGACCAGCCGCGATCAGCGCGGAGTTTCCTCACCCGCTTCCCCAGGTTCTCGTTGATGGCCTCGGGGCTTGCTTCAGGGATGCTGGTTTTGCGTTTCGCAGGCATGGGCGGCGATATAACGGATTACTGTCCTGTAAATTAGAAATTCATTCACATATTCAAATCATGATGCGTTGATATGAATGATTGACCTCTCCATCTCCGGCGCTAGCATCCACCATGCCCGCCCGCCCGAATTGCCGCCCTGAACTCGAAGCCGCCATGCGCCAGCGCATCCTGGTCATCGACGGTGCCATGGGCACCACCATCCGCGGCTATGGGCTGAAGGAGGCCGACGCACGAGGCACGCGCTTCTTGGATAATGAGAAGGACCTGCTGAACAACGGCGATATCCTTTCGCTCACGCGGTCGGATGTGATCGAGGACATCCACCGCCGTTTTCTCGAGGCCGGGGCCGACATCATCGAGACGAACACCTTCTCCGCCACGAGCATCGCGCAGGCGGAATTCTTCCGCGAAGGCAAGAAGAACCCTGAATTCTTCCAGGGTATCATCGAAGACAAGTTCCTCAACGACCTCGCTTGGGAGATCAATTTCGAGTCGGCGAAACAGTGTCGCAAATGGGCGGACATCGTGGGCGAGAAAACGGGCCGCAAACGCTACGTCGCCGGTGCCATCGGGCCGCTCACCGTGTCGCTCTCGCAGTTTCCAGATCTCACGGATTTGAGCTTCCGCTACGTCACCTTCGATCAGGTGAAGCAGGCATATAAGAACCAAGTCCGCGCCCTGATCGCCGGTGGCGTCGATACGCTGCTGGTGGAGACGATTTTCGATTCCTTGAACGCGAAGACGGCACTCGTCGCCATCCGCGAGGTCTTTGAAGAGGACAAACTCGAACTGCCTGTACAGATCAGCGCCGCCGTCGGCCCGGGTGGTGAGACGATGATCTCCGGCCAGGTCACGGAAGCGTATTTGAATGCCATGCGGCATGTGAAGCCGCTCTCCATCGGCCTGAACTGCTCACTGGGGCCAGACAAGATGCGCCCCTTCCTCGAAGAGCTGTCTGCGAAGGCGGACTGCTTCGTCTCCGCGTATCCGAACGCGGGCATGCCGAACCCGCTCGCTCCCACGGGCTTCGATCTGCTGCCGCCGGACATGGCGGGCTACGCGAAGGACTTCGGCGGCAGCGGCTTCGTGAATATCATGGGTGGCTGTTGCGGCAACACGCCTGAGCACATCGCCGCCATCGCGAAAGCGGTCGAAAATCTGCCACCACGCGAAGTACCCGCCGATCCGCATACGATGCGTTTGAGCGGCTCGCAGCCTTTTGTGCTCGACACACGCGATGAAAGCACGCGCCCGCCCTATCTGATGATTGGCGAACGCACGAACGTGGCTGGTTCGCCGAAATTCGCGAAGCTCATCAAGGAGAACAAGCTGGAGGAAGCCGTCTCCATCGCCCGCCAGCAGGTGGAGAGCGGGGCGAATGTGATCGACGTCTGCATGGACGAGGGCCTCATCGATGGCGTGCCGATGATGACGAAGTTCTTGATCCTGCTGCAAACCGAGCCGGAGGTGAACAAGGTGCCCATCATGGTCGATTCCTCGAAGTGGGAGATCATCGAGGCCGGTTTGAAGTGCCTGCAAGGCAAAGGCATCGTAAACTCCATCTCGCTCAAGGAAGGCGTGGAGAAATTCAAGGAGCAGGCACTCAAGATCAAACAATACGGCGCGGCGACCGTGGTGATGGCTTTTGATGAACAAGGACAGGCCGCCACCTACGAGGACAAGATCCGCATCTGCGAGCGTGCTTACCGCGTCCTCGTCGATGAGGTCGGTTTCCCGCCCGAGGACATCATCTTCGATCCGAACATCCTCACCGTGGCCACAGGCATCGAGGAGCATAACAACTACGCGCTCGACTTCATCAACGCCACGCGCTGGATCAAAACCAACCTGCCTCATGCCAAGGTCAGCGGCGGCGTGAGCAATGTCAGCTTCAGCTTCCGCGGCAACAACAAGGTGCGCGAGGCCATGCACAGCGTGTTCCTCTATCACGCCATCAAGGCGGGCATGGACATGGGCATTGTGAATGCCGGCATGCTCGAAGTTTACGAAGAGATCCCACAGGAGATGCTGGTGAAGGTGGAGGATGTCATCCTCAACCGCCGCCCAGACGCCACGGAAATCCTAGTGGACTACGCCGAGCAGTTCAAAGGCCAGGCCGGCGGCGCGAAGAAGGCCGAGATTGACTTGAGCTGGCGCAACGAGGGCGTCGAGAAACGCCTGGAGCACGCACTGCTCAAAGGCATCACCGATTTCATCAACGAAGACACCGCCGAAGCGCTCGCGAAACTCAGCAAGCCGCTCAGCGTCATCGAGGGCCCGCTGATGGACGGCATGAGTGTCGTGGGCGATCTTTTCGGTGCCGGGAAAATGTTCCTTCCGCAGGTCGTGAAAAGCGCGCGCGTGATGAAGCAGAGCGTCGCTTACTTGCAGCCGTTCATGGAGGCGGAAAAGGCATCGAATCCGAATCAACGCAGCGCGGGCAAGATCGTCCTCGCCACGGTGAAGGGCGACGTGCATGACATCGGCAAAAACATCGTCGGCATCGTGCTGGCCTGCAACGGCTTCGAGGTCACCGACATGGGGGTCATGGTGCCGTGCCAGAAGATTTTGGACAAAGCCGTCGAAATGGGGGCCGATGTCATCGGCCTCAGTGGTCTCATCACCCCATCGCTGGATGAGATGGCCCATGTCGCCTCTGAAATGGAGCGTCAGGGCTTCAAACAGCCGCTTTTGATCGGCGGCGCGACCACCAGCGCCGCCCACACCGCCATCAAGATCGCGCCGAGATACAGCGGCAGCGTCGTGCATGTGCTCGACGCCTCCCGCAGCGTGCCGGTGACGACTTCACTGCTCTCTGCTGAGCAAAACGCCGACTTTGTGAAGAAGAACGAGGCGCGCCACGCCAAGCTGCGTGAGGATTACGGCAAGAAGAAGGACCGCCAGCTCCTTGGCCTCGCTGAATCACGTGAGAAAGCATTCAAGTGTGACTGGAGCACGCAAGAGATCGCCACGCCGGCCTTCACCGGCACGAAAACCTACGAAGGCCCGGATATGGTCGCCACGCTGCGAGAATTCATCGACTGGTCGCCCTTCTTCCACTCTTGGGAGCTGCGCGGGCGCTGGATCGCCGCAGAGGGACGCTTTTCGTCGGCGCATGAGGATGCGGAGATGAAAGTGAAGGCTGAGGAGGAGGCTCTGAAACTATTCCAAAGTGCGAACGAGTTGCTCGACCGCGTCATTGCGGGGAAGCACTTCACGCCACGCGGCGTGTTCGGCTTCTTCCCGGCCAATGGCGTCGGCGACGACATCGAGGTCTATACCAATGACAGCCGCAGCAGGGTGAAAGCCGTCTTCCACACTCTGCGTCAGCAGGTCATCAAGAAGGACACGCCGAACTACGCGCTCAGCGACTACATCGCTCCGAAGGACAGCGGTCGCGCTGATCACATTGGTGGCTTCGTCGTCGGAATCCATGGGGCGGACGACTTCGCGCACGAGTTTGAGAAGGCGCACGACCCTTACAGCGCGATCATCGTCAAGGCGCTCGCCGACCGCCTCGCCGAGGCCTTTGCCGAATACCTGCACAAGCAGGCGCGCGTGGCCTGGGGTTATGAGAAGTCGGAGGACTTCACCAACGAGGACTACATCAAAGAGCGCTACCGAGGCATTCGCCCAGCGCCTGGTTATCCCTCGCAGCCAGACCACACCGAGAAACCTGTTCTCTTTGAGCTGCTCGATGCTACAGCGAAAACCGGTGTCGAACTCACCGAGAGTATGGCCATGCATCCAGGCAGCGCCGTCAGCGGACTCTACTTCTCCCATCCTGAGTCGCACTACTTCGGCATCAGTGTCGTTGGCAAGGATCAAGTGGAGGACTATGCGCAGCGCAAAGGTATGAGTGTCGCGGAGATGGAGCGCTGGCTCGGCTCTTGGCTCGGGTATTGAAGAACAGGTATGCTTCGCTGCGCTAGGCGTGGAGGAGGCTGGTCAAAGTTCTTCTTGGTGACTTTCTTTGTCCCTGTCAAAGTGCGCGATCCGATGAATCCCGCCCTTCAATACCTCACAGCTTCCGAAGGCATCTTGAACCGCGTCCGCGCGCAGCTCCCGCTCATCCAGCAAACCGCCGACATGTTCGCGCAGACGATTCTCGCCGGCCAAATGGTCCACGTCTTCGGCTCTGGGCACAGCCGCATCCTCGTGGAGGAAATGTGGCCGCGTTACGGCTCCTTTCCGGGCTTCAATCCCATCGTCGAACTCTCGCTGACCTTCCACAACCTTGTCGTCGGCGCGAACGGCCAGCGTCAGGCTATGTTCCTCGAAAACGTCAGCGGTCTCGCCAATCGCATCCTACGCAACTTCGATCTCCAGCCCGGCGACAGTGCGTTGGTCATCTCCAGCAGCGGCTGCAACGTTGTCCCGGTCGAAATGGCCGAGGAGTTTCAAAAGCGCGCCGTCAAAGTCGCCGCCATCATCAGCACCACCCACAGCGAGGCCAGCACGAGCCGCCATCGCGACGGCAAAAAACTGCAAGACTTCTCCGACATTGTCCTCGACACCGGCGCACCCGTTGGCGACGCCATGATCAAAATCGAAGGCCTCGAAACTCCGGTGGCTCCCGGCAGCACCGTCGGCGGCTGTTTGCTGGTGAACGCTATCAAAGCCGAGGTCGCCGATCGTCTCACGAAAGCCGGTCATCCGCCGAAAGTGCTGACCGCTGGTGCCATTGTCGGTGCTGCGAAAGCCACGGAGCTTTTCGAGGCCGCGTATGACGAGCACGCACGGCGGATCTCACGCTACTACGCAGGCCTTGGAGTCTGACTTGTCTGACTCTGCCGCATCGGTTGTCGTTTGCGGTTCATGCGTGGCAACGCGGCGTCGTCTGACGTTTCATGCGCGCACCATGAAATCCCAACTGCTTCGCACCTCTGTCATCGGCTCGTATCCCTTTCCGGGCTGGCTCGAATTCTCCGCGCAGCACCTCGGCAGCTTCGGAACGGCCGACATCGCTGAAATGCAGGACGACGCGGCGCAGGTGGCCATTCAGGATCAAATCGCCGCCGGGCTTGATGTCATCACGGATGGCGAGCAGACGCGTTTTGACTTCAATTTGAGCTTCTACGGCTTCATCGAGGGCATCGCGCTCGAACCAGCCAGCCCGCGACGCTTTGGGCCGCCCGCGCACGACCAGCGGGGCAAACACGAGATCACCGGCGAACTGCGTGCGCCGCGCGGACTCGGCGCGGTGGAGGAATTTCAGCGTTTGAAGCGTCTCGCGGCCCACACCGGCAAACGCCTCAAAGTCTCCGTGCCCGGCCCTTACACACTCAGCGGCCGACTTTCGCCGAATGCGCGCTATAAGGACCGCTACGCCATCACCGAGGCCCTGCTGCCCATCGTGAACAAGGAGATCGCCGACCTCGTCGCCGCGGGCGCGGAGGAAATCTGCGTCGATGAGCCCAGCATGAGCTGTTACGGCTACCGCGAGGACACGAAACGCTTCGTGGACATCTTCAATCGCACCGTCGCCAGCGGTTACGGCAAGGCACGCATCTGCACGCATCTCTGCTTCGGCAATTTCAAAGGCCATCCCGTCGGATGGCGCAAATACGCGCCGCTGTTCCCCGCGTTCCTCGATTTGCACTGTGACGAGGTGCATGTGGAGATGGCGAACCGCGAATACGCCGAGCTGGAGGTCATCAAACCGATGTCTGAACGCTACGACGTCGCCGTCGGCATCATCGACGTGAAGAGCTACCACATCGAAACACCCGAGCAGATCGCCGATGCCGTCCGCTCCTGCCTGAAATATGCACCCGCCGACAAACTCGTCTTCGCCCCCGACTGCGGCCTGTCTCAAACCGCACGCTGGGCGGCAAAGAAGAAGCTCGCGAACATGTGCGCGGGTGTCGGCATCGTGAAGCGCGAACTCGGTCTCTGATTACCCGATCTTCACCACGCCGACCGTCGTGTTGTCCTGACGGTCGTTGTTGATGCGGCGGATGGCGAAGATGATCGCGTCGGCGATCTTGTCCGCCGTGGTGTGCTTGCCAAAGCTCAGCAGCTCCTCCAGTGCCTTGTGCGTGAGCGTGAAAATGCCGTCGCTGGCGGCGATGATGATGTCGCCTTTTTTCAGAGGATACGGCTCCGGCGGGGCATCCACCATCGCCAGAGGCATGCCGAGCAGGGCGGCCTGGAGGGTGTGACGGTCGGGATGATTCTCAGCCTCCTCCTTGGTGATCTCTCCGCGCTCGGCACGGGCGTCGATGAGCGGAGATAGACTGTGGTCGGCGTTCAGGCGGTGCAGGACGCCCTCACGGAAAATGAACAGCGGCGAATCCCCCACGCTGATCCATTCCATCGTTTTGGGGGTGATGAGCACCCCCACCATCGTCGTGCCCATGGGCGGAGCCACGCTGGGCATCCTGCTGGTGATGAAACCGAGAGTTTCATTGGCCGTCTCGACGGCGTGCTTGAGTTTCCATGATGGCGGGCCGTCCTGCTCATGATAGGCGCGCACGAAGGCGTTCACTCCGATGTAGCTGGCCACGCTGCCTCCGGCATGCGCACCGAGTCCGTCGCCAACCACAAGAAGCAGGCGCTCCAAGCTGCGTTCCTCGGGCTCGGCAGCATCGGCAAAGGCGTAATAGTCCTCCTGGTTGTCACGTCGGCCGCGGTATTGCCTCGCGGCGAAGTCCTGCTCCTGAAGGAAGGCAGGCGGCTCGGTTTCAAACAGGGGGACTCGATCGGTCAGGACGTTAGTGGCGCTCACTCGGCAGAAAACTGGTAAATCGTGGTGCTTTGAAAGGTCTCGCCCGGACGCAGGATCACGCTGGGAAAGTTCGGCTTGTTCGGGCTGTCGGGATAATGCTGGGTTTCGAGGCAGAATCCGTGGCGGGTTTTGTAAACATGACCGCCTTTGCCGTTCACCTCTTTGAGGTGATTTCCGGTGTAAAGCTGCACGCCGGGCTCGGTGGTGCGCACGGTCATGATGCGTCCGCTCTTTGGATCCTTCGCAATCGCGGCCAGTTTCAGGCCGCTGCCGGAAAGGACGTAGTTGTGATCGTAGCCGATGCCCTGGATGAGCGGTTTGAAGTCAGCGCTGATGCGCTCGCCAATCGTGTGCGGCGTGGTGAAATCGAGTGGCGTGCCCTTGATGCTCACGATTTCTCCGGTGGTGATCAGGTCGTCATCTGTGGCGGTCACTTGATCTGTTGGGATCGTCAACTCATGGCCCAGAATGTCTCCGCTGCCTTCTCCGGCGAGGTTGAAGTAGGCGTGGTTGGTGAGGTTCAGGACGGTTGGCTTGTCCGTGGTGGCCTGGTAGCCGATTTGCAGGCCGTTGTCTTTCGTGAGTGTGTAAGTCACGGTGCATTTCAGCGTGCCGGGAAAGCCTTCTTCTCCGTCAGCGCTGGTGTAGCTGAGTTTCACGCCATCGGCGATCTCCTTCGCTGCCCACAGCTTCTTGTCGAAGCCGAGCTTGCCGCCGTGAATGTGGTTCTTGCCGGAATTGGCCGTCACCTTGTGCTCCACGCCGTCGATCTTGAATTTTGCGCCGCCGATGCGGTTGGCGTAGCGGCCGGTGATGCAGCCGAAGAAAGGGTTCTTGGCGAGATAACCGTCGAGCGAGTCAAATCCGAGCACCACGTCAGCGAACTGGCCTTTTTTGTCCGCCACCTTCAGCGAGACGATGTAGCCGCCCCAGTTCGTGATCTTTGCCTCCATCCCGTTCGCATGGCGCAGCGTGAAGAGCTTCACCTCCTCGCCTGCTGTTGTTTTTCCCCAAGTCATGGACTCGACGGAAGGGCTGGCGGCATGCGACGGTCTGGCAATCGACATGAGAAGCAGTGAAAGGGTGAAAAGCGCGGGGAAGCGCATGGCGTTGGGTGGGAAGGTGGGCCGCGAGTGTGGCGGTTCCGTGGGAGCTTCGCAACTAGGTTATTCCGAGGGAAAGCAGCCCAGTTCCTTCGGAACTGGCTCATCTGATGCATGTTCCGAAGGAACAAGGCAACTTTTCCTGTAACCTCCGCCGCCGCATTCCCCATGCAGCCGGTGTCATGAACGATTCATCCCCTGATCCCCTCCACGGCCTGAACCCCGCCGATCTCATGGCCGCCGCCGCGATGCCGACGGATGGTGGCGCCGACACGATCCCGCTTCAGCGCGCCGATCTGCCCTCGCTGGAGGAAATTGCCGCCGCGTTTCCCGACCTCGAAATCCTCGGACTCATCGGTCATGGCGGCATGAGCGCGGTTTTCAAGGCGCGGCAGCCGAAGCTCGACCGCGTCGTCGCTTTGAAGGTGCTGCCAAAGTCGCTCGCGGCCACGCCGGGCTTTGCGGAGCGCTTCAACCGTGAGGGCCGCGTGCTCGCGCGTCTCAGCCACCCGAGCATCGTCGCCGTGCATGATTTTGGCGAGAGCGGCGGCTTCGCGTATCTCATCATGGAGTTCGTGGATGGCGTGAACCTCCGCCAGGCCATGCGGGCGGGCCGTTTCACGCCGGAGCAGGCCCTGCGCATCATTCCGGCCATCTGCGACGCGCTTCAGTTCGCCCACACGCAGGGCGTTTTGCATCGCGACATCAAGCCGGAGAACATTCTGCTCGATTCGAAGGGCCGCGTGAAGATCGCCGACTTCGGCATCGCCAAAATCCTCGATGAAAAAGGCGGTGATGCGATGCTGCTCACGCAAAGCGGTGCAAAACTCGGCACCGCGCCCTACATGGCCCCGGAGCAGATCGAGCAGCCGTCCAGCGTCGATCATCGAGCCGACATCTACTCACTTGGTGTCGTGTTTTATGAGATGCTCACCGGCGAGCTGCCGCTCGGCCGTTTCGCCGCGCCGTCAGAGTTCGCTGCTGTCGGTGGAAACATTGACGAGATCGTCTTCCGAGCCCTCGAAAAGGAACGCAGCCGCCGTCAGCAGAGCGCAGGTGAATTCAAGACGCAGATCGAAGGACTCGCCTCCATGCCCGCCTCAGCACAGAGGGTATCGGTGAGGAGCTTTCAAAGCTTTGAGTACAAATCCAAGCGTACTCTTTGGGGCATGCCGCTGCTGCACGTTACGGCGGGGCGTGATCCGGCGACGGGGAAACGCCGTCACGCGCGCGGCATTTTCGCCTTTGGCGAGACGGCCACCGGTGTGTTCGCATTTGGAGGTATCGCACGCGGCCTGTTTGCCTGTGGAGGTCTCGCGATGGGTGGCGTGACTTTTGGCGGTCTTGGCCTCGGCTTGATTTCCTTCAGCGGACTGGCCATCGCGTTGCTGCTTGGGATCGGCGGGCTGGCGGTGGGGACGCTGGCGATGGGAGGTGTGGCAGTGGGCTGGTATGCGGTCGGCGGCATGGCTGCGGGCATGACCGCCTACGGTGGGATGGCGGCAGGGATTCAGGGCATGGGCGGCATGGTGGAGGCCAGGCATGTCATCAACCAGGTCGCCGACCTGCCGCCGCTCATGCAGTGGATGGTGGCGGCGAATCACCACATGAGCTTTCTCGGCTTCATGTGGCTGCCGTTGGGGCTGATCCTCACTCTCGTGTCATCGTGGGCGCGGCGACAGATTCAAATCGAGGCAGGCGCTGCGCCCGATGGAGGCGGGCAGGCCTCCGCGCGTGTCTTTTGGGCGATCCCGGCGGTGATTTTTCTCTGCGTCCTGCTGTGGTGGTTGATCGAACGCTGGACCATGATTGGCAGCCCGTCCTTCGCGATCTCGGCGTCATCCGGCGGCGGCATTGCACAACAGGCGATCTCGAGCGCGACCACGATCATGGGGCTGCTGTTTTTCGTGCTCAGCCTGCCCCTGTGGCTGCGGCTCGTGCCGATGAACTCCTTTTACGGCGTGCGCCTGCCGTCCACCTTTGCCTCCGATCAGCGCTGGTATGATGTGAATGCTGTTTTCGGCAAGCATCTCTTCATCTGGTCACTGCTGGTCATCGGCGCGGGCATCGCGGGCTTTTATCAACTGCCGCGGCATCAGGACGCGTATGCGTGGGCGTCGATCACGCTCACGCTGGTGGCGGTCGCAGCGTCGATAGTTGCCACGCTGTGGTGGATGCATCAGCATCCTGTCGATGCACCGGTGCGAAAGAAAAGCAGGCTGATGTCTTGGAGCGGCCAAGCCGTCGTCGCGGTGGTGATCGCCATGTTTATCAAATCCTTCATCGCCGCAGCCTACCGGTGTCCGAACGGCAGCGAGCCCGGCGTCATCAAAAACAGCCACTGGATCGCCTCACACCTCGATACCGGCTTCGCGACCGGCGACCTCGTCCTCTTTGAGCACGAGAGCATTCAGATCTGGATCGCCCGTGTCGTGAAAAGCGAGGACAAAGGACTCCTGCTGAAACGCGGCGGCAGCCCCGACGAGTTTTTCATGCCGTGGGACAAGATTGTCGGGAAGATGCTCTTCTCGCACTTCTCGCCGGATGTGATCAAGGACGTGGGAGGCTCGATGTCCGTGCCGCGACAGGCAGTTGCGGAAGGCAGTTCAAACGCATTGGACAAAGCTCCCGTGCTCCGATTCACACGGTTGAAACGCAACCGCACCGAATGGCAGTGGCCGGTGTACTCGCCCGATGGCAAAGCCGTTGATGAGGAGGAGTCCCGGCGCCTGATCCGCGCGTCCGTCGGCAGCGGCGTGGAGACGCAAAACGCGGAGGATTGCTGGCTGGAGCTTTGGTTTGAACATCCCGACTTTGACCGCCACAGCCAGTTGCGTGTCGAGATCGCCGGTCCGGACGGACAACCGCTGGATGATCGTGACTCCAGCACGGCGGCACCCGGATGGAGCTCGACTCGTCCCTATCCCGCGCTGTCGAGCTTTGTCATCAGCCCGGGGCGGGCCGGCAGGCTTCCGCAGGCGGTGCAGATCACGCTGCGTTACAGCATCGGCCCGTGGCGGAAGGGCAGCGTGCTGCCCTCGGACTACCATGGTTCCATGGCGTTTGGCGAGGGCTGCCTGCTCGCGGCCTTCGGTGATGACTCGAACCGTCGTGCTTTCGTGTCCTGGTCGAAGGGGCAAGACGACTGGATGTATGATGCGACTGCCAGATTGAAAGACGGCAGTGAGATCGGCTCCTCCGGCTGGTCGCGCTCGGGTCATCCTGGCAAAAACATCGTTGAGAGTGTCTCCTTTCCGGTGCTGCTGCGTGAGGTGACCTCGTTCCGCATTCGCAGCCGCAGGGTGGCTACCATCACCTTTCCTCATGTGGTCATTCCGCCGCTTCCATGACTTCCTCCTTCCACGACACCCGATGGACGCTCATTTCACGCTCGCGTGGCAGTGACACGCAGGCATCGGCGGCGCTCAGCGAGCTGTGCGAGGCCTACTATGCGCCGGTGGTGGCGTTTTTGAAACGGGACGGGCGCGAGGAGGATGTGGCGCGTGACTTGGCGCATGATTTTTTTTGCCAAACTGCTCGCCGGTGGTGCGATGGAAGGCGCGAGGCCGGAGCGCGGGCGCTTTCGCAGCTACCTGCTCGGCGCTCTGAAACACTTCGCCGGAGATCAGCGCGACAAGGTGCGCTCGGAAAAACGCGGCGGAGGTGTCGAGCATGCCGAAATGGACTCGGAAATGGCCGATACGGCCGCGGAAGCGCCGGACGCCGAGTTTGACCGCCAGTGGGCGCTGACGGTGCTGGCGCGCGCTTTGGGCCGTTTGGAGGCTGAAATGCGCGCAGACGGCAAATCCGGCCACTTTGACGTGCTGAAGCCGTGGCTGGCCGCCGATGGCGATTCAACACCGCAGTCGGACGCCGCCGAAAAACTCGGTTTGAGCGTCGAAGCGATCAAAGTGGCCATTCATCGCCTGCGGAAGCGTTTTCGCGATGCGGTGAAGGCCGAGATCGCGCAAACGGTGAGTGATGCGCACACGGTGCGCGATGAGTTGGACGCGTTGATGGCGGCGCTGAGAAAATAGTCCAGTTCCTTCGGAACTGGCCAGGGACTCCAGTTGCGAAGCAACTGGGCTACTTTACGCTGGCGCATGGAGTTTCGATTTTTCGATCCCTCGGCGAAGACAGAGATCACGCATGGTCATCTGCCGCATTGGGAGCAGATGAACGCGTATTACTTCATCACCTGGCGGACGGCGGATTCGATTCCGATAGGGGTGTTTGAGAAATGGCATGCTGAGCGGGAGATTTGGCTCCGAGGGCATGGTGTTGATCCATCGGCGGAAGACTGGCAGCGAGAGCTGGAGATGCTGCCGGAGAACGAGCATCAAGAGTTCTACCGGCTGTTCACGGCGAAGTGGCATGTCATGCTGGATGAGTGCCATGGAGAATGCGTGCTGCGAAGACCGGATTTGAGCGAAATCGTCGAAACGAGCCTGCGTCACTTCGATGGTGCGCGGTACGCCTTGGAGGCGTTCGTTGTGATGCCGAATCATGTGCACGTTCTGGCGGGTGTCGCGGGACGTGGCGAAATGAAGAAGCTGTGCCGAGGATGGAAGAACTTCATGGCGCGGGAGATCAACAAGGCGCTCGGACGACACGGCCAGTTCTGGCAGTGGGAGAGTTTTGATCACGTCGTGCGCAGCGAGGCGAGCTTGAGGAAGTTCAGGGAGTATGTCGTGAACAATCCTGTGAAGGCTCGCTTGAAGGCGGGCGAGTTTCGCGTGTGGGCAAAGTAGTCCAGTTGCTTCGCAACTGGCCCCCAAACCCTGTTCCGAAGGAACAGGGCTACTTTGATGCCTGTTCCGAAGGAACAGGACTACTTTTCTCCTTGTAGGTGCTCTGGATGTAGATCTCGCGGAGAGTCTTGAAGTCGATGTTCGTCGGGCTGTCGGTCATCAAATCGCTGCCCTTGTTGTTTTTCGGGAAGGCGATGACTTCGCGGATGCTGTCCTCGCCGCTGACGAGCATGGCGATGCGGTCGAGGCCGAGCGCGAGGCCGCCGTGCGGAGGAGCGCCGAAACGGAAGGCGTCGAGGATGTGGCCGAATTTGTGCGCCTGTTCTTCCTCGGTGACGCCGAGGACGCCGAAGAGCTTCGCTTGCAGATCCTTTTCGTGGATTCGGATGGAGCCGCCGCCGAGTTCGTAGCCGTTCAAGACGACGTCGTAGGCTTCGGCGCGGACTTTGGCGTATTCACCGGCTTCCATGAGCGGGATGTCTTCCGTCTTTGGACGCGTGAAGGGATGATGCACGGCCACCCAGCTCTGCGTTTCGGCATCGTGCGCGAGCAGCGGGAAATCGACGACCCAGAGGAAGTTCAGCGCGGTGCTGCCTTTGGTGAGTTCGCACATGTTGGCGATCTCGACACGCACGCGGCCGAGGATGTCGCAGGCTTCCTGCCAGGTGCCGGCATAGAAGAAGACGATGTCGTTCTCCTCGACGCCGAGCTTGGCGATGAGCGCCTTTTGCTCGTCCTCGCTGAAGAACTTCCAAAGCGGCGATTTGTATTCGAGCACACCGTTCGCATCACGTTCCACCTTGATGAAGGCGAGCTGCTTCACCTTCATGCCAGCCTGCGTGGCGATCTCGTTGAGACGGATCATCTGGCCGGTGGTGATGCCAGCGAAGCCCTTCGCGTTGATGGCACGGACGACGCCGCCGTTTTCGATGGTGCTGCGGAAGATTTTGAAGCCGCTGTTCGCGAAGACGTCGGCCATATCGACGATCTCGTTGCCGTAGCGCGTGTCCGGCTTGTCGGAGCCGTAGCGGTCCATGGCTTCTTGATACGTCATGCGCGGGAAGGGCGCGGGGATGTCCCTGCCGGTGCCAGCTTTGAACATGCTGACGAGCAGGCCTTCGACGAGGTTCACGATGTCGTCGCGCTGGATGAAGCTGGCCTCGATGTCGATCTGCGTGAACTCGGGCTGGCGGTCAGCGCGAAGGTCTTCATCGCGGAAGCAGCGGGCAATTTGGAAGTAGCGCTCGAGGCCTGCGACCATCATGAGCTGCTTGTACTGCTGCGGTGCCTGTGGCAACGCGTAGAACTTGCCGGGGTTCAAGCGTGCGGGCACGAGGAAGTCGCGGGCGCCTTCGGGCGTCGGATTGCTGAGGATCGGCGTCTCGACCTCGATGAAGCCGGCGGCGTCGAGGTGGTTGCGCGCGGCGTTGGTGATCTTGTGGCGCGTGCGGATGTTCTTGTTCATGCGCTCGCGGCGCAGATCGAGATAGCGGTATTTCATCCGCATGTCCTCGTTGGAAAGTTCGCGGTCGAGCTGGAAGGGCAGCACGTCGGCCTTGTTGAGCACTTTGCACTCGGTGGCGACGATTTCGACATCGCCGGTGCCGAGCTTGGCGTTTTCGGTGCCGGTGAGACGCGCGGCGACCTTGCCGGTGACCTGCAGCACGTCCTCGTCACGCAGCGTGTGGCTCATCGCGGCGAGCTCGGCGTTTTCTTCCGGGCGAAACACGACCTGCGTCAGGCCCTCGCGGTCGCGCAAGTCGATGAAGATGACGCCGCCATGGTCGCGGGCCGAATTCACCCAGCCACAGAGCGTGACGTTCTGGCCGATGTGCTCTTTGCGGACGGCGTTGCAGTGGAGGGTGCGGTAGGCGTTCGGGATCATGGCGGAAAAAGGGCGCGTAGAGTCGGCAGATTCGGCTTATGCGCAAGAGGGAAGGCGGGAAGCGGCAAGCCTGGGATTGGGAGCAAGGTCAAAGGCATCCGCGACGTTTTCAGCGGGCATGTTTTGGAAATCACTTTTCATTCTGGGATGCCTGACGACCGCCGCTTGCGCCGCAGGGAAGCCGAATTTCATCATCATCTACGCGGACGATCTCGGTTACGGTGATCTCGGCTGCTACGGGCATCCGACCATCCGCACGCCGAATATAGACCGTATGGCGGCGGAGGGCGTGCGTTTCACACAGTTCTACTCCGCGGCGGATGTGTGTACGCCGAGCCGCGCGGCGCTGCTCACCGGGCGCTATCCGGTCCGCAGTGGCATGTGCAGTGAGAAGATCCGGGTGTTGCGGAACAACTCGTCAGGCGGTCTGCCGCAGGAGGAGGTGACGCTGGCGGAGTTGCTGAAGGGGAGAGGCTACGCCACTGGCATCATTGGCAAATGGCATCTCGGCGTGTGGTCGAATGATCCGAAGCATCATCCGATGAACCACGGCTTCGACTTCCACTTCGGCCTGCCGCATTCCAACGACATGAATCCGAATCCGGGCAACCCGAGGCTGGCGAGCGCCCTGGTGGATCAGAAGGCCGAGTATTGGAACTCGCCGTTGTATCGCGGCATGGAACTGGTCGAGCGACCGGCGGACCAGACCACGCTCACACGGCGCTACACCGAGGAGGCGGAGAAGTTCATCACGGCAAACAAGGCGAAACCATTCTTCCTCTACTTCCCACACAGCTTCCCGCATACGCCACTGTTTGCGTCGAAGGACTTCAAAGACAAAAGCCCGCGCGGCCTCTATGGCGATGTGGTCGAAGAACTGGACTGGAGCGTGGGCAAAGTGCTCGGCACCTTGCGTGAAAACGGCCTAGCGGAGAACACGATCGTCATTTTCAGTAGCGACAACGGCCCCTGGCTGCTCATGGGTGCAGCCGGAGGCAGCGCCGGCCTGCTGCGCGACGGGAAAGGCAGCACATGGGAAGGGGGCATGCGTGTCCCTTGCATCGCGTGGTGGCCGGGGAAGATCAAGCCGTCCATCTGTCGCGACGTGGCCTGCACGATGGATCTGTACACCACCTTTGCGAAACTCGCCGGCGCGGAGCTGCCAAAGGATCGCGAGATCGACGGCAAGGACATCACGCCGCTGTTGCTCGGCACCGGCAAGGTCGGGCACGATGTTTTCCTCTATTATCGAGGAGAACGTGTTTTCGCCGCCCGCGTCGGCCCGTGGAAGGCGCATTTCATCACGCAACCGGCCTACGGCCCTCAAAAGCCAGCCGTTCTTGATCTGCCGGAGCTTTACAATGTTGAAGAGGATCCGTCGGAGAGCCGCAACGTGGCTGACAAGTTCCCGGACATCATCTCTCGCATCCAAGCTGCGGTGGAAAAACACCGCGCCACCGTCAAGGAGGTGCCGAACCAACTCATCGGCACTGTCGAAGTGAAGAAGTGAAATTAGCCTCGGCAAGTCCTGCCGTCGGCAGGAATAAACAGCTCATTACAGCCTTAATATGGGGTGCCAGTAAGTAGCTTGGCGTGTTGTTTAAATTCGACAAAAACAACAGTCTACGAGAAAATAATTAGACAAAAATGGAATAATCTTTGACGAAATGATTTTTGTCGCAAAACTCAGGCTCACAATCTCCGACTTTATTCCTATGACTGAAAGCAAAAGCACCTTGGAAACTGATCCGAACCTTGAGGAAGACATTCGTTTGCTGAAGCGGATCGCCGAGCGTGACGCGGCCAGTTTCCAAGCCTTTTACCGGAAGTACAGTGGGCTTATTTTCGCCTCGATCTCGAATGTCCTGAATGATCACCACGACACCGAGGACGTGATGCAGGAAGTCCTCGTGCAGGTCTGGAACAAGGCGCACCTCTACGAATTCCGTAAAGGCAAGCCGCTAACCTGGTTGACCACCATGGCCCGCAACCGCGCCATCGATCGCATCCGTTTCAAGCAGCGCAGATCGAGACTGAACGACGACTTCGAGACGGAGAACAAGAAGGATCAGTTCGAGTTCGAGCCCTCCGGTCACGAGAACCTCGTGGATAAAGAGCGTGACAGCATCCTGCACCATGCCGTCTCGCGACTCACCGCCGACCAGCGTGAGGCCATCGAGCTGACTTATTTCAGCGGCCTCACCCAGGCTGAGGTGGCTGAGCGTCTGCATGAGCCGCTCGGCACCATCAAAGCGCGCATCCGTCGCGGTGTGAACCGACTAGAGACACTTGTGAAGCCACGCCTGTCTTGATTCCCCCCAGAACCCAACCCAATGAGAGGCGGACTCCGGTCCGCCTCTTTCTTTTACTCCCTGTCTCGTGAGTCGATGCAGATCGTCACCGGGCCGTCATTGATCAGAGCCACCTTCATGTCCGCGCCGAAGATGCCACGCGCGACCGGTTTGCCCATCTCGGTCTCCAGCATTGCCAAAAATTGTTCGTAAAGCGGGATCGCGTGCTCTGGGCGTGCCGCGCGGATGAAACTGGGCCGGTTGCCCTTCTTCGTACTCGCATGCAGCGTGAATTGGCTCACCACGAGCAAATCACCGCTGATGTCCTTCACGCACATGTTCATCTTGCCCTCCGCATCACCGAAGATGCGCATCTGCGTTGTCTTCTGCGCCAGCCACGCCGCGTCTTCGACTGTGTCATTGCCCTCGATGCCGGCGAGAATGAGCAGACCCGCACCGATCTGGCCAGTGATCTGACCATCGACCGAGACGGAGGCTTCGGAGACGCGTTGGAGGACGAGGCGCATGCGGTTACTTGCGTTCGATCCAGCGATACGCGGCCAGCGAGTTCTTCCAAAAGCATTTCTCACAGGCTTCGGTGCCTTTGGCGCGGAAATAATCGTCCACGATCTTGAATCCGACATCGTACGAAGCGCCTCTGTCGGAGACGGGCCAGTCGCTGCCGTAGATGAGGCGGTCGGGGCCGAAGGTTTCCCACAGGTGATCGAGAATGGGAAGGTAGTAGGCCGTGTCGCGTGGTGCCTGGCCGGGCTCGCACTTCACTTGTTCGACGAGCGCGGAGACCTTCATGAAGACGTTCGGCTGCTTCGCGACGGCGCGGATGTTTTCCTTCCACTCCGGCTTCAGCGACTGCGGATCACCGGAAGCGCCGAGGTGATTGATGACGATGCGAAGACTTGGCACAGCAGCAGCGAGCTTCGTCGCGTGCGGTAGATACGTTGGCGGACCGTTCAAATCGAGTTCGAGGCCGTTTTCAGCGAGCAATCTGGCTCCAGCGAGTACCGAGTCGCTTTTTGTCGCATCTTGAAGCAACGCGCTGCTCCAGCGAATGCCACGGAAGACCGGGTTCGCGGCGAAACGCTTCAAGTTCGCAGCGAATCCGGCTCCAGGATCGAGATGGCCGACAAATCCGACAATGCACCTCTCCTTCGCTGCCAGATCGAGAATCCACTGATTGTCCTCGATCAGCGGACTCGCCTCGACCACGACCGTTTCCCTCACGCCATGCGGCGCAGCGACCGCAAGCCAGTCAGCGGGCAGCACGATGCGATACAATTTGGAACCCTTCGTTGGCCATGGCACACCACCGGGCCGCGTGGGATCGTAGAAATGTGTGTGCGTGTCGATGATGCGCGTCGCGGGTAGCGTGGCGTGTGCTGTTTCGTGAAGCAAAGCGGCTGTGGCAGTGGTTTGAAGAAAACGGCGGCGGTTCATGGGGGCAAAAGAGGGATTTCGACAAAGCTGTGCTCATTATTAAACCCAGATGCCGAAGTTAAAGAAGCATCGTTTGGTGCATGCTCGTTGGGCGCTTGTTTGTTCGCACTTCTAGGCAATCACGTCCTCAGCGCCAAACAATAACGGGAGGCAGGCGACTTGAAACCCGGAAAATGAAGCCGCGACATCTGCGGAAATGGTCGATGAAGGTGGACTTGGTTGGCGGCTGCCTTCCAATAAGTCCTCCCTCTTGCAAAGCTCCGAAGTGGTGATGCCGAACGCCTTGGCAGATGGGTGATGATTTTGGTCTCGAGATTGCGAGTGTCGCGCTCGATGTCACTAACATCGGAGAGATCGAGATGCGAGTGTTCGGTGGGGTGTTCCTGCGAAAGGCTGAGGCTTCTCGATGCCGTTTTTGTAGGCTGTAACGCGGCTCCGGCACTCAACGATGCCTCAAATACCGGCGTCGCTCCGCCTCCGACAGTTTCTCGATGGCGTAGCGAAGCATCGTGCGCGGCATGCGCGGCAGATGTTCGTCCAAAAACAGGCGCAGCACTTCCACATCACGTTTCCCGATCTCCCGCAGCATCCAGCCGCAGGCTTTGTGCATCAGATCGTGCTCGTGCGTCAGGAGCTGCTCGCACAGGCGCAGCGTGTCTCCGAACCAGTTCTTACGAATGAACGCCAGCGTCGCCAGCACGGCGATGCGCTGCTCCCATAGGCTCTTCGATGTCGCCAGCTTGCTCAACACGGCGCGATCTCTCGTGAGCAACCAAGCGCCGAGAATCTGTGGCGCGCTGGTGTCCACGAGATCCCAGTTGTTAGTCCATGCCGTATTCGCCAGATACAACTCCACGATTTGCGCACATGCCGCCTCATCCTGCTTCTTCATTTCAAAATGCCGAACCAGAATCAACAGCGCTAGCAACCGTTCCTCGTGCCAATTCGAGCGCAGCAATTGCAAAATCTCTGCTTCCGTCAAAGCACCCGTCTGCGGCAACATCGCCCGCACCTGCGGTGCGGTGAGGCCGAGAAATTGATCGCCCTCGCCGTACTCACCCGGGCCCGTTTTGAAAAAACGCAGCGCACACGCCGCGCGTTCAGCGTTGCCTTGATCACGAAATTGCTGTCGAAGTTGCGCGAAGTTCATCATGAGCCGACAGTTTCACCTCCACAGCGACACTGGCGAGGAATGGTCGAGGTAATAGCGCCCGAACTGCGTCTGCGAGCCGTTGAACAGATCGCGGTCACAGAAATGCCGCAACGCCGGACGACCGCCGCTGCGTGTGTAGGCAGCGCCCACCTGCCCGGAAAACTCAGGAGCGGCCAATGCCGTCTTCGGGCGACCGCTGATGTCGCCGCAGTATTGCCAGAACGTCCAGTCGCCGAACACACGCGGTACACTGAACCTCACGCTGGTGTCCGGCTGCTCGCCATAACGCGGAACCCACAGGCCACATTCTCGCAACACCTGCCGCTGATCCGACGACAGTGCCGCCAGTTCGCGGCATTGCTGATCAAACGTCGCCATGCCACGCAGCGGTACGCTGCAATACAGCAACGGCCACACCCCCGTGCGAGCGCGCATCATCTGCGCTGCTCGTGCGAGTTCGCCCCACGACACGCGATCGCCGCCTTCGTTGTCCAGCACCATCATCACACGATGAGAAGTCGTGCCATTGCGCTTCGCCGCCGCTGCCACCACATTCATGAAGTGGCCTAACTGCACCGGTATGTTCTCACGACGTTTCAGGTAATGATACGCGCCCCATTGCAGCCCTGCGGCACGTGCAAGTCGTTCCCGCCGCGCATAATCAGCATCCGTGCCGTTGCCGCCACGTGTGGCGCGATGAATCAACAGCTTCACACCCATCGCACGCAGCAGATCAGGCCGGATCACGCCTCCATCGTGGCCAAAATCCACCGTGTTGTTCAAACAGTTACGCGCCTCATGCACCGACATCGTTTCAGTTCGAATAGGCGAGCAATTCGCCAGCAGCAACGCGACAGCACTCCCACAGGTAATCACACGCGGCAAATTCATTCAGACGGTTTAGCTGGATTGCACGCATGGCGTCAACCTCCAAAACACGATCTCACTGCTTGGTCGCATTCAGATCCCCCCCTCAGATCGGCGAGTCCGGTTTCGGATTCAGTGCCGACTCAAAGAGGCGTATTGGTCGTCATTCGTTCCAGGGCTGATCACTTTCACCTTGCGGCGTGCAAAGATGCCATTTTCACAACACACAAAGTGGCCGCGCACGCCTCGGTCGCTCTTCGATCGTTAACACTGCACCTCATTCAATATCCCGCGTTCGTTGCTCGATATTCAAAGTTCGCTCAGCCGAACCGGGGCCACTTCCACGCTCTTCTCGCCGCTATCGACGGTGATCACGCTGTCCTGCACCGTGATTTGCAGTGTCATCGTGCGATCCACCAATGCCGCAAGCGCTTGGGTATGCTCCGGCGGGATCTGCCACACAATCAAATTGCGCACCTTCGCCAATTTTTCCGCCATACTGGCCCACCATGCCGCTGCGTTGTTGCTGAAACTATAAACCGTCACCTGCCTCGACCGACCGCAGGCACGTGCCAGGCGCTTCTCCTCCGGCTGGCCGATCTCGATCTCGTGCATGCGCAATCCCGTCAGGTCATTGCGCACCAGCGACGGCTCCTCCGGCTCCCACATGTCCTTGCCGAACTCCAGCATGCCGTGGTCGTTGTTCTCCGGAACGTTCAGCACCCACGCCAGCAGCCGCACCATCAGTCGCCCCGTCGTCTCCGAGGGATGCCGCGCGATCGTGATCTCGTGATCCGCATACACATTCTGGTCGAGATCGGAAAACGAGACGCTGGCTTTGTGGATGGTCGCTTTGAGGGCCATGCGCGGAGATAAAGGTTTTTGGCATGGAGTTCAAGGCACCTTCTCCCTCAAACTACTGGGGCGAGAGGCTGTCTCGCGGATAAAGACCACTCGTTTCATCTCAGTGGAGAAAAATGCTTTCTCCAACGTCGGTCGCATTCATGGTATGATTTCAGTACTCTCCTCATGGCCATTTCTCAATCGAAGCAAGTCAGCCCTTTTCACAGCATCATCGATCTCCACAGTGCGCGCTTGAATCGTTCTCGGAAAGAGCCCTCCGCTCATCAGCATGATGCGCTGATGAGAATGAACGAGTGGTTCCAGCAAGGCAAGGCGGGCGGTGCGGGTGGCATCGTTGTGCTGCCTACCGGCGGTGGCAAGACCTTTACCGCTGTGCGCTTTCTGTGCTCCGGACCGTTGTCGCAAGGTTACAAGGTCGTCTGGCTGGCGCACACGCATCATCTGCTGGAGCAGGCGTTTGACAGCTTTGCGCCGCGAAATGCGGAGTGTGCTGCGGCTCTCGGAGTCGAGGTTGGGAACATCGCAGAACCCAAAACCAGCGTGGTGTTGCGCGTGGTTTCTGGCACTGAGGGACACTTCCCGGTGAGTGAAGTCGATGGCGATGAAGACGTACTGGTGATCACCTTGCAAACGCTGGCCAGGGCATGGGAGCGCCGGGAGGAGCTGCACGGTTTGAACACCTTTTTCAAAGAAGCGGGGCCAAGGCTCTGCGTCGTATTCGACGAAGCTCATCACTCGCCTGCTCCAGGCTATCGAGCGCTAATCCAAGACTTGCGGGAACAGCATCCGCGCTTGTTGCTGCTCGGCCTCACCGCGACGCCGACCTACACCGATGAACGCAAGCGCGGCTGGCTCAAGAAGCTCTTCCCGCAGGGAATCGTTTATCAGATCAGCGCACGCAAGCTCATGGCTGATGGAGTTCTGGCGAGGCCTGTCTTTGAGCCGGTATGCACCCATGTCACGCCCAGCTTCAGCCAGCGAGACTTCCAGAAGTGGGTGTGCAACTTCGGTGACGTGCCGGAGCACATCATCGATAACCTCGCCAACAACCGCGAGCGCAACGCCCTCATCGCTCAGACCTACTTGGACAATCGCAAGAGGTATGGCAAGACCATCATCTTTGCCGAGCGCTGGGCGCAGTGCGAATACCTCTGTGAACTACTGAAGAAGAGCGGTGTGCGTGTCGGCGCAGTGTATTCCCATGTCGATGGCAAGCCAGGCTCCGCGATAGAACGCAACCGACGCAGTCGGGATGAAAATCACAAAGTGCTCGATGCCTTCCGTGCCGATCAACTCGATGTCTTGATCAACGTGCGTATGCTCACAGAAGGCACCGATGTGCCAAAGGTCGGCACCGTGTTCATCACGCGTGAAACCACCAGTCAGATTCTCGCCACTCAGATGGTCGGGCGGGCTTTGCGCGGGCCGAAGTTCGGCGGCACTGAGCATGCCTACATCGTTTCGTTCAGCGATAACTGGCAGCATCAGATCAGCTTTGCTGATTTCCGTCAGCTCGAGGACTCTGCTGCGGATGATGCAAAGCGCGAGCTGGGTAAGCGCCCGCCGTTGCAGCTCATTTCCATTGAACTTGTGCGCTCGCTGGCACGCATGATGGACAGCGGTATCAGTGTGACAGGCAAGCCCTTCCTCTCGCTCATGCCCGTCGGCTGGTATCGTGTGGAATATGACAACGGTGGCGAAGGAGATGACGTGAATGTCATCTCCGATCTCGTCATGGTCTATGACGACCAGCAGGCTGGCTTTGCGAAGTTCACCGCGCATCTGGCTGAAGCCGATCTGAGTGAGTTTAAAGACATCCGCTGTGATATGGAGCAGGTCACCGCCCGCCTCGATGGCTGGCGAAAAAGGTTCTTCCAAAGCGATATCGGGCGCGATGTCGATGAAGTTCACCGCTGCCTCGCCGACATCGCCCGCCACATGGCGCAGAATGACGGCCAGGCTCCCGACTTCTTCTCCTACGAAGAACGGCACTTGCACGACCTAGATGCGATCGCCGCCGGATTGATCGAGCGCGATCTGGGGCCGCGCTCGTTGCATGAGGCGCTGAGTGTCGAGTTTCACAGGAAGGACCGCTTCTGGCCCGCACTCTACATGAGCTTCGAGCGGTTCAAGTCCCAGGCAGATGCCTGTATAAACCGCCAGATGATGCCGCTTTCCGCCGAAGCTCATCGCAGCACGCCCTTAAAACGCGAGATGCCATCGATGATCCCCGACCGTGAGGCCAGCGAAGAAATCAAAGAGCAGGTGAAGCGCCGCGACGGTTATCAGTGCCGCTGCTGTGGCGAGACAAACAAGAAGCTCCTGGAAGTCGATCATCTCACGTCCTTCTACCTCGGCGGGCGCAATACGCTAGATAACTTGCAGACTCTCTGCCGCACCTGCAACCAAGCTAAGGGCGTGAAGGAAATGAACTTCATGATCGCACGCAACGCGCAGCAGGCCCGTCCACCAGCGGCATTGCCCGACTTCGCCATGCCCGATGGGATCAAAGCGCGGGAGCGTGAGGCATGGAGCACCTTCCTACGCCGCACTATCAATGCCTACTACCGTTGTGCTGCCGTCAGCGACGTGAACATCGGCGGCAAGGGGCGTGGCTTCTATGAATGGAAAGTGGAACTCAATGACGGCAACATCGTCGAATGGCTCGCACCGTATTTGAAGGAACTCGTGTTGAAGATTCGCGAACGCATCGAATCGAATCGTAACGATGGAGCCATCATGGAGCGCCTCAGCATCGCTGGCCCAAGTCAGCGTGAGGTGTCATGGCCGCTCCGCAGTCGAAGATAAGCGAGCATTCTGGGTGAAGTTTAATCACCTGTCATGTTTCAGCCTATGACCACAAGCTTATCCGCGTCTTTAAGGTTTCGCGAAACAGGAGGCGCGCTGAAGGGGGATCTTCCCTGAGAAGCGGCAAAGAAGCACTCCAATCGGCTACGACCACTACGATCAAGGCGCTCGAAAACAGGGTGGCGGAGAGGGTGGGATTCGAACCCACGGTGACATTTCTGCCACGCCAGTTTTCAAGACTGGAGCCATAAACCACTCGACCACCTCTCCTGGTGTTGCGTTGCGGAAGACGGACATTAGGCGGAGAGGGCGGCATGCAAAGAAGAAGTTTCACGGGTGATGACACGAGGTCGTGATTGCCTGAGGGGGAGACGGCGTGCATGCTCTGGTGTCATGATTCATCCCACTGCATTGATCGCTCCATGCGCTCAAATCGACCCAACTGCTGACATTGGCCCTTATGTGGTGATCGATGGTGCCGCTGAGGTCGCAGGGGGATGCAGGATTGAGGCTCATGCGCAGATCATCGGGCATGTGGTGGTGGGGGAGGGGACTTTGATCGGGCGCGGAGCGGTGATCGGGGCGGAACCGCAGGATCTCGGATTCGATCCCGCCACGCAGAGCAGCGTGATTTTGGGTGCGAAAAACGTGATCCGCGAGCATGTGACGATCCATCGTGGCAGCAAGTCTGGTGGGGTGACGCGGATCGGAGATGGGAATTTTTTAATGGTGGGCTGCCATCTGGCGCATGATGTAGTGATGGGGGACAAGAACGTCGTCGCGAACGCTGTGCTGCTGGCCGGGCATGTCCACGTCGGGAACAGCACTTTTATGGGGGGCGGCTCAGTTTTTCACCAGTTTTTGCGTGTCGGGGATTTTTGCATGGTGCAGGGCAACAGCAGTCTGAGCAAAGATCTCCCTCATTTTTGCGCTGCCGCACGTCTGAACAGAGTTACGGGTCTGAATGTGGTTGGCATGAGGCGGCAGGGATTCACTGCGGAGGACCGCAGGGTGATTAAGGAGCTGTTTCAATTACTGTTTTGCGAGGGGATGAATCTTTCCCAGGCGGTGGGGATGGCGGCGACGCGGGAGTGGCCGGAGAAGGCGCAGCGGCTGCTGGATTTCGTGCGGGCTCCGAGCAAAAAGGGTGTTTGCCCTGTGCGTCCGGGGGTGGGTGGTGAATGAGGCTGCGTAGAGACGAAAAAAGTCCGGCTTTTTCTTGTCACCGGGTCGGGGGTAGCCTATGAAAGCTGTTTTTCATAGCCTGCAGAGGCGGGCATTCTCCAGGCATCATGAATTTTCTCCGAACTTGTCTGACAGCTTTTGTTTTCACCCTTGCGGCGGCCGGAATGGCGCGGTCGCAGGGGTTGATCGACAGCCTGACTACAGACATGAACATCAAAGGGCTGACGACAACGCTCGATCCCGAGACAGGTGTCGCCACCGTGACCGGTGATGTGCATATCAAGTATGGTGACATTGAGATGCGATGCGGTAGCGCCCAATACAACCAGATGACCGGGGAGGTGATTGCCAAAGACGGCGTGACGGCATGGAGGGCGGGCACCATTTATCATGGTGATACGATCACCTACAATTCAGTGAGCGGTGCAATGTCCGGACACAATATCACCACCGGCTTGGCCGCTGGTGCCTTGGGCATTTCTAGCGCGCCGAGTGGCTCGATCGCGGCTAGGAGCGCGGCCCCCAAGAACACTGGGATGTTTTTCTTCCGGGCAGAGGACTTTCGTTCGGAAGGCAAGCTGGAGAACCGCCTGGAGGCATCCAACGTATCATTCACATCCCATGATTTGCAAAATCCCAACTATCGCCTCGGCGCGAAGTCGCTGACTGTTTATCCGGGTGACAAATTGGTGCTGAAAAACATCAAGGTATATGCGGGTAACACGCCCTTCTTTTGGTTCCCTCAGCTTACGAAGTCATTGGAAAACCAATCAGGCTACGGCTTCAGCCCTGGTTTCCAGAGCCGGTGGGGGGCGTTCTTGCTGCAGAAGTATGCCACGGTCATCGGGGATCACACCTATGTGAGATACAGATTTGATCTCCGTAGCAAGAGAGGGGTTGGCGGTGGGGTGGACCTCATTCCTCTGCGCTACAAAGGCAACAATCTCAACTTTGCCGGCATCAAGTTCTATGCGGTGAATGATAACGGGGCCAACACCAACGTTACAGGCAGTTCGCGTTATCCGGTAAACAGCAAGCGCTATCGCTTGAACTTCCAGCATCGCATTTACCTGCCAGGGCCCGATGTGAGTACTTGGTACCTGGATTTCGACATCAACAAAATCAGCGACGTCCATTTTTACGAAGACTTCTTCTTCAATGATTTCCGAACCAATCGTGAGCCTGACAACCAGGTGTCATTGATCAAGAGCAGTGATGCCTATGTGGCCACGCTGATGGGGAAGTTCAAAATGAACGATTTCTACCGGACTACGACGCGTCTGCCGGAGCTGTCACTAGACTTTACTCGCAGGCCGTTGTGGAACACGGGGGTATTTCATCAAGGGACGATAAGCGCGGGGTTCATCAAAGAAGTGGTGGGTAAGCAGGAGCAGGCTGAGCTCCTCCGCTTGCAGGCACTGGGGGCTGGGGGACTTGCGGGTGTACTTGGCGACCCTCTGGGCCTCGCGATGAATGAGTATTTGAGCCTGATAAACGCCCCGAGAGGATCGGTTTTGAGTGCTCCCAATGTGGCACAAGGATTGGGCGCTATCACCAGCAGGCTTCAAGAGCCGGCCTTTGCGCGTTTTCACACCTATCATGAGCTTCTCTATCCGAAAACTTACTTTGGCTGGTTGAATGTGACTCCTCGCATTGGCGCGGGTATGACCAGTTACGGGCGAATCGCAGGCAGCGTCACCGGCCAAGAGAACTTCACACGTGGCATTTTTCATCTCGGTCTTGATGTCTCCTTCAAGCTCACCAAGACTTGGAGCAACGTGCAGTCCCATTCACTGGGGCTCAATGGTCTCAGGCATGTGTTCCAACCATTCCTGAATTATTCCTACCTTGATGCGACACAGAGCGTAGGCGTGCCCGCTATCGACAGGTGGTCGCCTACCACACGCCCCCGTTCGATCGATGTTCCGCTCTTTACCGCAGTGGACAGCTTGCGTTCATGGAACATCGCGCGTGTGGGATTCCGCAATCTCCTGCAGACCAAGAGAGACTATATCACGAGCAGTGGATATGGGAGATTTGTCGAAGCGCCGGGCGGTGGTGACACGCAAACTTACACATGGGCGGGTATGAACACTTATGTAGATGTGTTTGGCAAGGATCCGGAGTACAGTCGCTCTTTGTCAAATCTCTACAACGAGTTGTTTTGGTACCCGGTGCCTTGGATATCCCTGAGGTCTGACATGCAGTTGCCGATCTCTACTGGCGTGGGCAGTTTCACTGAGTTGAACAACAGCATCATCTGGATGCCCAATAAGGCGACCTCTCTTGAGGTCGGCCACCAATTGGTTTCCAACCACCCCTATTTTCAAGACAGCAGTCTTGTTTACACACGCATCTATGCGCGTCTGAATGACAACTATGGCTTCAACATGAACCACATTTTTGAGGCAGACGACGGTACTTTACAGTTCCAAAGTTACAGTCTCTCCCGCGATCTCAGCAGTTGGGTGGCTTCATTAGGACTCATGGCACGCGACAATCGCAATGGCTCCTCTGATTTTGGTCTTCTCCTGACTTTCACGCTCAAGGATTTCCCCAGGGCCACCTTCGACCTTGATGTGGATCCGAATCCTGGCGGGCGCGGTGGTAGGCAGTAAATCAATACCGGATTCAGCCAACACCTGATGTGACGCCGAAGACCTGGGGGCGAAGTCAGATTTCTGACGTGCAAGTCCTTCCCGCAACATGCGCAGAGCCGGACGGGCTTGCGTCGGCTTTCCAGAATGGGGCTATCTACGGGGCGCATTGGATGGTATTTCATCCAATAAATCATCTCTTGTTCGCTTTTCAGGGGGGCATCGCCCATAGTTGAACACACGTTGCCTTCCTAGTCATGCCTGCAAACTCCGAACGATCTCCCGTCCGATCAGCCATTCAACGACTTTCGCCCCGTTCTTCTCTCGTTAGGGGGGCAGTAGTTCTGGGTGCCATGTTTTTGTTGATCGCGTTTATCACGCGCCTCGCGCTGTTGTTCCAGGGCAGACATGATGTGGCGTGGGATCTGTCATTGACTGGCTCGTTTGGTTTCGGCCTCTGGTTCGACTTGCTGGTGGTTTGCTATGCGTTGCTGCCGTGGTTCCTACTCACATTCATGCTCCCCACCATGCTGTGGCGCAGCAGGGTCATGCCCTGGGTCGTGGCTGCGATGACGGGACTCTACGCGGTGGTGCTGATCTTCATCGCTGTGGCGGAATGGTTTTTTTGGGATGAGTTCCAGGTGCGTTTCAATTTCATCGCAGTGGACTATCTCGTCTTCACTCAGGAGGTGGTGAACAACATCAAGCAGTCCTACCCGATGCCGCTGATCTTTGCGGGCCTAGGCATCCTCGGTGCGCTGGTGGCATGCGGAGCATGGCGGATCGGAGTGGTGCGGTGGGTGTGTGCTGGGGATGCGGCATGGAGGCGACGCGCCCTTCCGGTGGCAGGCATTGCCGCCCTCGCTTTCGGCATTGCTAACGTGTTCTCAGAGTCGCAACTCCCACGCTTTGCCAACGAGTTCAATCGCGAGTTGGCAAAGGACGGTCCGTATTCCTTCTGCGCCGCGTTCTGGACCGGGATCGACTTCAAGCGCTTCTATCTCAAGCTGGACCAGGACAAGGCGCTGGCGCACGCGAAAGAGCTCCTCACCTTGCCCGACACACCTCCGGTCTCCTCCGATCCGCATGACCTGCGCCGCGTGATCAGACACGAGGGAGCGGAAAAGAGACACAACATCGTGCTCATCTCCGTGGAGAGCTTCAGCGCGGCCTTCATGAGCCACTTCAAAGTGAACTTTAAGATGCGCAGCTACCTCACGCCGGAGCTCGACCACCTTGCGGATGAGGGCATCCTCTTCACCAATCTCTACGCCACCGGCACGCGCACTGTGCGTGGCCTGGAGGCCATCACCTTGTGTGTGCCGCCCACGCCCGGTCAGTCCATCGTTTGGCGCCGTCCGCACAACGCGAACCTCTTTAGCATCGGTTCCGTCTGTCGGGAGCGTGGCTATGATGTGAGCTACATCTACGGCGGCAACGCGCTGTTCGACAACATGGGCTCCTTCTTCCAGAGCAACGGCTACCGCGTCGTGGACCGCCTCGCGAAGGCCAAGAGTGACGTCACCTTCGAGAACGCATGGGGCGTGGCTGATGAAGATCTCTTCCGCTGGGCCACGAAGGAGGCGGATGGAAACTTCGCTGCCAAAAAGCCCTTCTTCATGCACGTCATGACCGTGTCCAACCACCGGCCCTTCACCTTCCCGGCGAACCGCATCGACATGGAGCAGGGTTCGCGCGAGGCGGCAGTAAAATACACCGACTGGTGCATTGGTGACTTTTTAGAAAAGTCGAAGTCGAAGCCTTGGTTCGACAACACCCTCTTCATCATCATGGCCGATCACTGCCACAGCAGCGCAGGTAAGATGGAACTCGACGTCACCAAGTACCACATCCCCTGCTTGATCTGGAATCCGAAGCTGGTACAGCCCCGCGTCTATGACCGCCTATGCAGTCAGATCGACATGATGCCTACCCTCTTTGGCATGATGAACTGGAGCTACACCTCGCGCTTCTACGGCCAGGATGTCTTTTCCGTCGGCTACACTCACGACAGGGAGCGCATCTTTGTGTCGAACTACCAAAAGGTCGCTTACATCACCGGCGGAGGGATAGGGATGCTGAAGCCGAAGCAAGAATTCACCCTCGGCAGGGTGGACCTCAAACAGGGCACGATCCAGCCCGACAAGGGTGGCAAGCTCAAGCCGTTGCTCGATGACACGATCTCACTCTACCAGTCCGCCTCATGGCTCTTCAACAACGGCCACCTCGGCTCGGACACCAGCAGGCTCTGATTCGCCCGCCATCAGCCTCGGCGTATTTCAATTCACCGCATCATGATCGACATCACGAACAAGAAAATCGCCCTCCTTATGGGCGGCCCCGGCTCTGAACGCAAAGTCTCGCTCAAAACTGCTGAAAGCGTCGCAGAGGCATTGCGCGGCAAAGGTGCCGAAATCGTCGAGATCGACGTCCACGGGCCGGACTTCGAGATTCCCGGCGATGTATTCATCGCGATGAACCTGATCCACGGCACCTTCGGCGAGGACGGCCAGATTCAGGCGATCCTAGAACAGCGTGGCATCCGCTACACCGGCGCGGGTGTGGAAAGCAGCCGCGTCGCTTTCGACAAGATGCTCAGCAAGCAGCGCTTCCTCGCTGCCGGTGTGCCGACGCCGCGCTCACAGAACTACCCGCTTGATGGTAGCGAGCCACTGGCGGTCAGCCTCCCGCTCGTCGTCAAGCCACCGCGGGAGGGCTCCAGCGTCGGCGTGCATATCTGCCATCATCAAACTGAATTCGACGCCGCCATTGAGGACGCGCGGAAATTTGGCAATGACACGCTCATTGAGGACTATGTGGCTGGGAAGGAGCTGACCATCGGTATCCTCGGCGACCTAGTGCTGCCCGTGATCCACATCGAGCCGGTCGAAGGTTTCTACGACATCAACAACAAGTACCCGTGGATGGGCGGCGCGGGAAAAACGAACTACCACTGCCCCGCCAACCTTAGCCCCGAAGTGACCAAGGCCGTACAGGATGCCGCGCTGAAGGCGTTCCGCTCCTGCCGCACCGAAGTGTATGGCCGGGTCGATGTCATGCTGCGTGACAGCGACCAGTCGCCCTTCGTGCTCGAAGTAAATACGATCCCCGGCATGACCAGCAGCAGCCTACTGCCGAAGGCTGCGAGGGCAGCGGGCATCGAGTTTCCCGATCTATGCGCACGGATCATCGAGCTGTCGCTGGAAGCGAGACCGTGATGAAGCTGCGCACCCCTCGGGGTCAGAGCGTCTGAATGAAGCGGTCTGCCTCGGCGATGGAGCGGTTCATCTGCTCCAGCAGGTGCTGGATGTCGCCTTGAATGTCGTCCGCCTTGCCGCGCAGAGAGCCGATGGCGGCGGCGTTGAGGTTGTGCTTCAAATAGAGAACCTGGTCGCGGAACTGGCGCAGCACCGGGTCCATCGTGGACTCCGCATTGTGCAGCGAGCTGGAAAGCTGCTCGAAGCGTGAGCGCGTGTCCGCCAGCTTGCGGCGGCTGTCTGCGGCGAGCGACGCGTTCTCATACTGGCGGATTTCCTTCTCCCATTCGCGGAAAAGATCACGCGCCACGGTGTCCACCTCACGGATCTGGCTGCGCACATTGGACGCCTGGGCCTCGCAGCCCTCGTATTCGCGTTTGAAACGGTTGTAGGCGCTCTCGAGGTTGCCGCCGTTGTAGTTCGTGAGCTTCTTGAGCTGCGTCAGCGCGTCTTGAAATTCCTCTCCCGCCTGCTTTTGCTCCCCGCGCGCTTTTTTCACCGCACTCTTGAGCAGGTCGCGCTTCTCGTAGCCCAGCTTCTCCCAGGCGGCGTAGTAGAGCGAGTTGCAGGAGGTGAGCGTGAGCAGCGTGACGGCGAGAACGAGGCGGGTGTGCATGATGACAGGATTCACAGGATTTGAACTGGATTAGCAGGATGAATCAAAAAACTCAATCCTGTCAAAAGAAGGAGGCAACTACCCCACGAACTTCAAATTGCCGACTTGACCTGCCGCCATCGCGGCGTGCTGGGCGTCGGTGCAGGAGGAGCCGGTCGGCGCGTCGGCGGCGGCGTCGCTTTTCACGAGCAGGCCGTTCTGCGTCATCCAGGCTTCCACCTCGTCACCGCTGATGTCGGCGAGCATGGTGCCGTTGATCTCCACGCAGGGGGATAGCGGCTGGCCGCTTTTTTGTTCCATCTCCCAGCGGAAGGCGGGATTTTTGATGATGTCCTTCTCCTCGTAGTCCAGGCCGTATTTGCGGAAGATGGCGCGGACGCCTTCGCTCCAGCCACAGTAAGTTTTCAGGTAAGCAGTGATTTTGGGTGTTTGCATGATTCGCGTTGGGTTTACGCGGCGAGCGTAGCGGGCGATGCCTCGAATGCAACCGCGTCGCTCACTTCCACCCCAGCTTCTCCTTCAAGAACTCGAACGTCCCCACGCCGTGGATCGTGTGCGGCCCGTCGAAGTGCTCGATGGTCGTGCGGTCGTCGAGATGCAGCTTGTCATATAGGCGGCGAACCTTGGCGAATTCGTAGTTCACCCATTCGTCGGTGCCCACGCCGTCGTTGTGACCGCGCTCGACCATGAAGGGCCGCGGGGCGATCAGAGCGGCCATCTCCGCGTAGTTGAAGGTGCGGCCCATGTTCCACTCCCAAATCTCATACTCGTGGGTGTGGATGTAGCTCATCGGCATGTCGCTGCTCACGCACTTGCGCACCCATTCGTTGAAATCACCGCTGCAAATGCTCAGGCAGTAGTCTTTGAGCACGGCGGGCGTGCGCATGGCTGACTTCCCGCCGTAGCTCAGGCCGTAGAAGGCGATCTTCTCCGGCATCGTGAAAGGCTGCGCCTTCAGCCATTCTAGGATGCGCTGATGCTGGCCATTGATGACGCTGTAAAGCGTGAGGCCCAGCGGGTTGAGCTTCCGCTGGAGCGTGCGGAAGGCGTGCATGCCGCGATACGGGTTATGCGGCGCGAAGGTGATGAATCCCTGCTCCGCGAGACGCAGTGCGAAGGCTTTGTAGGCACCGAAGGCGCGGTTCTTCTCGTCGGTGGTGATGGTGTCCTCGGGGATGCCTTCCAGACCGTGCTGGCAGACGATCGCCGGCCGGCGTTCCGTAGTGGCAAACGTCAGTTTGCCGTCTCCGGCACGCTCACGCGTGCCGCTACGAAGCATGTCCTTCGGCAGGCACAGCCAGCCCCAGGCAAAGACATCGTCCCACACATCGAGCGTCACTTCGTAGATGGCGACCTTGTCTGTCTCGCGCACGGCGCGGCTTTTTGCGTTCATCGGCAGGTTCGGATCAGGCAGTCGGCCGATCACTTCATTCCAGAAGCGGTCGCGCTCCTTCTCCGTGTGCGCCTCAAACTCCGCCAAGGACTTCAACGGCAGCTTCTTCCAGAACGTCTCGTCCCGCTCCCTCTCCGTGCTGAAGAGCAGCCGCTGCGTGTAGCTCTCCAGCTCTCGCACGAGGCGCTTCTGCCGCGAGGCATCCGCTCGGAGCGTCGTCGCCACCCCGGTGTTCTTCAGAGATTTCAGCGCGGCATCCGCAGCCTCCTTCGGCAGCAGGTGGCGGATGATCTGGTCGTTGTTCGTCTCCTGAGTGGCCGTGAGGATGCGGCCCGTCGGCGCGATCCGTTTCGCGCGTGCCACCTCCGCATTGAAGGCAGCCACATCAGGAGCAGCGAGCTTCCCAGGCGCGGCGATGGCGCGCACGCCCTTCGGAGCCTCCATCGAGACGACGTGGTTCGGATAAAACAGATGCTGCACCACCAGCGGACGCGGCGCGATGAGGCTGGCGATCTCCGCATCACCCAAATCACGCAAAAGGCCGAAGACATTGCGCTCGATCGGCTCCTGCCACACGCCCTCACGCGGCGCGAAGTAACCGGCGCAATACACGCTGTCGATGCGCTCGTCGATCGCGCCCGTGTGCAGCGCCTGCATTCCCCCCTCGCCGATCCCGGCGATGAGCAGCGGCATCTGCTCCGGCTGCGCCTTGAACCAATCAACAATCGAAAGCGCCTTCTGCACCTCGTAGCCGATGAGGTGGCGACCCAGCTCGTAGCTCTGGCGGTAAACCCACTCGCGATGCGAGCAGTTCGTCTTCACGCCATACTTGTCGTTCGTGCTGAACTCGCTCGCTCGGCTCACCAGCGCTGGGATGACGATCTCGCAGCCCGTGGTCAGCAGCCATTCGTCCACCAGCTTCTCCGGCGTGCCATCGGCATCTGGCAGGTAAATGACACGCGCATGTGGTTTCCCCTTCGGCTGCACATAGACGCCCTCCCCATGCACGCCGTCGAAGACCGGCCAGCGCACGCGGAAGACCCGGCACTGCTCCGTCTCATGCAGCAATGCCGGAGTGGTCGTGTCGCCGACAAATTCCAGAGCGGTGAAGGGAACCCGCGCATCCACGATGCCGAGCGCGGCCTTCAGCTTCTCCCGCGTCGGTTTGCGCGTTGATTTCGACTGCTCGATGAGCCGCAGCGCCATCTTGTCGATGCCCGCCACCATCGTGGCGGAGAAGTCAGGGTTCGGAGTGAGCGGCTGGGTGCCGGGGAGAATCTGGCCGTGGGTGAAGGCGGGCAAGACAACGGTCAAGAGAGTCAAGAAGCAGGTCGGGAGGCGCATGAGGAGCATACGCGCCATTCGGGATCAGCTTCTCCAAAGGAGATGAATCTCCTCTCGTAGTCTCGCCCGCCAGATCGAGGGGGATGCCGTGCGTCATCCATGGGTGGGAATCTGTTTTACCGCTGATGTGACGCTGATGGCTCTGCATCGATCAGCGTTATATACTGCCGCGCATCACAAACTTTCATTTTGAGAAGAGCTGAAAGTTGAGGGTGAGCAGGGAGTGGAGTTCCGCGTTGGCGGTGGTGGTGAGTTCGTGCAGGCAGTTGTCGATGGCATGACGAAAGTCGGCAAAATTCTGGTAGTGGCGATTGGTCAGGCAGCGTTTTTTCACCAGCTTCCACAGCCGCTCGATTCCCAGTTGGACAGCCCGTGCGCTCACCGCGGCGCAGCGTTGGTAGCGCGCGTTGTCCATCACCAGGGTGATGGCGATGTCCGGATGGCGGGCGCGGATCATCCCTAGCAGCTCACACACGCTTTGCGCATGGATGTTGCCCTCGGTCACGGCGGCACTGGCTCTCGCTCAAACGCAGGCCGGTGAGCGTTTCGATGCGTGCGACGGCGGCTTTGGCGTTGGGCACTGGCGCGGCGGCAAACGAGCAGCGCAGGCAGTTCCAGAACGGGGCCAGGCTGCTGAGCGGGCGATAGGAGCGATCTTCTAAAACGGCAGGCAGCCCGCCCTCTTGATACTCGGCGAGATAGGCGCACAACGAGCATCTTCCGCAGGGTCTTGTGGGCGGTGGAAGAGCCGAAGAGGACGCCGTCAGGCACGATGACGGCGGCGCGGCCACCGGGTTTTAACAAACGGAGTATGAGGGCCAGGAAGAGCAGTTCGGTCTTTTTGGTTTTGACCATCTGCTGGAGATCTTTGGCACAGCTCTCGTAGTCGAGGCTGTCGGCGAAGGGCGGATTCGCGAGGACGAGGGTGTATGGATGATGTGGCGCGGGGTGCGGAACTGGCCGTTCTGCCCGGCGGCGGCGATCTCGCCGAGCATGTATTCGTAGAGGTCGCCCTTCGTGTCGCGGTCCTCCATGGGGACGGCGTCGATCATATCGACGACCTTCGTGAGCAGCGCGGGAGTGGGGATGGTGAAACGTGCGTCCTTCATGTGGACGGCATAGGTGGAGCCATCGCCGCCGAGGGTGCGGAGGAAGGGGAAGACGTGCTCGCTGACGACGGTGAACATTTCCTTGGCCTCGAAGTGCTTGAAGCGGCTCCAGCGCAGGTCGTCGTAGGCGCGGCCTTTGGGATCTTTGCCTTCGGGGAAGACGCGGCGCTCGAGTTGCTTGAGCTTCAGGCGCACGGCTTTGTTTTCCTCCAGCGTGTGCAGATCATCGAGGCGCTTGAGGAAAAGTAGATAGGTGATCTGCTCGATGACGCCGAGGGGATTGGCAATGTCGCCGGTCCAGAAGGTATTCCAGAGGGCGTCGATTTTGCTGCGGAGATTGCCGGTGAGCATGGGGTGTCGATCAAGGCGGAGCGCGGCACGCATGGCAAGCGGAGCGGTGGCCTTTTGCGCCAGAAAACAATAGATTCCTGCTAACTGCGGCTGCTGTGCTGCGTTAAAGAGGGTGAGCCTGCGCACCTCGCAGGCTTCATCCGCGCGAAGGACGATGGCCCCACTGGGAACGACTGAAAGTCCGCGTTGCACGTCCCGACCAACAATGCAAACCTAGTACCATCATGAGCACCCCCCACATCCTTGCCGCTTTCGGCCCCCTCGGCACGCCCGAGTTGATCATCATCGCCATCCTAGTCCTCGTGCTTTTCGGCGCGAAAAAACTGCCCACCTTCGCCCGCAGTTTGGGCAAGAGCATGGGCGAGTTCAGAAAAGCCAAGGACGAGTTCGAGAAAGAACTGCATAATGCCCAGGAGGAGGCCGAGCGCCCGCAGATCCAGCAGCCGCAGGAGAAGCGCCAGCCGGTGGCCAATGTCGAAGATTCCTAGTCGGACACCACCCACTGGCATGATGCCACTCCTTCACATCACGCGGCGGGTCTTTGCACCCGCCGTTTTCTTTGTCACGGCAGCCCTGCTTTCTGCCGTGGAGCCGGAGCGGATCACCTTCTGCTCCTACAATCTGAAAAACTGGCTCACGATGGACCGGCTGGACATGAAGACTTTCCAGACGCTGCCTGCTGCACCGAAGCCGGACGATGAAAAAGATCGCGTGGTGAAAATTCTCGCCGCGATCAAGCCGGACATCCTCGGTGTGTGCGAGATCGGCACGGCAGACGACCTGGCCGATCTGCAAAAGCGCCTCAAAGCTGCTGGAGTCAACCTGCCGCACACTGAGCTGGCGCATGGCGGTGATCCCACACGCCGATTGGCGCTCCTGTCACGCCTTCCCATCAAGGCACGCAACTCGCAAACGGATCTGAAATACCAACTAGACGCGCAGACGCTACCGTTTCAACGCGGCATCCTCGATGTGACTGTCGCCATCACACCGACTTTCGACCTGCACTGTGTTGGCGTGCATTTGAAGTCGATGCGCGAGATCGAGGAGGCTGATCAGGCGAAGATGCGGCGCAATGAGGCGCGGCTACTGCGGATACACATTGACGCCATTTTCGCCAGAGAGCCAGGCGCACGCATTCTGGCTTATGGTGACTGTAACGAGCATCGCAATCAACCCGCCATCGGTGAGATCATGGGCAGCCCGCGCACCAGTGACACCGCGATGCAGGATGTATGGCTGAAGGACAAGAACGGCGAGGTCTGGACGCATTTCTGGGATGCCGCAGACTCGTATTCACGCCTCGACTATTGCTTCACCAGCCGTCTGCTACGCCCGCATATCGACTTCGGGAGATGTTTCATTTATTCCGCTCGTGACTTCGATAAGGCGAGCGATCACCGCCCTCTGGTGCTCAAGATCAGCCAGGAGCCGATCTTGAAGAAGACGGAGAAGTGATAAATAAGGTCGGTTGGGCGCGCTCGTTGGCCGTCAGCATCCCTTTTCGATCATCGCGGCGAACTCGGTGAAGAAGTACTTCGCGTCGTGCGGACCGGGGGCGGCTTCGGGATGGTATTGCACGCTCAGCACGGGCGCTTCGCGATGGCGCATGCCTTCGACGGTGCCGTCGTTGAGGTTGATGTGCGTGACCTCGACGTTGCTGGGCAGTGATGACGGGTCGATGGCGAAGCCGTGGTTCTGGCTGGTGATGGCGACCTGGCCGTTGCGCAGGTCTTTGACCGGCTGATTGCCACCGCGATGACCGAATTTCAGTTTGAAGGTCTTGCCGCCATACGCGTGGCCGAGAATTTGATGGCCGAGGCAGATCGCAAAGATCGGCTTCACACCGATGAGCTGCTTTACTTCTTTGTGGATGTAATCGAGCGCCGCAGGGTCGCCTGGGCCGTTGGAGAGGAAGATGCCGTCAGGATTTTTGGCGAGCACTTCCTTTGCGGTGGCCGTGGCGGGCACGACATCAACACGGAATCCGGCCTGACGCAGACGGCGCAGGATGTTGCGCTTCACGCCGAAGTCGTAGGCGACGATGTGGTGCTTGGCAGGCTTCAGCGCGTGAAATGCGCCGGTGGGGCCGCCTTCACGATTCTGCGAGGGGCTGGGAATGTCCCAGTCACGGCTTTCGGTGTCCTCGGGGTCCCAGAGATAGGGCTTCGGCGTGGTGACTTCCTTCACGAAGTCGCTGCCTTCCATCGGCGTGCTGCTGGCAGCAAGTTGGACGGCCTCATCGTGATTGAGCACGCTGCTGGTGATGACGGCACGCATCGCACCACGGGTGCGGAGGTGCTTCGTCAAAGCGCGGGTGTCGATGCCTTGGATGCCGGGGATGTTCCATTCTTTGAGCCAGGAGCTGAGATCCTGTGTGCTGCGCCAGTTGCTCGGCACGCCGCACAACTCTTCGATGACGAAGCCGCGCACTTGCGGGCGGTCGCTCTCGAAGTCGAGCGGGTTTACGCCATAGTTGCCGATCTGGGTGTAAGTCATCGTGACGATCTGCCCGCGATACGAAGGATCGGTGAGTACCTCCTGGTAGCCGGTCATGGAGGTGTTAAAGCAGATTTCGCCGGTGTGGGTGGCCTCGGCGCCAAACGCCGTTCCTTCAAACACGCGGCCGTCTTCGAGGGCGAGGAGGGCTTTCTTCATCAAGTTTCGCCACTGGTCATAGCCAGAAGGGCGGGGGGTGCAAGGATGGAGGGAGGACGAATTTCGAATGGTTCGAACCTCCGCCGGTTTGTTTCACGCCAGCGATTGCCAATGGCGGATGCCACGCTGCCTAGCTAGGGCGCGCTTTTTCTGCTCTGAGCGTCGTCTGAACGATGGTTCAGAGCGTCTGATGAATCCGACCGAGTGCCATGAGGATATAGCTGGTGACGAGCACTGGGTCGCTTTCCATCCAGCGGCCTTCGGTGTTGGACCAGGAGCCGTCTCCCTTCTGCAAACTGAGGAGCTTTTGTGAGATGTCGGCGCGCCAGTCGATGATCTTGCCATCTTTGGTTTTGATGAAGTCGATCTTGGCGATGCTGAGGGCTTTGCTCATCGTCTGGTAGTAGTAATAGAGGCCGGCAGCACCAAGGCCGGGGTTTTCGTCAGCGCTGTAATGCTGCTGAAGCCATTCGATGACGGCTTTGACGCGCGGGTCATTTTTATCGACGCCAGCATAGATGAAACTGAGCAGCCCGGCGTAGCTGATGCTGCCGTAGCTGCGGAGAGCGACGCTGCCGTCAGGGTTAGTGACTTTGGCACCGCGGGTCTCAGAGGGGTTGTAAATGAAGCCGCCCGCGTCGTCAGCGTCTTTGCTGACCCAGCTTGATTTGTTGCTCTCTGGGCGGTTCTGGCAGCGCTGGATGAAGTCAATGGCTGCGGCGATGTTGAGCTGCGGCTCGTTCTTGGCGGCGTCTCCTTTGTCAGCGAGGAGCTGTTGCGAGTAGTAGAGTGCCTCGAGCGCGAAGGTGAGATTGGAGAGGTCGGCGTGCATGCCTCTCTCGTCACCGTAACCGACGCCACCATCGAGCGGGTTGTCCTGCTTGCCTTTTTCATCGAGATCCACTTGGCAGCGGACGAGATAGCGGCGGGCGTTGAGCATGATCTGCTCGTTCTCAGGTTTGTTGTTGAGGAGCAGTGCGGTGAGGGCGATGGCGGTGTTGTAGTTGCCACGCGCTTTGGTGAAGATGCCGCCGTCTGGACGGGCGAGACTGACGAGATACTTGGTGGCCTTCTCGACTTCGGCAGGGACGGGGTCTCCTGGCTTGCGGTTGGGGTCGAGCATGAAGCCGATGATGCCGAGGGCGGTCATGGCGACGGGCTCAGACTCTCCCCATTGGCCGGTTTGTGGATTCTGTTTGGAGCGAAGGTAGTTGAGGCCGCGTTCGACACTGAGGCGCAGCTCTTGCTTGAGAGATTCGTAACGTGCGGGCTGAGTGGTGGCCTGACCGAAGGCGGAAGCGGTGGTCGCGAGGATGAGGAGGGCGGTCGGGATTTTCATGGTGGAGGGAAAGGAGGAAGGAAAGCCGAATGCGTCAACGACCGACCGGCGAGGGTTGCTGGAAGGGGCGTTTATTGTCCACGACCGGAATTTGCCGCTTCTTTCTTGTTCGTCTCACTTGGCTGGCGTGATGATGAGTGTGGTCTTCGTCCCCTCAGGCGGGACGTTGGTCGGCATGCTGATCCAGAGGTCGTCACGCTCGTTGCCCTTGGCCCCGGAGATGATGATGGCCTGGCGGTCGATGTAGGTGGCGATGATGGAGCCGGTCATCTCTGCGTTGAAGCCGTCATGGTCGATGATGGAGCCGTTAAAGATCCAGGTATCAAGATCGGGCGGTGTTTTGCGTGTGTCGGAGTTTTGGATGAAGTCGGAGAGTGGAACTTGGAGCGCCTTGTCGCCATTCTTCCATTCTACATGGATGGAAAGGCGGTTGGCACCGGGCGTCTTCGGCTCGGTGTCTGGAGTTTTGTAGGGACGTTCTGCTTTCGGGTCGAGCTTGTCGAGCAGCCCCTTGGTGCCAGGCTGGTAACTGGCGAGCAGTAAGGCGAGCTGTACCTGGACGGGGCGGACAGTGGTCTGGAGGATGGTCTCGTGCAGTTTCTCGCCGGTGTCATTGCAGAGCGCGTACTCGATAGGCAGCTTCTGATGTAGCACTTCACAAGGGATGCGGATCTCACGCGTGGCGGCGTTGATCTGGATGCCGTTGAGTTCGTAGAGGCCGGGGGCCGTTTGCTTGAGGAGCTTTTTGGCGTTTTCGAGCTGTGTTTTGGCGTCCAATTTGGGGGCGTCCTGGGCGGGCAACCAGGGGAGGCAGATGAGGCAGAGGGCAAATGGGAGGCGCATGATTACGGGCGAGTGGCAGGCTAAGGGGATTATTTTTGGAAGGGAAGAACGGCCAGATCACAACTGGGGCAGCACATAGGTACCTTGGCGGAGGCATTGATCCACGTTCTTTGGCACGACGGCCATGGGTTTCACTTCGTAGGCAGGCAGTGGCTTGAAAGTTTTGTCCGAGCGCATCTTGGTGATGATTTGAAGGGCGAGATCCACCAGTGCGGGCCGCACGATGGTGGCGTCTAGCTCCGCGTCGCGCACGAGATCGACGCCGCGCCGTTGGCCGGCGAGGCCGTCTGTGCCGAGGATGAGGATGTGCTCGCGTTGGCTGGCGGCCTCCGCCGCCTTCGCCGCGCCGGTGGCCATCACGTCGCTGTGGGCATAAATGACATCGAAGTTTTTTTGCAGCCTGAAGGCGTCCTCTGTGCATTTGGCGGCTTTTTCGGCACTCCAGTCTGCTGGCGCGTCATGCACGATGATGATCCCCGGCTCGGTCTTGAGCGTCCCAGCGAAGCCCTCGGCGATTTCATTGGTTGGGAAGCTGTCCTCGACCCCGCGCAGTTCGACGACGCGTCCGGTGGTCTCCTTGCGACCTTCCAGCTCCGCTTTGCGCTTCAACGCCTCGATCACCGTCTGCGCAGCTAGGCGTCCGACGAGTTTCTGGTCACTGTAAACCACGCTCGTACAGCCTTCGTTCTGCATCCGCTGGTCGAGGCCGATGACAGTCACTCCAGCGGTGTTCGCCTCGACAATGATGGCGGCTAGGGAAGCTGGGTCGATGGGTTCGATAATGATGGCGGCTGGCTTTGCCGAGATCGCCTCGCGAAACTGCTTGGCTTGTGTGACTGCGGAGCCAGCAGCGTCCTGGGTGGTGAGCTTGTACCCTGCCTGCCGCCCTACCAGCATCGCCAACCCGTTGCGTTGGAACTCCTGCATCGCGGTGCGTGAGTCAGGCAGCAGAAGAAAGATGTCCGCTTGGCTTGCCGGTGCTTTTGTGTCCAATGGTGTCGCTGCTGGAGGGGTGGGTTGGGTGTTGGTCTTCGCTGCGGCACCCGATTTTCCCGGCTGTGTCTGCGTGTTTGCCACAGAGGTGTCAGGCGGCGTTTTTTTGTCGCCACAGGCGGGGAGAGCCGACAGTGTCGCCATGCTGAGGAGAGCCAGAGGGAAACGGATGCGGCAGGAGGTCATGGAGCGGATGTTTCTGAGTGTGTCTTTATCCTGCAAAACTACCTGATGCACAAGCCGCGATGAGCGCAAAAACTTGCCGGGCTTTCGCTTGCACAATGATGGGATTGTCACAGACTTCGCGCCTGTTTTGCCCGCACAGCATCCATCATGAGCCGCCACAAGAAAACCGCCGTTGTCACTGGAGCCGCCGGATTTCTCGGCTCGCACCTCACTGACCGGCTGCTGAAGGAGGGGTACAAGGTTGTCGGTATCGACAACCTGCTGACTGGCAACGTGCATAACATCGAGCACCTAGCTGGGAATGCGGACTTCAAATTCATCAAGCAGGATGTGACAGAGTACATCTATCTGCCCGGAGAGGTGGACTTGGTGTTTCACTTCGCCTCGCCCGCCAGTCCGATCGACTATCTGAAGCTGCCGATCCAGACGCTGAAAGTGGGCTCCATTGGGACGCATCACGCGCTCGGCCTAGCAAAGGCCAAGGGGGCCACGTTCCTGCTGGCATCCACCTCTGAGACCTACGGTGACCCGTTGGAGCACCCACAAAAGGAAACGTACTGGGGTAATGTGAACCCCATCGGCCTGCGCGGAGTTTACGACGAGGCAAAGCGCTTCGCTGAGGCGATGGTGATGGCTTATCACCGTTTTCACGGCGTGGACACGAAGATCGTCCGCATCTTCAACACTTACGGGCCGCGCATGCGCCTTGAAGATGGACGCGTGGTGCCGGCGTTCATCGGGCAGGCGCTGAATGGCGAGCCGCTGACCGTTTTCGGACAGGGGCAGCAGACGCGCAGCTTCTGTTTTGTGTCCGATCTGATCGAGGGCATCTACCGTCTTTCCCAGAGTGACTACCACGAACCAGTGAACATCGGCAACCCGGCGGAGATGACCGTGCTGGATTTTGCGAAGGCGATTCTGCGCATCACAGGCAGCAAATCGGAGATCGTCTATCGCGAGCTTCCTGCGGATGATCCTAAGGTGCGGCAGCCTGATATCTCGTTGGCAAAACAACTGCTTGGATGGGCGCCGCAGATTTCATTCGAGGATGGAATCACTCGCACGGTGGATTTTTTTCGCGACTTTCTGCGAATCCCTGCTTGATGCGCGGGGTGTTTTGTTGATAAAACGTTGAATAACCCAGAACAACCCACTCCCTTTATGAACAAATTCGCGTGGTCGATCCTCACTTCCTTCGCCCTGACGGCGACATCATTTGGCCAAGCACCAGCGGCTGGCGCTGACGAGAAACAGCAGGTGGCTGTAAACATCAAACGGGTGACGCTCGGCGAGCAGCCCACGCCCCAGTACATGGTGGGGAACGTCAAGGACAAGCGCTGGCGCGCCAAAAACTGGGTGGAGGTGGATGTCGAGTATGAGATCAAGCTGTCGAAGGATCTTGGTGGGCGTGTCGGCACCCTGCCTGCGATGCAGTTGACCATTTACCTGGCCCTTCAGCACAGTACCCCTGACGGCAAGAAGCGTGAGGTGCTCCAAGGCACGCTGGATTTGATCAACATTCCGGCAGGCGAGACCTGTCATTCCTTGGCCTATGTGTCACCAGCAACGATGAAACTGATCTTTCAGAAGGACACGTTCACAGTCAGCACTGACATCCAGGGCTATGGCGTTGAGTTTGTGGTGGACGGCAAGGTCATCCGTGCTGACTCCAGCGTGGGCAAAACAGCGTGGTGGGAGAACACTGAGAGTTTCGCGCTGCTCCAAGGGCTGCTGTTGAGCAAGGCCCAGAGTCCTTTTGCGCTACTCTGGGGGGACTATGACGTCCCTGTGAAGGCCAAATAACAAGCGAAGGCCGTTTTCCGAAACATCAGTCAAGAATCGAAACACCACATCCAGCATGGCAGACAACAGTATCGCCGTCATCAATCTAGGATCCCAGCGCATCGGCGGGGCGGTTTTTGGCAAAACCGGAGGCGGGGACCTCATTCTGAAAAGATATGCGTTTGTGGACATGGACGGGGATCCCTCCGTGGATGTCAGCCGACTGCCTCAATTGAAAGTCGCGCTGCAGGAACTGGTGACGCGGCTTAAAATCAAAGGGCAGAAGGCATGGTGTGCCGTGCCCGGCCATCCTGTTTTCAGCCGGTTTGTGAAGCTTCCGCCGGTGCAAGGCGACAAGCTGGCGCAGATCGTCGAGTTTGAAGCCCGTCAGAACGTCCCTTGGCAGCTTGATGAAGTGTCATGGGACTATGAGGTGGTGGGGCCTGCTGACCAAGGGGAGGTGGAAGTCGTGCTTGCGGCGATGAAATATGAGCCGCTGAACGAAATGCACGAGGAGCTCGTGTCATGTGGGATTGATGTCGCCGGTCTCGATGTAGGCCCGTTGGCGCTCTACAATGCCTTCTGCTATTCCCACCCTGATGTGGATGAGCCAGCATTGATCATTGATCTCGGTGCTCGCTCCACCAATCTTGTTTTCATTGATGGTGACCGGTTCTTCACGCGCAACTTGCTGGTTGGCGGGGCGGCGGTCACCAATGCGATAGCCAAGGAATTCAAGGTGTCGTTTGCCGAAGCCGAGGCGCAGAAGTGTTCCCAGGGATTTGTCGCTCTGGGCGGCGCGGTGGAGGATCACCCGGATGAGGCGGTGAATGCGATGTCCAAAGTCATGCGCAATTCGATGACCCGACTGCACGCCGAGGTGATGCGAACCATCACTTTCTACCGCAGTCAACAGGGAGGCAGTGCTCCCAAGCGGGTCTTTATCGCGGGCGGGGGATCGGCTGCTGGTTATGTTGCCGAGTTCTTTTCCGAGAAACTGAAGTTGCCGGTTGAGGTCTTCAATGGCGTGCGCGGGGTGCTGCCTGATCGGAGTGTGGATGCCGTCGCCTTGCAGGTGGATGCGCCCAGCCTCGGGGAGTTGGTGGGGCTTGCGCTACGCGGGTTGGGTTCCTGCCCTTGTGAGATCGAACTCGTTCCTGATGCGCTCGTGGCTTCGCGTGACGCTGCCCGTCGCGCTCCTGCGCTGATCCTTGCGGGCTTGTGCATCCTCGGTGCCTTGGCTGCCGGAATTTTCTGGTTCAAGCGTGCGGAGGCTGTGATCCAGAGCCGTGGTGCCGCTGTGCAGGTGGAAGGCACGCGCCTGACGGGACTGTCGCAACAGATTCAGCAGCTCGCCGCGCAGCAGGAGGAGTTGAAGCAACGCAGTTCTCAACTCGAGCAAATCGTCAAAGACCGTTCATGGTGGGTGCGCATTTTGAACTCGCTGAATCAGCAGTTCGACAATGACTTCATCTGGTTGACGGTTATCGAGCCGCTCCAGGACGGCAAACCGCTCACTCAAACATTGTGGAGCGCGACAGCCGGGGAGTCCAAGCCTGCTGCTTCGGCAGCGAAGACTGAGCCTAACGCAGTCCCCGTGTATGAGCTCCGCATGCAAGGGCTTTATCGGAAGAACTCGGAGGGAGAGCAAAAGGTGGTCTATGACTTCGCCTCGAAAATCGCCAAGCTGGAGGCATTCAACGTGAAGGAGTTCGAGAGTAACCGGGATAAATATGTGAAGGTGGACAGCGGCGTCGAGGAGGACCGTTTCGCATACCGTTTTGAAATCAAATTCCCCCTGCGCAACCCCCTGCAATTCAAGTAAAACCATGGACTGGATTCGAGACAATAAATCCCTCGCCGCCATTTTTGGTGTGATCGTCGTCGGCTCGCTGGGGCTTGGCTACCTGCTTTTTGACGCATGGGGTGCCTACACCCAGACAAAAGAGAGCTACCTTTCCATGGGAGGTCAATTGGCCGCCCTGCAGGGAGGGCCACTGGCTCCTACGGACGACAACGTGAAGGCCAAGCAGGCGTTGGTGCAAGAATATGCCGCCAAGGTGAACCAATTGGGAGCTGCGCTGCTCATCATGCAGCCCCAGGTGCAGCCGTCCAAGGACATTGAGTTTCAGGACAAGCTGAAAAACAAAATTGCCGAGGTGAGAAAGGCTTCAGGGGCGGTCAATATGACATTGCCGCAGGATTTTGCCTTCGGCTTTGAGGAATACACTTCGGCTCTGCCAAAATCTGGCGCAGCGGCGACCGAGCTTTCCGGCTATCTCGACGCCCTTGAGGAACTCGTGAGGCTTTTCATGAACTGCCGGGTGGAGTCAGTCGATCTTTTCGAGCGTTCCAAACTCAAGGTCGAACTGGATCAAGCTCAGCCCCCGCCCGTGCAGCAAGGTTCTCCGGTACTAGAAAAAAGTCAGATTTCCGTGATTTTGACCTTGGACCAGGGGCCGTTGCAGTTGCTTATCAGTCGGCTGGCAAATCCGTCTGAGATGAAGCATTTCACCAACGTGCGTATGCTGCGTATTGAGAATGAAAAGGCCGACGGCCCGCTTCGCTCCGAGATGAAGCTCCCTGACGAGGCCACTGTGGATCCCAATGCTGCCGCCAGCACGGAGCCAGCCCCTGCCGCCGCCAGTGATGCGATCCAAGCCCCGCCCCCTGCGAAGGAGGATTCCATACCGGTTCTGGGCCAGGAGCGTTTGAAGGTGCGTATGGAGATTGATCTGGTAAAGTTTTTGGCGGCTGCCAAAGGCGCGGCGGGTCGCTGACCGCCGGATTCATCGAGCCAACTTTAGACTTCACTCACCATGCAGAACAAACAGGGAAGTTACGAAAAAATCATCCTGACCATCGCCTCGCTCGCCGCCATTGGGACGGCGGTGTATTTCATCATGGAGTCCCAAGGCTTTGAGGAGAGCCTGAAGATCCCGCAGGCCGCTTCCAGGAAAGAGTTGAACGCGCCGAACACCGCCGAGGTAGCAGAGGCCACCGACACCATCAGGAAAAAGTACGCGTGGCTGTCCCCCAAACGCAACGGCAAGCCTGTTCCTCTCAACAAGTCAGTGCTGCTAGTGATGAAGGACACCGAGCTGTTTGATCTTCTTCTGCCTGAGCCGCAGTTGCGCCCCCCCATGAGCAATGCGTTCCTCATCGGTGACAAGATCAAGGTGCCTCCGGAAGCTCCGCTGCCTCACATCTTCTCGCCCAATGTGGGGGATTTGGATGCGGACAATGACGGTTTCACCAACCGTGAGGAATTCGACGCCAAGACCGTCCCACTGGACGCCGCCAGCCTGCCGCCGCTCACCCAGAAGCTTTTTCTCAAGAACAGGATCAGCCATGACTACATCTTGAAGATGGTGGGCGGGAGTGACGGCACTTTCCAAATCCAACGCCTCGTGCCGACCAAGGTGAGCGTGTTCAAGGCCGTGAATGAAGCGTTTGGCTTCGATAAAGGTACCACTCGTTTTAAAATTCTCGCTAGCAGGCAACAGACGATCCAGCACCCCACGCTGGGCCCCATGCAAGCGCATGTTTTGAAGATGCTAGATCTTTCCACGAACAAGGAATTTGAACTCACCCAAGGCAAGGAGACCAACTTGGCCGAATACGAAGCCGAGTTCGAGTTCTTCTACAAAAAGAGGGCCCTCATTCCCGGAATCAAAGAGGGCAAAACCTTCCAACTTCCGGGGGTGGCGCTCACTTACCACGTCATCAAGCTCGAGGAGACTATGGCCGTCATCGCTGCGGATGACAATGGCAAGCCATCAAACAAGACAATCGAAATTAAACAGCGTTAAGCTTTCATTTTTATCGCCCAACAAAAAAAAATCTCGCCAAGCTTCCCCCGTATCTGCTAGTAATCGCCTCTTTCCCATTAAAAGCTGTCAGTTCGCCTTATGACCCCTCCCTCCCGTCTGGTACTCAAACTCTCTCTTTCCTCTCTGCTTGCGATTTCACCTCAGGTGCTGGCGCAAAGCTCAGTGTCCTCCATGGCGAATCGCGAAATCGCACGCCGTTATGCCCGCATCGAGGACGCCCGCACAGCGCTGGATCGCGGAGACAAACTATTCAGCGAAGGGGATTATGATGGGGCGTTGGGTAGCTACAAAGCCGCCATTGACGCTCTTCCCAACGCGCCGTTGACCCGCGATTGGCTTGAACTAGCCCAATTGAAGCATGCTGATTGCAGTGTGGTTGTTGCACGCGAGCGCGCAAAAGTTGGGAATTACAAAGAAGCTAGACAGCTTTTAGAAGGTGCCTTGAGTACGGTACCTGGCCACAAAGCAGCGACGACTTTCCAACGGGAATTGGATGATCCTGACCGCTGGCCGCCGGCGCTGACACCCGAACATGTGGAGAACGTGGACAAAGTTCAAAAAGGTCTATTTTTGGCAAATAGTTCCGTCGAACTTGGCAACTACGACCAGGCCATCTCCCAGTATCAGGATGTTCTGCGCACCGACCCTTACAACAGCGCAGCACGGCGCGGTATGGAGAACACCGAGCGCAAGCGCATGGAGTACTTCAGGTCTGCTTATGACCATCAGCGTGCGAAAATGCTGGCACAGGTGGATGAAGCCTGGGAAGACAAGGTTCCCGTGCAAGGCGTTGCCGTTTCCTATAATTATGGCGTCGGTCGCAGTCCAGGTGCCTACCTGACGGAGAAGATGAACAAAATCATCTTCCCCTCGGTGTCTTTCCAAGGAGCCACTATTGAGGAAGCGATCGAATTCCTCCGGGTGAAGAGCCGTGACTTGGACACCTTCACTGATGCTTCAGGTGTCAAAGGTGTGAACATCATCCTGCGCATGGGGGATGCTCCGAGCAACGCATCTATCACCCTCGACCTCAAAGATGTCCCGATGTCGGAGGCGCTACGCTACATCACCGAACTCGCTCAGATGAAGTACAAGGTCGAGGCCCATGCAGTGTTAGTGGTACCTCTGTCGGAAAATGCCAGCGAGCAATACACACGCAGCTATCGCGTGCCGCCGGATTTCCTCAGCAATGGCGGTGGTGATGCTGGCGGAGCCGCAGCCCCTGCTGCTGCGGCCCCAGCGGATCCTTTCGCCCCTGCTGGCGGCGCGGCTGCAGGAGGTAGCAGCCTGATCGCCCGCAAATCTGCGAAGCAAATTCTCGAAGCCCAGGGGATCACCTTCCCTGAAGGTTCGTCCGCGAGTTTCAATCCAGCCAACTCCACACTCATTGTGCGCAACACACAGCCTAACCTGGATTTGGTTGAGGCTTATGTGGACAGCCTGACCAAGGGGGGACCCAAGATGGTGGTGATCACCTCGAAGTTCGTGGAAGTCACCCAGAAAAACACCGAGGAACTCGGCTTTGATTGGCTGCTTGGTGGCGTGGGTGTCAATGGTAACAACATGTTTTTTGGCGGTGGTTCCGCAGGAAATGGGAATGCTTACAACGCCAATAACTACCCATTCTTGAATCAGGTAACCATTCCTTCCGCCAGCCCGGCTATTCCGAACTCAGTCGTGAATGCCGCTATGGGCGGTGTTTTGCCGGCAGGTGCCGTGAATGGAGGTGGTGGCGGCCCCATCTCTTCCGGACTGCGCACGGGCACCTATGCTATCAGTGGCAATAGCATCGACAATCTTCTGACCTCCGGCTCCACCACCAGCGCGGCTAATGTTGCGCCAGGAATTTTCTCAACAGCAGGCATTTTCACTGATCCTCAATTTCAGATGGTCATTCGTGGGCTCAGCCAGAAAAAAGGAGTGGATTTGATGAGTGCTCCAAGTATCACGACAAAAAGCGGTACGCGGGCCACCATGGAAGTCACCCGCGAATTCATCTACCCGACGGAGTTCGACCCCCCGCAATTGCCCAACATCGGCGGTGGTGGTGGTGGTGGTGGTGGTGGTGGTGTGTCAGTCAACATGATTGCCACCCCGACCACGCCGACAGCCTTTGAGATGCGCCAGACAGGCGTTCGCTTGGAAGCAGAGCCCACAGTGGGAGCAGATGGCAATACGATTGAATTGACGCTGGCACCTGAGGTGGTGGACTTTGATGGCTTCATTAACTACGGCTCGCCCATTCAGTCGCCTGCCAGTAACACCTTCACCACCATCACCAACACGATTGCGGGGGTTGCTACTACGCAGGTGATTCCCATCACGCAACCTGACCGCATCATCACTCCTAACATCATCAACCAACCGATCTTCTCCGTGCGTAAAGTCACCACAGCCGTTTCCGTTTGGGATGGTCAGACGGTGGCGCTGGGCGGCCTGATTCGCGAGGATGTCCAGGATGTGCAGGACAAAATACCGGTACTTGGCGACTTGCCGTTTGTCGGGCGCCTGTTCAAATCCGAGGCAGAGCAGCATTTCAAACGCAATCTGATGATTTTCGTCACGGCGCATCTGATCGACCCCTCCGGGCGTAGGCTGAAGCAAGCGGACTCGGCTCCAGAGTTGACCGCGACCGCCGAAGGCGGAGCGACACCTTTGCTGCCTCCGGTGAATCCTTGATTTGTTTGTGCTGAGGCACCCATCGAAGGCAGAGGCACACAAGCCTCTGCCTTTTTTGTGGCTTCTTATTGACCGACCGGGCTTTCCGGGCATTAAGCGTTTTTTTGATGAAAACGATTGTTGTCACAGGGGGGGTCGCTTGTGGGAAGAGTTCGGTGTCAAGACTCCTGATCAAGCGTTGCCCATTGAAAATTCTTGGTTTTTCTGCGGATGAGCAAGTTGGTCGGTTGCTAGAGGATCCCCCAATTCAACTAAAACTGAGAGAAGCCTTTGGGGATGCGGCAATGGGTGCAGCTGGGGTGGACCGGCGTTGGATGGCCAGTCATGTGCTTCCTGTCCCGGCGCTGCGTGAAAGTTTGCAGGCGGTGCTTCATCCCCCGGTTCTGGCTGCTCTGGAGGTTGCCCGGGAGGAGGCTCATAAAAGGGGGGGGAATCTTTTCCTTGCGGAAGTCCCACTGCACTATGAGATTGGAGCCACAGTTTCAGCGGACCTTGTCATCGTGGTGGCTTCCAGCCGGTCGGTGCAGGTCAGGCGGATGATGGAAACCCGGGGACTCGACGAACAAGCCGTTCACAAGTTCCTGGATGCCCAATGGCCCATCGAAGCCAAGGTGGAAAGAGCGGATGCGGTCATTTGGAATGATGGCAGTCCGGCCTCTCTTGAAGCCCAGGTGCTGACGCTGGCAAGTCCACTCTTGCAAGCATGAACGACACAATCATTGATCCCCCAGCCCCTGAAGCGGATACCGCGACGCCTGCCGCCGGAACTGCTCCCGCCGAGGTCATCCTCCAGGCGACAGACTCCGCACCGCAGGCAGTAAGCACGGCAGAAGAGAGCAAGCCAGAGGCCCCCAGGCAGCCGGAAGGAGCACGCCCTCCTTTTCCTCAGGAGATTTCCATCAACGAGCTCCAGGACTCCACAATGGCTGAATTGCAGGAGCTGGCGGACACCGTCGGCTTCCGGCTCAATGCGAGCCGCAGTAAGCATCAGCTCATCTACGACCTCTGCGCCTGGCTTGCCGAGCACAGGACGCGCCTCAAGGTCGAAGGCATCCTCGAGGTCGGTGCCGACAACTTCGGTCTCATTCGTTATCCTAAATACAGCTTTGCCCCACTTCCTGAGGATGTCTTCGTCCCGTTGTTCCTAGTGCGGAAGTTCAACCTCCGCGCCAGCCAGCGCATCGCTGGTTTTGCCAAGGCACCCAAGGATAAAGACAAATATATCGCCATCGACCGCATCACGGAAGTCGAGGGCATGCCGGTTGAGGAGTGGGAGCCTCCCGTGGAGTTCGAGAAACTCACTGCTACCTTTCCGAATCAGCGCATTATTCTCGAGACGCCGAAACCCTGTGCGCTCAGCTCCCGCATTCTCGACCTCGTCGCGCCACTAGGCAAAGGCCAGCGCGGGCTCATCTGTGCTCCTCCCCGTTCCGGAAAGACGGTGATTCTCAAGGACATCGCCAAGTCGATCGCGCAGAACCACAAGGAGGTCACGCTCATCGTTCTTCTCTTGGATGAGCGTCCTGAGGAGGTCACAGACTTCGAGGAGACGGTCCAGGGCTGCGAGATCTACAGTTCGACCTTTGATGAAAGTCCGAAGCGCCACAGCCAAGTCGCAGAGATCGTCCGTGAGCGCGCCTGCCGTCTTGTCGAGATGAAAAAGGACGTTGTCATCCTGCTCGACAGCATCACGCGCCTTGCCCGCGGCTACAATGCGTTGCAAGGCGGCAAGGGCGCGGTCATGTCTGGCGGCGTCGGCACCAAGGCGCTGCAAAGGCCCAAGAAATTCTTCGGTGCAGCGCGCAATGTCGAGGAGGGCGGTAGTCTCACGATCATCGCCACCGCGCTCATCGAGACCGAAAGCCGCATGGACGAGGTCATCTTCGAGGAGTTCAAGGGCACAGGGAACATGGAGGCTACGCTTGACCGTGAAATTTCCGAGCGGCGCATCTTCCCGGCACTGCATGTGCTGAAGTCCGGCACCCGTCGTGATGACCTGTTGTACCACCCTGATGAATTCCGCCGCATCACACAGGTGCGGAAGCAGCTAGCGGCCGTCCCCGCCGTGGAGGCGCTGGAGACGCTCATCCGCAACATCAACCGCACGGGCAACAACGCTGAAATCCTCCTGTCCGGGTTGAAATGAGCGCGGACGCCCCAGTTTCCGAGGACCACGAGTTCATCGACACGCCGTCCCGTTTGGAGGAGTGGGCCGCACGCATGCGCATGTGGCTTGCCCAAAATCCAGACAAGCGCTGCTGCCTCGACACGGAGGCGGACAGTCTGCACCACTACCATGAGAAGCTCTGCCTCCTCCAGGTGAACTGCGCCGGCCGTTTCGCGCTCGTCGATCCGCTCGCCCTCCCGGATGTCTCTCCGCTGCTCGATCTGCTCGATGCGCATGAATTGTGGTTTCATGGTGCTGATTACGATCTCACGCTTCTTCGCCGCAGCTACGGCTGGTCGCCCAAAGTGGTGCGTGACACACAGATCGCCGCCCGCCTCCTGGGCGCGCGTCAGTTTGGCCTCGCGGCGCTGGTGAAGAACAACTTCGACATTGAGCTCTGTAAAGCCTCGCAGAAGGCTGACTGGAGCCGCCGCCCTCTGCCGCAGAACATGCTTTCCTACGCGGTGGATGATGTGCGTTATCTCCTGCCGCTGGCGGACAGGTTCGTCGCCCAGTTGGCTGAGAAGGGTAGGGAGGACTGGTTTCATCAAAGCTGTGCGGCATTGCAGCAGGACGTGGCGGCGCGTGGCAATGGCCCGCGCGATGATCCCTGGCGTGTGCAAGGCTGCGGGCGTCTGCATCCCCGCGGTCTCGCCTTGTTGAAAGGTATGTGGGACTGGCGCGACGGGATCGCTAGAGAGCGTGATCTTCCCTGTTTCAAAGTCATGTCGAACAAGCAGATGGTCGCCTACGCGGAGCAGTTCGAGGCTGAGCAGCCCTTTGCCCCACCAAACGGCTGGCGCCCACGTTGGAAGAAGGAGTTTCACGACATCGTCACCGCAGTCACAGCCTCGGACTCTTCCTCGTGGCCCGCGCGCCCGAAGAAAACCAAAGGCAGGCTCAGTGACACCCAGCGCGAAAACATCGACAAGATCTGCGTCCATCGTGAAGAAGTCGCCGCACGGCTTGAGATCGAGCCCTCACTTCTCGGCTCACGCGGCACCATCGAGGAGCTCGTGATCGATGGTGATCCTGCCGCCCATCTGATGACGTGGCAGCACGATCTGCTCGCGCCAGGGCTGGCGCAGGTACTGCCGCCCGGTTGATGTCCGCTTACTTTTGCTTCAGCCAGTCCGGTAGTACGATGTCCGCGCTCCTGAATGCCCGCGTGTCGCCTTTCCAGGTGAATCCGGCTTTCTCGAAGCTATCGCGATGCTGGCGCAGAAATGTGAGCAGGCGTAATCCGGTTTGCTGGCGCGGAGAGCCCTTTCTCACGGAGAAAGGCTGCAGCGCTTTCGACTTGTCCGCCGGCAGTGGTATCGCGTCAAACTCGCCCGTCTGCGGGCGCAGATTGATCGCATACACCACCACCGCATCGAGGGAGCCGGTGCGCATCTGGTTGACCAGGAAATCACCCGTAGGCACTTGTGAGTCCGCGTTCTTCCCCACGCTTTCGAGCAGGTTCATCGACTTGAGCATCGAGTGCGTGAGAAATCCGAGGGTGGACTGTTCCGCATTGCACAGGCCCACTCGCAGTCCGGGCTTTGCCAGGTCGGCAAGCGTGTGGATACCGTGCGGGTTGCCCTTCGGTGTGCCGATCACGATTTCGGCCTCGGTCAGGATGACCGCCTCGGGGAATTCCTCTGCCACCGGCGGTACAAAGCACACGTCGCAGGCATAATAGACGTCGGGGAACTTTGAGCCACTGCCATTCTTCATCGCCTTCATCGCTGCGCACAGGATGCCGCAGCCGTTGTAGGAGGTGGTGACGGAGATACCCTCACGCTTGGCGAACTGCCTTAGCACGTCCTCGATGGCTGGCCGGTTCACGCTGCCAATGTAGAGGATCAAATCCGGCCGCAACGCCCATTGGTCACCCGGCACAGCCTTGAAACCATGCTTCTCGAACACCAAGGCACCTTTTTCTGGTGCCGCGAGATAGCGTGCGAACTGCATCGCCACGTCAGGTCGGGGGCTAGCGTCCAGAACTGTGGCCGTAGCAAATTCCTCGTGCTTTGAAAGCTCGGGCAGCATCACTGTCTCGATGTCCTTGAATTGAGGCACCACCGCGTCCCACACGATGGCCGCGTCCACCGCACCGAGTGACAAATCCGCCGCGATCTCCGTCACCGTCGGCTTCATGACGGACGCCTTGACCGCTAGCGCGTCCCACTCCTTGCCCAGCAGTTGTTTCGTCACGCGTCCGATGCTCGCCGTGCCAGGGTTCGGCAGCGCCAGCTTCACACCGTCTTGTTTCAGGGATGCTAGGTCCGTGAGATGCTTCGGATTACCCTTTGCGACGGCGAGCACGGGCTTTTGCTTCACAAGCCGAAATTCCTCATGCGTCACACCGGTGCGGCGTGCGTCAGCCAGCGCCCCGTCGTCAGCGGCGATGAATAAGTCCCCCTGTTTCGTGATGCGGAGCTGGCTCAGCAAAGTGCCCGTGCCACCAAACTGGAGACGCACCTCGGTGCCGGTCTCTTTTTGAAACGCCACTGCGATTTCCACTACTGGCTTCTTCAGGCCTGCGGCGCAGAATACCGTAATCGCCTGCATGGCACCTTTCATCGGTTTCAGCGCCATCCATGCAGCTCCGGCGAGCGCCGCCAGACAGAGGAGGATGAGGGTTTTTTTGATCATGACTGGTGATGAACGTCAAGCATCGCGCTCATCGCACATTTTTATGCGATCAGCTTGTCAATGACCTTCCCGCCGATCTGTGAAAGCTGCTTGAAGCGACCCGCGTGGTAAAAAGTCAGCTTGTTGTCGTCGAGGCCCAGCAGACGCAGTAGCGTGACGTGCAGGTCGCGGACGGGGCGTGCCTCCTCGATTGCTTCCATACCACGGTCATCCGTCGCGCCGATGGTGTGGCCCGCCTTGCAGCCGCCGCCTGCCATCCAGATTGTCATCGCCTTCGGATTGTGGTCGCGTCCATATTGAGTGCCGCCACGCACGCCATTGTCTGGTGTGCGACCGAACTCACCGCACCAGATGATCAGCGTGTCATCAAGCAGGCCGCGCTCTCTCAAGTCGGTGATCAGCGCGGAGATCGGCTGATCCACGCCTCGGATGAGATTGCCATGGGCGCGTTCGATGTAGTCGTGGCTGTCCCAAGTGCCGTTGTAGAGCTGCACAAAGCGCACGCCTTTCTCGACGAGTTTGCGCGCTAGTAGGCACTTGCGGCCAAAGGCGTCCGTGGCGTCATTACCGATGCCGTACATCTCCTTCGTCCGTGTGTCCTCTTTCCCGAGATCAATGACCTCTGGCACCTCCGTCTGCATGCGGAAGGCCAGCTCATAGTTGTTCATGCGCGCCTTCAGTTCATCCTGCCACGGATGCTCTGCCGCGTGTCTGGTGTTTAGCCGCGCCAGGAGATCAAGATTTTCACGCTGATGCGTGCTGGTGACGCCCTGCGGTGGTCGCAGGTCAAGGATGGGCGATCCCTTTGATCTCAGCGCGGTGCCTTGGAAATGCGCGGGCAGGTAGCCGTTGCCCCAGTTCGCGCTGCCGCCTTGCGGGTAGCTGATTTCAGGCAGCACGATGAAGCCCGGCAGATCTTGGTTCACCGAGCCCAGCCCATACGTCACCCATGCGCCGAAGGCAGGGTCACCGCCAAAGCGGTTGCCACAGTTCATTTGGTACATCGCGGTCGGATGATTTACCGAGTCAACCTGGCAGCCGCGGTAGAAGCACAGTTCGTCCGCCACTTTCGGCAGATGCAGCCATGGCTCACTCATCCAAGCGCCTGACTGGCCATGCTGGGAAAACTTGAATGGCGACTTCACATAGTAGCGCTTTCCGCTTTCCATCGCCGACTTCATTTTCCCTTCGCGCACAAACTCCTTCAGATGCAGGCGATCCAGCACCGGCTTCGGATCAAAACAATCGATGTGCGATGGCCCGCCCTCCATCATCAAGAAGATGCAGTTCTTCGCCTTCGCTGGAATTTGCTGCCCTTTGGGGGCCAGCGGCCCTTTCTCCTCCGCCGCGAGCATCGACGTCAGGGCTACGCTGCCCAGCGTCGTGCCTAGGCCGTACACGAACTCACGGCGCGTCGGCGCATGCGACGCACGCGGGCCGGCACAGGGGAAGTAGGGGGTGTCCATGGCTAGTAGAGGTAGGCGAACTCATTCGAGTTCAGCAGCACGAGGCAGACATCCGCTAGGGCGCGAGTTTTCGCATCGCAATCGGCTGGCTGGAGGTCGGGGACGAAGTCGGCGCTGGCGGGCAGCGCCTCTAGGAAGCTGAATTTCTCACCGGTGTTTTCTTCCACCGCATCGCGTCGCACCTGGAGCGGTGTCTGTCGCTTCGGGAAGGTTGCTCTCGACTGCGCGGCCTCCATTTGTCTCCAATGCGCTTCGCACAGTTCTTTTTCCTCCGCAGCTGGTTTACGGCCATGCACGAGTTCAAACACCCGCGAGATCGCATCCGCTGCATTTTCCTTCAAAGCGCGATGGGCCAGCGCCAGGGCACGGTCGTGACTCGCTTGGCCGTTGAATAGACTGAAGACCTGTGGCGTGACGGTGGAGACTTCGCGCGCCTCGCAGGAGAAATCAGGCGCCGGCTCGTTGAAGACCTCCATGAAGGGATCACGCAGTCCACGAATTTTTAGCGCGTACAAGCTGCGGCGGTGGCGCTGACGCGGCAGCGGGTTAGGCACCCACGCGGATGCAAAGGTGCCCATGACTTGCCGCGGTTGCATCGCCACCTCAACGTTGATCTCCGGTCGGTTCGGGATGCCGCCCATCTCTGGGTTCAGTTCCCCGGTGACGCTCAGCATTGTGTCCCGCAGCTCCTCTGCTGTCAGCCTTCGTGGTTTGAAAACGGCGTAGCTTTTCTCAAGATCGTCGCGGCTTGGTTTTGGATCTAAAACCCGGGGTGTGGAGTCCCGCTGGTAGGCGGCGCTCGTCATGATGAGCCGGTGCATTTCCTTCATGCTCCAGCCTTTCTCCACCAGCGTGGCGGCCAGGAAGTCGAGCAGCTCAGGATGCGTGGGCTTCTTCCCGGTGCTGCCGAAATTGTTCGGGTTGCCTGCGATCGCCTGCCCGAAGTGCCAGAGCCAGAGGCGATTGACCATCGTGCGTGTGGTGAGCGGATTGTCCGCTGCGGCAATCCAACTGGCGAGCGATGCGCGGCGGCCAGAGACGGCGTCGGAAAATTCAACCTTGCCCAGCACTGAAAGCACGCCCGGCTTCACCGGTGCAGCCGGTGAAAACGGATCGCCGCCGCGAAGGATCGCGGTTTGCTCTAGATCGCCGTTTATCATGCGATCCTTCGGCATGCGGACGGGGAAGGTGATGCTGGTGGCTCGCGGCGTGACGCCGTCATAAACACTAAAGGCAAACGGCTCGTAGCGGTCCATCTCCCACTTCAGGCGCTCCAGTCCTTTGCGCGCTACGCGCTCATTGCCATAGTCCTCAGGTGCGAAGCCGACGAACTTTGGCGGATACTGCCCCTCTGGCACGCCTTGTTTCCGCAACGCGCCGCGCGCCGTCTCGAACACGCCGGTGAAGTCGCGCGCTTTTCTCGTTTGGCCGCCTTGCTCCACAAACTTCCGTGCATCATTCACCGCCTGGTTCCATGTAGCGCGATCGAGTCCCTTGCTGGCGAACCACTTCTCCCCATTTGCCAGCATTTTGGCATCGAGCGCCCTCAGCATCTTCAGGTGGTCGGCGGAGCGCGTTTCGAGGTATTTCCTCTCCTCAAAGCCCCTCGTGTTCTCCGTGTTCAAAAACGGTGCCGCCCGCTCGGCCAGTTGCGTGGTCGCGAAACATGCCTGCATGGCATAATAATCATGCGTGGGCACCGGATCGAATTTGTGGTCATGGCAGCGGGCGCATTGCAACGAATGAGCGAGGAATGTCTCGCCGACGGAATTCGTCACATCATCGAGAAAACGCTGCCGTGCGACTTTCGCTACCTCCATGCTCGTCAGCTCCCACGGCCCCATACGCAGGAAGCCGGTCGCGATGAGCGCTTCTGGATCACCGGGACTCAACTCATCCCCAGCGATCTGCTCCTTGATGAACTGGTCATACGGCTTGTCAGTGTTGAAGCTGCGCACCACATAATCCCGGTAGCGCCACGCATTGCCGCGCTCGTAGTCGTTTGCAAAGCCGCTGCTGTCCGCGTAGCGCACCACATCCAGCCAGTGTCGGGCCATGCGCTCGCCATAGTGGGGGGAGTCGAGCAGGCGGTCGATCAGACGACGGAACGCGGCATCCGGGGCACGGGCCGACTCCTCGGTAAAGGCGGTGATCTCCTCCGGTGTCGGCGGTAAGCCGGTCAGGTCAAACGTGGCGCGGCGAATCAATGTGTGTGTAGCCGCAGTCGGCGCGGGATCTTTGACCGCAAGGAGCGCGTCCACGGGATGCGTCGGGGACTTCGCAAACGCAGGCTTTCGCACCGGTTGATACGCCCACAGGTTCTCCGGCTTGTAACGCCGTCCCGCCCATTCCGGCGACAACGCCCCACTCGTCTTCACCGTGATGCCGTCGGACGCGTTCCATTTGTCATGGTTTGACTTCGTGATCTCCACGCGCCGCGCCTCGTCCGGCCACGGGGCACCGCCTGCGATCCAGTCCTTGATCCAGGCGAGTTGCTTCGCCTGGAGCTTGTCCGCTTCCTTTGGTGGCATGGGCTCCCAGTCGTTCTCGTGCTGCCGAGTGGATGCTAGGTAAAGCGGGCTTTGCTCCGGCTTGCCTGACTGGATTGCCCTGATCTCGCTCTCACCACCTTTCGTGGCGCTTTCCAGCGTGCGCATGTCGTAGCCGCCTTTGATTTTTTTCTCGTCATTGCCGTGGCAGGCGAGGCATTTCTCCTGGAACAACGGCCAGACCCGGCGCACAAACAGCGCCTCGGCATCGTCGGCATAGAGCGAGGAAGTGGCGAGAACGACGAAGATGGTGGATCTTCCGGTCATGCTTGGGAAACGATGTAAACCGGGGTTCTTTTCTTTTTTTCCAGTAGTGTGTGAGTCCGGTTGCAGGCGTGTTGATGCGGTGCAAAAAACCGGGGTTGCAGCGGCTTGCCTCGCTGGTTTCATTGTCCGCGTCGCCATGAAGTTTTTTTTCACCTTGCTTGCCGTCCCTCTGACTCTCGCTTCGTGCAAGCCGCCGCCCACCAACACAGCACCGCCCTCCGACAAGCCCACGATAGCGCTCGTGATGAAGTCACTGGCGAATGAGTTTTTCCAAACGATGGCCGAAGGAGCAAAAAAGCACCAGGCAGCTCATGCAGGCGATTACGAGCTGATTGTGAATGGCATCAAAAACGAGACTGACCTCGCTGAGCAGGTCGGCTTGGTGGAGCAGATGGTTTCCCAGGGCGTGCAGGCCATCGTCATCGCGCCTGCGGATTCGAAGGCGCTCACCACTGTGGTCAAACGGGCTAAGGACGCCGACGTACTCGTCATCAACATTGATAACAAGCTCGACGCCGACACGCTGAAGCAGGCTGGGCTGCAAATTCCCTTTGTCGGCCCGGACAACCGTGATGGAGCGAAGGCGGTCGGTGGGCTGCTCGCGAAAAAACTCAAGGCGGGTGATGAAGTGGCCATCATTGAGGGAGTGACGACCGCCTTCAACAGCCAGCAGCGCAAGGCGGGCTTCGAGGATGCGATGAACGCCGCCGGAATGAAAATTGTGAGCACGCAGAGCGGCCAGTGGGAGGTGGAGAAAGCCAATAGCGTGGCCGCAGGCATCCTCGCCGCGCATCCAGCGGTGAAGGCGCTGCTCTGCGCCAACGACAACATGGCCCTCGGTGCCGCCGCCGCCGTGCAGGCCGCAGGCAAGAGCGGCCAGGTACAGATCGTCGGCTTTGACAACATCACGGCCATCAAGCCCCTCCTAGTTGATGGCCGCGTGCTCGCCACCGCTGACCAGCATGGGGACCGGCTCGCCGTGTTTGGCATCGAGGCCGCGTTGAAGATCCTGAAGGACAAGTCCACGCCTGCGGACCAGCAGACGCCGGTGGATGTGGTGACGAAACCCTGATGCATGGCTCCGCTTATGCGTCGTTTCAGTGATTATCTGATTCTCCTCGCCGTCCTCGTGGCGATGGTCGTGCTCTTCGGCCTGTTGCGCGATAGTTTCCTCAGTGTTTCCACTCTCGGCAGCGTGGCGAACCGCATCCCAGCGCTAGCGCTTGTCGCCACGGGCATGACACTGGTGATGATCACGGGGGGGATCGACCTCTCCGTCGGCTCCGTGCTCGGTCTTTGCGGCGCGGTCATCGGGGTGATGATGGCCGACTGGCATTGGGCGCTGCCGCTGGCGTTGGCTGGCAGTATTCTCGTCGGCGGGGCGGTTGGCGGTGCCACAGGCGCGGTGAGTGTGAAGCTGGGGCTGCCATCGTTCATCGTGTCGCTTGGCATGCTGGAGATGGCGCGTGGGCTCGCGTTTTTGGTGACGAATTCGCAGACAAAATATATAGGCGCTCCCATAGAGTCGCTCGGCACTCCGTTTGGCGGTATTGTCATCTCGCCCGCCTTCGTGATTAGCGTGTTGGTGGTCATTGCCGGGCAGGTGATGCTCTCGCACATGGCTGTGGGTCGCTATTGGATCGCCATCGGCGCGAATCGCGAGGCCGCGCTTGTCTCTGGCGTACCGGTGGATCGCCCCCGCATTCTGGCGCATGCCTTTCTCGGCGCTTTGACGGGCCTCGCCGCAGTCTTCAACTGCTCTCGCTTGGGCAGCGCTGATCCGAATGCCGGTGTCGGTTTTGAGCTCAGTGCCATCGCCGCAGTGGTTGTCGGCGGCACCAGCTTGATGGGCGGCGGTGGCAGTGTGGTAAAAAGTTTTCTCGGCGTGCTCATCATCGCCACCCTGGAGGCCGGTCTTATCCAGACCGGTGCCACTGAGCCGATGAAGCGTGTCGTCACCGGCTTGGTTATCATCGCCGCCGTGCTGGCAGATACTTGGCGGCGAAAATAATTGATGTGATGCGGCCTGTTTCTCCCATCCTACCTACGACCATGAAGCACCTGCTCCTCCCTCTCCTGTTGTGTGGTGCCGCCTACGCGGCACCTGTGAAGCTCATCTTCGACACCGATATGGGCAATGATGTCGATGACCTCATGGCGTTGTGCATGATCCATAATCTGCAAAAACGAGGCGCGTGTGAGCTGCTCGCCGTTACGATCACGAAAGACCATCCGCAGGCGGCCGCGTTCGTCGATGCGGTGAACACCCTCTATGGCCACCCGGACACGCCCATCGGCGTCGTGCGCAATGGCGCGGCGAAGGAGGCGGGCAAGTTCAATGTGTTGGAGAAAAAGTATCCGCACGATCTCAAAAGCGGTGTGGACGCGCCCGAGGCGGGCGGTTTGATCAAAGAGATCCTCGCCAAGCAGCCAGACGGCAGCGTGGTGATCGCCCAAGTGGGCTTTTTCACCAACTTGGCCCGCCTGATGGACGACTCGGAGGGCAAGGCGTTGATCGCGAAGAAGGTGAAGTTGCTCAGCATCATGGCGGGCGCGTTTCAGACCGTGAATTTCAACACGCGGCATTTGGAATACAACGTGAAGCTCGACGTGCCGGCTGCGCAGAAGCTCGCCAAGGAATGGCCGACGCCAGTCGTGTGGAGCGGCTTTGAGATCGGTGTCGCGGCGGCGTTTCCACACGTCGTGATCGAGCAAGATCTCGGTTACATCGAGCATCATCCGCTCAAGGAGGCATATTATCTTTACAATCCACCTCCGCATGATCGTCCGACATGGGACCCGACGGCCGTACTGTATGCACTGATGCCTGACCGTGGTTATTTTGAGCTCTCACCGCCTGGCACCGTCACGGTCGAAGAAGACGCTGCCACGCTTTTCCGTCCTGCGAAGAACGGCAAAGGCAGGCACCGCTTCCTTATCATGAACGCGGAGCAGGCGGCACGCGTGCGTGAGGCGATCGTGCAGCTCAGTGTCGAACCACCACCAGCGTGGAAGCGATGAAGGCGGAGCGCCCACGCATTGTCGTCGTTGGCTCGTTGAATGTGGATCACACGCTGCGGGTGCCACGCATCCCAGCGCCTGGGGAGACGCTCACAGCGGAAAGTGTGCTGACATGCTTTGGCGGCAAAGGGGCGAATCAGGCCGTGGCGGCGGCGCGAGCGGGTGGAAGCGTGGCGCTGATCGGTTGCGTAGGTGAGGATGATTTTGGCAGGCGTTGCGTCGAATCCCTCAAGGCCGATGGGGTCGATACTTCGGGTGTTTTGCGGTCGGAGGTGGCAACGGGGAGCGCGTTCATAGCGGTGGATGATGACGGTGAAAACTCGATCATCGTGAATCCGGGTGCCAATCACGCGATCACAACTGCGGATGTCGAAAAGCATGCTGAGCTCATCCGTGGGGCCGACGCGCTGCTGTTACAGCTCGAGTGTCCGCTAGCAGTGGTGCGGCGTGCGGCGGAAATCGCACAAGAAGCCGGTGTGCGGATCATTTTGAACCCATCACCACTGGGCGAGCCGTTTCTAGCAGATCGCTTTGAAGTGGATGTGCTGATCGTGAATGAGGGCGAGGCAGCGAAGATCTCACCAAATCGTGATTTGAAGAAGGCGCGGTGCCGCCAGCTCATCATCACACGCGGAGCCGACAGTACGCTGAGCATCACCGAGAAGGGGGTGCGCGAGGTCATGCCGCCGAAAGTCACACCGGTGGACACCGTGGGAGCGGGAGATACGTTCGCGGGGGCGTTTGCTGTTTCAGATGACATCGCTTTCGCGAACGCCGCTGGTGCGCTGGCGACGCTCAAGGCAGGTGCCCAGCCATCAATTCCGACGTGTGAGGAAGTCGAGTCGTTTATGCGAGTATCTCAGTGATCACATTCCCCTCCACGTTCGTGAGGCGGCGCTGGAAGCCGTTGTGCTCGAAGGTGAGGCGCTCGTGGTCGAGGCCGAGGAGGTGGAGGATGGTGGCGTTGAAATCGTAGAGCGGATGGATGTCCTTCACGGCCTTCTGGCCGAGTTCGTCGGTGACGCCGTGGCTGACGCCAGGCTGCACTCCCGCGCCAGTCATCCAGCAGGTGAAGCCGTCGGGATTGTGATCGCGGCCCCGCGCGCCTTTTTGGAAGAAGGGCATGCGGCCAAACTCGGTACACCAGACGACGAGCGTGTCTTGAAGAAGGCCGCGCTGTTTCAAATCACGGATCAAAGCGGCAGCGGGCTGGTCGAGGATGGAGGCATGCACGTCATATTGCGCTTTGAGGTCGCTGTGGCCGTCCCAGTTGAGCTTGCCGCCGCTGGCATACGCACCGTTGAAAAGCTGCACGAAACGCACGCCGCGCTCGATGAGGCGGCGGGCGAGGATGCAGTTCTTCGCGAAGGCGGCTTTGTCGGCGTTTTGCGCGTCGTCTGCGCCGTAGAGTTTCAGGATGTGCGTGGACTCGGTGCTGAGATCGTTGATTTCCGGAACGCTGAGCTGCATGCGCGCGGCGAGCTCGTAGCTGGCGATGCGGGCGGCGAGTTTTTGATCGCCCGGATTCGCCTCGAGATGTCGTGCGTTCATCTTTTGCAGCAGCGAGCGCGCGGCTTGATCCGCCTGCGCGGAAACTCCGGGCACGGAGAGATGTCTCACGGGACTTTTACTGCTCATTGTGGTGCCTTGGAAAGCTGCGGGAAGAAAGCCTGGCCCCCAGTTGTTCGCGCCGTTTTGTGGCACGCCGCGCGGATCGGGAATAGCGACGTAGGATGGTAGATCCTCGTTCTCGCTGCCGAGCGCATACGTCGTCCAGGCACCGAGGCTGGGGAAGCCGTCGAGCACGGAGCCGGTGGAGAGGAAATTCTCCGCCGGGCCATGCGTATTCGATTTACTCGTGAGCGAATGCACGAAGGCGATGTCATCCGTCAGCTCTGCGAGGTGCGGGATCATGTCACTGACCCATTTGCCGGTCTGGCCGCGTTGGCGGAAGGCATACTGCGGACGTGCGAGATTGCCCGCCGGGCCTTGAAACGTTACCGCTGGGCCGCCGGGCAGCGGTTTGTCATCCCACTGGATGAGCTCCGGTTTGTAGTCCCAGGTCTCGAGCTGGCTCACCGCGCCGGCGCAGAAGATGACGACGATGTTCTTCGCCTTCGCGGGGAAATGCGGCTGCCTCGGTGCATAGGGCCGTGCCGGGTCGATCAGCAATCCATCCGTTGCCAGCAGTTTCGTCAAAGAGATCGAGCCGAGCGCTGTGGCGCTGTTCGCGAGGAACTGACGGCGGTTGAGCAGGTGACGGCCCGCGGGCGTGAGGTGTTCGGCACTCATGGGGCAAAGATAAACTCGTTCGAGTTGAACAATGCGCGGCAGAGCACTGCGAGGCCGTTCTGGCGAACGACGGGTTCGGCTTCGCGCAGATCATCCGTGGTCGGAGCGCGGCTCAGCGCGAGTTGGTAGGCGCGGGCGATCTGCCTAGCGACGTCAACACCGGCTTCTTTTTTCACGCGAGTGGCGAAGGCGTTCGCGGTGTCGATGGTGAAGCGGCTGTTGAAGAGGTTCAGCGCTTGAATGGGCGTGGTACTGGCGCGGCGCATGGCGGTGCTTTGGCCGGCGTCCGGGCAATCAAACGCACCAAAGACAGCCTCGGGCTCGCGGCGGACTTTGTGAGCGTAAATCATGCGGCGTTGGTTGTCGGATGTGAGTGTCTCGACGGGATTGAAGCCGCTGAGACCGCCGCGTTTGTCGAAGAGGTTGAAACCACGACCGTACATTTTCACACTGAGTAGGCCGCTGACGGCGAGCATGGAGTCGCGGATGGATTCAGCCTCAAGACGACGGGAGGGGAATCGCCAGAGGAAGCGGGATTCGGAATCAGTGCGAAACGAGTTTTCTAACTCGTCCGAACGAACGGGAAAACCCGTCCTGCGGTAAGCAGCACTCATCACGATGAGCCGGTGCATGTGCTTCACGCTCCAGCCGCTGCGGATGAATTCAGCGGCGAGCCAATCCAGCAGTTCTGGATGGGTGGGTTTCACTCCCATGTGACCAAAGTCGCTCGGCGTGGACACGAGGCCGGTGCCGAAGTGGCCCTGCCAGATGCGATTCACCATCACACGAGCGGTGAGCGGATTTTGCGCGTTGGCGATCCAATCGGCGAGAGCCTGACGGCGTTTTTGTTCAGGTGTGTCCTTGGTGAGTTTCAAATCACCAAGGGCACTGAGAACGGCGGGCATAACGGACTCCTTCGGCTGCTCGGGATCACCGCGATTGAGCAGGTGGATGTCGTCCGGTGCGCGGAAGGTTCCAGCGAAGACCTTTTGATCGCCATCAATGTGATGCAGGTGCGCGTCGAGAGAGCGTTTCTGATCTAGCAGGCGTTTTGCTTCGGCGGCCTCGTCTTTGTGCAGTCCTTGCGTGAGGAGTGCAGGCTCGGCGCGGCGATGGGCGTCGTATTTCTGCCGGTCATCGGAATCAGCGACGATTCTCCATGTGCCGGAGGCGTCGCAAGTCTCGATCACATAGCTCGTGGCGAGGCGGTCGGTGTATTTGCCCTGGCGGTCGCGGCCCCAAATAACGCGATCGATCTTCTGCTCCTGCGCGAATTCGAGCATGACCCAGCCTTTGCCCTTCTCGTTCGACATCCAACTGCGCGAGTTGCCGTAGTTGCCATCGATGATGAAGCGTTGCTCGTGGCGGTCAGCGACGACGTTCTCGCCGGAGACGGTCAAGGAGGCCTTGCGGGCGATGTTTTCGTTGGCGGTGGTGAAGACTTCGAGTTCATCAATGCAGGGCTCGAGGTTGTTCGTATCGCGGATGGTGAAGCGCACACGCTTCGCCTTCACTGGCTTGAAACGATCACGATTTTCGCGCGGATCGACCATCGGACGCTTCACGCCGGATTTGGCGATGGGAACGAAGCGCGCGAGCTGCTTGTCGATTTCTGTGATTTGCGATTTGAGGCGTTTCATTTTCTCGCGTGCGGCGAGGGATTCTGGCGTGCGCAGCTCGCGTTCGCCATACTCGACGCCAGCGACGAAAGCCTGCATGGCGTAGTAGTCCTTCGCGCTGATGGGGTCGAATTTGTGATCGTGGCAGCGCGCGCAGCCGATGCTCAGGCCCAGGAGGGTCTGACCGATGTTCACGACGATCTCGTCGATGGAATCCTGCCGTGCGAGCCGCTTTGAAGGCTCGTCTTTGCCGATCTGGCCTGGAAGCAACACGGATGCGGTGACGAGGAAACCTGTGGCCGCGTCTTCGCCCAGCGCATCGCCAGCGATCTGCTCCTTGATGAAGCGGTTATACGGAGTGTCGTTGTTGAAGGCGTGGATGACATAGTCGCGATAGGGCCACGCGTTCGGGCGCTCGGTGTTCACTTCAAAACCGTGCGTGTCGGCGTAGCGCACGACATCGAGCCAGTGCTGCGCCCAGCGCTCACCGTAACGAGGCGATGCGAGCAGGCGTTCGACGACAGCGGCATGATCCTGGCTTTTCAAGAAATCCGCTACCTCATCCGGCGTTGGTGGTAGGCCGGTCAAATCGAAGGTGACACGACGAAGCCAGGAGACGGGATCGGCGGGCGGGGAGCGGTGGATGCCTTTTTCGGCGAGTTTGGCATCAATGAAGGTGTCGATCTTCTTGGTTCCAAGTTTCAGGTTTGAGGTTTCAAGTTTTCCAGAAGCGTCGTTCGCAGACGAACTTGAAACTTGAGACTTTAAACTTGGAACTGCGATGGGTTTGAAGCTCCAGTGATCGCGTTTGTCTTCGACCTTGGCGAGATCAACGCCATCGGGCCATGCCGCGCCTTCGTTGATCCAACGAGTGAGCGTTTCGATCTCCACTGAAGCCAGTTTGCCTTTCGGTGGCATATGTTCGTCCTCGTTAGTGGTCGTAATGAAGCGTATGAGCGGACTTTCCTGTGCTTTGCCCGCGATGATGTCAGGCGAGTGTTTGTCGCCACCTTTGCGGGCTTCAGATTTGATGTCGAGGCGGAGGCCGGACTTCTGCTTTTTCTCACCGTGGCAGGAGATGCAGTGCTGTTTGAAAATGGGCTGCACATCGCGCACGAAATCGACGGGCGCGGCGAAGGCTGAGGAGGCGATGAGAAAGCAGAGGAACCTCATGAGCGGCGTCAACGGTAAGGATTGCCTGCGGCGTGCAGGGCGTGGATTTCGTCATCGCTCATCGCGCGACCGAGCAGGAGCAACTCGTCGATGCGTCCGCTGAGTTTGCGGTCTTTGCGATCCCAGTTGCCGATCTGCGCGGGGCCGAGACGTGCGGGATGGGCGATGGTGTGACGCGTTTCTTTGTCGAACTGGCCGTTGAGGTAGAAGCGGACCGTTTTGGCCGTGGAATCATAGACGACGGCGAGATGCACCCAGCGGCCTTGTTCCGGCAGCACCGGGGTTTTCGAGTCTGGATAGACGTTCAGCTCATTCGAGCTGGGCGCGAGCGTGTTGCCGAAGAGCGCGAGGCGCATCACCGTGGTCTGCGTGACCATCCAGTGAACCTGCCCGGGATGATTGTCGTCCCAGCCGTCGGTGTGCAGCAGCGATTGATAGGGCGCGCCGAGGCGATCCATGCGCACCCAGGCGGCGAGGGTGAGCTGCGGCCAGTCGTGACCGCCACCGACGTTCAGCTTTAAATGATCGCCCACGTTGACAAATTCAGACGCACGCGATCCCGGCCAGCGGCCCTGCACATGACGGAACACACCAGGAAGTGGTTCGTCGGACTCGAAATCGAGCAACGCAATTAAGGCGGGATCTTGTTTCAACTTCGCCAGCGCAGTTTCGGAACGCACACGTTGTCCGGCGGCGAGTCCTGCGGTGAGCTCGCGCATCTCATCAGCCTGGATGAAGGCGGCGGAGCGTAGTTCGCGCGAGGTGCTGGCCCCGGCGTCAAACACGACGGCATTACCACCGCGCAGGCTTTGCCGGGATTGTTCGCCGCTGGCCTTGGTGATGACTTCGCCCTGAAACACATGCACCTCCGCCGTGCCGTTTGATGGAACATCGACGCCGAAGCGCGTGCCGAGGTCCACCGCGTCGCCTGAAGGCGTGATGACGGTGAAGCCCTTCGCAGCAGGAGGCACATCGGCGGCCAATCGGCCGCGTTTCAGATGCAGACGCTGCGCGGAGTCGAAATGAAATTCCGCTGGTGCCTCAATCACGATTCGCGCGCCCCGTGCGCTGACGAGCGAGAGCGTCCCAGCGTGAATTTGATGTGTTTCGTTGCGCAAACGTGCGCCATCGGCCAATTCCGCGATTCCTGCGGCTTTTTCGACCGTGGCGAAGGCGCGCTGCGACATCTGCCACCACGCACCACTGAGAAACAATGCCACGCAGGCCGCCGCTGCGATCCAGCGCGGCGAAGGAGACAGCCAGCGCACGGGTTTCGCCGGTTTTACGACGGTCTCGTGCTCCGCAGGCCAGCCTGCAGCCATCGCGGCGAGCGCGGAGTCCACATTCAGGGTCTCCGCAAATTCACGTCGCGCTTCCGCATTAGCTAACAGCAGCGCATTGAGTTGCGGCATCTCCGAGGCGGTGATGCTGCCGTCGAGATAGGATTCGATCAGTGTCGTGCTCACGACGGCACCTCCTGGGTCAAAACGCGTTGGATGCATTCCAGCAGCATGCGGCGCATGCGGTGTAGCCATTGATAAAAGCCTACCACACTGCGCCCACTGGTTTGCGCCACTTCCTGGATGCGTGATTCGGACTGGTAGGCACGCATGAGCAGATCGCGCTGAACGGCAGGCACCTTCTTCATGCAATGCTCCAGCGCCTCGCGTTGCAATTGCAGACGTGGTTCATCGGCGGTGGTTTCCTCCGCGATCTTGGTGATGACCTCCTCATCGAGCACCAGACGGTCGCGTCCTTTGTCCCGCAGCCAGGCCAGCACCTCAAACCGTGCCACGCCGAAAGCCCAGGCGCGAAAGTCCGCGTCGTGTTGGAAGGTGTCGAATTTCTCCCACAACACGACGCTGATCTCCTGCATCACATCATCAGCATCCGCCCGCGTCGGGACGAGCCGCCGCACATGCGCACGTATGGCCGACTCATGCGCCGTGAAACTGCGCAAGAAGCGGTGATGACGTTCGGTTTCGGCTGGAGACATGCGTGGGCATGTCGTTATCTCCACTTCGGGGGCGGATTTTACGCCCTTTTGTGCCGACTTGGCGGAGGGGAGACATTTTTTTGCTTCCCTATTGATTAAGAATGATTTATTATCAGCCAAGGTATCGTTTTACCGCCTCCGCTCACCCTTGTTTCAGCGCATGCCGCCCCTTGCCCTTCAAGAACGAATGTATGATCGCCGGAGCGATGCCGTGTCTCTGTCCCAGTTTGACGATCTGCTGCGTGAACTGATCGCCGCAGGCGGGCCGATGCCGACGGAGTATGCATTGATGAACCGGACGCTGCGGCAACTTGGCGACGCGGTGCGGGCGAAGGTGATCGCACGTGAGGATGTGCTGGTTTACTCCCACGACATCACCAGTCGCCATCTCGAGGGGACGATGCAATCCCGTGCGCTGGGCAAAAAATATGGCTATGCCGGCGATTTCGAGATGATCGACGCGATTTACTCGCTGCGCACGGCGCCCGAGCCGCACCTGCGCCGCTGGGATTTGTATTTTCATGCGCAGGCCGCGCCAAACGCGGTGCGGAATCGCAAGAGCTACTTTCATCACCTGCTGCATTCGCACACGGCGGGACGTGCCAAGACGCCAATCCGCGTGCTGAACGTCGCCAGTGGCCCGGCGCGTGATGTGCGCGAGTGGGTGCTAGACAACCCGGAGCGCGAGGTGTTTTTCGACTGCGTGGATGCCGAGATCCACGCCGTCGAGTGCGCGAAGAAGATGTGCGCGCCGTTTGCGCAGCGCGTGGAGTTCTACCATCGCAACGTGCTGCGGTTCCTGCCCGCGAAAGGCTATGACCTCGTGTGGTCGGCGGGTTTGTTCGATTACCTGGCGGATCGCTCGTTTGTCTATCTGCTCAAGGCGTTGATGGCCGTGACGAAACGGGGCGGGGAGGTGGTGGTGGGGAATTTCTCCGACTTCAATCCCAGCCGCGACTACATGGAACTGCTCGGCGACTGGGTGCTGCAGCACCGTACGCGCGACCATCTGCGCGAGCTCGCCATGCAGGCTGGCGCGGCGGCGGATTCGATCGAAGTTCAGTGGGAGCCGGAAGGAGTGAATTTGTTCCTACACATCCGGCGTTAGGCGGCATCGTGCCCCAGCCACTTGCCGGTGGCCCAGTCGAGCATTTCGAGGCTGCGGAACTGCTTCTTGTAATCATAGGCGCTGCTCTCATGCGTGGCATAGCCGGGATAAAGCCAGCGCAGACCGATTGAGCGGCAGTGTGCGATTTCCAGGAGCATGGTGAGGATGCCGAGGCTGCGTGAGGAGTGTTCAGGCTCGAAGATGCCATACACGCTGGAGGCAGCGATTTTGCCCAGGTCGAAGAAACTGACGGCGATCAGTCGATTCGTGTCAAACACCTGTAGCATTCGGCATTCGCAGGGGCCGTTCTCAGGGGCGAGGCCAAGGAAGTCCTCCAGCGCTTCTGGGACGTTATGGGTGAAGCGTTTCTTGTGGCGCTGAAACATGGCTCTGAGGCTATCGTCCAGCCGGACGGGAGAGATGTTGTGGCGCAGACCGGCGTTTTTCCGCAGCACACGGCGCTGGCTTTTGGTGAAGGTGCAGGACGCAAGGTCGATGCGCAGCGGCGTTATGTTCTGCGTGCCATCCGCTCGGTCAGGTTGGGTGCTGTAACGGAAGAAATGATGCCCGAAATGTCTCCAGCCTGCAGCCCAGAGCCTGTCCATGAATTCTGCCGGGACAGAATCACAGATGAATGCGTCGTCGATGGCGGGCGTCACAGGCATTCAATAATCCGGCACCGTCGTTTGACAATCCCCTGCTGTCCCACACACTCACATTCCAGCCACCCCTCACGCGCATGAGCTTCCTTGATCGCATCGAACGTGTCTTCTTCTGGCTTTCCTCAGCCTCCTCCGACAACCTCGACGCATGCCCTGCCTGGGAGCGGCGGAAATATGTGGCCTTCGGCGCGACCGTGCTTGTTCCCTCTACCTTCGCGGTCATCGCATGTGCGTATGCGCTGAGCACGCTTACGAGCAACTGGTGGGTCATCGCGCCGGTCTCGCTGGTGTGGTCGTTTATCATCATGACGGTGGACCGCGCCTTGCTGGCCACCTATCGTGCGTATCAGAGTTTTTTCCGCAAGGCAGCGCAGTTCTCGCTGCGTGTCGTGGTGGCCGCCTTGATGGGCATTACCATCTCCCATCCGCTGACGCTGCTGCTTTTCAAGGACACGGTGACGTCGGTCATCGAGAAACATCGTCAGGGGGAGATCGAAACGGCGCGTGAGACCGCGAAACAGCAAAAATCGGCTGTTGAGGCACGGATCGCCCCGCTGGAGGCGGAGATCGCAAAACAGCGTGAGAACTGGAATGCGACCTTTAGTGCCAAATTCCTCGATGAGAACGGCAAGCCGATTGAGCAGCCGCTGACTGAGGACGAAAAGAAGGCTAAAGCCGAGCGCGAGGCGAAGATCGCCGAGGCCGTAGCTCCGGGCAAGACGAGGCTTGAGGTGCTCGACAAGGAGATGGCGAAACTCAGTGCCGACTACCAGAAAATCGCCGCTGAGCTCAATCACTGGCAGACAGAGTTCGAACGCGAAGTCAACGGTCAGCGCAGCGGCATCATCGGCCTCGGTCCGCGTGCGAAAAGCATCCAGGAAGACCAGCTAACTTGGCGCCGTGCGGAATCGGCGCGCCTCAGCGGCGTGCTGGACACGATGACGCGGAACCGTGTGGTGCTCGTGGCAGAGATCAAGGCCGCAGAAGACGGTGTGAACACCGCGCTGGATACCAAGGCCGCCGAGATGGCCGCCGCCAACAAGGCTGAGCAGGAACGCGTCGCCGCTTTGAGGCAGAAAGTGCAGTCTGAGCAAGCAGACGCGTTTGTCGGGCAGCAGAACGCCATCCGCGAGACATTGAAGGCGCAGATTGATACGCTGCTGCTGCAACTGAAGAATCTCCACGCGGAGATCGCGCAGCTCGTCAAGGACGAGGAGGTGCGTGTCGCCAGCATCCGCAGCGAGCCGCGCCGCGACATCCTCACACAGACGCTCGCGCTGCACGAACTTTTTGACAACGGGCAGCAGGGCGGTGTGTTTGCCTTAGCGGCGTACCTAGTGCTCACACTGCTCTTCATGCTGGTGGACACGATCCCGCTAGTGGTGAAGTTCTTCTCCAAACCCGGGCCGTATGACACGCTACTGGACCGCGAGGAGGTGAAATTTGACGGTGAGCGCAAGGCTTTCTTAGCCACATTCAACCGTTACATGAAGGAACTTGGGGAGAGCAAGCTGCTTCACCTCACGCAGCACAAGCCTCTGGAGCGCGCCTTGATCGAAGGCGTGGACCGCTCGCGCGCTGCGAAGGGCTTCTTGGAGCACCTCATGGAATTGGAGCATGCATTTGAGGAGAAGATGCGTGTCGAACGTGAACTGGCTACCACCAGCGGTATCAAGTACAAGGCGGATGCCCTCGAGGAGATGGCGCAGCAGTTCTACGCAGATTTGCGCCGCCGTATGGAGGACTTCTTCCGCGACGAGCGCCGGACGCCTGCGACGGCGGGTGCGTGAGGCAGCAGATGGCCGGTTGGGCGCCCTCGTTTCAAGGCAAGAGGACTTGATGGCCGGGCGTATCCGTCCTGTGAACTCCGCGCCACCAGAACTTCTCTACAATCGTCGGCATATGCTGCGCAACTCATGTGCGGGCTTCGGCTATCTGGCGTTGCAGGGTGTTTTAGGACTGGAGTCCGCACAGGCTGCCGTGGCGGACCCGCTGGCGGCAAAGCCGCCACATTTTCCAGCGAAGGCAAAGCGGGTGATTTTCCTGCTCATGAAAGGCGGGCCGTCCCAGGTGGACACGTTTGATCCAAAGCCGCAGCTGGACCGTGATAACGGTAAGCCACCACCCTTTGCCCTGCCGCGGGTGACATTCGCGCAGACGGGCAACCTGCTGCGCTCGCCGTGGAAGTTCCGCCAATACGGCCAGAGCGGCCTGCCAGTGAGTGACTTGTTCCCAAATGTGGCGAGGTGTGTGGACGATCTGTGCATCATCCGCTCTATGCACGGCACGAATCCGGCCCACGGCGGGGCGTTGCTGAAGCTGCACACCGGGAGCGACACGTTTGTGCGCCCGAGCCTAGGCTCGTGGATCAGCTACGGTCTTGGCACGGAAAACACTGACCTGCCGTCTTTCATCACCATCTGCCCGACGCTGGCGCACGGCGGCGTGAACAACTGGGGCTCGGCGTTTCTGCCGGCGTATTGCCAGGGCACGCCGCTCGGCAATGCGAGCGTACCTGCCGAGCAGGCGGTGGTGAGGCACATCCGCAACAAAACTCTGTCGCCAGAGCTGCAGCGCTCACAGCTCGACTTAGTGTCTCAAATGAATCATTCTCATCTTGGGATGACCGGGGCGAACGCGGCGCTGGAGGCGCGCATCAATTCCTTCGAGCTCGCTTTCCGCATGCAATCGACCATGCCGGAGATTCAGGACATCTCAGGTGAGAGCGCGGCGACGCGGAGGCTCTACGGCATGGACGATCCCGTGACGGCGAACTTCGGTCGCCAGTGCCTCATGGCGCGCCGTTTTGCCGAGCAGGGCGTGCGCTTCGTTCAAGTGACGCACAGTGACAGCTATGTGCAGTGGGACCAGCACGGGGATCTACTCAAGGGACACACGAAAAACGCCGCAGAGGTGGACAAGCCCATCGCGGGCCTGCTCAAGGATTTGAAGTCACGCGGTTTGCTCGATGACACGCTGGTGGTGTGGGGCGGTGAGTTTGGCCGCACACCGGTGGCGCAAGGCACGGATGGCCGCGATCACAATCCTCACGGCTTCACCATGTGGCTCGCCGGCGGCGGGACGAAGCCCGGCATCGCCTACGGTGCCACGGATGACTATGGTTATTACGCAGCTGTGGACAAGGTTCACATCCACGATCTGCACGCGACGATCCTGCACCTTCTGGGTCTCAACCACCTGAAGCTGACGTATCGTTATGCTGGGCGCGATTTCCGACTCACGGACGTAGCTGGAGAGGTAGTAAAAGGCGTGCTCGCTTGAGTGGGGAAACGCGAGATGCGAGCCGCCGTGCGTGATCACTGGATGAAGAAGAACTGGCGCGTATTCAACACGGTCCAGAGGACGTCGCCACGATCCGTGGAGTCGGCGTTGTCAGCGATGGGCCTGAGCAGCGCGTGCTCATCAGCGGTGGCTTTGCGGCTCAGAAGGCTGAGATAGACGGTGTCGATCACTGCGTCGGAGCCATTTTTTCTCGCCTTGTCCATCGTGCGGGCGATCAAAGTGTAGCGGTTCATAAGATTGCTGAAGGCTTTGCCGTTCAACAGCATGAGCGCCTGGCCCACCGTGGCCTCACCGTTGGCGTTTTCGACAAGCTCGCGGTCGCTTTGCCCGAACTCGCGCAGGAAGTGGCCGTTGGGAGCCGGGCTGCGGAGGTCGGAGGCACGCAGCATATAGGTGTCACGATAGTTCTCCCAGGCGAGGAGGGCGGCCTTCTCGTTCTTGCCGTTCGCCTCGTAGCGTTCGGCGTCAGCTTTCATACGCATCTTAGCCTGTGCCTGAAGCTTGCTCTTACGTTGTCTGGCGAGGATTGCCAACGCTTCATCCATGCTGAGCACCTCGCCGTCTTTCTTTGACTGGAGAGCAGCCTCTACCTCTTTGACAAATTCTGTGTCGTTGGAGAATTTGTCGAGATCTCCCGCCGCCGCCATCTCCTCAAAGCGTTTGAAGCCGGCGTTATAGACGATTTCGTCCACTGCGGCGCTAATGCGGGTGCGTTGGGTGCTGATGGCCCTTTTGGCCTTGCGGATGGCTTCTTCATCCTTTGCCTTGGAGGCGGCTTCCAGGCTTTCCTGGGCGGCGCGCACCTCGGCTGCGAGCTCTTTCTGCTTTAGCGCCACTTTAATGGTGTAGGCATGGAGTTCCTTCGGATCAAGGCTGTTGAGGGCACGGTCCAGCCACTCGACACGGCGGATCGCAATTTCAGCGCTCACTCTGGCTCCAATGCTCGGCGTGTCGGGATTGGGCTTGTAGAGGGCGACCATGCTGTCCCAGATCTGCTCGGCGGACATGCGGCGGAGGAGCGGGCCGGGGAAGTTGTAGATTTCGCCTAGCTCTACGTCTTTCGTGTAAGCCTCGCGCTGGTAGGCGGCGGAATTCAGGATAGCACGCAGATATGCCTTCATGTCGTAGTTGAGCGACTTCATCGTGCCCTCCAGAAAGGCCATGAGCTGCGGATTGCTCGGCACGGTGCTATCGGTGATTTCATCGACGGGTTCGATCAAGCCCCGGCCCATGAGCTTCTTCCAAAGCCGGTTGGCGATGACCGTGGTGAAGCGCGGGTTGCTTTTGCTCGTCATCCAGTCGGCGTAAGCGATGATGGGAGCCTCGCGCTTTTTGATGATGTCTCCATCCTTGCTGAAAGAGGCGGGGATGAAAGGGCTGACCACCTCCTTGGGTCTGGCGTTTGGATATTGGTAGTCGTGAGGCAGGCGCAGAGCCTTGCGGTGTGATTCGTCGAGTACGGCGTTGTAGCGTAGCGGACGGAGGATTTCCGACATCGCACGGGTGACGTCCCTGCGCTCAATGCCTTCGGGCAGATCGAAATTCGACGCCGCGACGCTATAGCGTTCACCCTTGTTTTTGACCGCCCGGCCACCGTAGATAGCCCGGGCTAGCAGCGGGTTGGTGAGACCGTTGGTGCCGGTCATGCCGTAACTGAATGCCGCCATCTGGTAGTAGTCCATCTGCGTCCACTTGTCGAAGGGGTGGTTGTGGCATTGGGCACAGACCATGCTGGTGCCGAGGAAGACCTGGGTGGTGACCGCCATGTTATCGAGCGGCATGTTGTAATCGCGGATGTAGAAGCCGACGGCACCGTTTTCATAGGTCTTGCCACTGGCGGTGACCGCCTCGCGCACCATCTCATCGTAGGGCTTGTTGTCGCGCAGGCTGTTCTTGAGCCAGCCGGAATAGGCGTAGTAGGCCGCTAGGCTCTGGCCGCCGCCGACCATAATGCTCTTCATGCGCAGAATGTCGGCCCAGTAGTTGAAAAAATTGTCCACATAGCCGTCGCCATCGAGGAGCTTGTCGATCAGCTTGGAGCGCTTGTCCGTGTCGCTGCTTTTGAGAAATTCCGTGGTCTCATGCAGCATGGGGATGCGTCCGGCGACATCGAGATAAACACGGCGGACGAAGATCTCGTCGCTGGCGAGCTTGTTGGGGGTGATATTTTCCTTGGCGAGCTTGGCGTTGACCAGTTCATCGATCTTCGTGGCGGTGGCCTTGATGTCTGGTGCAGCCAGTGCGGACAATGTGGCGGAGGCTAGGAGAATGCTGATGGAAATCGTTTTCATGGATGAAACCGGGGGCAGGGGGAGAGTGGGGCCAAAACGCGGGCGTCGGTGGGCTCTTTCATGTTTTCCTGCGCCTTTTATGCCAGTTACCGCCATTTCCCGGAATTTAGCTTTGACATTTCAGCCCATTTTCCGACAGAATCACCTTTTCCAATATGAAATTGCTGCTGTCACTCTCCCTTCTTTCCATGCTCGCCTCCTGCAACAGCTTGAGGAACAGCAACTGCACTAGCTTCAATGGCAACCCTCGTCCGTCCGCCGAGCTGCCTTGCAAAGGTGCTCCCATGACCAATGAAGGGCTTTGCTATGTGAGCACGATCGGCGGCCAAGCGGTGAAAAGCACTGTGGATGTGGTGGACGACACCGCTGATTTCACCGGCATTGTCACCGACCGCCAGTTGCGCAACTACACCAAGATCGGTTCAGACGCGGTCTATCGCACCGACGACATCGTCTATCGTGAAACCAATCGTGCCACGGATTATGTCATGGACACCTATGACAATGGTGCCAGTTTTGCCGCCCGTGCGATCCGCCGCTACCCCGGCTGGCTTACCAGCATCTATCGTCGCGGCGCAAACTCCACTCGCAAACCAGTCCAGGCTGCCATGTATGCCTATGGTGATGTTGTGGATGCAGGCATCTGGTCCACATTGCATATAATCAAGCCGCTCGACCCCAAGCCTTACATGGTCGGCAGCCTGAATGATCTCGATCAGGAATACGCGCTGCCTGGCTCGGCTTGGCGCTGCCGTCTGCCGCAGCTTCCGGCGGAACCGGTGCAAGAAACTTCGGGCAAAAATCCGAAGAATCCATACACGGCCTCCAAGTAACGCGATTTCATCCTTTGAAGGAGCGGCCAGAGTGGCCGCTCTTTTTTTTGCCATGTCATCGCTCCAGGTTCTCTTTTTCGATGCAGTCGGCACTTTGATCCGTCCGGCTGCCAAGGTGGGGGAGACCTACGCGTGGATGGTGGCCCACCAAGGAATTCAAGTGAGCGGCGACAGTGTGGACCGAGCCTTCTGGCGGGCCTGGACGGCCATGCCAGCACCTTTGCACCCCCCAGGGCAACTGCCTGCCGATGATGACCGTGGATGGTGGCATGAGCTAGTGGCGAAAGTCTTTGCCGAGGTTCTCGGCACACCGCTACCTGCCCCGGTGCTAGCTCCTCTTTTTGAAAAACTGTATGAGTTTTACGCCCGGTCGGAGGCATGGAATGTGTTTGAGGATGTTGTGCCCGCACTCGATCAACTGGCGGCGGATCATCGCCTCCTTGTGCTCTCGAACTTTGACAGCCGCCTGCGTCCTGTTCTCTCGGGCCACGATTTGCTGCGTTTTTTTGACGATGTCATCATTTCCAGCGAGGTGGGGGCAGCCAAGCCTGATCAACGCATGTTTCAGGCAGCGCTGGAGTCTGCGGCTTGTGCCCCTGAATTTTGTCTGCACATTGGCGATGATTTCAAATGCGATGGAGAAGGTGCCCAGGCTGCCGGATTGGGCTTTTTTGCCGTGAAAAGGCCAGGTCACGGCCTCGACACGTTGGTACAGAAAGTCCGAGCTGGGGCATATTCAGGCTTGCGCATCCCCCGTGCATGAATACATACCCGCCCCCTTACCGGGAAGCGCAGGTAGCTCAGCGGTAGAGCAGTTGGCTTTTAACCAATTGGTCGAGGGTTCGATCCCCTCCCTGCGCACCAATATTGCTGCCAATGCTACCCAGTGAAATAAGCTTGCTCAGCGGCGACGGACAACCTCACCACTTGCTGAGTTGAGGCGTAGATCGCCTTGGGTGCCCTGCTTTACCATTGCCAGCCCGGCAAAGAGTCCTGATGCAGGATGCTGGGTGGCGCTGGTCACTCTGCCGACAATCGTGTCGCCCCACAGTTCATCGCCAGCTTCGGCCGGGGTCTCGCACTCGAACGCAATCAACTCGCGCGGCATCTTACCGGTTGTTTTGATGCGGGAGAGCGTTTCCTGGCCAATGTAACAGCCTTTGGCGAAATCCATCACCCGTGCTTCGAGTCCGGCCTCTGGCGGAAACGTTTCCGCGTTCAGCTCATGCGGCCAGCGTGGGACTCTTTGTAGAATGCGCCACGTTTCGAGATCGGGATCACTCAAAACGGGTTTTGAATCAAAGACAGGTGTTTCCGCTGTGGCGGGAAGCCACACATCGACTCCATCCACACCGAAGCGGTTCGAGCGCAGACCGGCGACGTCATTGCCGCCCCACACATGCCAGAGCTGCCATTTCTCCGTCACATCGGCCAGTTCCACGTCATCGGCCACGATGTAGCGCTCCAGGCGCATGCCCAAGGTTTCTCGCAGGTCGGGCTCTGCATCAAGCAGCAGTGTCTCCTCCTTCGTGTGGATGAACACATCGCCTGCGATGCGTCCTTTGGCGTCCGTCACGCAGGCGTAGAGCGTTTCATTTGCCTTCGCGCGGCGCACATCGTTGGTCACCTGGCCGTTCAGGTAACGTATGTGGTCGCTGCCGCTGAGGCGGAATTTGGCGCGTGAGGAGAGGCGCACAGCGGCTCCATGGGTGGTGATTTTCAGAAACATCTCAGCGGTCATTCGAGATGAATGGACATGACTCTCTAGCATGGCAAGTGGCGTGAGAGGAACGTTTGAGCCGCGCTGGTATCTGTGCCAGTGTCCATGAACTGCTACGCATCACTGCGTCTTTTTTTTGTTTTCGGGACGCGATAAATGGCAGTGGTGCATCCTATGACTGCTGCTGTGAAATCCCCAAGCATCGCTTCCACCATCGGCACGGTGTTCCGGCGGAATCGTGTGCCATGCGTGGTGCTCAATGTAATAGCCGCAGCACTGGTGGTCAGCTATTACCAGGTTCCCGCGCTGACGGGCTTTTGGGAGTCGTTGAGCATGTTGAAAACACGCTGGTCCTTCGGGTTCTCGTGCGTTTCGACGATGTTTGCTGCCGCCATCCTGCCCACGATGGTGCAATTACTGCAAGGTGTGTTGCCTGCGGAGGGGCGGTGGAGGCGTCTTTTGCTGCTCATGTTGTTCTGGGGCTATCGTGGCATGGAGATCGATCTCTTCTACTGCGGGCAGGGCTGGATCTTCGGCCACGGAAACGATGTGATCACGTTGAGCAAAAAAGTTCTCGTCGATCAGTTCGTCATGAGTCCGGTCTGGTTCGTGCCCACTTACGTCGTGGCCCTGCGCTGGGTGGAGTTCGGCGGCTCGTGGTCGCGCACACGTGCCACTCTGGGCCGCGAATTTTGGACGCGCACTTGCCCCACGGTACTCATCGCCAATTGGCTCGTCTGGATTCCAGCTCTCGTCCTTATTTACAGTCTCCCGTCAGCACTCCAGTTCCCGCTCTTCTCCGTTGTCATGTGCTTCTTCATCCTCGTGGTGACGATGATGATGACAAAGCGGGGGCAGGCGTGAACGGGGCTGGCCGTCGGCATTGTCAGATGTGGTCGTTGAGGCAGTCTTGCCTCCAGAACTGCTCAATCACCGCGACGAAGCCGGAGATGGTGCTCTCCCTGGCCTCGACATCGACGGTGAGGCCATGCTGCTTGATTGAGGCGCTAGTGACGGGGCCGATGCTGGCGGTTTTGCAGCCCTGGGGTAGCGGCACCTTCAAGTTCAAGAAGTGTTCGACTGTCGATGCGCTGGTGAAGGTGATCATGTCGGCACCTTCGCTTTTCAAACGAGCCAGCGCTTCGAGGTTGTCCTCTGTCTCGGCGATGGTGCGGTAGCCGATGGCCTCATCGACGATCGCGCCCATGGCAGTGAGGCCGTTGGCGATGACTTCGCGCGTCTCCGCGCCGCGCACCCACAGCACGTTCACGTTTTCCATGTTCTGATGCTGGTCGAAGGCTTTCACGAGTCCTTCGGCGATGAAGTTTTTCTCTGGCATCAGATCGACAGCGAGATGACGCGCCCGTACTTTTTCCGCCGTGCCTGGGCCGACGCAGGCGATGCGTGCGCCGCCGATGCTGCGTGCGTCGTTGTAAAGCTTATCGAACATGGTGAAGAACGCGTCCACACCGTTCGGGCTGGTGAAGACGATCCACTCGTAGGTGTGGCAGTCCTGAACGAGTTGGCCGAATTCAAGCTGGTCCGCCGCCGGTTCGATGCGGATGGTGGGCAACTCAATGACATCTGCCCCGAGCAGCGCGAGCTGCTTGCTCAACGTGCTAGCCTGCTGGCGCGTGCGTGTGACGACAATCTTCTTTCCAAAGAGTGGACGGCTTTCAAACCAGTTCAACTGCTCACGCTCGGTCACGACATCGCCGATCACCGCGACTGCGGGTGCTTTGAAGCCTGCTGCCTTCACTTTGGAGGCCATGGTGGACAAAGTGCCGACGAGTGTCTGCTGGCAGCCGTGCGTAGCCCAGCGCACCAGAGCCATCGGCGTTTCCGGCTTCGCGCCGTGCTTCAAAAATTCGCCGGTAATCTCCTCGATGCGCTCCACACCCATGAGAAACACTTTCGTGCCGTCGGCCTGCGCGAGCTTGGCGTAATCAAGCGAGGTGTCGGGTTTCGTCGGGTCTTCGTGGCCGGTGAAGATGGTCAGCATCGACGCATGCGAACGGTGCGTGACCGGGATGCCAGCATACGCCGGTCCGGCGATGGCGGAGGTGATACCGGGCACGATTTCAAACTTCACGCCCGCTCCATGCAGTTCTGCGGCCTCTTCTGCTCCACGGCCGAACAACACGGGATCGCCGCCTTTGAGACGCGTGATGGTTTTGCCCTCTTTCGTGAGTTTGACAATAAGCTTGTTGATCTCCTCCTGCGGCAGCGTGTGCTCGCCCGCTTTTTTACCGACGTAGATGCGCCTCGCACCCGGCTTGGCATAGCGCAGGTGCTCGGGATTGCACAGGTAGTCATAAACGAGCACGTCCGCAGCCTCGATGCATTCCTTGCCCTTGAGTGTGAGAAGTCCGGGATCGCCAGGGCCGGCGCCGACGAGGTAACAGATGCCAGGGGGGGGTGCTTTGGAGGCCATGGTGGAAAACGGGCGGTCAAGGTGTCGAAACTGCGGTTCACCGCAAGGAGGGAGGTTGGGTGTGGCACCGATTCGTCACCTTTGGAATCTCTTTTTGCCGACGATTCGTCGGCTCTCCATAGTCGGGCATGCTTCAAGCGCTCTCCATCACGCTCAATCTGCCTTCTGCCTGTGAACCGTCACAACCGGCGCTACTGGCGATTTCCGGCGGGCGTGACTCTGTGGCACTGCTGCATCTGCTTTTAGAGGCTGGATTCACGAATCTGATCCTCTGTCACCTCAATCACGGTCTGCGCGGCAAGGAATCCGATGGCGACGCGGCGTTCGTGCAGCGGCTGGCGAAGAAGCACGGGCTGAAGTGCGAGATTGAGTCCGAAAATGTCACTGCATTGGCCAAACAACGCCGCATGTCGGTCGAAACAGCGGCGCGTGAGGCGCGGCATGCGTTTTTGCTGCACATGGCGGAGAAACATGACTCCTGGGTCGTCTTCATGGCGCATCATGCTGAGGATCAGGCGGAGACGATCCTAGCCAATCTCTGCCGGGGAAGCAGTCTGAGTGGTTTGGCGGGCATGCGTGTGGTGCAGCGGCTTGATTCCGGCCTGCATCTTGTGCGGCCTTTGTTGCAGGTGAGGCGGGGTGAGATCAACGCGTACATCAGAGCGAAGCGGCTGAGATTTCGCGAGGATTCGAGCAACCAGTCTCCGAAGCATCGCCGCAATCGTCTGCGGCATGAGGCGCTGCCTTTGTTGAACGCCGTTTTTGATCGTGATGTGTCAGTGCTCATCACGCGGTTGGGTGTTCTGGCGGATCGTGACGATGACTGCCTGCGGCGGCAGGCCACGGAGTTTCTGGTTAACACGCTGAAGGAGGATCGTTCGCTGCCGATCACGACAGAGCTGCAGGCACTGCATCCGGCCGTGTTGTCACGTGTGATCGCGCTATGGTTGTGCGAGGTGATGGAGTTGCCTGGTGTCGAAAACGACATCATCGAAGGCGCGATGGATATGCTGATGCCTGGCGGGCCGGCGAAGATCAATCTGCCAGATGACCGCCATCTGCGTCGTAAAGCAAAACGGCTACGAGTGGAGTAGTGGGACGGGAAAAAACAAAAAACCCGCGACCGAAGTGAGTTCCGATCGCGGGCTGAAGTTTGGACCAATATTCCTCAGCGGTTTTGGAGCGAGGCGCGGGTCGGGGTCAGTGCTCGTAGCCTGCCTCGCCGTGTTCGGCGAGGTCTAAGCCGCCGTTTTCCACTTCGGGATCAGGGCGGAGGCCGACGACGATCTTCACGATGATGGTGATGACCAAGGTGGCCAGCACGCTCCACACGATGGTGAGGGCGACAGCTTTGAGCTGGTGCACGAGCAGGCCGTTTTTCAAGCCCGCTACGACCGGGTTGGCCGCCTCGTCAGCAAAGATGCCGGTGAGGATGGCCCCCATCGTGCCGCCGACACCATGCACACCAAAGGTGTCCAGCGCGTCGTCATAGCCGAACATGCGCTTTAAGTAGGAAACGGCGAGGAAGGGTACCACGCCTGCGAGCACACCCATGATCATGGCAGAGTTTGCGGTGACAAAACCGGCAGCCGGGGTGATGACGACCAAGCCACCGACGATGCCTGAACAGAAACCCAGCACGGAGGGTTTGCCTTTGAGAATCCACTCCACCATGGCCCAGACGAAACCGGCGGTGGCAGCGGCGAGCGTGGTGGTCATGAACGCATTGGAGGCGATGCCATCAGCGCCCAGCGCGGAACCTGCGTTGAAACCATACCAGCCGACCCAGAGCATGCCTGTGCCGACCATGCAGAGCACCATGCTGTGTGGAGGCATAGGCTCTTTGCCGTAGCCCTTGCGTTTGCCGAGCAGGATGCAGAGGACTAGGGCGCTCCAGCCAGAGGTCATGTGGACGACGGTGCCGCCGGCGAAGTCGATGGCCTTGATGCTGGCGTTGGGGTTGAGCGGCCCACACATAAGGCCGGAACCACTCCACACCATGTGAGCGAAGGGGAAATACACGGCAAACATCCAGAGGGCGACAAAAACAAGCACAGCGATGAACTTCATGCGCTCGGCGATGGCTCCGATGATGAGCGCGGGTGTGATGATGGCGAAGCTGAGTTGGAACATCGACCACATGGCATCAGATATCCACCAGTAGCCAGCGCCAGAGGCATAGGGGGAGACTCCCTTGAGCATCTTCATGCTCAGATCGCCGATGAAGGCATTGCCTACTCCGAAGGAAAGGCTGTAGCCGCAGGCCCACCAGAGGATCGTCACCAATCCTGCGATACCCAGGCATTGGGCCAGCACTGAAAGGACATTCTTTTTGCGCACCAGGCCACCATAAAACAAGGCTAGGCCGGGAAGTGTCATGAAAATGACCAGCGCCGTGCTGGTCATCTGCCAGGCATTATGGCCCGGGCCGGGACCTGCGATGTTAGACTTCCAGGTTTTGTCTCCATCTTTGCCTGGCTGTGCGTTCTGAATATATTTCTCCAAGTCAAATAACCTCTGTTCCAAGGTCGGCGCGGCAGGCCCGGCAGGAGACGGAGCAGGGGCAACAGCGGGAACGGGGGCCGGGGACGTTGCGTCTTGTCCATGGGCCGGTTGGGACGCTGCCCCGGTTGTGAGGACCAGGGCGGCGGCGGCGAGGATGCCGCGCCACGAAGAGAGGATGTGGAGTTGGGTGTTGGTCATATTCTCGCGAGGATTGGCTCGCTCGGCAGAGGTTTCTAGCAATGCGCATGCCAAGGTGCAAAAAAATTCCCATGGACTGAAGCCCCACGGGAGGGTGCAAAAATGAAAGCCCGCCGGTTGCTGCGAGTGATCTCTCTCATCTCACCGGACGCTAGGGCATGGACAAGGCGCGAAAAAAGGCGGATGGGATTTCCATCCGCCCGATTCTTTGGAGCGAGGCTGACCGGAGTCCCGGCCGCTTATTTGGCAAACGGGCTGGTCACCAGCTTTTTGAAGCTTTCCGTCAGCTTGGCGATGGCACCCTTGGGACCGGTGAGTTTGACAAAGATGTTTGAGTCTCCGGCGGGAACGATCGCGGCGAGCAATGTGTAGCCTTCTTTGGGAGTTTTGGCTCCCATCGGCGGGCCGTCATTATAGGTGCCCGAGGCGGTGACAAGAGTGATTTTCTTGTCTCCTGCTTCGAGTTCCTCTCGCTTGGATTCTGGTGTTCCTTGGAATTGTCCGAGCCAGCGCTGCACGTTGGCTTCCACACCACCACCTCCCCCTGGACCGGGGAAGTGGTAGAAGATGGCTTCCACGGGCTTCTCTACACCTTCTACCTTGGCATTGAGGGTTCCTGCCCGGAACATGCCGGCGCTTTCAACAGAAGCCCAAGGGGCTTCGTATTTGAAGATCAGCCCGACGACATCGAGTTTTCCTTCTTCAGCGAGGGCTGCGGAGGCAATGGCGATCAGAGCCAGGAAAGTGGTGAGGAGCGGCTTCATGGAGATGGAGCACTTGGTTTATTTGGTAACATGCAGTGTGCCGCGCATCAGCAGCCAGTGACCGGGGAAAGTACACATGTACGGATAGTCGCCTGCTTCAGCAGGAGCGGTGAACTCGATGGTTTCTGTCCCATTGGGCTGGACGAGTTTGGTGTTGGCAAGGATGTCGGGCTTTGCTGCGTCAGGGATGTAGTTCTTGGCCATCCCCTGAGGATCGGCGAGCATGGCATTGGCAAGCGCACCGACGGCGTCGAGTTTGCCGGGCTTGAGGAGGAGGAAATTGTGCGGCTGTGGGGCGATGCTGCCTGTGTTATTGAGGGTGAGCTTCACTTTCTGGCCTGCTTTGACCGTCAGTTCGGTTTTGTCGTAACCGAGGGGATTCTGAGGATGGGGTTTCAGTTCCAAAGTGGCGACATCTGCGTCTTGCGAAAAGGCAGGGAGGGCGAATGTGGCGATGATGCTAAGCAGTAAGCAGGTTTGTTTCATTATGGGGTTGGTTTGGGGGTTACGGGAGCCTGACAATCGGGCCGCGAAGTCCGTTATTTCAACTACTTTTGTGTTTTCGTGGGATTTAGCAAAGCCGCGCCTGAACGAAAGATTCTGCATAGAGCTGTCGTAGTTACCTCCACATGAACGAATTTCGGGAAACTTCCCTCGCCGCCCATTCGCTCAGCCGCCGCCATGTGTTGCGGGGGCTGGGATCCATGATTTCACTCCCTTTTCTGGAGTCGATTGGATCGCGCTCTTTCGCGGCGGCGAAGTCTGTGGCCAAGCCTGTCCGCGCGGCATGGCTTTACATTCCCAATGGCGTGAATGTGGAGCAGTGGATGTCGAAGGGGGAGGGGGGCGGCTACGAGATGTCTCCATCGCTCAGGAAAATCGAGCAGCATCGTGGTGATTTCACCGTGGTCTCAGGATTGATGCAGGATTTCGCGCGGAGCCATGGCAACGGTGGCGGTGATCATGCCCGTGCCACCGCGACGTTTCTGACGGGATGTATGCCAAAGAAGACCGCTGGCTCCGACATCCATCTGGGGGTCTCTGTGGATCAGATCGCCGCACAGAAGATCGGGCATCTGACCCGGTTGCCATCCTTGGAGCTCAGCACAGACGGCCAGCGTAGCTCGGGCAAGTGTGATTCCGGCTATTCGTGTGCCTATCAGTTCAATCTCGCTTGGAAGAACGAGACAATGCCGATGGCTCCCGAGATGGATCCGCGATTGGTGTTTGAACGTATGTTCGGCCTTGGTTCCACGACCGGGAATGCCGCCGAGGCCGCTAGGGCGAAACGTTTGCAGAAAAGCATCCTCGACACCGTGCTCGATGAAGCCAAGAGCCTGCAGCGGAAGGTCGGCGCGGGGGACAAGCGGAAGCTGGAGGAGTTTTTCTCCTCGGTCCGCGATATTGAACAGCGCATTGAGCGTGCGGAGAAATTCGCCACTGAGATGCCGGACGTGAAGATCCCAGAAGGAGTGCCAGATTCCTACGAGGAGCACATTCGTACGATGTTCGACCTGATGGTGCTGGCCTTCCAAACCGACACGACGCGCCTAGCGACCTTTATGCTCGCGCATGATGGCAGCAACCGCAGCTTTCCGGAGTTGGGGGTGCCAGATGCTCATCATTACCTCTCACATCACCAAAATGATCCGCAGAAGCTCGAAAAAATTGCGAAGATCGACCAGTTCTACTTGCGGCAGTTCGGTTATTTCCTCGACAAGATGAAGTCAGTGAAGGAGGGCGGAGTCAGCCTTCTCGACAACTCAATGATCGTCTTTGGCGGGGGCATCGGCGATGGCAACCGGCACAATCACGACAACCTGCCCATCTTGCTCGCGGGTCGCGGCGGCGGAACGCTGACGCCAGGTAAGCGCATGGTGCTGGCTCAGGAGACGCCCATGACGAATCTCTATCTATCGATGTTGGACCGTCTCGGAGTTCCTGCGCAGAAGGTAGGTGACAGCACAGGCAAACTCGAATTGAGTTGATGATGTCCTTTGTTTGGAGCCCCTGCTGTTAAGCGCACGCCTGTATCGGTGAATGTGGGTCAGCAGCGGCAGATCATCTTCCCACGGGGAGCGGACGCCTGATCATGGGCGGAGGGGCGTCACTCTCGCCGGAAGCGGGCAGGGTGGCAGCCGGCAATGATTTGACACTTGATCCATTTTTTGAAATGCCCGGCAATGTCTTTTCGGTTTCAGAATTTTGATGGGTGGCTGAAACTGCTGTCAACGGAAGTGAATACCAGTGCAGTTGCGGGACGGCGCTGAGCTCGACCCACTGTTGGGATCCTAGTTTCTTCCATTCGAGCTCCACCACCGCCCAAATGTGGGTTTCCCATGGCAGGCGCGTTTTCAATTCCTCGGACAGTTGGGAGTCCTTGTCGAGGAAGACAGACGCTTGGTATGGGTTAGGTGGCGCAGGCATGATGCGAAAGACATCTTTGCGGTCCAAGTTGGGGACACCATCCTCGAAGTAATGTTGACGGATGATGCCGACATGAAAACGAGCGGGCCCTTCTTGATAACGTTGGAAGAACTTCTCAAGCAGGCGGTCTTTGAATTCGACGAAGGCGAGCCAATCCACTTTGAAGATATTGGCCTGTTCTTCGAGCATCACAGGGACGGGGAATTCCCACGTTTTGTTTTCCAAGCTCAAGATGCAGTGTCGCCCGGAGCCGAGTTCTGGGTTGGGGTCCATCCGGACAAACTGAATGCGGTCCACGATAACGGGGCCGTCGGTTGAGCGAGTGTAGTAACGTTCCATCAACGGCTTCATGAGCTCGGCCCCCAAGGTGAGCGGAAGTCTTTCATCAAGAGATTTTGCCGCCAGAAACTTTTTCAGGGATTCGACAGCCGGTTTGGCCTCCGATGGCACGGCATCTTCGTCGATGGAGTGCCGCCCGGTGCCTGAGGGTGCAGTGGGCGTAGAGACATCGTTGTCCACTACAGCTTTCGAGGGAACTTCGAGCAAAGCCCCGTTGGCTTTGTTTACGGCCATCTCTGTGCCGGGGACAGTGACGGGCGCTGGTACTGGAAGCGGTTTTGCAGATTGCGGGGGGGCGGCCTGTGGGGGCTTGGTTACTGTCTCGACAGGGTCAAATCCCGGCGAAGGGGAGCTGTTGGCAACAATCAGAGGCGGAATCGAAGCGGAGCTTTCCACCGATTTGATAGGCTGCGGACTCCCTATGCTGTTGGATTGGGAGGAATTACTGGCAGGTGATTGCAATGTCAGATCAGGCGCGGGCGGCTCGACATCGGCTTGACCTGTCTGGCCAGGAAACAAGTTTGGTAGGTAGTCCCTGACTAGGAAACCGGTGATACCTAGAAAGCCCACCAGGAAGACAAATGCGAAAGCAAGCCTGATGAAATTAGTTCCGCGCGGCGTTCGCAGGCTGGAGAGCGTTCTTCCGGCCGCCATTTGCTGGTGTGATGTGTGTTGAGCCAATTCAAGCGAGGGAGACGCTCCCAAATTTAAGGGCGGGAGCCCCGCAGGGAGTGGCTGCGTCATTGGAGATATGGGAGCTGGCGAAACATCACGCCCTAAAAGGGTCGTACCCATCATGCTGTGCGGTGGGGCCAATGGAGACGCACTTGGTAACGCTGGCGAGCCGGGAATCAGTCGTGAGTGCTGGGGCAGTCCTATTCCAACACCAGTGCCTGACAGACTTGGGGTCTGAATGCCCGGAACGGAGGCTGGAACTGAAGCCCATGGCATGGGATTCGTGCTGGGAGACACCGACAAAGGAGGTTGTCCTGATGGGCGTTTGGGGGGGAGTCCTCCCAGTAACGATGAATGAGGTGCCTTTGCGGGTTCTTCAAAACCGCTGGGTTGCGTCGGTGGGATAGCAGCCGATCCATTAGTGGATGGTGCAGCCCAGGCTTGATTCGACTGAGGAGTCGAGATGGGCGAGGTGATGTTTTGTGAGCAATGAGGGCACGGCCCCGAGACACCAGCCATTTGAGCAGGCACGGTTAACACCACATGGCAGAAGCCACATTGGAACTGGATGTCATGGCTCATTCTCTAAGATTTTATAGAAATAAGAGGAATTATCACCCAAAGGACCAATTTTGACAAACAGACTTTTTGGAAGCAGCTTTTGAAGGGGACATTCAGTTGTGGGATGACCCGTAGAGAATGCTCCCACCTCCGCCCCCGGTGAAGGCTCCTCCAAGGCGTGGAGTCGTTTCAGGCTCTGGCAAAATCCAAATACGGCTGAGCTCTCGTCGCTGCCACGCACGTCGTACCTTGCTAATTGCCAGGACGATTGACACGATCAGCAGCATCAAAAAAACACAACCTGCAAGCAGAGGTGGGAACTGGAATCTTGGCACGACCGGACTCTCGCCCGTGATTTCTGCGAGTGGACCATCACTCGATCGAGCTTGGGGAGAGAGCGCATTCTGCAACCAAAACAGTCTCGTGGAAAGGTGAACGGCATAACGATGCAATTGGTCATACTCGTCACTGGATTGCATTGCTTCGCCAAGGCAGGCTTGCAGCGTCTCGGAGAGAAATGCAGTCGATGCCTGTGCGAAAATGGACTGGCTCATAAAGACTCTGGCTCGCCAAGGCTCCCCTACGGGATAGACAAGCAGACAAGACTTGGTGTGGAGTAGGCCACCTGACGCGATGTCCCCCAGATTTGCTGCGGGCGGTATTTCGCGATCATGCGGAAGGATCAATACATAGAGTTTTATGTCTGCATTCTTGGCATGAAAATTGAGGAATTGCTGAATCCCGTTTTTCTGTACCTCATGGATCATTGACCCTGGATCAATGAGATACTCATCAGGCGTACTTTGAGCGGCCAGCGCCAGAAATTCGGGGATAACCTCTCTCACAGCTGTCAGCAGCGTGGGCAGATGCTTGGGCGGAAAATGTTCCCGTGACAGACTCAGTGTGGATTCGGGCAAAAATAGGCCCATGTCATCAGGGTGGAGGCGTGGAGCGAGTTCATATTTTTTCGGGTCAAAGGTCTGCTCCATCCTTGGACCTGTGGGCGGGGTGTGTAACAGTTCGTTGATGTCTGAAACGCGGCTGCTGACTTCCGGGAGTAGCCCTTGCAACCCTTGGGCATCTCTGAAACCTGCGAGTTCCTGTTCCGTCCATCGCGGCAGTGGAAGCTCCCCGCCGATGGCTTGATCTTGAGTGCGTGGGGCTTCTGCAGGAGCCGACGCCAGCAAACACCATGACAAAAAAAGAACTCGCAACAGCGTGCCTCCTGGGCCTTTCGGAATGAGCAGGGGAGGATTCATGATGGTCTGCTGGACAAGTCGGCGAGAGGCCTAGATGATGCCTTATGCCCCTCCCGTAGAGGCTGCAGCCCCAAGTCGGGTGCCAATGTGGACGCTTCGGGCTGCCAATTCGCAGAATGCCCATGCTTGCGCAGCACATTGTCGCAAAATCTGCAGGCATCTTCAATCGCCAAGCCAAAGGTTCCTGCCTGTAGATGCCCGCCAACCCGACGCAGCAATTCTCTCATTGGCCTTCCTTCAAAGAATCTCTCCAGCGCATATCCCAGCGTGATGCCCACAGCTTTAGCGGAAGGGTCCACCACCATCACTAGGCCAAAGTCGTTTCTCCGACTCACGGAGCGGGTGTTGAAGGCACCTTGATTGAGAAGCCAGAAGCCGAGTTCCGACACACTAAGATTATGGGGAAGAATGCCTAAGTAAGCGGCAAAAAATGCTTGTGGAAACCGTCGCTCGAAATCATCAAGGCACACTTCAATCAGGCGCGATTCTTTCAAGCTCAAACATTGGGCTACGTCGGTGATTCGCTCCAATCTAACCCACTGATTTCCAAGGCAATTATGAAGAAAACTCGCGGAGAAAGCGCAGTTGCAACAACTGTTCTGACCGGGGCTAATAGGAGTGCGGCAACGCGGACAGTTCATCGTTATAAATTATATGGAATATACAATTAATCAAGTTCGTTTTACTCCCCCATGAATCAGAAAAAGTGTTTACACTTCCAAGCGTTTGTGGTGTAAATAGCACGGATTACATATAATCGAGATCAATCGTTGCCAGCGTGTTGCCTCCCACGACCTTACCACTCAGTAAAAAATCATGAAGCCCCTCACCACCATTGCCATCGTCTCCAGCTTGCTGGCTGCCGGTTCTGTCCACGCCAAATGGTCTCGCATTCCGATTCTGAAGGAAAAACCAGTGAACGTCGCAGTCCAGGGGCCGCATTCGAATGCCAAGATCGACAGTTCAGCAGGCATTGGGCAGGTGGACAATCTTCTCAACGATGGCGATGTGACCGCAGCTTCATCGCTGAGTACTGGCAAGGCTTTTTTTGTTATCGATTTTGGCAAGCCCATCATGATTTCTTCTTCGGCTTTGGTTAACGATGGTATTGAGGGCAAAGTGTCGCTCGCGGCCAGTGCAGACAAGAATGGCTGGGCTGTCTTGGAGGAAAAGGTGGTGTCTGCTGCTGACCGTGAGGTCAATTTCAAATTCGCTGGCATTCAGGCCAAGTTTTTGAAGTTTGAGTTTGTCCTCTCAAAAGGGGGCACGGTTCGTGCATTGAGTGTCTTAGGCAGTCAGACAGACCATGGCTATGCACTCAAGCAGGACCCCAGCGGAGGCAAGGGGACGCCGATGAACTTCATCGGAGGTTTAGGCGGGGCCCGTCTGGTTTACGCAGCACCTAGACCTGTAGGTGGATTCGACACGGCGGCGACTTACAACAAGTTCGAATTTCCTGAGTCTGATGAAAAGTACCGCACACTCATTTATGACATGGGGCAGCTCCGCATCATGAACGAGTTCTCTTCGGTGCATTCGCCGACACCGGTTCGTTTCGAGGTATTCGCTTTTGACAAGCTCCCTGAAAAAGAAGACTGGCGCGGGAGACTCACGTTTGACCCTGCCGATTTTAATGTGGCAAGTCCTGTTGCCGTTGCAGAAGACACAATCGGAGCGGGCTATGTGAAAACGAAACCCTCTCAACCGGTAAAGACTCGCTATCTTGCGCTTCGCTGGGAACCGGACTTCAATCCTCCTGCGTTCATCATCGACGGCATTGGTGGGAGTGGCAACGTGAGCTTTGTGCAAGGTTCACAAACCCGCACCGTGGTGATCAATGACCAGGCGTTCCAAGTCACCGTGAACGTTGGCGATGCTCATGGGGCCGGTACAAGTGATGGAAACGGCACTACCACCATCACCCCGGTTGATGCCACAGGTCAGCCGACAGGGCAGCCACAGACATTTGGCGGAACGGATGTGACCATTACCCAGACAGGTGTAACAATCGCGACAACAGACCCCACGACAGGCCAGCCGCAAACTGTTGCCACTAGCGGGGCGGATGCCAATGGCAATGTGACCTTCACACCTACGACAGGCGGCGGCGGAACCAATGGCAGTGGCGCAGGCGGAGGTTCTGGTGGCACTGGAGGCAGCGGCAATAATACCAGCACCAACAGCAATGGAAATCTTGGTGCGGGCAGCCCGCCAGCGCCGAACAGTGGTGGCAATCAGGGCAGTGGCGGCAACCAAATCGTGACGGGAGTCACATCCCCCTGATTGTTTATTGGTGATCTCTCGGGCCTGTGCGGTTTTTGCCGCACAGGCTTTTTTGTGATGTCGGCACTTAATCAGTGCAGGCTGGGCATAGCCCATAGAACTCCAGTTCATGATGGAGTTTGCGGAACCCGGATTGCTTCTCGATCTGCTTCTCAAGCGCTTCCACGGGGCACGCAATATCGAGCCGCTGGATGCGCCCGCATTGCGTGCAGATCAGGTAGTCGTCATGGCATCCGGCCTGGATTAACGTGTAGTAAGTACTACGGTCGTGCAAACCCAGGCGGCGGATAAACCCCAACTCCTCCAGCTTGACGAGCACACGATAGACCGTGGCCTTGTCCGCCCCACTAGTGAGATCTGGAGAGTCTGCCACATCGGCGAGCGACAGGGGGCGATGCGCGGTGACGAGGATAGAAATGATGTTCTCCAATGCCTTGGTCCGTCTCAGGCCGACCTGTCGCGTGCGCTCGATCAGATCGGACGCAAGCTGCTGAGCGGAGCCATGGTCGTAGTGGCGGCACGAGGGAGAGTGATGATGATGAAGCATTGAGGCGAGGGGGCTCAGTTGCTGGCTACGGGGGCCCTTTTCTGTTTGAATAACCACTCGTGTAGATCCGTGCGTGGATACACGAGTCCTGTGATGCCATGGCCAGCGCCGACGAGTTCGGTGTAATTCATCAGCTCGCCGCCAGCTTGTTTCACTGCTTCAACGATCGCTCGTGAACGCTCGACGGGGCCCATCTCGTCTTTGTCCCCATGAAACACCCAGAACGGAATCTGCTTCAAGATCTCCGCGTTTTTCAAGTCGCCACCTCCGCAAAGTGGCACGCATGCGGCGAACGCTTGCGGATACTTCGCAGCGATGCCGAAGGTGCCGAAGCCTCCCATAGATGAGCCTGTGAGGTACAGTCGGTTCTCGTCGATCGGCAGTTGATCCGCGAGATCGGCGATGAGGGCGAGCAGGTTGTCTGCCACCTGGTTTTTCCAGCCGATGTCGGCTGACGGGCATTGAGGTGCCAGCAGGAGGCAAGGATTTTTTGCCTGATGATCCTCGGAGGTCCAGTTTCTCGGTGCGCCTCCGAGTTGTGCCTCGTTGTCCGTGCCGCTCTGGCCTGAGCCGTGCAGCCAGATGACAAGCGGGTAGCGCTTGGTGCCGTCCAGCTTGGGATTGCCCCAGAGCTGGTAGTTTAGCCCCTGCTTCGACACACCTTTCACGAACTTTCCTGTCACCTTATCCGCATAAATTCCTTCCGTGGTTCCAGCATCACGTCGTTGCTCGCGCAGCAGACTGCGGATGTAGTCCTGGTCCTCCTTGCATAGGCGTTCCAAGGGTAGGCGGTACTGGTTGAAGTCACTGCTCCGACGGATTTTCACTTCCTTGCTGGAAAACTCGACGAGATCGCCTTTAAACTTGGATTTTCCATCGCTGGAAGTCCATTCACGCGGAGGACCCGCAGCTTGCGCACAGGAGATCAGCAGGGCGAGGCAGGCAATGCGTGGCGGCAGATTCATGCCGCATGCTAAGGCGTGCTTGCTATTCACGGCAAGATTTTTGCACGCCCACATCTCACTCAGGGCGTAATCCGCGCTCCGGCCTTCTTCATTTCGTCCACGAGTTTCTTAGAACTCTCGTCGATCGGGTTGCCCTCAATGAAGATCTGGCAGTAAGGGGCCCATTCGCGTGCGCCATCGCTGTCCTTCTTCCACATGCGATGCAGAGGGACGAGACTACCGATCTTGTTGTTTTCAAGAAACAGGAATTGTAGTTCTGTCAGCGGCTCCAGCGGCGAGATGTCGCTCACTCCGTTACCTTTCAGGGAGAGCATTGAGAGCCATTTCATCCCACCAATTCCCGCAATGCTGCTCACCTGGTTGCCTTCGAGGTACAGTGTCCAGACCTTCGGTAGCTTGAACAGCGGAGACGCATCCTTGATCTGGTTCCCGGCGAGGTAGAGGGATGTCAGTGATTGGATGCCACTCAATGGTGAGACATCTGCTACCTTGTTGCCTGTGAGCTCAATGTATTGCAGCGCTTTGCACGATGCCAGTGCGGAGATGTCGCTTATCTGGTTGTGAGAGACATCGAGGAACTGAAGTCGCTCTAGTCCTTTGATCGGCTTGAGGTCGGTGATCTGATTTTCCGGCAAGGTAAGCGACGCGAGAGCAACACATTTTTCCAATCCGGCCAGAATTTTGATGCCCGCTTTTTTCCCTTCGATGATGGAAACGGTGGCCACATCTGCTGCGGTGATTGGTTCTTGGCTATCGCGCTTGGCGAAGACCTGTTTGCGCACCGCAGCTTCCAGCGCCTTGTCGGGGAAAATGGATACAGCTTTGGGTGCTGGCGGGGGAGTTGGTTTGGCTGGAGGCGTAGTAGGTTTCGTCGGGGATGGAGCAGGTTTTGCCGGAGCAGGCGTCGCTGGCTTTGCGGCGGGGGGAGGCTTTGCTGCTGTTTTCGCAGGCGGTGGTGGGGTGGTTGGTTTAGGGGGAGGAGAAGCCGGTTTGGCTGCCTCTTTCACGGGTGCTGCCGCTGATTTGACTGGCTCCTTGGGGGCGGGGACTACGGCGGCGGGTGGCGCTGGTTTGGCGGGAGTTGTGGCAGCAGGTTTGTTTTCCTGAGCTTGGAGGGCAATAGCTAAGAGCGCGGTGACAAAGAGACAGACTTTCATGGATTGCGGGGCTGCTCATGAAGATACGCGGACGATGGTTGCAAGTTAAGCAAAAATCGTCTTCCCTCTAAATGTCATGGTTAACGTCATTGTCATTCTTGAGATCGAGCCGTCGAAGATCGACGAGTTCCTCGCTGTCATTCTCGAAAACGCCGCCGCGTCACGTCTGGAGCCGGGATGCCTGCGTTTTGAGGTCAATCGCGACAACACGCAATCCAATCTCTTCGCCCTTAGCGAGAGCTATGTGGATCAGGCCGCCTTTGACCTGCATTACACCACGCCGCATGTCGCCAAGTGGAGAGAGAAAGGCCCTGCGCTCGTGCTCAAACGCTGGGCGGTGAAGGGGCCGGTCTATTGATCCCCACAAAAGAAGGCAGATCACAGTTCAGTCATTCCGCCACGTTTGATCCAGTCGTTTAACGGTTCAAATGTGGACAAGTCCAAGGCAAGGCCGCAGCCAAAGGGTGCGGTGTTGATCGAGGCGAGGTCGAGCATGCCGTTTTCAACACGCAGTGCGGCGAAGCCCTGTGCATGGCGGTTGTAGAGGTCGGGGTGCGTACGCAATACAGCTTCCTGGATCTGTTGCGGATACATGTCCAAGCCGCGGAAGTAGTGGTGGCCGTTGCGTTCCACATGCTCGATGCCCAGCAATGCCATAACGCTCAGATCCTGCAACATGGCCACTGGCCCGACGCCGGCTAGATCCTCGCCGCTCAACAACGGGCCGCCAGGTAGGCTGGGGGCGCGCTTCTTTAGCAACGCCGCGTTGGCTAGGCCCTTCACGATGCCTTTGCAGTTCTTGTGGCTTGTTCCACGATAGCCGAGATTGAGGGCGCGTGGCAGATCGTCTAGCGAACCGTCACTTTCGTCGATAATCATGCCGGGGCTGTTGAGGGAGATGGATTCATCTAGGGCTTTCGAGCGATGTAGCGGCTGCTCGATCAGCAGCATGCTACGGAACAGCGGCTTCAGCTTTGCATCCGACCGCAGTGCCTTATAAAAGTCATGGAACGAGGCTAGGTCATAAAATTGTTCGTTACCATCCAGCGTGCTGTGGAAGCCGTCCGGGCAGTGTGTGGTGAGGATGTGCGTGATCGCACGCACCCGCGGCAGATCCACCTCTGGCTTGCCGCAGACCTTGATTTTGAAATAGCGCAGTCCGTAGGCTTGGATGGACTCTTCCAGGGTGAAAGGCAAGCCGTCATCCAGGCGACCATCCGCCGCTGTCAGCGCATCGCCTAGGCCGATGGTGTGGCGCACATGCACCTGTGGGATCGGACGCTGGGGGATGGCATCTCTGACGCGCATGCCGCGCAGCTCTCCGCGCACTGCGCCGAGGTCGATGCCAAGCACGTCCGTCCGAAGCAACGCATGCAAAGGTTGCCCCAAAGCCTTGCACAGGCCATCGAGAACGGTGCGCTCGACCAAGCTCACGCCGAGATTCGCCAGCAGCGGCGGAACTGCCTTCACCTGTGACCAGTTTTCTTGTTCCAAATAGAGATTTCGCCACCATGCGAAGAAATCAGTCTCTTTTTCCGCTGCGAGCCGCCCAATGCGCGATGCGTTCTGGATCACGGCGATCATTTCTGCGAGATCATTCTCGAACGGCGTCTCCGGCTGCTTGGTGAACCACTTCGGCGGCAGCCCCTCGCTTGCTAGGCCGCTCACCGCCTTGCCATCCACCACTAGACTCGCCGACACAAACAGATGTGGCAGCGCATTCATGCTAGCGATGCCGTACTTAAACGGGAACCGTGTGCGCATCGGCAATACATGGAACTGGAATGACTCGATTGTGAAGGTCATATCGCACATGAGCGAGCGCATGCCTGCTGCCAAGCAAAAGGGGCTTCCGCGCATGCCGGAGGCCCTTTAGTCCATGGCGGGAAGGCACCCCACTTCAGATGTTGGCTGTCAGACCAGCGCCGCCGGTGTTTGCTCTTCCTGTTCTTCGATGGCACTCAGCCGCTCCTGCTCCGCTTCGGGGTCTTCATAGGCGAGCCCGGGCAGGGTGGTGCCCTCCTCTCTGGTTGTCTTATCCCGGCGTTTCGGACTTGCCGGCTCTTCTAGGGCGAGTTCCTGGTCGGACTTCTTCAGTGTGCGGGTGTCCTCAGTGGTCATGCGGACGCCGACGGGCTTCGACACGCCGAACTCCTGCATGGTCACACCGTAGATCACATCGGCGCGGCTCATGGTGCGCTTGTTGTGCGTGACGATGATGAACTGGCTGTTCTCGATGAAGTTGTCGAGCATCTTGAGGAAGCGACCGATGTTTGTTTCGTCGAGTGGGGCGTCCAGCTCATCCAGGACGCAGAACGGACTTGGCTTCACCTGATAAATCGAGAACAGCAACGCCACGGCGGTCATGCTACGCTCGCCACCGGAGAGGAGGCTGATCGTCTGCAATTTCTTGCCCGGTGGCTTGGCGATGATCTCGATGCCGGACTCGAGCGGATCACCCTCGTCGATGAGCATGAGGTCTGCCTTGGCCTGCGGGCCGAAGAGTTCCCGGAAGTTGTTCTGGAAGAAGCCGCGCACGAGCTGGAAGGTCTCGCTGAACATGGTCTTCGTGGTCTCATTGATCTTCGCGATGACCTGCAGCAGCTCTTCCTTCGACTTCACGAGGTCGCCGTGCTGCGTTTCGAGGAAGTTGTGACGTTCTTCAAGTTCCTCGAACTCCTGGATGGCGTCGAGATTTACTGGGCCGATGCCTTCGAGCTTCTGCCGAAGCTCATACACAACTTCCATGACGAAGGCCCAGTCCGGCTCGGCTTCCTGGCCGGGAATGACAACGTCGTCGATGTCCACCTCGTCGTCACGGCTGGAAATGGCACGGATTTGAGGGGCTTCCTCCTCCTGCGGTGCTTCGGCGGCTTCAAGCGTGTCTGATGAGCCGGACACTTCAGATTCTTCGGACAGCTCAGCGGTCGAGGCGGCCTTCTTCCCGCGGCTGCGGGCTTTCTTCTGCTCTTCGATGGTGACCATGAGTACATGGTAATCTGGCTCGAAGGCGCTGATGTGGAAGGTGTAACGCTCCTGCACCTGATTGATGAGGTTTTCGAGTCGAAGATCGACGCGCGTGAGTTGCACCTCGGCCCGGTTGCGGGATTCATTGAGACCGTTGTAGTTCTGACGCAGGGTGACGAGCTTCGCCTCCAATTCGGAGACTTTCTCGAAGAAGGCGGCGCGTTCGTCACTCTTTGCGTTCAAGTGATCTTCGATGGAGCCCACGGCCCCGCGTTGGGATTCGATCTGTTCATTGAGACGACTGTTTTCAGCATCGCTTTGCTGGATGCGCATGCGCCAGGTGTTGATCTCCTGGTCGTAACGTTCCAATCCGGCCTGCAGTTCGTGCAGCCGAGAAGCCATGGGCGCTTTCTGCCTTTCGAGTGACTGCAACGCGCTTTGTTCGAGCGCGAGCGAGGTGCGCAGTTCATTGAGGCGCTCGCTGGATTCAAGCTCACGCCGCAAAAATGCTTCCATTTCGATTTCCAGTTCGCCTTCGCGGACGCGTGATCCTTCAAGTTGCTCCTGAGCGGCGGCCGCAGCTTCGCGCATTTGATGGATCTGACTTTCGGAGCCGCCGATGCGTCCGTCGATCTGCGACTGATCCCATTCGACGCTCTCCAGTTTTGCCACAGCCTGCTGGAGCGCACGCTGGATCACGGAGGTCTTGCCTTGAAGTTGGGAGAAACCTTCGCGCGCACGCTGGCTCTGTTCGCGCAGGGTGATTTCCTCACGCTGTTGGTCTTCGAGTTGTGCGCTGAGATGCTGGAGTGTCTGCTCCTTCTCAAGAAGCTGGTGATCGAGAGCCTCGACCTCGGTGCGTAGCTGGCGCACTTCGGCCTCACGTCGCAGTGTGGAGCTCTCCTCCTGCTTGGAGGCTCCGCCAAAGATGATGCCGTCAGTGGAGATGAACTCGCCACGCATGGTGGCGATGGCGAGGTGCGGCATCTCGCGTTTCAGGCGCAGCGCGGTGTGCATGTCATCGGCGACGAGCACATTGTGCAGCAGATGGTCGATCAGGCTCTGCACGCCGGTTTTCACACGCACCTTGTCCGTGGCCCAGGCGATGGCTCCCGAGGGCATGAGCTCGCGGTCGCCGTTGCGGTGCAGATTGCAGAAGTCCTGAGGAAAAAGCGTGGCACGGCCGAGTTTGTGATCATTGAGTCGATCGACGATTTGCGCAGCGAGCTCGCTTTCCGTGAGTAGTACTGCCTGTAAATGATCACGCAGCGCTGCTTCGACAGCAGGAATGAAGGCAGAGTCCGTGACTTCGATGCTCGATGCGAGGAGTCCACGGACGCCAGTGGAAAAGACGTCCGCATTGTCGAGGCCGCGGAGTACGTTCTGCGTGCCCTCGGGCAGTCCTTCGCCCTTTTGTAGCAGTTGTTCGATGACTTCAAGGCGTGAGCGGCGCTGCGTGACGCTGCGTTGGAGTTCGTTCAACTCCTGATGCATCGAATCACGCTGGCGTCGTTTCTCGATGATTTGGCGGGCGCACTCCTTGGCCTTTTCGTCGAGTTCGTTGCGTGTTTCCTCAAGCTCATGGCTCTGACGCTGGAGTTCGTCGTATTCGATCTGACTGGCTTCCTTCGCCTGCGCCGCAATCTGGCGTTCACGCCCCAAAGCCTCATGACGCTGACGGTCGGCGCTGATCTGATTCGTCAAACTTTGCGCACGTGCCTCAGATGCGGCGATCTGGCCTTCAAACTGGCGGATGGACTCGCGCACGGCACGGCGGTCTCCTTCGAGACGGTTGCGTTCCGGCAGAATGCCCTGATGCAGGCTGGAGTGCTCGTTGACGGCCTGCTGACGAGTTTCGATGTTCGCACGGAGAGAGATCACCTGCTCGTCAGCGATGGCCATTTCACGGCGTGCTTCGTCAATGAGCTGCTGGCTGGAAGCGATCTGTTCGTCGTTCTGTTTGATACGCCCTTCGAGCTCTTCGTTGCGCTCCTTGTTGAAGCCAATGCGGCCTTCGGCGCTCTGCATCTGAGAACGCAATTCCTGCATTTGCTGGCGAAGCTGGCTGATCTGAGATTCGATGGCGTGGTAGGCTTCGCGGGACTGCGCAGCCTCTGACTCTGATGTGTGGAGGTTGCGCTGCACCTCGTCGAGCTGCGCAGTGAGCATGCGCGCCTGGTTTTCGATCTCGGATTTTTCGCCGGAGAACTCTGTGTATTGCTTGTGCGCGAGGTGGGTGTCGAGCAGGCGCGTGTCTTCGAGCAATGTTTGGTAGCGGCGTGCCTTCGCGGCCTGGCGCTGGAGGCTACCCATCTGGCGCTTCACTTCAGCGATGATGTCGGCGACGCGGAGGAGATTGGCCTCGGTGTATTCAAGTTTGCGCAGCGCCTCCCTTTTCTGCGATTTGAACTTGGTGATGCCGGCGGCCTCCTCAAAGACGGTGCGGCGGTCCTCGGGCTTAGAGCTGAGTAGCATGTCGATCTGGCCCTGCGCCATGATCGAGTATGCGGCGCGACCGATGCCGGTGCCGGCGATGAGGTCATGGATATCTTTGAGGCGGCAGACGGTGTTGTTGAGGCGATATTCGCTGCGTCCGTCGCGGAACACGCGGCGCGTGAGAGCGACTTCGTTGAAATCGACATTCAGCGCTTGTTCGCAGTCCGCCATCGTTAGCGTGACTTCAGCAAGGCCGACGGGCTTGCGCTTATCGGTGCCGTTGAAAATGACATCGGCCATCTCATCGCCACGCAATGCTTTTGCAGAGGTTTCGCCGAGCACCCAGCGGATGGCATCGACGACGTTGGATTTGCCGCAGCCATTCGGGCCGACGATGCCGGTCACACCTTTGTGGAATTCAAAGTGAGTCTTGTCGGCGAAGGACTTGAAGCCGTGGAGTGTGAGGCTCTTCAGATACATGGCTGTGGAGAATTCAGGGTTGTCGGCGTGCGAAAAGAGATGCTGAGGTGGATTGAACCATTCCTCGCCAGGGTGCCGCAAGAATGAAGGCTATTTTTTCCCTTATCTTGTGGTTCATTAATAAGCCCAAAACAAAATATGGGATTTTCTTCGGCTATTTCTCTGTGAACAAACGCGCCAGATGTGAACAAGTTTCAATACACTGCTTTGCGGTGAAAGAGAAAGCTTTCGGCCAGTAGAATCATGAGCGCGAGCCAGATGAGACGCTTCGGCCAGGTGCTGAATACGGATGCGGTGAGGATGGGAGTTGGTCCATGGGGCAAGCGCGAGGCGGAAGGTGCATGTTTGGAGAGATTTGTTTCAGCCTCGGAGATGAGTGCGCAGGCTCCGCTGCGAGTGTCTCCAGTTTCCCAACTGCCGATGCGGTTGAGCACGAGCAGACCGTTGGCGGGATCATCTGACGCGTCGATGAACTGTGAGCCGTCCCACGCGTGCCATTGCACGAGGTTCGTGGCCTGGAGCATCTCGCCTGTGTGTAGGGTGCGTAGGTCGGTGAGAGCGTTGCTGCCTTCGGCGCACCAATAGAGCGCATTGCCGAGGACGAGCGGGAAGGAGGGGAGTAGCGCGAGCTGCTCGGACTGTGCGGGGGAGAAGGCGGTGACGACGAGGCGCTGACCATTGGACTCGCCCGCAGCGAGAAGGGGCTCACTGCCAGCGATCCACAAGGGCTCCAGCGATGCGGGGAGATCGAGGATGGTGGTTTGTGTGAGTGCGATGCGGCTGCTGCTCGTGCGGAAGAGCACGGGGTGTTCCGGTTGCACGACGCGGATGCTGTCATGGGGCAGGCTGCGGATGGCGCGTACATGAATGGGACCGGATGTTTGCTGTGGCGTGAGGGCGATGACGGGTTTGCCGATGGGCCACTCTTTTGGGAGCCAGTTCTCGAAGATGAAGACATCGGGCTGCTCTTTCGGCGGCCATGTGGCGGGAGCGCCTTTCTTCATTTCGATGCGTCCAGTTTCAATTAGCGAGGAGAGAGCGAGCTCGGTGAAGGGATCGGGCTTTTCGGCAAACCAGGCGACATGGAGGGGACGTATTTTTGGCAGGGGTGCTGCGAGGCCGTCGTCCCAGCCGAGGCAGTCTCCTGGTGTTTTCAGGCGAAGCTCTAGCCGTTGTCCATGGAGTCCTTCGAGCGGCAGGATGAGGGCGCTGGATTCACCGGGGGCAAGCTCGAGCTCCCGGAGTTGGGCGATGCGTCCGGCGAGAGTGACTTCAAGCGAGGATGTGGTCTTCGAGGCGTTGCTGGACGCGGCGGTGACTTTGACAAAGATCTCGTGGCGGTCGCGAGCTAGGGGGCTCGGTCGGATTTGGAAGCCGGTGATGCCGATGTTGAGCGGTTCTGACAACGCGGTTGAAATGAATTCGAGGTCAGGGCGGGGAGGTGGCTCGGTATCGGTGGCGAACCAGATGCGTGAGCGATCCTCAAGGTCAGCGAGTCGTTTGGCGACGTTCAAGGCGACCTCGGCTCTTCCTTCGACGGGAGAGGGGGTGATCTCATCGAGCAGCCGTAGGCATTCGCGGTGGTTGCGACTGCGCGAGAGTAGTACGAGCGGGTGTGTGCCAGATGAGATGAGAGAAAGAACGACCTGGTCCGGCAGTGCGCGGACGCGTTCTTTGACGGCACGTTTTGCCTCATCGAGGCGGGTGCGTCCTTGAAGGTCGGCGGCGGCCATCGAGGCGGAATGGTCGATGATGATGACGACCGCGCCTGGCGATTCAGCAGAGAGCGTGTCGCCGGGGCGTGCAAGGGCGAGGATGGCGAAGATCAATACGAGCAGCGTGAGCAGCAGCGAGAGCCATTTTTTGATTCTGCGCAGCCAGGCGGATTCCTGATGCTCGCGCGCGAGTGATTTGAAGAAGAGTAGCGTCGAGACGGGGACGCGCTTTGCCTGACGGCGGAACAACCACAACGCGAGCGGGATGAGCGCGAGCCAGGCGAGGTGGAAGTAGCTGGGAGCGAGGAAACGCATGCGTCAGTGTACCGGTCGGACAGTAGGACAGTGGTGCTGTCGAGTTTCAATCTTATCTTGTTTATTTGCGAGGAGCAGACAGTGCTATCCACAGAAAGAAGACACCAAAGAGGGCGGCGATGATTCCAAATCCCTGGGCTCCCGATTCCGACACATGCAGAAGGCCGGTGTCCACGACTCGATACCCCTGATGGGACACGGTGACCTCTGTGGGATGAAACACAACCAGAATGCCGACGACTATAAGAAAGACTCCAAGGAGGAAAATGCCACGTTCGAGAGGAGTGATGTGTCGCATAAGACGAAAAGAAGCCTCAGTGGGCCAGTAAGACATTGCTGCTGTCGAGTTTCAACTCGCTGTCTTGCAAGCATGCTGAAGCACTGGCACGCTGATCAACTGATCTACTTCCGCAGCTCATCGAGCGCTTGCTTGAGATGACCTTCGAGGACGTCTTTGCTGACGTAGGCGTCGCCGATCTTGCGAAGAAGCACGAAACGGATCTTGCCATTCTCGTATTTTTTGTCAGCACGGGTGATGCGCATGATCTCCTCGATGTCGAGATCTTCAGGGAGTCGTGTAGGCAGGTCGCAGAGCTTCAGCAGGGCGACGATGCGGTCGCAGTCCTCAGCGGTGAAGTCGGAGATCTGTGCGGAGAGCCAGGCAGCGGCTCGCAGGCCTAGGCTGATGGCTTCGCCGTGCAGCAGACGACCGTAACCTGCAGCGGCCTCGATGGCGTGGCCGAGTGTGTGGCCGAAGTTCAGCAGTGCGCGCGTGCCGATGGTCTCAAATTCGTCGGCTTCGACGATAGCGGCCTTAATGGAGATGTTACGGCGGATGAGGCTCGCAAGGTCGCCTTTGCCGACGGCGATGTCCTCGATGGATTTGAGCATGGACGCATCGCGGATGCAGGCGTGCTTGATGATCTCGGCGAAGCCCTCGTTCCACTCTCGAGTGGGTAGCGAGGAGAGCGTGTCGAGATCAGCGATGACATGCGCCGGTTGGTGGAAGCAGCCGACCATGTTTTTGGCCTCCGGTAGGTTGACGCCGGTCTTGCCGCCGACGGAGCTGTCCACCTGGGAGAGCACGGTGGTCGGCACTTGGACGTAGGGGATGCCGCGCTGATACACCGCAGCGCAATAGCCGCCAAGATCGCCGATGACGCCACCACCCAGGGCGACGAGGAAACTTTTGCGGTCAAGGCCGTGGCGCACCATGTCGTTGAGCACGGATTCACAGCAGGTGAGCGACTTGGAGGACTCGCCTGCTGGGACGGTGATGAGATACGGCTCTTTTCCGGCAGCGCGGAGGCTTCTGAGCACTTGTTCGGCGTAAAGTGGTCCGACATTCGAGTCGGTGAGGACGGCACACTTCACGCGGTCCGGCAATTTTTTGCACACTTCGTCGCCAAGCGTCTTGAGGAGGTCACGCCCGACCTGCACGAGGTAACTGCGCGGGCCTAGGTTGACGAAGACAGGTCGGGCTGGCTGGACTGGCGGAGGCATGGAAAGGATTCGAGAATGCGGGGGAGGGCGTACTCTGCTGTCGGAACGGAATCGAGGCAAATCGTTTGGAAGCAGCGTTCGCGCCGGAACCAAGTGATCTGGCGTTTGGCGTAATGCCGGGTGGCCTGCTGGATGGCGGCGATGGTTTGATCGAGCGTGGCGTGTCCGCCGATGTGGCTGCGTATTTCACGGATACCGATGGCTTTTTCAGCCGTGGGTGATAGTTCGCCCAAACTGGCCACTTCGTCGATCAAACCTGCGGCGAGCATGTTGAGGGTACGCTGGTTGATGCGTTCGTAGAGTGCCGCACGGTTCCATTCGAGGACGACGCCGTTCACTTGGGGGGCTTGTTCGATAAAGGAGCGCCGCAGACTGGATTGGGGACGCCCAGTGAGTAGGCAGATTTCGAGCGCGCGTTCTATGTAGCGCGGGTTGTGCAGGTTGACGGTGGCTGCGGCTTCAGGGTCGCGCTCTAATAGCCAGAGGATTTTCTCGCCGGTGCTGAGATGCTTGAATTTCTCCCGCAGCAGCGGTGAGGCTGCGGGCAGGGGAGAGAGGCCGTGGGTGAGCGCCTTGACGTACAATCCTGAGCCGCCGACAACGATGGGGATGCGGCCACGCGTGGCGATGTCGTGGATCACGGGCAGCGCGAGGGAATGATAGCGTTGCGCGTCGCACGCTTCGCAGAGAGGGATCACGCCGTAGAGATGATGGGGGACGCGGGTCAGCTCTGCGACTGTGGGCTTTGCCGTGAGGATGTCCATGCCCGAGTAGAGCTGGAAGGCATCTGCGTTGACGATCTCGCCATGGATGACTTCGGCGAGGGCGAGGGCCAATGCCGACTTTCCCGACGCCGTGGGGCCGGTGATGAAGAAGGTGGACGGCGGGAGCATGCGTCTGTGTGGCAAGAGTCACGCGTGCTCCTGCAGTCGAGACATCAGGGGGCGAGCCTGAGCGACTTCATGATCGTCTGCATGGAGGTGACCTGGGTCACGGGAGTTCGAGCGGAGAAGAAGACCAGGAGCAAGCCCCGGTGTTTGTGGAAGAGATGCGCTTGCATCGTGGACTCGGCGGTTTTTCCCACAGCTGCCGCGCAGACGTAGGCGTTCGTCCCCGCGAGTTTGATCACCTCGGAACGGGTGATCTTGGTGTATTCGTTGGCCTGCAAGGCTGCCTTCACGCGTTGTTGGAAGCGAGGGTCGCTGACGCTAATGCTTTTGGGGTGCCCTGGAGGGCTGATGAGCGCCATGCGGAGGTCGCCGTTCTCGGCCCCGGCGAGGAAGAGGGTGTTCTCCGGTGTTTTTGGCAAGATTTGCCACCCTGTTGGCAGCAAGAGTGTGATGCCACGGCCCGGGATCGTGATTGCTTCGCCTCCGGCGACAGGAGTGCGTGAGACTTTCGGCGCGGAGGCGCAACTGGCGAGCCAGGCGGCGGCGGAAATGGTGAGTAGGCGGAGAAATTTCATCATAAAAAGGGAAGGGGGATGAGTCATGAGCCGAGCTCATGGCCTGCGAATCACGAGACAATCCATGGGGAAGGTGATAGGCGCGGGATCAACGTGCGACGCCTTCGATCTTGCGGCCAGCGGTCTCGATGCCATGGCCGGCTTTGTAGAAAGCGTGATCGATGCCGCGACCGACACGAGTGGCAGGGCCGCCGCCTCCACGGCAGGAGGGGAGTGTGATGGCGGCGATGAAGAGGAGGATGAGAATGGTTTTCATACAGTCGCATTCTAGGGCGGCTCTTTCCCATGCTCAAGCGCTGCCATGGCGTTGTTTTACGGTGGGATGGTGAAGGTGCCACCGCAGGCATTGGCGATTTGTTGCAGCAGCGAGGGCGTGCTGGAGTCAGGCGCGGGTTCTTCCCCGATGCTGAAGGTGTGGATGGTGATTTTGAGCTGTTCATGAAGGCGAAGGGCAAGATCGAGTACTTGTGCAGGGCTGCCGTCGCTGGGGGTGCCGTCGCTGAGGAAATAGATGGCGTCGATGTTTCCACCCGGGGCGATGCGATTGAGAGCCTCGCTGAGCGCGCCGCACATGGGGGTGCCGCCGCTGGCGATGAGGTGATCCACGAAGCGGACGGCTGTCTTGTGATTCTTTTCGGTGTTCTCCGCCATGCCTCGGCCCGAAAAACAGGAGTCAATGTCGTCCCCGAAGGTGAGGATGCCATAGCGCAGCGTGGGCGGTTTGTTCCGCATGGCAGTGAGCAGTCGGCTCATCTGCACCCTCAGTCTGCCGATGCGGTCGTCCGTGTCCATACTGCCGCTGACATCGAGGATGAAAAGAGCCCCTTTGGCCCTGAGCCTTACGCCGTAGAAGGAAGCCATGTCCGGCGCGGACTCTTCGAGTGGTTTGAGAAGTTTCTGCAACTTGAGATAATTCGCGTGGTCCTGTGGAGTGTGCATTTTCCAGAGAATTTCGCTGCCCTGCGCGGTCAGCCAGGCTTTCGACCGGGAGACGGAATCTTCCGTGAAGTCCTGTCCTGTCAGCCGGTAAAATGAACAATGGGCGGCGGGACCGATGGCCTCGTCATCGAACTGTGAGATGAGTGCTTGCAGGGCTAGCACATGGCGCATGCCGCCGAGAGCCTCAGCAGCGCAAGCCCGCATGACGTGCGCGTTGGCGGGATCGAGCAATGCGGCGATGCGGGCGACAACAGCCTCCGGGTGATCCTGGAATGCACTAAGCGCTTTTGCCGCGATGGCGATGCGCTCGGGTTGACGCACGGCAGAAAGAGGACCTTTGATCTGCGTCAGAATGCCTTGGAAGAAGGGGCGGGTTTCAAGCAGTGCCGTTTTGGCAAAGAAGAGCAGCTCATCATCATCGCAGTTGGGATGCCTCAGCAGCCAGGAAGCCACCGCTTTCCGCGACTCACCATCCGGCCATGCCGCGATGATTTCAGCAAGGCGCAGCTTGATGCCGAGACTGACGCGTTTGTCCGTCACGATGTTGAGCACGGCTGCTGCGACGAGTTTATGGCCGTGGAGGTCTTTGAACGGCCCTAGCGCCTCCTGATCTCCGGCGCGGACTCTTTTCACGATGGTTTGCAAGGCTGTCGCGCCTTCATCCGCCGGAAATGCCGTGGATGCGGTCCACACGAGGAGCATGGCAATGAACAAAGGTAGGGGGCGCATGGAATGGACCGTTTCAGGGCCACGCCGCGAATCGAGCAGGTCTTTCGCAAAGAATGAAATAAACCTTTGACAGACCTGCCCCCCGTCCTACTTTCGCGCCACTTTTTCGGTAAAAAGCCGGGGCGTATTGTCTCTTGACGCCAGTTCAAGGGATTCTCATGTCCCGGTTTTCTTGTCGAAAGAGGAGGAGGTCTCTCACAGGGCCGCCGCAGGATCAATTGCTGTTATAGCTCAGTGGTAGAGCACGTCCTTGGTAAGGACGAGGTCGAGGGTTCAAGTCCCTCTAACAGCTCCAGTTCCAGCGGCAGCACTTGGTGGGATCTTCGAAACACGACAAACGAACACAGTCCCAAGCGCACCCCCCTCACCTAACCCTACTCCATGGCTAAAGAAGCATTCCAACGCAACAAGCCGCACGTCAACATCGGCACGATTGGCCACGTTGACCACGGCAAGACCACCCTCACCGCCGCTATCACGACCGTTCTTTCTAAGAAGGGTATGGCCCAGGCGCGTGCTTACGACCAGATCGACGCAGCTCCTGAAGAAAAGGAACGCGGTATCACGATCAACACCGCCCATGTGGAGTATGAGACCGACAAGCGTCACTACGCGCACGTCGATTGCCCTGGCCACGCCGACTATGTGAAGAACATGATCACCGGTGCCGCGCAGATGGACGGTGCGATTCTCGTTGTGTCTGCCGCTGACGGCCCGATGCCCCAGACTCGTGAGCACATCCTGCTTGCCCGTCAGGTTGGTGTTCCTGCCCTCGTGGTGTTCATGAACAAGGTGGACATGGTGGACGACGCCGAACTCCTCGACCTCGTCGAGATGGAAGTGCGTGACCTCCTTTCCAAGTACGACTTCCCAGGTGACGACATCCCGATCGTCAAGGGCTCTGCCCTCAAGGCGTTGGAAGGCGACGCTGATCATGAAGGCAACATCATGAAACTCATGGAAGCGGTGGATAGCTACATCCCGCTGCCTGAGCGCCCGATCGACAAAGACTTCCTCATGCCTGTGGAAGATGTGTTCGCCATCGAAGGTCGCGGTACCGTCTGCACCGGCCGTGTCGAGCGTGGCATCATCAAGAAGATGTCCGAAGTCGAGATCATCGGCATTCGGCCGACTGCCAAAACCACCGTCACGGACATCGAAATGTTCCGCAAGCTGCTCGACGAAGGTCGTGCAGGCGACAACGTGGGCCTTCTGCTTCGCGGCACGAAGAAGACAGACATCGAGCGCGGCCAGGTCATCGCCAAGCCCGGCTCCGTCACCCCGCACAAGAAGTTCAAAGCTGAGGTTTACGTTCTCTCCAAGGACGAAGGCGGTCGCCACACCCCGTTCTTCAACAACTACCGCCCGCAGTTCTACTTCCGCACCACGGACGTGACTGGCAGCGTGAAGCTTCCTGACGGCGTGGAAATGGTGATGCCCGGTGACAACGTCTCGATCGAAGTCGAGCTCATCACCCCCATCGCCATGGAAAAGACCATCCGTTTCGCTATCCGTGAGGGTGGCAAGACCGTGGGTGCCGGCCGTGTCGCCGACATCCTCGACTAAGTCCGCGCAGTTCGTTTGTCTCGAGCCCCGCCGGGTCTGGCGCTTCAGATCCGGCGGTGGTCTCGTCTCTGATGAAGAGATGGGGCGGGCGGCGGACTTGCCAAACTGCTATTCATTCGTTATCTATTCCGGGAAGCGTCTTTCGCACACAGGTCAGTAGCTCAATTGGTAGAGTAGCGGTCTCCAAAACCGTCGGTTGGGGGTTCGAGTCCCTCCTGGCCTGCCAGCGAAAATCCCGGAAACACATCCGCAGAAAATCGAAACGCTTCACATGAGTCGCATCCGCAAATATCTCGGCGAGGTCTTTATTGAACTCAAAAAAGCCACTTGGCCCTGGGATCCCAAGGAAAAAGGCTTCGCCAAATATCGCCAGTTGAACGAGTCCACTGTGGTGGTCTTCATCGCAATGGTATTGCTGGGCGCTTTTGTGGCTGCTTTCGATGTCAGCTTCAAGTGGGCCTTCGAGGCCGCCCAGAAGCTCGGCATGTGACAATCATTCCCCCAACTCACTCCAACCCAGCTAATATGGGAGCCATTCCTGCACCTCGCGACCAGTGGTTTGTCATCCACGTCCGTTCCGGCCTCGAACAGAAGGTCCGTGATAACATGCTCCGCCGCATTGAGAAGGAGGAGATGGGCGACTTCGTCTATCAGGTGCTCGTCCCGATGGAGCGCGTAGCCGAAGTGAAGAAAGGCAAGCGCAGCGAGAGCAACCGCAAGTTTTTCCCAGGCTACGTCATCGCCAACTGCCATCTACTCGACGAGCACAACCGCCTCGTGGACAGAACCTGGTACTTCGTGAGGGAAACCGATGGCGTCCTCAATTTCGCCGGCACGAAGGACCACCCCATCCCGATGCGTGCGAAGGAGGTCGAGGCTATGCTCGCACAGGTCCGTGATAAGGACGAGGGTGCCGTGCCCAAGATCGCCTTCAATCTCGGCGACACCGTGCGCGTGGCCGACGGTCCGTTTGAGAGTCAGACCGGCACCGTGGAGGAGATCGACCCCGAGCGCGGCGTGCTGCGCGTCTCCGTCAACATTTTCGGTCGCTCCACACCAGTCGATCTCGAATACTGGCAGGTTGAGAAGGCATGAGCCTGCCGGACATTTTTTAACTCAAGCAACGCAAGAAAAAACACACCATGGCCAAGGAAATCGTCAAACAAATCAAGCTTCAGATCAAGGCGGGTGCCGCCAATCCCGCACCGCCCATCGGCCCCGCTCTAGGCCAGGCCGGTGTGAACATCATGGCATTCTGCAAGGAGTTCAATGCAGTCACCCAGAAGCTCGGCGGCGACGTGCTGCCCACTGTCATCACTGTTTACAAGGACAAGTCATTCACCTTCATCACTAAGCAGCCCCCGGCGTCCAATCTTCTCAAGAAGGTCGCGAACATCGCCTCCGGCTCCGGTGAGGCCAACAAGAAGAAAGTCGCCAAGATCACCAAGGCGCAGCTCCTTGAAGCCACCAAGCTCAAGCTGGCTGACCTCAACACCACTGACCTTGAACGCGCCTCACGCATCATGGCCGGCACCGCCCGCCAGATGGGCATCGAAATCGCCGAATAATCCCCCACCCCAAGCAGGAGAACACCCTCGTTCGCCACCACTGCACACCCACCATGCAAAAGAGAAGCAAACGCTACAAGAAAGCCGCCGAGATGGTTCCGGCAGGAAAATCGTTCACGCTTGAAGAAGCGGCCGATCTCCTGCGCAAACTCCCCGGCACGAAGTTCAACCAAACCGTCACCCTGTCATTCCGCATGGGCGTCGATCCGAAGAAGAGCGACCAGATGGTACGCGGCACCTGCCCACTGCCCCACGGCTCCGGCAAGAGCGTGCGCGTCGCCGTCTTCGCCCAGGGCGGCGCTGCTGACGCTGCCAAGGCCGCTGGTGCCGACATCGTCGGCAACGAGGACCTCATCGCCAAGGTGAAGGAAGGATTCCTCGACTTCGATGTCGCCATCGCCACTCCGGCAGCGATGAATGAAGTCCGCAAGCTTGGTAAACAGCTTGGCCCACGTGGTTTGATGCCCAATCCGCGCACAGGCACCGTCACTGACGACACCGCTGCCGCCGTGAAGGCCGTCAAGGCTGGTCGTGCTGACTTCAAGCTCGACAAGAATGGCAACATCGCCGCCTCCGTCGGCAAGGCATCCTTCGAGACGAAGCAGCTCGCGGAAAACGCGAATTCACTGATCGAGGCTGTCGTGCGTGCCAAGCCTGCGTCAGCCCGTGGTCGTTACGTCGAGACCATCACGCTCACTGCCACCATGTCGCCGGCACTGCGCATTGATGTGTCGAAGTACATCAAACTCTAATCCTCATAGCACTGAATCATGAAAGCTGAAAAGACACTGCTCATCGAGGACCTGCTCAAGCGGGTCAATGCGTCCCCGTTCCTCCTCGTTGTCGATTACACCGGCCTCACCGTTGATAAATTCGCCGAACTGCGCAAGCGCCTCGCTGGTGCGGGTGCTGAGATCCATGTGTTCAAGAACAACCTCGTGAAGAAGGCGGCTGAGAAGGCCGGCTATCCGGGAGATCTGAGCGCTCATCTGACCGGCCAGAGCGCCTATGTCACCGGCACGAAGGAAATCTTCGCCGCCGCGAAGATCATGAAAAACTTCGCCGCTGAATTCGAGAGACCCGTCATGAAAGCAGGAGTGCTCGAAGGTAAGCTGCTCGACGTGGCTACCATCAAGGCTCTCGCCGACCTGCCCTCCCGTGAAGCACTCTACTCGATGCTCCTCGGCGTTCTCCAGGCCCCAGGTTCCGCCCTCGCCCGCGCCCTCAAAGCCAAGGCTGAGAAGGATGGTGCCCCCGCCGAAGCCCCGGCTGCTTAATCCACGACATCCTACCCATACCCATTTGATCAGATGGCCGGTCACACGGCCTGAACACACAAACACCCAATGGTTCCTCGCCGGGGCAGAAGCTTTTGCTCTTAAATCATCCGATGCTTCGGAAAGCGGCGACACCGACATACCAACATGGCTGACCTGAATAAAATCGTTGAAGAACTGAGCGGCTTGACCGTCCTCGAAGTCTCTGAACTCGTCAAAACCCTCGAAGAAAAGTGGGGCGTGAGCGCCGCCGCTCCTGTCGCCGCCGCTGGTGGCGCTGGTGGTGGAGCCGCTGCTCCTGCTGCCGAAGAGAAGACCGAGTTCGACGTGATCCTTATTGATGGTGGCGCGAACAAGATCGCCGTCATCAAGGAAGTCCGCAACGTCGTCTCCGGACTCGGCCTCGCTGAAGCCAAAGCACTCGTCGAAAAAGGCGGTGCCAAGCTGAAGGAAGGCGTGAAGAAGGAAGAGGCCGAAGAGGTCAAGAAGAAGCTCGAGGCCGCCGGTGCCAAAGTCGAGATCAAGTAATCCCTCAGTTCCTCCTGGCTCTTTGCCGCGTGGTGCGGCCCTCAACCAGCAGCACCACGCGGTCCGGAGTCCCCCGCCAGTCACTCATTCCCCGTCCGCTTTCGCTCATCGCATGCCTTCGCTCATCCGTGAAACCCAGAACCTCCGAGGCTCCGGTCTCGGTTCCGGGGTTACTCGCGGATACCAGGCGTTGCCGCACCTGATTTTTAGCCTGAGATCTGGCTCCCGCCCGGTCTCTGGCTGCTTCGTTTTCGCACTCAAAACGACCGCCCATGGGCTCTGCGCCCTTAGCCAGTCGGATTGAGTGCAAACGTGGAGTCTCCCGGCTCCGCGCCTGTGCCCCCGCCCCCCGCCCTCTAACCGTCCTCATCACTGCCTTATGTCCCAGCGCACCAACTTTGGCAAAATCCACGAAGTAGCCGAGCCGCCAAACCTCATCGAGATCCAGCTCCGCTCTTACGAGGAGTTTCTCCAGAAGAACATCCTGCCCTCGAAGCGCAAAGACGTCGGCCTGCAGGCCGTGTTCCGCGAGGTTTTCCCGATCACCAGCTACGACGAGAAGATGACGCTCGACTTCGTCATGTACGAGATCGGCGACCCTAAACTCAATTCGCTGGAGGCCATCCACGACGCCGAGACTTACTCCGCACCGCTTTACGTCACCTACGAGCTCAAGGACGAGCAGGGAGCGAAGCAGGAACGTGTGTACATGGGCGAAATCCCGCTCATGACCGTACGCGGCACCTTCGTCATCAACGGTGCGGAGCGCGTCGTCGTCTCCCAGCTTCACCGCTCTCCCGGCATCTGCTTTGAGACCACGCAGCACCTCAACGGTCGCTGGTTGCACGGCTTCCGCATCATCCCCGACCGCGGCACCTGGCTGGAAGTGCAGTTCGACACCAACGACCTGCTCTACGTCTATCTCGACCGCCGCCGCCGCCGCCGCAAGTTCCTCGCTACCACGCTGTTGCGTGTGATCGGTTATCCGCACGACGAAGATATCCTCAAGCTCTTCTATGAGATCCAGGACCTGAAGCTCAAAGACGGTCTCTCCGAAGAGGATCTGGCCAGCAAGATTCTCTTCAAGGACATCCTTGACGGCGAACTCATCGTCGCTCGCGCCTACGAGCCTCTCACACAGGGCGTCGTCCGCCAGCTCATCCAGCTCGGCCACAAGTCCATCAAAGTTGTCTCCGCCTCGCCAGAGGACCTGCTCATCACCTCCCTGCGCAAGGACACCGCGCGTGATGAAGAGGAGGCGCTCAAGGAAATCTACCGCCGCCTACGTCCGGGAGACCCGCCCACCACACCAAACGCCCGTGCGCTTGTGAAGCGCTTGTTCTTCGATCCGAAGCGTTACGACCTCACCCGTGTCGGCCGTTACAAGATCAACCAGAAGCTCACCCTCAAGGTGGATACCGAGATGCGCATCCTCACTGCTGAGGACGTCGTCTCCGCGCTCAGCTACCTCTTCCTGCTCCGCGAGGGTAAGGGCATCCTTGACGATATCGACCATCTCGGCTCCCGCCGCGTGCGTGCTGTCGGTGAGCTCCTCGCCAACCAGTGCCGTGTCGGCCTTTCCCGCACCGAGCGCCTGGTGAAGGAGCGCATGACCCTGTTCGACGTGAACATGGACACCATGACTCCCGCGAAGCTCGTCAATCCGAAGGCGCTTTCCGCCGTCGTGCGCGACTTCTTCGGTCGCAGCCAGCTCTCCCAGTTCATGGACCAGATCAACCCTCTGGCTGAACTGACGCACAAGCGCCGTCTCTCCGCTCTCGGCCCAGGCGGCCTGAATCGCGACCGTGCCGGCTTCGAAGTGCGTGACGTGCATCCGTCCCACTACGGCCGCATCTGCCCGATTGAGACTCCTGAAGGCCCGAACATCGGCCTGATCAATTCCCTCGGCTCCTACGCCCGCATCAATGAGTTCGGCTTCATCGAGACACCGTATCGTCCTGTGAAAGACGGTCGCGTCGCGGAGAAGATCGAATACTTGACCGCCGACCAGGAGGAGAACCACTACATCGCCCAGTCGAACAATCCGATCGACGACAATGGCCGCTTCAAGAACAACAAAGTGACCGTGCGTTACCGCGGGGAGTTCATCGAAGTCGAGCCTTCCATCGTCACGCTGATGGATGTCTCACCCAAGCAACTCGTCTCCGTCGCCGCCGCGCTCATTCCTTTCCTTGAGCACGATGACGCCAACCGCGCCCTCATGGGTTCGAACATGCAGCGCCAGGGCGTCCCGCTTCTCGAAGGCGAGTCCCCGCTTGTCGGCACCGGCATGGAGGGCAAGGCCGCGCGTGACTCACGCTCCGTAATCGTCGCTGACGCAAGCGGCACCGTTGCTGCCGCGACTGCTGATGTCATCATCATCACCAAGGACGGCAGCCTACCTGTCAAAGACGAGAAATTCCTTGAGAACCCGCTCAAGTCGGTCACCACCGACGAGGACAAGGGCACCTTCGTTTACCCACTGCGCAAGTTCGGACGCAGCAACGCTGGCACCTGCATCAATCAGCAGCCGCTGGTGAAGCGCGGTCAGAAAATCAAAAAAGGGGACGTCATCGCCGACGGTCCTTGCACGGATCAGGGCGAACTCGCCATCGGCAAGAACATGCTCGTCGCCTTCATGCCCTGGAACGGCTACAACTTCGAGGACGCCATCACCATCAGCCGCCGAGTCGTGAAGGAGGACATCTACACCTCCATCCATATTGAGGACTTTGAAGTCATCGCCCGCGACACCAAGCTCGGGCCTGAAGAAATCACGCGCGACATTCCCAACGTCGGCGACGAGGCTCTCAAGAACCTCGATGCCCAGGGCGTCGTGCGCATCGGCGCGGAAGTGAAGCCTGGCGATATCCTTGTCGGCAAGATCACGCCGAAGTCCGAGACAGAGCTCGCCCCTGAGGAGCGCCTCTTGCGCGCCATTTTCGGCGAAAAGGCCGCCGACGTGAAGGATACCTCCTTGCGCGTCCCCTCCGGCTGCACTGGCATCATCATGGACGTTCGTGTCTCCCAGCGCGGCGCTGGCGCGGACTCCGAGAAGGAGAAGCTCTCCCCCTCCGAGTACAAGAAGCACATCAAGCAGATCGAGGAGGACTACCGTGCGAAGAAGGAAGACCTCACCGAGCAGCTCACTGATCGTCTCAGTGACATCTTGCTCAACGAGAAGATCCCGCTCGACATCGTAAACGGTCAGACCGGCGAACCGCTCGTCGCCGCGAACAAGAAGATCACCAAGACGATGCTCCGTCATGTCGCCGAGAGCTACGACACCATCGAGATCGACCCGAGTCCGATCCGCAACAAAATCTTCGACATCATCCAGACCTTCGAACAGAAGTTCAGTGACGCCGACATGGAGCGTGAGCGCAACCTCGACAAGATCGAGAGCAGCGAAGACACCGCCGATACCGGCGTGGTCAAGCAGGTGCGCGTCTTCCTCGCCAGCAAGCGCAAGCTTTCCGTCGGGGACAAGATGGCCGGGCGTCACGGCAACAAGGGCATCGTCGCCAACATCGTTCCAGAAGAAGACATGCCGTTCCTCGAAAACGGCGTGCCGGTGGACATCGTGCTCAACCCGCTGGGCGTGCCCTCTCGCATGAACGTGGGCCAGGTGCTCGAGACTCACCTCGGTCTCGCCGCCAAGGCGCTCGGTCTGAAAATAGCCACACCGGTCTTCGACGGCATCCCTGAGTCGAAGATCATGGACTACATCAAGGAGGCCAAGAAAGTCCCCGGCTACGAGTGGATGGGCCTCAACGGCAAGTCGAAGCTCTTCGACGGACGCACGGGTGACGCCTTCAACCTCGACGTCGTCGTCGGTTACATCTACATGCTGAAGCTCGGACACCTTGTCGCCGACAAGATCCACGCTCGTGCGGTCGGGCCCTACTCGCTCGTCACGCAGCAGCCCCTGGGCGGCAAGGCCCAGTATGGCGGCCAGCGCTTCGGTGAAATGGAGGTGTGGGCGCTCGAAGCTTACGGCGCGGCCTACACGCTGCAGGAGCTCCTCACCGTGAAGTCCGACGACGTGCAGGGTCGCACACGCATCTATGAGCAGATTGTCAAAGGCGACCACGCCCTCGAAGCCGGCACGCCGGAGTCCTTCAACGTGCTCATCAAAGAAATGCAGTCCCTCGGCCTTGATGTGAAAGTCCACAAGCGTTCGCAGTCCAACCCTGACGCAGAAGCCCTCGAAAGCTTCGCCACCTCGGCGGCCTAATGCCGCCTCCCCAGAAACCATAATCCAACAACGCATCTTCCACCCATCATGAATGCTGACGTGAGCTTGAAAGAAATCTTCGGGGAGCAGAATCAAGGCGAGGACTTCGACTATGTGTCGATCTGCATCGCCTCGGCGGACCGTGTCCGCTCCTGGTCCTCCGGGGAAGTCAAAAATCCCGAGACCATCAATTACCGCACCTTCAAGCCTGAGAAAGGCGGCCTCTTCTGTGAGCGCATCTTCGGCCCCACCCGCGACTGGGAGTGCGCTTGCGGCAAATACAAGCGCATCAAGCACAAGGGCGTCGTTTGCGACCGCTGTGGCGTCGAAGTGACCCTCTCCCGCGTGCGCCGCGAGCGCATGGGCCACATCGAGCTCGCCGTGCCAGTGACGCACATCTGGTTCTACAAGTGCATGCCCTCCCGCATCGGCCTCATGCTCGACATGACCGCCCGCTCCTTGGAGCGCGTGATCTACTATGAGGACTACATGGTCATCGATCCGGGCAGCACACCGTTGCAGCGTGGCCAACTCCTTACCGAAGTGGACCTCCGCGAGGCCGAGGAACAGTACGGTGCTGACGCCTTCAAGGTCGGCATGGGTGCCCAGGCCATCCGTGACATCTTCTCCCAGATCAACCTCCCCGAACTCATCAAAGAGCTCGAGGAAGCCATGGGCAAGACCCGCTCTAAGCAGATCCGCAAGAAGCTCGCCAAACGACTGAAGCTCTGCCAGGGCTTCGCCGGGAGTCACAGCCGTCCGGAATGGATGATCCTTGAGGTGCTGCCCGTCATCCCGCCGGATCTCCGCCCGCTCGTCCCGCTCGAAGGCGGCCGCTTCGCCACCTCCGACCTCAACGACCTCTATCGTCGCGTCATCAACCGCAACAACCGCCTCAAAAACCTCCTCCAGCTCCGCACACCGGATGTCATCATCCGCAACGAGAAGCGCATGCTCCAGGAAGCCGTCGATGCGTTGTTCGACAACGGACGTCATGGCCGCCCTGTCACTGGCGCGGGCAACCGTCCGCTCAAATCCATGTCCGACATGCTCAAGGGCAAGTCCGGACGCTTCCGCCAGAACCTGCTCGGCAAGCGCGTGGACTACTCCGGCCGCTCCGTCATCGTCATCGGCCCGGACCTCGGCCTCCACCAGTGCGGTCTGCCGAAGAAGATGGCGCTCGTCCTGTTCGAGCCCTTCATCATCCGCCGCTTGAAGGAGATGGGCCTCGTCCACACCGTCCGCAGTGCGAAGAAGATGATCGAGCGCCGCACCCCCGAAGTGTGGGACATCCTCGATGAAGTCACCAAGGGCCACCCCGTCCTCCTCAACCGCGCCCCCACGCTCCACCGCCTCTCCATCCAGGCCTTCGAGCCGAAGCTCATCGAAGGCGAGGCCATCCGCGTCCATCCGCTCGTCTGCACGGCCTACAACGCCGACTTCGACGGCGACCAAATGGCCGTCCACGTCCCCCTCTCCATCGAGGCCCAGATGGAGGCCCGCCTGCTCATGCTTGCGCCGAACAACCTGTTCAGCCCTGCCTCTGGCAAGCCCGTGCTCAACCCCAGCCAAGACATCCCGCTCGGCTGCTATTTCCTCACCTACCTGCGTGAGTTCCCCAACCAGGAACCCAAGCTCAAGAAAGGCGACGTCGAAGGCCGCGTGCCGATGTTCAACGACGTCTCCGAGATCGAGTTCGCCATCGCCGAAGGCGGCATGGCCGTGAACGACAAGATCCGTTTCCGCAACCCCGACCACGCCCTGCCGAAGCGCCCGTATGGCGACCCTTCGAAAATCGTGATCGAGACCACCGCCGGTCGCGTGCTCTTCAACGAAGTCTGGCCCGAAGGCCTCGGCTTCATCAACACCACCGTCGGCAAGAAACAGCTCTCAGACATCATCTGGCGCTGCTTCCAGACCGTCGGCCAGAAGGAGACCGTCGCCGCCCTTGACCGCCTCAAGCAGCTCGGCTTCCGCGAGGCCACCCGCTCCGGTTGCTCCATCGGCATCACCGACATGGTCATCCCCGAGGCGAAGAAAGCCGGCGTGGACAAGGCTTACAAGGACATCGAGGAAGTGGACAAGCAGCACCGCCGCGGCATCATCACCCAAGGCGAGCGCTACCAGAAAATCATCGACATCTGGACCCAGGTCGGCGAGCAGGTCACCAACGAACTCTTCCGCACCATCGAGCATAACGACGGCAGGAAGCACCACAACCCGCTCTACGTCATGGTCACCTCCGGTGCCCGTGGCAACCGCACCCAGATCAAGCAGCTCGCCGGCATGCGCGGCCTCATGGCCAAGCCCTCTGGCGAGATCATCGAGCGCCCCATCATCTCGAACTTCCGCGAAGGTCTCTCCGTGCTGGAGTACTTCATCTCCACCCACGGCGCACGCAAAGGCCTCGCCGACACCGCGCTGAAGACCGCCGACTCCGGTTACATGACCCGCAAGCTCGTCGATGTGTCCCAGGACGTCATCGTCACCGAAGAAGACTGCGGCACCGTCAACGGCATCACCCTCTCCTCCATCTACCAGGGGGATGAAGAGATCGTGGACCTCAAGACCCGCGTCTATGGCCGCACCAGTTGTGAGACCGTCCATGACCCCGTGGACAAGAGCACCATCATCAAAGTCGGTCAGCTCGTCACCGAGAAAGAGGCCAATCACCTCACGAAGATCGGCGTCGAGAAGCTGAAGATCCGCTCCGTCCTCACCTGCGAGAGCAAGCGCGGCTGTTGCGCCAAATGCTACGGCCTGCACCTCGGCACACAGAGGCTTGCCAAGATTGGCGAGGCCGTCGGCATCGTCGCCGCACAGTCCATCGGCGAGCCCGGCACCCAGCTCACCATGCGCACCTTCCACACCGGCGGTGCCGCCATGAGCGCCTTCAAGCAGCCCTTCATCGTCACCAAGAACGCCGGCACCCTCCGCATCTCCGAGGCACGCACCGTGCAGACCGTTGAAGGCAATTGGATCGCCCTCACCAAAAACGGCACCCTCGGCATCTATGATGACGACGGTCGCGAACTCGAAAGCCACAAACTCGTCCTCGGTGCCGTCATTGCCAAGGCCGAAGGCTCCCACGTCAAGAAAGGCGAAAAAATCGTCGAGTGGGATCCTTACAACATGCCCATCATCACCGAGAAAGCCGGCAAGCTGGAATTCCGTGACATGATCTCCGGCATCACCATCACCAAGGAGAAAAACGAGTCCACCGGCAACGAGGAAACCGTCGTCATCGAGCACAAGGAAGACCTCCACCCGCAGGTCGTCGTCACTGATCCGAAGACACACGAGGTTCTCGCCAGCTACACCATCCCCGCAGGTGCCCACCTTGCCGTGAAGAACAACGAGAAGGTCGAGGCCGGCACCACCATCGCCAAGACGCCGCGAAAGGCCAGCAAGACCAAGGACATCACCGGCGGTCTGCCGCGCGTTGCCGAGCTCTTCGAAGCCCGCAAGCCCAAGGACGCCTGCGAGATCGCCCGTATCGACGGCACTGTCGAGATCGGCGGCCTCGTCCGCGGCAAGCGCCGCGTCATCGTCACCGATCCGAAGACCGGTCAGCAGGAGGAGCACCTCATTCCCCGCTCGAAGCACATCCTCGTCTTCAACGGCGACCACATCGGCAAGGGCGACCAGATCACCGACGGCCCCGTCGTCCCGCATGACCTCCTCGAAATCCTCGGCCCGCAGGCCCTTCGCGAGCACCTCGTCAACGAAGTGCAGGAAGTGTACCGCGCCCAGGGCGTGGAGATCAACGACAAGCACGTCGAAATCATCATCCGTCAGATGCTCCGCAAGGTGAAGATCACCGATCCGGGCGACTCCGACTTCCTCTGGGGAGATCAGATCGACCGCACCGAGTTCGAGAAGGAAAACGCCCGCGTCTCCGAGGAAGGCGGCAAGCCCGCCGAGGCTGAGCCGGTGCTTCTCGGCATCACCAAGGCCTCCATCGAGACCGAATCCTTCATCTCCGCCGCCTCTTTCCAGGACACCACCCGTGTCCTCACCGAAGCCGCCACCCTCGCCAAGTCCGACCTCCTGCGCGGCTTCAAGGAAAACGTCATCATGGGGCACCTCATCCCCGCAGGTACCGGCTTCATCAGCAACCGCAACTTCGACCTCCACGAGACCGAGAAGCCCCAGCTTCCCGCCGTGGACGAGGAAGCTGCGTAAGCCGCCCGCGCCACCCCTCACACCGCCTCCCTCGGCCCACGCCGTCGGAGGCGGTTTTATTTTTGCTTCATCCCGGAATTTTGGCAGGCATGGTGCCATGCAGATCATGCCTCCATCGCCGCCACGGCCCGCGCACACCTTCGGCGGGCTGCGGAAGCAGCAGGGAGATCTGGGAATACCGCAGCCACTTCCCGGATGAACCTTCTTCTTTCTGGCTTTGTAGGCTGCTGGAGATTCCAAGAGCCGGAGCTGCGGGTCAATGTGTCCAGTTCGGTGTGCCACATCGTGCAACGAGTTGGTTTCGACATCCTCGTTGCCCCACTGGTTCCATCCAGGGCGACGGAATCGTGCAAAAAGCTCAAGATAAGGGCCTGGTGAGCACGATTCGACCAAGTCGTAAATCTCGTCCGGTTTGCGAGAGTGTTCACGCTTGTGTGTGGAAAGCAGGTTCACCTACGTTCGGCCCGGAGGAAGCGTGCGCATGCTGCCCTTCACTCCGAACAGGATGAGTTTGGTCACGTTGCGGAAGTAAAAGCCAACCCCGCGTCCATCCGGACCTCTATCTTTACGAATCTTGTACCAGACGAGATTGGACTTGTAGGTGAACCCCCATGCAGCCATCACACGGAGTCCTTCCTGTAACAGCGCATTGGGAACCCAGAGGTAGAGATGGCTTTGTCGCGCCGCCAATTGGGAGATTGGCAAATCCATGATTTCTTGGAGTTCCATCGTTGGGTAGCGCAGCAGCCGGCGATGTTCTGGAGCCATCTTGCCTGTACGATTTTGGAACTGCCACGGTGGATCCGCGAGAATGGTGGCATACGGACCCCGGACTTTTCTCTCAAGATCTGCGGCGGCGCTGACCTCCGGTATTTGGACGATGTTGTTCATGACTCGATTTGTTTGCTGGTGATTGCAATGGCAAGCACGGGGCAGCCAGCACTACGTCCGGCAACGAGGCGCGGGAGCAGCTTGTCGATGTGCGTGGTCGAGGCTCCGAATTTGCCTTTGTAAGCCTTTGTCTCGCCGGTTCTCTCATCCTGATATTTGCCTAGCTCCTTGAAAAACTTCTCAAGTGAAGTGGATCGTGTGAGCAATACCGCGACTGCAATCTTCTTGTATTCGAAGAAGGCTTTGAAAGCCAGCAAATCACGGTCAAAAGTTTGGTCCTTGCTGTTCCATTCCAGATCGAAAGCCACCTCGCCTTTCACGAAATCGACTTTGTGGGTGTCCACGGAGATGGTGATGTCATCTACCACTTGCTTGACCTCCAATTTCCTCTCAATCCAGCCTTTGGGGCGCAGCAATTCGGCAACTTTCTTTGGGATGGCGCTTTCGTTGCCCCGGGTGCCTTGATCTCATCCACCAGGATGTGAAAGGTTAGAAGCACATCGCAAATCTCGATGAATAACTCGGGAAAATCGAGCGTGAGAACGGCAACCGCATGCTGGTGATCGTGGCACTCGTAAGATTGACGAATCTCGTCAAATTTTGCGCTCGCCTCGATGCTCTGCGTTGAAATGGCCTTGGCAGAGTCGATCATACGATGTCCTGCCAGTCAATCAGCTTGCGCTGTTTCCACCGCCATCGCGATGCCCATCCCGCCGCCGATGCAGAGGCTGGCGATGCCGCGTTTCAAGTCGTGATCCTCGAGGTGATGCAGCAGCGTGACAAGCACGCGCGCTCCGCTGGCACCGATGGGATGTCCGAGGGCGATGGCACCGCCGCGAGGGTTTAACTTGGCGGTGTCGAGGTCGAGTTCCTTCACGCAGCCGATGGTTTGTGCGGCAAAGGCTTCGTTGATTTCGATGACATCGACTTCACCGAGTTTCCAGCCGGTCAGTGTGCAGACTTTGCGGATCGCGCCGACGGGGCCGAGGCCCATCACGGCAGGATCGCAACCGACGGCGGCACTGGCGATGATGCGGGCGCGCGGTTTCAAACCATGACGCGAAACAGCCTCTTCGCCGGCCACGAGCACCAAGGCAGCGCCGTCGTTGATGCCGGAGGCGTTTCCGGCGGTCACGGTGCCGGTTTTGCGGAAGGCGGGCTTCAACTTCTCGAGCGATTCGACGGTGGTGTCGGCGCGTGGATGCTCGTCTTCAGTCAAATCACCCGCAGGGATGATTTCGCGGCTCAAAGCAGCACGACTGGCCGCGACGCGGCTCTGGCTGAGCGCGGCGAAGGCGTCCTGATCGGCGCGTGTGATGCCGTGTTTGTCGGCGATGCGCTCCGCTGTCTCTCCCATGCCGATTTTGAGCAGCGGATCGGTCAGGCCATCGACGAACATCGCGTCCTGGAGCGATGAATCGCCGAGCTTTTTGCCGAAGCGCAAATCCATCGCGTAATGCGGGGCGCGGCTCATGGATTCGACACCACCGGCGAGGATGAGGTCGCTTTCGCCACTCGCAATGGCAGATGCGGCGAGTGCCACAGCCTTCAATGATGAGCCGCAGGCCATGTTCACGGTGAAGGCGGGCACTTCCTGAGGCAGGCCGAGCTTGAGGCCGATCTGACGTGCCACGTTCATGCCCGCGCCTGCTTGCAACACCTGGCCGAGAATGACCTGCTGGATGTGCGGGCGCAGGTTCTGCGGCAGCATCGCTTCGCCGAGTCCATGACCGAGTTCTGCGGCGGTGAGTGTTTTCAATCCGCCGCCGAACCGGCCGATGGGGGTGCGCTTGGCTTCGATGATGTAAACAGGCTTCATGGGATGGTGGCGATGGTTTCGGCGAGCAGTGGTGTGAATTGCATCAGATTGAGCACGTCACGCTGCAAATCGAGTCCGGCAGCGATTTCGATGAGGCGCAAGCCGTCGGGCGTGAGCTCAAACACGGCGCGCTCCGTGACGTAGATGACTTGCTGGCCGTTTTTCAGCGCGGTGGGGCCGTGGAAGCACACATGCTGGATGTTCTTCACGAACTTGGCGTTTCCCTTCGCTTGGAAGGTGCAGCAGAACACAAGGCGGCGGGCGCTGGTGGTGATGTTCACAAAACCGCCGACGCCGGCGAAGCGTCCGGCGAAGCTGGCGACATTCACGCTGCCTTCGGCGTCGATCTCCACTGCGCCTAGCACGCCGATGTCGATCCCACCGCCGTCGTAGAAGTCGAATTGCGACGGCTGGTCGATGATCGCCTCAGGAAAATGACTGCACCCGAAGCTGAGGCCTGACGCGGGCACGCCGCCGGTGGGGCCGCTTTCGATGGTGAGCGTGAATTCCTGCAAGCGTCCTGTTTCTGCCGCGACCATCGCCACGGCTTCGGGGAGGCCGATGCCGAGGTTGACGATGTCGCCCCTGCGAATCTCACGCAAGGCGCGTGCGCCGATGCGCTTGCGCTCCGAGTCAGGCATGACAGGCAGCTCGAAGCTGCCGTCGCCGGAGACGACGAAGTCCTCATTGAAGACTTCGCCGAAAGTCTGGTCGTGCTGCACGCCCGAGGAGGTGACGAGGTAATCGACGAGGATGCCCGGCACGCGCACGGATTTGGGATCGGGCAGTTGGTCCACGACGCTTTCGACCTGCGCGATGACGATGCCGCCGTGGTTCTTTGCCGCCTGTGCCATCGGTAACACCTCGCTGATCAAGCCTTCGCACTCCATGCTGAGATTGCCGCCGTGGTCGGCATACGTCGCACGGATGAGCGCGACATGGATCGGCATCGGCTTGTAGCGCAGCCAGATCTCGCCGCCGATTTCGATGCGTTCGACGAGCGGCTCGGTGGTGCGCTCATTCATGCGTCCGCCGGTGTGGACGGGGTCGATGAAGGTGTTCAGGCCGACTTTGGTGATCAATCCGGGCCGTTTCGCCGCGATCTCGCGCGTCAGCACGCACATCACACCCTGCGGCAGGTTGTAGGCTTCGACTTCATTGGCGAGGGCGAGCTCCCCGAGCTTCGGCGCGAGGTTCCAATGTCCGCCGACGATGCGTTTGAGCAGCCCGCGATGCGCGAGGTGGTTCAGCCCACGCTCCAGCCTGTCTCCCTGGCCGGCGCAGTAGAACAGCGTGAGGTCGCGTGGCGTGCCGGTTTGCAGAAACCGGCGCTCCAACGCCGCAGTGACCATCTCCGGGTGGCCTGCGCCGACAAAGCCGCTGACTGCCACCGTGGCACCGCTCGGAATCGCGGCGACGGCTTCGTCAGCGGTGGTGATGATGGCTGGAGAACGCATGGAAAATCGTCTCGATTGTGGGTCATTCGCCCACCAGACGCAGCGCCTCGGCTCGCAGTCCGGCAGCGATGCGAAAGCTGTTCGCATTCAAATCATCGAGCAGCGGTCGGATGGAGGAAAGGATGCCTTCCTGCCTTGCTTTCACCAGCAATCCCACGGTGCCGGTGACCTTCAAGCCAAGCCGGTGCGCGACCTCGCGTGCCTTTCGATCATCCAGAATGATGCGCATGTCTTTCTCATAAGCCAGGGCAATGGCCTCAGCTTCTCCTGGATCGACGTTGATTCGCAGCGCGGCAACCATGCCCTGGTCCAGCGGCTTTTCGATGGTCAGCCATGAGGGGCAGTCACCAAACTCTGTGCGGACAGCCGGTGGAGCCAGAATAGGGAACAAGAGTGCCGACAGCAGATCCAGCCGACCGATGCGTTCAAGCCCGATGAGGCAGGCGCTGTCGAGAACTGCCGCTTCCTTCACCATGCGATCTCTTCCGCAAGTTCCGCCGCAGGATAGTCCGCCACGCTCACGCCGTGCTGGCCCAGCACATCCATGAAACCGCGTTTGGAGTACCCCGTCATCATCGCCGCCTGACCGAGCGTGACACGGTGTGTTTCATAAAGTTTCACCGCCATGAGCAGCCGTGCTTCGTCTGAAGTGACGAAAGCCGGCATCTCGGCCAATGGATTTGGAACAGTCGCTGTCATGTGGTGAAGCTAATGCCTTTCATAGGCTAGGCAACCCGAGTCTCAGCCTCTCCAGCCACCGTTGATTTCGATGGTCTGGCCCGTCACATAGCTGGCGAGTGGTGAGCACAGGAAGAGAACCACATTTGCGACTTCCTCCGTGGTGCCGAAGCGGGCGAGGGGGACGTTTTTGATCATCTCGTCGCGCACATTCTGCGGAATCGTGGCGGCCATCGCGGTGTCGATGACGCCGGGAGCGATGGCGTTGGCGCGGATCTGCTTGCGTGCGGCCTCACGACTGAGGACGCGCATCATGGACTGGACGCCGGACTTCGCGGCGGCGTAGTTCGCCTGACCGAAGAAGCCCTGGATCGCCGCGATACTGCCGAAGCTGACGATGGCCCCGTGGTCACGCATGATTTCGAGCGCGTATTTGCAGCAGTAAAACACGCCGGAGAGGTTCACGTCGATGACGGCGTCCCATTCATCGAGTCCCATCTTCGCGATGGTGCGGTCTTTGATGATAGCGGCGTTGTTGACGAGGAAATCAAGGCCGCCGTGACGCGCCTGGATGTCGCCCATCATGATTTTGACCTGCTCTGGCTGCGCCACATCGGCGGCGATGATGCTGGCGCTATCAGTGCGGGCGAGATTGAGCTCGTCGGCGAGCTTCTGGGCGTCCGCCGTCGTTCCGGGTGTGCCGAGGTGATTGAGCACGACACTGGCACCTGCCTGGTGAAACGTCCTGGCGACCTGTGCGCCGATGCCTTGTGACGCGCCGGTGATGAGGGCGACTTTGCCTTTGAGATTGATGGGAATCATGCGCGATGATTTAACGGGACGATCAACGCAAGATCAAGTTTTCTGCCGCAAGGAGGATCATTTGCCTCGGTGGGCAGGCTGTGGCATGAAGGTGCCGTCATGGTCAAGAAACTCCTCCACACCCGCTACCGGGTGAATGATCTCGAAAAGACGGTGAACTTTTACACGCAGGTGCTCGGCCTGAAGGAGGTGCGCCGGCACAAGTCACCGCGCGGCTCGGAACTGGTCTTTTTACAGACGCCGAACAGCGACGAGCTCATCGAGATTTGCAGCTATCCCGCCAGCGGTCAGGTGTCGTTTTGCAGCGACCTGACACACCTTGCCTTCGAGGTGGAGAGCATCGAGGACTTCGCGAAACACTCCGCCGCGCTGGGGTTTCCGCTCTCAGATGGCCCCACGCAGAGCTCCAGTGGCGTGTTCGCCTTTATTGACGCTCCAGAGGGATATGAGATAGAACTGATCGAATATCGGAAATAACCCCACCACGACTGCACTCATGGACTTCGACTGGATCGGCGCTTCTTTTGACCTGACGCAACTTCCGCCAAGGGACATCGAGGAGTCGTTTGAGGATCCGTTTTCGATCAAGCTGCTGCCAGATGGCCAGAGTGATGACGCAGAGGCCCGCTACTACAACCTGGGCAAGTCGCTCCAGGGTAAATCAGTCTTCAGCGTTTTCTGGACGGACGGGAAGCGCTACCGTGTCGTTTATGCGCGCCTGATGACGCCTGGGGAGCATGACTTCTTCGAGCGCAAGAAGGCGGAGGATATTTGAGCCCACCCTTGCATACCCATGGAAACCACGCCCGCCGACCTGAAACCCGTCCGCACCTGGAAAGAGGTGCCCGCCTTTGAGTCTGATGATGCGGAGGCCCGCTTCTGGACGGCGCATCAACTCGACCCCCGGCTGATGCAGGCATCCATCCACCGCGCGGATGTGCGTGAGTCCACCACCATCACATTGCGATTTGATCCACGCATGCTCAGCCGCATCAAGCGTGTGGCGCGCCGCCGTTACCTGAACTACCAGAGCATGATCAAGCAGTGGCTCAGCGAGCGCATGGAGCAGGAGCTCAAGGATTGAATGAAAAAGCCGCGCTCCGCAGAACGAAGCGCGGCCTGAGGGCGGACTCTGCGTCAATAAGTAGTCTTCAACGCCGAGGAGGCCGTGAAGCGCACGGTTCTCGACGCTTTGATCTCGACAGGCTCCTTCGTCTTCGGGTTGCGGCCCATGCGCGCCTTGCGATCCACGGGTTTGAAGGTGCCGAAGCCGACCAGTTGTACGGGGCCGGTTTTTAAGCCGTTGGTGATGGCGGTGAGGACGGCATCGAGTGACTCTGAGGCGACACGTTTTGACGTCTCGCCCCCGAGGATTCTTTGAACTTCGTCGATGAGTTGTGCTTTGTTCATGAGGTTTGCGGGATTCGTGGTTGGCTTGAACCTGGGTCTGTTCCAGGATGCGGCGGAGGGGCTTTTTTATGAACTGCCCGGCTTCTTTACTCAATCATAAAAAGCATCGAAACAAATGAGCCTGCTGAAAAATTTTCTTCTACCCGGCGTCAGGCCCGTGCTCGGCGCGGGTGTGTTTGTGGCACCGGGTGCTATTGTGGTCGGAGCTGTCGAGATGGGTGCGCAGTCCAGTGCATGGTATGGCGCGGTACTGCGCGGGGACATTAACCACATCATCGTGGGTGCGCAGAGCAATGTGCAAGACGGCACGGTGCTGCATGTGAGTGACGACCATGCCTGCGTGCTAGGCGAGCGCGTGACGGTGGGGCACCGTGCGGTCGTCCATGCCTGTGCCGTGGGTGACGAGGTGCTCGTGGGCATGGGCGCGATCATCCTAGATGGCGCGCAGATTGGCCCACGCAGCATCATCGCCGCCGGAGCTCTAGTGACGAAGGGCATGGTTGTCCCCGAGGGGTCGCTGGTGGTGGGCTCGCCCGCCCGCGTCGTGCGTGTGCTGACGCCTGAGGAGCGCACGGCGAACGCGCGGCTGGCGCTCAAGTATATCGAAGTCTCGCGGCGCTATCTTGAGCTCGGCCTCGCTGGCGCGCCGATCATGACATAAAAACCATCGCGCACGTCTTGCCATCCGCCCGCAGGCGGTTTTAGTTCTGCTGTCATGAACAACGATGTCGTCGAAGTGCAGGTGCGCGCAGTCTTGCCTCTGGAAGGCAGCTTTGCCGTGTTCCTAGGCAACGAGGAAAAGGTGTTCGTCATCTACATTGATGAATCTGTCGGCACGGCGATCTCGATGTTCATGCGCGGCGTGTCCAAGGAGCGCCCGCTCACTCATGATCTCGTCGGTCACCTGCTCATGGCCTTCGGTGCGAAGGTGGAGCGCATCATCATCAACCACATCAATGGCAGCGTCTTCCACGCACGTCTGATCATCTCTGCCGAGAACGAGCTGCACACCTCGCGCAAGGTCATCGAGCTCGACGCTCGGCCCAGCGACAGCATCGCCATGGCCGTGCAGCAAAGCGCGCCGATCTTCGTCGCACGCTCCGTGTGGGACGCGGTCGAGGATGTCGGAGAAACGCTCGCGCAGATCGAAAAGCGCGGCATCGAGGCCCAGCAGGCCGCAGAGACAGACTCAGCGAAGGCAGCAGAGGGCGACGACGAGGAGCTGGAGGTACTCAGCGATGAGGACATCGACAGCATCGCCGGGATCACGGGGACCGAGGGCGGGGCGGGGGATGACGCGTACGACGACGGCTTCGGCAACGGGGATGACGACGAGGAAGGCGAGGAGTGGAAAAAAGCAGACGGCTGACCTGCTCGTCAGGGCCTCGATAACATCATCTTCAACTGCAACGCCTCGCCATGGCCCGGCGCGATGCGGAGCACGCGATCGAGCGCGGCGATGGCCTCCTGCTTGCGGCCTCGCTGCGCGAGAATCGTGGCCAAGGCATACGGAATGCCGGGATCGCGAGGATTAGCCAGCTCGCCGCGCTGCAGGGCATCGAGAGCGCCGGGGATGTCTTTTTGCCCGTTGCGGGCGAGGCCGAGGTTGTACCATGCGCGTGCCAGTGTCGGATCAAGGCGCACGGCTTCCTGCAAGGATGCGATCACGCCTGGCATGTCCCCGACCTCAGCGAGGGCGAGGGCGAGCTCGTAATGATATTCGGCATGGTTGGGCGCGAGCTTGAGCGCATCACGCAGTTTGGCGATGGCGAGTGGCGTCTGGCCGGCGGTACTGTACATCATCGCCAGATCGTGATGGAACGGTGGAGAGTTCGGATCCCACTCAATGGCCGTCTCCATGTGCTTGATCGCGGCGGCGGTGTTGCGGCGGGAAAATTCAAACTGCGCGAGCTGCATCTGCCCGCTGGGCTGGTCGGCGTTGAGTTCGAGCATGTGCCGCAGGTCTTTGCCGGCAGCGGAATCGAGGGGCAACTGGTCACGCAGTGCCCATGCGGCGGCAACGCGCACGCCGCGCGCAGGATCGTTGAGCAGCGGCTCGATGCTGGAGCGGAGCGAGCCGTTTTGCAGCATCGGTTCGAGGGTGCGGATGGCGCTGGTGCGCACGAGCGGGTGTGCGTGCGCCAACTGGGCGATGACGGTGGTTTGCACGGGCGGTTGGTCGATCCAGCGGTCGAGCAGTAGCGTGGCGCTGGCCTTCCAGTGCGGGATTTCGTCACTGCCGAGCAATGCAACGAGGCCATCGCGCGCGGCGGCATCGCCCTGCCGTGCTTTGGCGATCAGCGTGGCCCGCGTGCGCGTTCTGCGGTTCATTTTTTCGCCCCACCATTTCTGCGTGGCTTCGAGCGCCCAGTCAGTGGTTTTGTCCGTGTGGCATTTGTTGCAGGCGTTCGGCACGTTGAACTGTTTTGTCAGCAAGGGATCGGGGATGGTGAAGCCGTGGTCGTGGCGTGCGTGGCGCTGCATGTAAACCGTCTGCGGCATGTGGCAGTTCACGCATTGATTGCCGGCACTAGCGCTTTGATGAAAGCTGTGCGCCTCCGGTAGGATGACCGGCGCGTTGGGGAAGCCGCCCTGCGTGTGGCAGCGCATGCAGAGCTGGTTGCCGGGCAGGGTCGTCTTCATGCTGTGCATGTCGTGGCAGTCCATGCAGCGCACGCCGGCGTTGTGCATGCGGCTGCTCAGGAAGCTGCTGAACTCGTAGTTCTCATCGCGAATCTGGCCGTCGGGGAAAAAGGTGTCTCCCTGGTCAGTGATGGTGAGCTGGTAGTGATCCCAGAACGACTCGCCAGGTACGAAGTCACCAGTGATCTCGCCGCGTCGCGCGTGGCAGCCCGCGCAGTTGTCGGTATGTTGGTCGCGCGACCATTTCGTGATCGTGGGATCGCCTTTGACGCCGCGATTGGCCTTCTGCCATTCGTTGTGCGCCTTCAGCGGGCCGTGGCATGCCTCACAGCTCACGGCCATCTCCGCCATCGTGGTATGGTAGCTGTCGGTGGCAGCATCGTAGTTTTTGCGCAGGCGCGTATTGTGGCAAGTGGCGCACATCTGGTTCCACACCATGCCGCGCCCGGTCCAGTGGCCCCACTCGCCGGGTTTGCGGTCTTCGCTGCCATAGACGTCAAACCAATCGCTCTTGTGCGGATCAAAACATGCTTCCATCGCCTGAAGGCGGCCATGCCCGCCATCGACGAGGAACTGCCGCAGCGGATCATGGCCGATGACGCGTTCGACCTTGTAAGGCGCGACTTTGCCGCCGAAGCCGAGCGCGGTGAGGATGTAGTCCTCGCTCTGTTTCGCCGCCGTCGTGCTTTGCGTGCCATGCGTGAATGTTTTGGTAGGCACAAACGCGTCGTCATCGAGCTTCGGGTCTGTTTTGCGTTCGGCCAGGCCGTGATGCGAGCTTTTCCACTTCGCGAACTGATCAGGATGACACTCGCGGCACGACTGCGAGCCGCCGTAGTGCGCGAAGACGTTTTTTTCGTCCGGCATGATAAAGGGGGCGATCTTGGCGAGTGACACCGCCGCAGTGGAAGCAGGCAGCAGTGTGTGATTTTTGCGCGGCCAGAGCGCCCAGGCGACTAGGCATGTAGATGCCACGAGGATGCCTGCCAGCCCCACGCCTACCTTCCAGGATGCTGCGGGTGGCTCGGGCTCTGGCGCGGGCTTTTTCTTCATGCGTGCGGCAGACTAAGCAGACACCCAGATGAAGCAACCTGCGAGCACGTCTGGCAGGACGGCAGCCGCCGTGTGCAGCCTGCCATGCACAGCGCGGCAGTCTCAGCGTTGCCAGATTACGGCGCGCCTTATCTGCTCCAGCGTCGCGCAACCAGTGAGGCCCATGGCGACTTCGAGTTCAGAGCGCAGGATGTTTAAAATATGCGCCACACCGACCGCGCCAGCCACACTAAGGCCGAAGATGTATGGCCTGCCCACTAGCACCGCGCTGGCACCCAGCGCGAGCGCCTTGAGCACATCCGTCCCACGGCGGATGCCGCCATCCAGCAGCACCGGCACGCGTCCCGCGACTGCCTCCACGATCTGCGGCAGCACGTCGATGCTCGGCGGCATGGTATCGAGGATACGCCCGCCGTGGTTGGAGACAATGACCCCCGCGCAGCCACGCTCCACCGCCATCCGCGCGTCATCGGGGGAGAGCACTCCTTTGAGGAGCACTGGCAGTTTTGTGGACGAGAGCAGCCAGTCCACGTCCGCCCATGTCGCCGCTTCATCGAGCAACGAGCCGAAGGCGACGTTCTCACCCGCCATGCGCGGACGCAGATCTGGCTGGCGCATGCCGTGCAAGTTCACCGCCTCGATGCCCTCCGGCATGCGGAACTGCGCACGCTGCTGGCGGTTGCGGATGCCCGTGAGAGGCGCATCCACCGTGACCACGAGCGCCTTGTAGCCAGCATTCTCCGCCCGCTGCACCAGCTCTTTGGTAAAGCCGCGTTCCGGCTGCACATACAGTTGAAACCACAAATGCGTCTGCGCCGCCGCAGCGATGTCCTCTAGCGGCACCGTGGCGCGCGTGCTCACCACCATCCCCGCCTTCATCGCGGAGGCACCCAGCACCGTGGCTAGCTCGCCATCCTGATGCGCCAAGCGGTGGTAGGCTATCGGCGCCAGCAGGATGGGATGATCCAGCTCCTGCCCGAACAGACTTACTCGCATGTGGCCGCCTTTCATGTCGCGTAGCACACGCGGCACCAGCTTCAGCGCCTCAAATGACTCTCGATTCTCCCGCAGCGTGATCTCATCCGCCGCGCCGCCAGAGAAATACGCCCACGCGTTCTCGCCGAGGTGCTGGCGTGCCAGCGGCTCGTAATCGGTCAGGGACACGATCTCTGGAGGAATCCGGGTCAGGGGCGGCAGTGGAAAGGCGGACGTGATCGGCATATGGCGACTACTTTGTCATCGGAGTGACGGTGAAGCGGGAGAATTCAGCCCAGCATGCACGCGTGGGTGCCCATGTGGAGTCACTACCACCGTGAAACGTCTCAAAATAGAGGCCGTCCACGCCAAAGGTGTCCACGTCGCGCCATTCCATGTCGGCATGATCGACGAGCAGCCTGCCGTCGATCCACACACGCAGCGAGCCGTCACGCCTGCCCGGTGTATTCATCGCCACCGCGAGACGCACCTCCACCGGAGTGTCCGTCGGGAAGCGGAAATCGGCTGGGAAGGCGAAACTATCGCCATAGTCGCCCTTCTGGTTCTTGTGATAGACGTAGGCCTCACCGCGCCCGTCTCGACGCCACATGAGGCGTGCGGAGAAGCCGTTCCTACCATTCGCAGGTCGTCCCCCGCTCACATTCTCCGGCCCACCGCAGAGTCCAGGCAGCTTGCCGCCTTTGACGAAGTCGAAGCCCTTGCTGAAACGCAGCGTGTAGCGCATCTCCGCCGCCGCATGTTTTCCAAACGGCATGCGCCAGCCCGCGCCTCCCTCCCCTGGGCCGATCTTGCCTACCGCGAAGTTCACACGCAGCCAGTGGTCACCCCTCACCTCCACGCGTCCCTCCTGGACGCCGTCCTCAAACTCGCACCCAGGCCAGTCTGCTTTCCAGCGCTCCTTTGTATAAGGCCCCGCCTCACCGGAAATCACGACGTTGAGGGGCAGCTCCGCAGAGGCGGTGATTGGAAAAGCTAGCAGGGCGAGAAGCACGGGGATGCGCATGCGCTGTGATAACACGCCCCGCCCGCCGCCTCATCCGAAAAACGGAGCCTGGACGATGAAGGCCGTAGAGATGGCAGCACGGCTCCCGGCTGCGCCTGCCGCCGAGTGCGGCAAACGCGCCTGTTTGAGACACCCATAGCGATGGTAATGAATGCTCTAAGGGGGGTGGTGAAGCAGTGACGCCCTGCTGTAGCACGGGCAGAGGCCATGGAGGTGGTACAGCATGGTTTTGCGCCGTTGCAGCGCGGCGTTACCAAAGCGCAGCGCGGCGTCGCACTCCACCGGCGCGGGGCGATGTGGGGCGGCGGAGCAGCAGCAGCGTGCGCATGATCGTAGTGAAGCGGTGCCGCCCGCCTGCGTCGCCGCAACAACGGTGACCTACTCACAAAAGAGCCCTCTACCACGCCACCGCCCACCCCGTAGGTCGGATGTGTCCGGCGCACCCCGCGCCGCTGGCAGAACCAACCGCCGCCGCCGGACTATCCGGCAGGGCTTGGGAGCCTCCGCATGTCATGCCGCGCCCGCCAACACCCGGTTCATACCAGATGAAAAGTGCGATGAACGTATGCCAGCAAATCAAACGCCGGAAGACCGGAAAACTCAAGCTGCCCAAGGAGGTGAAGCCATGACTGTCAAGAATCGACCCCTGATCCTTTCATGCAGGAGTGGCTGGCCGAGAAACTGGAGATGAAATCGGCGGCGAACGTGAGTCAGCAGATGAGGCGTCTTGACAGGAAGGCGGCGATCAAGAAAGTGCCGGAAGAACTGAAACACTTTTTGGAAGAAGCCCATGACACGAACTCATGAATGCGAACATTTTGTCAAGAAGTTGCACCCTGACCCCGTTTCCCCCACCACTGACAGAACCAACCGCCGCCGCCGGACTATCCGGCAGGGCTTGGGAGCCTCCGCATGTCATGCCGCGCCCGCCAACACCCGGTTCATACCAGATGAAAAGTGCGATGAACGTATGCCAGCAAATCAAACGCCGGAAGACCGGAAAACTCAAGCTGCCCAAGGAGGTGAAGCCATGACTGTCAAGAATCGACCCCTGATCCTTTCATGCAGGAGTGGCTGGCCGAGAAACTGGAGATGAAATCGGCGGCGAACGTGAGTCAGCAGATGAGGCGTCTTGACAGGAAGGCGGCGATCAAGAAAGTGCCGGAAGAACTGAAACACTTTTTGGAAGAAGCCCATGACACGAACTCATGAATGCGAACATTTTGTCAAGAAGTTGCACCCTGACCCCGTTTCCATTTGAGAAATTTTGCAGAGGATGCAGATAAAAAAATTTTCAAAGAAGATATTGAGAGACTTGTGATAGATTACACCTCAAGAACTCAAGCGGGGCGTTCAGATCATGTTGGCTTTCATTTTTCTGAGGAATACATGGGGCTAGTGAGTAATTGGGCAATGAGGCTAGGCATTCAGCATTACCAGATGAGTTTCGAGATGTCATGCGATGTCCCGTGCCCGAATGCGCCGCTTAAGCGCAAAGCCAAATGCAACGGTAATTTTGTGCTATATGATCGCTACGATTTTAAGCCAAACACTCTCCTAGAATACCCGCTGTATGTCATCATGGATGTAGTTGGTGAGAACAAACTCGGCCTTGGTTTGCCATTTCACACCTTCGGAACGTGGCGGAAAAAATATGAAGTTGATTTGGTCAAATGAAGCTTCTTCAAAAGGTGATCAATGGGTACAGACTCAGTCCAAGCCGCTGTTTTCTCGGTTGCTTAGGGTTGTTTTTCATCTTCTCATTGTCACTGAATTTCTTTTCACCTGAACTGTCAGGTGCGCAGTCATTGGCAGCTCCACCAGATGAAAGCGATTTGGCTCTTTGGGGAAGCGCGTTAACGATTTTGTTACTCGCCGCAGCCGCAGTCATTGCACCCTTAATATTTGTTCGAGAGAAATGACTGTAAGCGTCACCGCAAACACCCTTTGAAAAGATGCCTGGGAAATAGGCGCGTGAAAAGATGCCAGGCATTATGCAGGCATGAGTAGGCGATAAAGCACTGTGGTTCAGTGAATGATTGCTGGTTTTACGTCGCTATGAAATGGTGTGTCTATTCTCCGCATCATCATCATTGGTGAATTCAACCGCTAATGTGGTGCTAAGGGGTTTGGTTTATCAGCGTCAAATGGGCTTCGTATCAGCGGTAAAACTTATTTTTGTTCATTTCTAAAATCACGGCTCATGGTGACGCTGAGTGTAAATGGATTTGCCGTGCGGTTTTGTCAAAGCACAGCGCGGCGTTGCATGGGGCGACGGCATGCAGAGGGGCAGGGCGTGCGTGTCAGAGGTGCGCGCCAGGCCGAACACAGAGGGCCTGTTGTGTGGTCGTTTACACTCACGCATGAAGAGATCGCCACGGGGGGACTGCGGGCGGCAAGGTTTTCTTTGCGGGCAGGAGTGCCCGCTTCACTTTGTGGTCATGTTCCCCTCCAAGCCTACCGATGTCCGTGTCACTGCCGCCGAAGTGTTTTTCCTGCCTGTGACGATGCGAGTGCCGTTGAAGTTCGGACCGGAGACGGTGACGAGCGCGGTCTGCCTGCGCGTGCAGGTGACGGTGGTGGACCGTAGTGGCAAGACGGCACAGGGCTGGGGCGAGACACCGCTGAGTGTGTCCTGGGTGTGGCCGAGCACGCTGAGCGTGGCTGTGCGCACGCAGCGCATGCAGGATTTTTCCACGCTGCTGGCGAAGCGGTTGGTGGAGAGCGGCTTCTCTGGTCATCCGATGGAGGTCGGGCAGGATTTCATGCACGGCCCGCTGGCGGCGACGCTGAAGGAGGCCAACGAGCAGGCGGGTGGCGACGCGATGCCCTACCTCGGCTCGCTGGTGGCTTTCAGTGCTTTCGATATCGCAGTGCATGACGCGTATGGTGTGCTGCATGGGCGCGATATTTACACGACTTACAACGCGGAGTTCATGAGCCGCGATCTGTCGTGCTTCATCACGCCGGAGGACGGCAGCGGCATTAGCTTCAAAGGCCGTTATCCGCAGGATTACTTGGTGATGGATGCACCGAAGCAATTGCCCGTGTGGCATCTCGTCGGCGGTGTGGATGCGCTCGAAGCTTCCGACCTCACCGGTAACGAGCCGAAGGACGACCATCCCGTGTTGCTGGCAGACTGGATCCGGCGCGATGGCTTGAAGTGCCTCAAGGTGAAGCTGCGCGGCACGGATGCGGCATGGGATTACGAGCGTATGGTGCGGGTGGGACGCATCGGCTTCACGGGTGGTGTGTGCTGGCTCAGCGCGGACTTTAACTGCACGGTGAAGGAGTCGGCGTATGTGAATGAGATCATGGACCGACTGTTGCGTGACGAGCCGGAAATCTATGCGCGCACGTTGTATGTGGAGCAGCCGTTCCCGTATGATTTGGAGGCGCATCAGATCGACGTGCGCAGTGTTTCGGCGCGCAAGCCGTTGTTCTTGGATGAAAGCGCACACGATTGGGAGTTTGTGCGTTTGGGCCGCCGACTCGGTTGGAGCGGTGTGGCGTTGAAGACATGCAAGACGCAGACGGGCGCGCTGCTGAGCCTCTGCTGGGCGAAGGCGCACGGCATGCCGTTGATGGTGCAGGATTTGACGAATCCGATGCTGGCGATGATCCCGCATGTGCGCCTCGCTGCGCACGCGGGCACGATCCAGGGTGTGGAATGCAATGCGATGCAGTTTTATCCCGACGCGTCGCTGCCGGAGCAGGCAATCCATCCCGGATTGTTCCGGCGTCGCGAGGGTGTTGTGGATCTCAGCTCCATCCACGGCCCGGGCTTCGGCTATCGCGTGGATGAGGTGAGGCGGAGCTTGTAGTCAGGCTTGTGTAATCCGGGCATTCCTGGCTTATGCAGTGGGCTGGGGGGCAGGAATGCCCCCGTTACTGCGCCTGTTCCGCAGGGGCGGGACTACTTTTTCAGCCCAGCTCCTCGATCGTGATTGAGTAGCGGTGGGGGCTGTCGCCATTGCCGAAGATGATCTTGTTTTCGCCAACTTTGAGTGGGCAGGAGATGCAGCCGGCATCCACGGAAACCTGCACGCCATCGACCAGGGAGCCGAGCTTGCTGCCGCGGTCACGCAGGATGAACTGACCGCCTTCGAAGTCGATCTCACAATGATTGCGCGAGAGTTGGTAGGGCGGGCTTTCTTCGATGGAGAGGTCGTTCCTGGCTAGGGCGGAGACGGCGGTGTCGAAATAGGCGCGTCCGACGCGGAAGGGCAGCTTGGTGATGGTCTTGGAGATGGGTTCGCGGGTGGACTGTGTCTCGTCGTAGCAGGAGTGGAGCTTTACGCGGAAGACGGGATCTTTGGTCGCTGGGGGGGGTGGCTTTGCGGTGAGCGGCACGGTGACGTTGGTTGTCGAGGTGAGGAGTAAGTCGGTCTTGCGGATGCGCTCGAACAACGTGGAAAGATAGATGTGCAGCCGGTCGCGGCGCTGGATGATCTGCTGCTCAAAATCCCCCTCGCCGATGGTTTCGACGGTGGTGTTTTCGAGAGAGGTGGCGGTGGCTGAGCGTGGGCGGTCCATGATCATGCCCATCTCGCCGAAAATCTCACCGGGGCCGATCTTGGCGAGGGATTGTACGCCGTGGGAGGTGTTGATCGTGATCTCTACCAGACCGCTCACGATGAAGTAAGCCTCCTGGGATTTGTCGCCTTCACGGAAAATGACCTGCCCTCGTTGGAAGTGTTCGGTTGCCATGCGTGTGGAGGGTACCGGACGGAGCTGGCAGGTCAAGCCTCACCTGGGAGGCCGCTTAAAGCCGCTGGATGATCACGCGGCGGATGCGCGCATGAGTGGCGTAGCTGGCGAAGCCGAAGGGGGCGCATTTTTCGATGTCGCCTGCGCGCAGGCTGAGCTGGTGCCCTTTGGTGCTCGCGTTGACGAATAGCTTGCCGTCGATCCACGCTTTGATGTCGTTGTCGCGCACCTCGATGCGCACTTGGTGCCAGTGGTTGTTTGTAAAGGTGCCGTTGCCGCGGGTGTTGTTCTCGCTGGCGTCCATGTCGTCGATGCTTGAGATGCCTACCAGCGTGCCGCCCCAGCCGCCGACGACGAGGGAAACGTGCGAGTCGTTCACTGGAAAGGTCACGGTGCCGAAGAAGTCGTTTCCCTCCACGCGCATGGCCTCGTACTTGATCGAGTAACGCATGACCGGCATGTGGGCGGAGATCCAACGCTCCGCGCTGAAGGCAGCGCCAGTCATGGGCTGGCCGGGGGGCAGTGTGATCACGCCGTCGCGTACGGTCACCGGGCCTTCCTCGCGCATGCCGGATGGCTTCCACGATGCGGCAAACTCGTTTGAGAGCAGGTTCCATTCACCACGGCGTCGCGGTCCGCATTGAGCAAGGGCACAAAAGAGGCAGAGCCATACGGCCCTGCCTACGGAGCGGGTGATGGGCCACCGCCGGGTCATCCTTTCACATCGTAGCAGGAGATGAACTCCTGATCGCGCAGGTAAAGTCTGCCGTTGCTAATGACGGGGTGGGTCCAGATGCGACCGTCGGGCGAACGCTGTGAGCTTTGAGCCTCGAGTTTGAAGCTGCTGACTAGCTTCCAGCCGTCTTTGGAGACCTCGACCAGCGCGATGGTGCCGTCTTTCTCGGCCTGGCAGTAGAGCATGCCGTCCGCGCAGGTCAGTGCGCCTTTGCCGATGCCGGGATCTTGCCATACGACCTCGCCGGTCTTGAAGTCCTGGCAGGTCCAGCCGCCGGGGCGGCCATCACTGAAGCCATAGAGCATGCCGTTGGTGAGGATGACGCCGCCGTGGTGGTTGACCATGTTCTTGTTGGAATAAACCTCCGTGACGCCGCTGTCGCCGAGCTTCACCGCCTTGCACCCGACACCGTAACCGGCGGCGACATAGATCTGTCCTTCATGGTAGATGGGCGTGGGGATCACGGCGGTAGCACCAGGGAAGGCGCTCTGCCAGAGCACTTTGCCGTCCTTGGAGATGCCCAGGATGCTTTTCATCAAGAGCTGAACATATTGGCGCTGCCCGCCGTGGTCGATGGGGATGATAGAGGAGTACTGCGCGTTCTCGGTCACATCCTTGGTCTGCCATTCGACCTTACCGTTTTTCACGCTCAAGGCGGCGAGGGCTCCCTTGCCGCCGCCAGGGGTGACGATGACGAGGCCCTCGTCAACGAGCGGGGACTCGGTGTAGCCCCAGCTTTGGAGCACGCCGCCTAGATCCTTCGTGAGGCTCTTGGTCCATTCAAGCTTGCCGGTCGCTGCGTCCACGCAGACTAGGTCGCCGTTGCCACCGGTGGCGAACACTTTGCCACCGGCCACTGTGGGGGTGCAACGCGGGCCGTTGCCCCATTTGTTTTTGTAAAGGGCACCGACAGGTGCGTCCCAGATTTTTTTGCCGGTGGTGGCATCCAGGCAGATGAGCTTCTCCTCCGCGTCGTAAAGCCCCATCGTGTAGAGTTTGCCTCCGACGATGGCGAAGCCGGAGTAACCGAGCCCGGCGTCCTCGTTGACCCACGCTCGCTTCGGCCCTTCGGTAGGCCATTTCTTGAGTAGGCCGGTTTCCTTCGAGACATCATCACGGTTTGGGCCGCGCCACTGCGGCCAGTCATTCGCGCCGGTCCCGCTGCTTTGCAGCAGCGCCTGGTCGGCCTTGCTGAGCTGGGAGAGGGGAAGCGTGATGAGCGTGCCGTTTTCGCGTTTCAGGGTGACCTGGGTGCCTTTGACGCCGACGAGTTCGGCTTTGATCTCATGCGTGCCGGAGGCATCTCTCCAGACGCGGGACTCGGCGTGGGCCGCGAGGGTGGCGCACAATAACAGCAGGGCAGTGGTGATGTGTTTCATGGTGTGGTTGGAAATCTTGCACCGCATCAAACGGACGACGCGATCATGGTTTTAGAAACCCGGAGGAAATTCATCCGCCCAGATCTTGCAGCAACGCTTCGATGGCGGGGCGCGAGGGCTGGCCCTTGAAGGCATCATCCGCGAGCATGGAGCGCAGCAGTTTGCGTGCGGCGTCGGCTTTCTCCGCACGGTGGAGTGCCTCCGCACGGTACAAGCGCAGGCGCAGCAGGTCGGTCGCATCACGGGTCATGGATTCGGCGTGCTCTAGCAGGTCGATGGCTTCGGGGAATTTCTTTTGGAGCATGGATAGCAGCGCGGTGAGCTCTAGGAGGCGCGGGCTGGCCCGCTTCACGGCGAGTTCGGCGAGCGCTGTTTTGACACGCGCGTCGCTCTCTGCGGCCATGCGTTGGATCATGCCCTGGTAGAGCGCGTAGTCGCGATCCGCCCCCACGCCCATCTTTGCACCGAGTCCTTTGCCAAACGGGCGGTAGAGTGGATCGCCGAGCACAACATTCATCCACGACAGCGCGGGCGTGGCACTCCACGCGGCCTCGCCGACGGTGAGGCCCTCCAGCAGGCGCTGGTTGAAAACATCGAAGTGAACCGTGAGCGAGAGATAAGGCTCGAACACGTTGCCAAACGTCACTGCCGCGCCCTTCGAGAGCAGCGGGCCGACCCATGCCTTGTCATGTGAGCGGATGATGCTGGCGCTGAAGGAATGCAGATGGCAGGCGATGGCACCGCGCTTGAAACGAAATTCGGGTGACGCGAGCGCGCCGGAGATGTGGTCGGTGTACCAGCCAAAATACAGGATCGTGTCTGGCAGCGGCCATGAGTCAGGGATCAGCGGGGCAGCGCGGTCGATGAAAACGGGGATGCCCGCCTGCTTGAAAGTGTCCGCGCTGTGCTTGAGCCAGTCATCTCCTTGTGTGTAAGCGCCGCTTTTCAGAGCGAGGTCGATCACCGCACGCCCCAGCAGGCCGTTCTGCTCAGCAGCTAGCGCGTCGTCGATCATCCGCCGCACCGTGGCGTCATCGGGGCCGTCGAGACGCCCGACGAGAAGCAGACCGACGACACCTTGGGCATGCGGGAAGCGCGTGTTTTGCTTGAAGTAAGGATTGCGGATGCCGCCTTTGGCCGGTGGCGATCTGAGTCCGAGCGTGGTGAGTTCAGAGTCAACGCTCGCTTCGTCCTCCTCGCTCTGCTTCGGATTTTGCGAGCCGCGCCGGATTTGAAACGGCACGCCGCGCATCAGCACCAGCACACGCACAGCCGGGGAGACGGACGCCGGAGTGCGTATGCCGTCTCCGGTGAGCGGACCGCCACGCACGGAGGGCTCCGTGAGCCACCAGCCTTTGCTTTGAGTGAGCTTCAATAGTGGCTGGCGTAGTTGCGTGTTGAATTCCTCGCGTGACATCGAATTCTCCTGCGAGCAGCGCAGGCCGATGACGCGCTCCTTGGGGATGTGGCGCTTCTCCGCGTAGTAAGCCGCAAGTTCGGCGGAACCCGGGAATTCAGGATTGAAAACGACCGCAGTTTCCGCAGCCGCGTCCCATTCAGCGACGAGCTGTGCGTGTGTTTCAACACTCAAAATCACTGCGAGGCAGGCGATGGCGAGGAATTTCATGACCATTCGAGCTTCAGCCCGTCATACGCGATGTTCACGCCCGGCGGTAGCTTCGCGTCCTCCACCGCGTGCATGATCTCACACTGGATGTGCGTGAACCACGTCTGGCGTGGTCGTATTTCCCGCTGCACAGCCAGCGCCTCGTTAAAACTCATATGCGTGGGATGCGGTGTGTGGCGCAGCGCGTCGATGATGAGCGTGTCCACGCCACGCAGCGCCTCCATCGTCTGTGGCAGCAGTGTCTTGCAGTCTGGGATGTAGGCGCAGAGTTTTTCGCCGCCACGCTCGAAGAGAAAGCCGATCGTGTCCACCTTGCCATGTTGGACGGGCAGGGGAGTGATCTTTGTGTCACCGAGATGAAACGCACCGTGTATCGGCTTCGGAAACGGTTTCAAGTAACCGCGGTAGCGGTTCTCGCCGCTGAAGGCGTAGGCAAACATGCGCTCTAGCGCGGCGAGGCATTCCGGAGTGGCATGAACGGGTATGAAATGATCGGCTTCCACCGTGAAACGCCGCAGTTCATCAAACCCGGTTAGATGATCCATATGCGGATGCGTGAAGATCGCCGCGTCGATCTGGCGGATGTTTTCGCGCAGGCATTGCGTGCGGAAATCGGGCCCCGTATCCACTACCCACGCCGTTTCCGGCGTGCGGATGTAAACCGAGCAGCGCAGGCGCTTGTCGCGTGGATCACCACTACGGCACACGGCGCAGTCACAGCCGATCAAAGGTATGCCGACCGACGTGCCGGTGCCGAGGAAGGTGAGCTGCATGGACATGTGGTGTGACTGTGAGCTGTCAGGATTAGCCACGAAATGAGAATATCACAATGGTTCTGCAATCTACTTCGCGTTATCACGAATTGTGAAAATGAGGATGCCACGCGCACCTTAAAGGAACTCAAGCGTTTGCTCACTCACAACTTTCAGTCCTTCTCCTTGCGTAGGGCGTCGTCGATGTTGCGGAAGGCTTGTTCGAACATGAAGGCGGCGAGAGAAGCCGAGGCACCGCACGATTTCAACTTTTAGAAAGAGGTCAAAGGGGATGTAGCCACTTAGTTTTGCTACCACCGCATTCTCTTCGCTGCCGGTCGGGAGGTGAAGAACTCACCGTTGTATGCGATGCGTCAGTTGAGGCTTGCTCCCGTTTACTCCACCTCCGGCACACGTTGATCAATAGATCCTTTGTTCCAGCGTCCTTCGAGGGCGAAGGAGAGGTGCGGTGTGTAGAGCTGGGGTTCGAGCAGGAAGGAGTCGTGGCCTTTGTCGGAATGCACGGTGATGTGCATGTTGGAGACGTCGGCTTTTTCGAGATGGGAGACGAGCTCTGCCTGCTCCTCGGGATAGAAGCAGAAGTCGCTGTCGATGCTGAAGACGAGGTAATGGTGCCCAGCCTTCGCGCTGCGGGCGAAGAGCTCCTGATAGGTCTCCACACCTGCATCGCGCAGCGGGTCGAAGCGCAGCCACATGTCGGCGATGCGTAGGTAGGTGTTCGCGTCGAAGCGGTTCACGAACTTTTTTCCCTGGTGCAGCATGTAGCTCTCTACGTTGTGCTGCACTCGATACCAGGAGAGCGAGCTGCTGCCGTTCTTCACGTCTTGCCGGGCGCGGCGCTCGATGGCATCGAGGTGGACGAAGGTCTTGTGGCTGATCATGCGTGCGAGGGCGAGGCCGTATTCCGGTGCGGCGGCGTCATAATAGTCGCCGCCTTTGAAATGCGGGTCGTTTTCAATCGCGAGCACCTGCTCGAACAGGGTGAGGCGCGTCAGGACGGTGGTGCGGCAGCCGCTGGCGATGGGGACGACGAGCTTCACGCGCTCTGGATGCAATGTGGCGAGGTTGATTGCCAGCAGGCCGCCGACGGAGGAGCCGATCACAGCGTGGAGTTTTTTGATGCTGAGACTGTCGAGCAACGCGAGCTGCGAGGCCACGACATCGCTGGTGCGCACCTGCGGGAAACTGCCACCGTAAGGAGCGCCGGTGGCCGGATTGATCGAAGCCGGGCCGGTGGAGCCGTAGCAACCGCCGAGATAGTTCGCGCAGATGATGAAGTAGCGCTTTGTGTCGAGCGCCTTGTCCGGGCCGATGAACAAATCCCACCAGCCTTGATGGATGTCCTCAGTCCAGCGTCCGCTGGTGTGTGGCACATTCGTATTCAGGCCGGCGGCGTGCTGGCTGCCGGAAAGCGCATGGAAGAGCAGGATGGCATTTGATTTGTCGGCATTCAGCCTGCCGTAGGTCTCGTAGGCCACGGTGACGCCGGGCAGTTTGCCCCCAGATGCGAAAGCGAATGGCTCGGCGCTGCTTCCGGTGTGAAAAAATTTTGTTTCTGCTAATTTGGCGGCCTTCGACATGGGGTGCTGGAAGAAACAGGGTTTTGGGACAGCAGCAAGCCGGATCACTGGATGCTTGATGCCCGTTCATGGATGCTGGATGGTTGGGCGTATCACGCTCCACCCAGTCGTCAACATCTAGAACCCAGTCTCCATTCATGCTCGACCCGTTCGTCACGCTCGAAGAAGCCGGTTTTTCATTGCAGCCTCAGGATGGCGTGGACCGGCTGGGTGGCTGGTCGCCGGAGCTGATCGCTAGCCTCGACTGGGTGCGCATGTCAGAGCTGGCGCGTGCCATCGCCGCAGAAGGCGGCTGCGAGCTGGCGGGGTCGCGTGTGATGCCGGATGGCGCGGTACACTTTGGCATGCTGGAGCAGCCGAAGTCGTCGAAACCGCAGCGCACGATGGTCAAGATCGCACCTTGGAACGAATGGGGTGCCACGCCGGAGACGGTGCGGCGTTTTGGGCAGGAGGTGCGCACGGCGCGCGACACGCGCGGCATTTTGATCGCACCCGCAGGCTTCAGCCCCGCTGCGCTGCGTGCCGCGCAGGAACTCCGCATCGAGACGGTGGATGCGAACGCGCTGGATGCCGCGCTGCGGGCGCTGCCGGGGGATAAAAGCGACTTCCTTTTCGTCGTGACCACAGCGGGAGATTTTTCCACACCGACTTGTCCCGTGTGCATGAAAAAACTAATCCGCGTGGAGCAGGAAACACTGGAGCTACCATCGCGCACCATCGACACAGACGGCCTCATCGCCGATGTCGTCGTGTGTGACCGCCTGGAGGTCGTCTCCGGCTGCGAGGCGACCTTTCTGCATGAAGTCAAGGCGCGCTCCATCACCATTTCCGGCCAGGCGGCGGGGGATTTTGTCTGTGAAGGCCCGGTGACGCTCGAACCGGGCGGCACGCTTCGTGGAACTGTCGCGGCGCGTTCTCTCGTCGTGCGTGATGGCGGCGAGTTGCTCGGCCAGTTTCGCATCCTGGAGGGGGATCTCGGCTCTTTTGTGAACCCGGCCGTGCGTTGGCAGTGGCGCTGCACGAACACTGACGGCCAGCGGTTCTGCCCCGCTGTGAGCTTCGAGCCACACGGGTGAGGTGAGATCGTTCTTGGCACGCAGGGCCGGATTGTGGAATGTAAGACGCATGTCATCAAACTCATCTGGCCCGGGAGCTCTGCTAAGACTGGTGTTTTACGCCGTCGCCCTCGTCATAGCGCTGCTGCATGTGTTTGTGACGTTTCGTGGCCTCAGCAGTGCGGAGGGTATGAACCAGGCGCAGCTCGCACGTCAAATCGCGCGCACAGGCTCGTATCAAACACGCGTCATCCAGCCGTATGCCTGGCAGCAGTTGGAATCTGCGAAAAAGAATGCCACTCCGCTCGCCATGCCGGAGACGGTGCAGCCGCCGTTGCAGCCACTGCTTTGGTCGGCAGCTTTTCGTTTCATGAAGACGTGGCAGGTCTATGACCCGGTGACAGGCGGGGCGGTGTTCATGCTGGACCGCGTGATCGCGTGCTTTGGCGCGGTGTGGTATCTGCTGGCGATCTTCTTCACCCACGGTGCCGCGAGGCGCCTGTTTGATGAGCAAGTCGCCGCCATCGCCGCGATCGCGCTGCTGGTCTGCGAGCCTGCATGGCAGATGATGGTCAGCGGTGCGCCGCGTGCGATGCTGCTGCCGCTTTTCGCGCTGGCATTCCGCTTGTTTGCCTCCGCTGCGGGCCGTGCGGCGGATAACCGTGGCAATTTCGTGCCGCTGACACTCTTGGGCATCGTCTGCATGCTCATGGTGCTCACGCATTGGATGGCGTTGTGGATCGTGCTGGGCGTTCTCGTCAGTGTGTCGGCGTTTTTGCCGCGTGGGAAGGCGGGTGTGTTCATCGTGGCATTGTTTCCCGCCTTAGCCCTTGCCGCCTGGGGTTGGTGGAATGTGCAGCTCTGCGGTGATCCTCTCGGCGGCATCAGGGCGCTCTTCCAGGCGCAGTCGTCGGCGGTCGCACATGACTCGCTGCTGCGGGATTTCACACCGTCCGTGCCGCTATTGCAGGTGGACGACCTAGTGCGGCGCGTCGGCCTCGGCTGGCAGGAGCAGATGGGCCGCATCTACGCACACCTCGGCCATGTCGTCCCTGCGCTGCTCTTCTTCGTCGCGCTCATCCATCGCTTCCGTAAAGCGGACGCCGCCGCCGCACGCTGGATGCTGGCGTCCGTGTTTGTCTGTGTGGCGCTCGGCATGGGTCTGCTCGGTCTCGCTGACAAGGAGAATGACGACAACGCGCTCTACATCGTGCTCATGCCCGCGATGAGCACCTTTGGCGCGGCGATGCTCGTCATCCTGTGGTCACGTTTTCAAACCGCCGACAACTTCAACTTCATGAGTCGCTGGGGCGCGGCGCTGGCCGCGCTCATCATCACCGCGCTGCCGCTGGCGGTGAATCTGCCCGTGCTGATGAAGTTCGGCCTCACCATGGGCGGCAAGATCCCGCCGCATTGGCCGCCCTTCCTGCCGGAACGTGCCCACATCCTGCGCCTGCTGCTGGAGAAGGACGAGTTCGTCATCTCCGATTCGCCCGCGTTCATCGCATGGTATGCCGACGTGCCCTGTGTGAATCTGCCGGTGCAGCGGGCCGATTACGAGGTGATGAAAGCGAAGGCGCAAGAGCGCGGTGCGAAACTCGCTGGCTTCGTCATGACGCCGGTTTCCGCGAAGGTGGAACACATCACTGATGTTTACACCGGCCCGTATTCCGAATGGCGTGATCTCATCATCCGCGGACCGATGCTCGCCTTCGACAAGGATTTCCTGCCGAATCCAGATTTTCCATTCAAGGTGCCTGTCCCGCTCGTCGGCCTGCCTGTTGGCGACAAGGAAAACCTCAGCCTGCCGATGGTATTCTACACTGACAAGTCGCGCACGATTCGGAAGTAACTTCCAGCCTGTGCGAGCCTCACACCGCCAGGCACGAGCCAAAAAACCGCAGCGAGTCCGCGAGGTGCTCGCTCCAGTAAGGCCAGCAGTGGTCCAGCGGGAACTCTTCATAAAGATGTGGGATGCCCTCCGCCTTGAGATCGCGATGCAGCTTGCGGTTGTGCTCCAGCAAAGGATCCGCGACACCGCAATCAAAGCGGAAAGGCGGCAGACGGGAAGCGTTCATCCGCATGCACTCGAACACGGACAGCGGCTCGGTTTCCACCAGGTCGAACTCGGCGGCAGATTCCTCCACGAAATCCTGCATCTGCGTGATGTCCGTGATGCTGCTGTGCGCGCTGATGCCCGCGAATTTGCGTGGATTCAGCGCGCCGAGCCGCAGGGCGCCGTATCCGCCCATCGACAGCCCGCAGAGGAATTTCGGATTGCTGTCGCAGCGCAGATCGACCTGCACCGCGGCCTCCGGCACTTCCTCGACAATCCACATCGCGTAATCCGCGTCACGATGCCGCAGATAGCCCGACCCATCGCCCCACAAACCATCGCTCGGCATCGCCAGCATCATCGGCGGCAGATTTTCCTTCGCGATGAGGCGGTCCAGCACCTTGTGAGCACCGCCTTTGTAGAGCCAGGCCCAATGGCTGCCATAAACACCGTGCAGCAGGATCACCAGTGGCAGTTCACCCGATTCCACCCCCTGTGGCACATAGAAGGAGATGTCCGCACGCCTGCGCAGCGCCGCCGATTTGATCGTGCAATGCGTAATGCCCTCACCGGTGGCCCCAGGCGGTGAAAACTCGATGGTGTGGAAGCTCATGCAAGGATGTCCTTGATCACCTTCGCGCCTTCCACGCCGCTCAGGCGAGCGTCGAGGCCTTGGAACTTGAAGCTGAAGGCATTGTGGTCGATGCCGAGCTGATGGAGCATCGTGGCGTGCAAATCGTGGATACTGGTGGTTTTCTCGATTGCGGCGTAGCCGAGGTCATCGGTCGCGCCATGCACGATGCCGCCTTTGATTCCAGCTCCCGCGAGCCACACAGACATCGCTTTGTTGTGATGATCGCGACCGCTGCCGCCCTGGGACATCGGCGTGCGGCCAAACTCACCCGCCCACACGATGAGCGTGCTTTCCAGCATGCCGCGTTGCTTCAAGTCGGTGATCAGCGCCATGCACGCACGGTCGATCTCCTGTGCTTTGAGCGCCACGCCCTCCTTCACGCCGCCGTGATGGTCCCAGTCCTTGTGATAAAGCTGGATGAACCGCGTGCCACGCTCCGCGAGGCGACGCGCCAGCAGGCAGTTTGATGCGAATGAGCCATCGCCCGGCTGGCAGCCGTAAAGCTCCAGCGTTTTCGCGCCCTCCTTGCTCACATCCATCAGATCCGGCACGCTGGCCTGCATCTGGAAGGCCATCTCATACTGCGCGATGCGCGTGGCGATCTCCGGATCGTCCACCAGGGCATCGCGCTGCTTGTTCAGCGCATTGATCGCCGCCACATCGGCTCCTTGCTGCTCACGCGTGACGCCATTCGGATTCGTCAGATACAAAACGGGATCGCCTTTCGCGCGAAGCTGCACGCCTTGATACTTCGACGGCAAAAAGCCGCTGCTCCACTGCCGCGCCGCAATGGGCTGGTTCTGCCCGCCTTTGCCCAGCGAGGTCAGAACGACGAATCCCGGCAGATCCGATGCCTCCGTGCCGAGTCCATAAGTGATCCATGACCCCATGCTCGGCCTGCCTGCGATCTGCGAGCCGGTGTTCATGAACATGTGCGCCGGATCGTGATTGATCGCGTCCGTCGTCATGCTGCGGATCAGACAGATGTCGTCGATCACGCTCCCAATTTGCGGAAACAGCGAGCATATCTCGATCTGGCCCTTCCCGAACTTCGCAAACGGATGCTGCGGGCCGAAGCACATCAGCGGCTTGCCCTGGAGCTGCGCGAGTTGCTGTCCCTTCGTGAACGACTCCGGCATCGGCTTCCCGTCCATCGCCGCCAGCTTCGGCTTCGGATCAAACGTCTCCAAATGCGAAGGCCCACCCGCCATCGTCAGCCAGATTACCCGCTTCGCCTTCTGCGGCAGCGGCAGCTTACCCAAAACGCCCGCCGTAGGCACCGCAAACGCCGGACGCATCAACGACGCGAGCGCCACAGCGCCGAGTCCTTGCGATGTGCGACCAAGGAAGGCACGGCGTGATTGTTGGGCGGGGGCGAACGAGTTCATGCCTACTTTGAACTCGGTTTCTTGCCCAGATTTTTCAATTCGGTTTCAGTCCACATCGCGGCATGATCCTTGGATTCAGCGCGGATCTTGGCAACGCTCGAGGTTTCGACGGCGGAGGCGGTGTGCTCCCATTCGCGGCGGATGTAGGTGAGCACACCGGCCACGTCCTCGTCGGTAAGCTGCGGGAGTGGCGGCATGGCGAGGTTGTAGGTGCGGCCGGCGACCTTCACGGGGCCGGCAAGGCCGTGCATGACGATGCGGGCGAGCACTGCGGGCTTTCCGAGCACCCATTCGCTATCGACGAGCGGCGGCGCGAGGCCGTCGAGGCCGAAACCATGCGGTTGATGGCAGGCGGCGCAGAGTGTGTGGTAGATCGTCTTGCCTTTTTCAAAGAGCGCAGTCTGCGCCTCGGTGAGCGGCTTGATGACAGGCGGTGGTGGTGCGCCGGGCTTGCCGGGCCATGCGAGACGCGCCTCGACACGCGCGAATAGTCTCGCGCTAGCCTTGTCACTCATCGCGGTTTTGAGTGTTTTCAATGACGCAGGTGCGGCGTCGAGCCAGAGCAGCTTCGCCGGCATTTTGGATTTTGAAGCACTACTGGTGGAAAGCCCCTTGATGGCCGCGACTTGAAATGCGCCCCCCGCAGGCTGCGTGGCGGCGAGCGCGAGCATTTCTTCAAACGGCCCCGCTTTGTTCGCGGCGGCGATCAAGGTGACAATCGCTTCGATCACAGGCATGATCTGTGAACCGTTGTCCTTCGTGATCTGTGCGGCGAGCACTTTGGCAAAAGCGGCCTCCTTGCCGCGCAGGCCGGTCAGCGCGCCTTCGCGAATCAGCGTGTTCTTGCCGTTGCTGGCGAGCAGTTTGGCCGCGGCGGTGTCCGCGTCGGGCAGATTGATCCCGGTGAGCTTGATCGCGAGATGCGCGAGCACCAGCGCGTCTTTTTCTGCCGCAGCCATCGCGATCAAATCAGGCGCGAGGTCACGCGAGGCGATACGAACGGCTGCGGCGCGCACCTGGGCATTTTTGTCGGCCAAAGCGGGCTTCACGACATCGGGCGATGCCGAGCTGAGGCCGTCGAGCGTCCACAACGCATGCACTCGTGCCAGCGCATTCTCGTTTTGCAGCATCGCCTTCAACGCGGGCACTGCGGAGGCATCGCTGGATTCTACGATGAGGCGTTGCGTCGTGTCGCGCACCCAGCCATTCGCGTGTGCGAGCAGTTTCACGTCCTTGCTCGCTTTGACGGGTTGCGGGCGATCCTTCGTGTCGGGCACGATGCGCCAGATGCGGCCCATGTTGATGGGCTGCTCCAGTTTGCGATCCTTGATGTTCGCGATGAGGTAATGAGTGAGGAAGCTCTGGTGCTGGATGATGCCGCGATACATGTCCACGAGGTAAAGCGCGCCATCGGGGCCGTCGTGCGCGTTCACGGGGCGGAATCGCTCGTCGGTGGAGGTGAGGAACTCGGTGTTCTTCAACACGTTCGTTGCCTTCACCATGCCGCCGGATTCGCTCATGCTGAAGCGCTTAACCAGATTCGCGCAGGGCTCGGGCACGAAGGCGTTGCCGCGATACGCCGCGGGAAACGCATCGCCGCGATAAATGAGCGCGCCGCAGGTGCCCGTGGGCTGGGTGAGTTTGCCATTTGCACTCAGTGTCTTCGCGTCGTAACCACGATTCACACCCGGCGTGGGATGCGAGGGATACAACGCCTGATCGGCGGCGAGCTTCGCATTGATGCTGCTGGCATTGCGCAGCAGCGGATTTTTCGTGAAGGCCTCCGTGGGCAGCAGATCGGCGCGCAGCATGTCGGAGTTGTAGTTGAAGTAGAGCCTGCCGAAGTCGTCCTGGCACAATCCCCACTGGCCGCGACCTAGGCCGCTGTCCTTCTGCCACACACCGCCACGCAACTTGAAGCGTGTGCCGTAACTGGCGCTCCAGATCGCGTTGTCCATCGCCCACACGGGCGAGTTCGCCATGTGCTCCGGCTGTCCGCCGAGGGTGCCGTAGTCACCCGCGATGACGTCCTTCACGTCCGCCACACCATCGCCGTCGGTGTCCTTGCAGAAGAACAGATTCGGCGGCACGGCGATCAAGGCGCCTCCATTCACCGCCATCACCGCACGCGGCATGACGACCTTGTCGAGAAACGCCGTCGCCTTGTCCATGCGACCATCGCCATCCGTGTCTTCGAGCAGTGAAACACGTCCCGCCGGCTCCTTCTCGGTGCTACCTTCCACATCGTGCATGTAGCCGCGCATTTCGCAGACGTAGAGCCGTCCTTGATCGTCGAAGCTCATCGCAATCGGCGCTTCGATCATCGGCTCGCTGGCGACGAGTTCGACGCGGAAGCCTTTCTCGACTTTGAAGGTCTTCAGTGCCTCCTCCGGCGACAGCGGCTTGGGCGGCGGAAGCTTGAACTTCAATTCGACCGTCACCGGCCCGGCGTTCTTGGCGTTCACGGCAAACGCTGAAGGTGCGAGCAAGAGGCAGAGGAGGGAGATGAGCAGGCGCATGACGATTTCTTTGATATTGCGCTTTGCATGGCATTCCTTCAACATCCGAACTGCCTATGAGGATAATTCATTGCATGGTGGCCGCTGCCTGCGTGCTCACTTCCACGGGTTTCACCCAGACGCTGCATGTGCTGAGCATCGGCGTGGAACCCAAGCGCTCCTTTCATTCCAGCAACGACCCATATGCACGCGATGCTGGGCACATGGCGCGGGTGCTGGAGGCAGCAAGGCCGTTTTATCAGGCCGTCAGCATCAAGGTGGTGAGCGGGAGGAACGCGACACCTGAGAATGTGAAGGCTGCGCTGCGCGAGGTCGCGAGCGCGGCCAAAGACCCGAAGGACGTGGTCTTTGTGCATTTTTCCACTCATGGCGGCTGGAGCGTGCGGGACGGGTTCGTGTTCTCCCTCATCGGCACGGAGGATCACCATGTCTGGCAGGATTTTCGTGATGTGGACGCTCTGCGGTCACTGGCTACGATCAAAGGCCGCGTGTTGCTCACGCTGGACACCTGCTGTGCGGCCGGAATCATCCCCAAAGGCAACACCGCCACGCCGCGCATCTCCTATCTCACGGCATGTCGCCGTGAGGAGAGCTCCGTGGGCGAGGGCAAAGGAGTCAATAAGCCGCACGGCATTTTCGTGACGGCGTTTTGTGAGGCGGTCGCCGGCTCAGCTGACCTGAATCGCGACGGCACCGTGACGTGGGGAGAGATTTTGAAATATCTGCCTGAACGTGCGAGCTCCATCGCCCCGGAGCAGCATGCTCAGGTGCGCACGACGCCCGGCGCGGAGGCCATTCCGCTGGCCAAGATCGCCGTGGCGTCTGTCACACCGCCAACCAAACCTCGCCTCACCTCCGATCCTCCCGCGCCAGCTCCGGCCCCGATGAAGCTCTTTGATGAAACCGTGCTGCGCAATCCCTTCGGCCTGCCGGACGTGAACAAGCCCTTCGTGATCAGGTTCAAGGAGTTCTGGCAGACGACACCCGTGGAGGGTGCGGACACAGACGAGAACGCCGCCCCGTGGGCCGGGCTCAGCCTTCCACAGGCGGCGGACATCACTGGGCGCTGGAGTGCTCGCTGGAAGAGTGCTGACGGCGGCTGGATGACCGGCGAGGCGATCATCAAGGTGAAGGACGAGCGCATTTTCATCATCTATCGCGACGCGCAGGCACGTTACCTGTTTGAGTTGCGCAATCAGAGGGCCACCAAACTCCCTGGAAAACGCATGATCGGCCGCTTTGTGAACCTCGTTGATGGGGACGACAACGGCCCATGGGTCGGACGGATCATGGGCAATGACCGCATTGACGGCGTGTGGCAGGGCGGTCGCTGGGACTTCCGGCGCATCGTCGGCCCGACGAAATGAAGAGGCCTGCTTTTGTCACTCCGGCCTTCGCAGCACGGCGGGATGATCGTGAGTCATGAAGCGGCCACTTCGACGAGGTCTCCGGCGTGGAGTGTGCCGCATTTGCTTTGCTGGATGAAATTCACGCCGAAACACACGGCGTTTCCATCGGCAGTACGACGAAAAGTGGCGAGCGTGCGCAGCGGCTCTGCACCACGCCGCCCTGAATACTGGTCAGTCGTAGTCATGATGCAGCGCTCGCTCGGCCCCGCGTTGCGGAGGATGACAGAGCCGATGCGCACTGCGGGCCATTCGTCTTCGGTGAAAGGCTCGCAGCTCTCGATGACAAGATTTGGCCGGAAGCGGTTCATGGGAACCGGTTCACCGCCTCGGGCTTGGATGCGGTTGTTCAGTTCATCGAGCGAACTCGTGCTGGCGACGAGAATCGGGGCTGCATCGGCAAAAGAGACGAGGTCGCCTGCCACGGCAGCGGGTTTTGTCACAGGACGATGAAATCGGCCGCCGATGCGCACCAGCCGACATCTCACTCCGAGCACGTGTTCAAGCCATGACGCGACTTCGTTGCCGCAGTCCTCGGCGAGCAGGTTGCTATCGCGCCAAACGTTTACCGTCATGAGCGGCGCATGTGGATCGCTAGCGCGCGACACAGAAATGCTGCCGTGGTCTTCTGCGGAGAGCGTGAGTGTTTCCTTCGACAGAGCAGTCGAAACAGTCGCCATGGCTGGAATCGTCCGTTGGGTGAGAAATTCGCCCTGTCGACCGACGACGAGGAAACGGCGGTCGCCGAAGAAGCCGAGTTCGTCGATCTCCACCGACGTGACATCACAGCCGCGGAGCGATTTGACCGGGTAGATGTGCAGGCTGTGGATGTGCATGCGGATGCTTATGCGAGGATCGGTTTGATGACTTCGCACCTTCCACGTCGCTCAATCACGCATCAAGACCTGAAATTTGAAACTGAAGGCGTCGTGATGAACGCGCTGGCGGCAGAAGCTAGAATGTCGCCGGAGCAAACTTCGTTGCTGACTGATACGGATGCCGCCTTGGTAACCGCTCTCGAAAAGATTATCCACAAGGATGCTCCGACAGCCGCGATGTTTCTTGAAGCATTGCCATGACAACATCAGCAAGGTGTGGGGCAACCTTTGCTTTTTTTCCTGGAATTTTTTGCCCCAGTGGCAGCAACTCAGAAAGCTCCAACTGGCACCTCCCATACTTCTGAAAGCGAAACATCGGCCCTTTGCACACCCGTTTCTGCCCCTGAAGCTGCGCGAGCTGCTGTCCCTTTGCCAAAGCGACCCCGCCGAGGCCGTGTGACGCACGACTGAGGAAAGCGCGTCGAGTTTGAGCAGAGATCGTGTTCATGAACAAAATTGAGGCTTGTTGAAGCGGGTGATGTCAGCCATCATGTCTGACATGAAGACCAAAGCCACCGCCAAGAAAGCTGCCCGCCGCCCGGTGGCAAAAGTCGCAGCCCCACGCCGCGTTTTCACCGTGCGTGACCTAAACCGCCAGCCACAGACCGTGCTGAACGCCGCCCGGAAGGCTGGGGGGGTGCATGTGCATTCAAGAAGCGGAGAAAGATTTCTCGTGAAACCTGACCCTGAGCCCAAGCCAGCGATTTCAGATGTCGAGTATCGTCGTGCGTTCCACGAGCGGCTCAGGGAGCTGCATGCCCGCATGAAGGCGGAAGGCATGGGCTTTACCGCGGAGGGATGGGAGACTTTCAGCAAAACGATCGCAGGCGAGTGATGAGCATCTACGCCGACACCAACTTTCTGACCTCGCTGTACTGCACAGGTCCGAACAACGCCGCGGCGGTACATCTGGATGCCGCCGTGACAGGTGGCTACCCCCTCACAATGATCGGACGGCTGGAGTTTGTGAACGCGTTGCAGCAATCGGTTTTCTCCACACGAAACGGAGTCCCAGGAATCCGCCTGACGCCGGAATATGCGATGGTTGTGGAAGCTTTGTTTCTGGAAAGTCTTGCCGAAGGGCGGCTGCTCAGACCCGTGAACTGCGATGACAGGGCGCTTGAAACGCAGTTTCAAACCCTAGCTCACCGCCACACCGCGAAGGAAGGCTTTCGCACCTATGACATTATGCACGTTTCCTCCGCGCTGGTGCTGGGATGTGACACGTTCTGGAGCTTTGACTCGAAGGCGAAGAAGCTCGCGAAGCTGGAAGGTCTGGCGGTGAACTGACACGCCACGAGTCATGACCGCGTGATCGTTTCGTGCAGATTCAGCAGCACACGCGCGACATGCGTCCATGCGGCAAGTTCGGGTTTGTTCAAATTTGCTGCGACTGGCGCGGCACCGACTTTGAGCAGTGCTTCGGCGGCGCTGGGGTCTTTTTGATAGTCGGTGAGGTGTTTCGCGGAGAGAGAAGAGAGTGTTCTGGCTTCTTCGACCGTTGGTTTGCGCTGCAAGGCTTGTTGCATGGCCCATTCGATGCGTTTTGTGGTGTCGCCTCCGGTTTGGAGGATGCGGGCGGCGAAGGCGCGGGCGGCTTCGACGTAGGTCGGGTCGTTGAGCAGAACGAGCGCCTGCTGCGGGATGTTGGAGCGGTTGCGCTCGGCGGTGCATTCTTCACGGCTTGGCGCGTCGAAGGCGAGCATGCTCGGATGTGTGAAGGTGCGCTGCCACCAGGTGTAGAGGCCGCGACGATGGAGTCCTTCGCCGCTGTTGTCCTGCCACTCGCGGGTGGGGAAGTTCAGATTCTCCCAGTATTTCTCCGGCTGGTAGGGCTTCACGCTGGGGCCGCCGATCTTCGGCACGAGCAAGCCGGAGATCGCGAGTGCATTGTCACGCACGAGCTCGGCATCGAGACGGAAGGCACTCTGGCGGGCGTATTCGCGGTTGTAGGGGTCAGCGGCGGTGAGTGCGGGCGTGGATGTGCTGACCTGCTGGTAGGTGTGACTGGTGACGATGATCCTGATCATGTGCTGAATGTCCCAGCCGCTGTCCATGAACTCGCAGGCGAGCCAGTCGAGCAACGCGGGATTCACCGGCGGTTCGCCCTGCGCGCCGAGATCGTCGAGCACCTTACTCAAGCCGGTGCCGAAGAACTGCTTCCACAAGCGGTTCATGACATTGCGGGCGGTGAGCGGGTTGTCTTTGGAAACGAGCCACCGGGCGAGATCGAGGCGCGTGAGGTCACGGCCTTCGATCTTCGGTTTCGGCAGGTAGCCGGGCAACGCGGCTTTCACGATCTCGCCATTTTCATTCATCCAATCGCCACGCGGGAGGATGCGTACGGTGCGTTTGGTGGTGTCGCTGATGGATACGATGCACTTTGGGAGCGGATCGTAGAATGCCTTGCGAGCGGCCTCGGCCTTGGCGACGGCATCACGCTCCACTTTGTGGAGCGGGCTGATTTTGTTGAAGTAGACGTCGATGAGCAGTTGTTGCCTAGGGTTGCGATTTTTGGCCTTCAGCGCGGCGCGGACCTCTTTGGCTTCTTTTTCTGTGTGATCCTTTTTGGCGAGGAATTCGGCCTCCCAGGATTTTTTGGCCTTGTTGAGTTCCGGCTGCACTTTGGCGAGCGCGGTTTTGGCAGCGGTGAGCTTCGCGTCGAACTCGGCGAGTTTCTTTTCGTTCTCCGGCGTGGTGACGAGCATGCCGTCCTCGCGCCGCCCGAGGATGGGTTCTTTGATGTCGGCAAAGAACGCGCCAAGCGAGTAGAAGTCACGCATGGTGATGGGATCGAATTTGTGATCGTGGCACTGTGCGCAGCCGGTGGTCTGGCCCAACCACGCATTGCCGATGGCGCGCACGCGGTCGGTGAGCATGCGCTGCTCGTAGTCCTTCGCCTGCGCGCCGCCTTCCTCCGTGGTGAGCAGCAGGCGGTTGAAGGCGGAGCCGACTTTGGTCTCTTGATTCGCGCCGGGCATCAAATCTCCGGCGATTTGCTCGATGGTGAAGCGGTCGAAGGGCTTGTTGTCGTTGAAGGATTTGATGACGTAGTCGCGGTAAGGCCAGACGTTGTGCGGATTATCGCTGTGATAGCCAATGGTGTCGGCGAAGCGCACCTGGTCGAGCCATGTGATGGCCATGCGCTCGCCGTAGTGAGGGGAGGCCAGTAAGCGGGTGATTTCAGACTCCAGATTAGTGACTTCAGATTGGGTCGGTGGCAGGCCGATCAGATCGAAGGAAATACGGCGTATCAGCGTGCGTGCATCGGCCTTTGGCGAGGGTTTGAGGCCGATTGAGGCGAGACGCTTCTGCACCAGGTGGTCGATTGGATTCACGCCAACGGGGATCTTCGCCTTCACGGGCTTTTCATAGGCCCAGTGCTGCTGATAGGCCGCGCCTTGATCGATCCACTTCTTCAAGATGTCCTTCTGCCGCTGCGTGAGCTTCTTGTGCGAGTCCGGCGGCGGCATGAGGTCGTCCTCGTCATCGGTGAGGATACGCACGATGAGTTCGCTGCCCTTCGCATTGCCGGGAACGAACGCTTTGCCTGTGAGCGCCTCCTCACGGAGGTCGATGCGCAAGTCCGCCTCGCGGTGCTTTGGATCAGGCCCGTGGCAATAGAAGCAATTGTCGCTCAAGATGGGCCGCACATCGCGGTTGAACTCGATCTTCGCTGGAACGTTTGGTGCGGCGAAAATGGTGATTGGGACCAGGGTGACGAAAAGGAGAACTTTGCTCATGGAAGCGGGTTTGCATGCTGTACGAAGCGGAGGGACGCGATATTCCCGCTTGGACATGGCAAAATCAGTTCGATCAAGCGCCCGCAGAGATCCAATCCGACACGGGATACAGGATGAGGCCGCCGGAGACATTCTTCGGCAGGGAGGTGAGCAGCACGAAAGTAGTATCTGTCGCTGGGTCTGCCCATGCCAGCGTGCCGGTGGAGCCGGCGTGACCGAAGACGCGCGGCGAGCAGTCTTTGCCGAGCCCCGCAGGGCCGACGACGAAGCCGATGCCGCGATGCGCTTCGAGCATCGGTGTGTAATCTTGAATCATGAGTCGTGCGGTGCTCTCGCGCAGTACTCTGCCATCAGGGTGCAGGAAGCTGCGCAGGAAGGCAGCCACATCAGCCGCGCTGCTGTGCGCACCGCCCCACGGCGCGCCGAGATTTCGCCAGTAATCGCTGTTCCAGTCCCACTCGCGGGCCTTTGGATCGCCCGCGCCGGACTCGGGCGCGGCGTGTTCGGTCTGCACTGGCACCATGTCGGTTTTTTTGAATCTTCCGAGGCCCAGCACGCTGTGTGACATGCCGAGCGGCGTGAAGACATGCTGCTGGAGAAAATCCGGTAGCGGCGTTTTCGTCACACGCTCCACGATCTCGGCGGCAAGCAGGATGCCCATACTTTGGTAATGATACTTCGTGCCTGGGGCAAACAGCAGCGGCGTGCGCATAGCTCCCTTCATGAACTCCGACAGCGGCGCATGACTCGCACGCAGCTCGCTGTTGTTTTCCAACTGATCTGGCAGGCCGGAGGTGTGAATGAGCAGTTGCTCGATGGTGATGTCTTTGCGTGCGCCTTCGTTGAACTCGGGCAGGTATTTCACGGCGCGATCCGAGAGCTTCAATTCTCCGCGATCTACCAAAATCATCACCGGAAGTGCCACGGTGAGCGGTTTGGTGATGGAGCCCAGCAGGAACATGGAATCCGGGAGCGCCTTGCCGAAGGCGTGTTGCGTCGCCTGATCGCCGCGCTGTACCCGTAGCACCGCAGAATGAAGCGTGCCGTTGTCGATTTGCGTCTGGATGATCTGGAGGGCGAATTGCATACGGGTGAGGCTGGCGCTGTGGCTTCTCGTCGTCGCGATGCCGGCGAGCAGGGCCATGAGTGAGCGGCGGTTCATGAGGTTCAGCGGTTGAGTTCGTTCAATACCGCGAGCGTCATCGCCTTGATGCCAAAGGTGATCGTTGGCGCGGCTTCGGGGCGGTAGAACGGCGAATGCAGACTCGGCAGGGGCTCACCGGTCTTTTGTGCCTTTTCGATTTTCTCCGGTGCCACGGTGCCGATCCACGCGAGGAAGACGGGGATTTTTTCCGACGTCATCGCGTAGCGGGAGAAGTCCTCGCCAGCCATCGTGGCCTTGCGTTCTATGACGTTGGCTTTGCTAAAGGCAGCCGACCACACGCTGCTCACGCGTGCGGTAAGTTCGGGATCGTTGTAGAGCGATGGTGTGCCGGGGCCGGTCACTTTGATCTCTGGCATGAGATTTTCCGGTAATCCCGCTGCGAGCGCGTGCCCGTGGCAGATGCGTTTGATCGCCTCAATCACCTGCGTTCGCGTTTCGGGGCGGGTGGTGCGCACGGTGAGGCCGAGCTCGACCTTGTCGGGGATGATATTGTGTTTTGTGCCGCCGTTAAACTTACCCACGGTGACTACGACCGGCTCCACGGGGTGCAATTCACGGCTGTCGATGGTTTGCAAGGCTAGCACAATCTGCGAGGCGAGCACGATGGGGTCTTTCGTCTTGTCTGGCATCGCGCCGTGGCCGCCGATGCCATGCACGGTGATGTCCACGCTGTCCGTGCTCGCTGTGGCTGCGCCGCTGGTGAAGCCGAAGGAGCCGACTGCGAGGCCGGAGTCGCAATGCAGCGCTAGGCATACGTCTGGCCTCGGGAAGCGCTGAAAAAGTCCATCCTCGATCATCGCCTTGGCACCAGCGCCACGTTCCTCCGCCGGCTGGGCGATGAAGACGAGCGTGCCTTTCCATTGATCTTTGAATGCTACGAGCGCCCGCGCCGTGCCGACCCAGCAAGTCATGTGCATGTCGTGGCCGCAGGCGTGCATGACCGGCACCTCTTTTCCGGTGTCGTCTTTCGCGGTGGCCCTGCTGACGTAAGGTGCAGAACCGATCTCGCGCACAGGCAGCCCGTCCAAATCCGCGCGCACGAGCACTGTTTTGCCAGGTTCATTTTTCAAAACACCCACCATGCCGAACCCGCCGACCTTTTCAGTCACCTCGAATCCCAGCGTGCGAAGCTCCTGAGCCATGCGGGCACTGGTTTTCTCCTCATGGAACGACAGTTCGGGATGGGCGTGCAGATGCTCGTAGAGCTGGAGCAATGAAGGCTTTTCCTTTGCGATCAAGGTGTCGATGGGGTCCGCAGCGTGCAGGACGGCAGCGGCGATTAGGGCGAGTGCAAGTGCGGGTGTCTTCATTCGTCAGGTCTATCAAACGCCGCTCGCGCATGTGTTCGCTCCAGAAGCACTAGGGGTGCGGCCCATCACGATGGCTTCACCGAAAAGTCGCTGTCGTCGAGAGAGCGCAGCACGAGTTCGCGAGGCACGCAAAAGTCGTCCATCTCGATGCAGCGCACGATGCCGTCAGCGATGTGAGAGGGCTTGAGGAAAAGCTGTTTAGGAGCCTGACGTTGCGAGGCGTCGTCCCAGAATGCGGTGTCCACGCCGCCGGGAAGGATGGCGGTGACGCGGACGCGATGTGCGGCGGCTTCTTCAGCCAGACCTTGTGTGAAACCGCGTACGCCCCACTTTGCGGCGCAGTAAACGGTCTCGCTGGGAATGCCGCGTAGGCTGGCGGTGGAGATGACGTTGATGATGTGGCCGCGCTTATGCGGGATCATGGCCTTCAACGCGGCTTGAGAGCCGAGGATGGTGCCTTTGAGGTTCACCGCGAGCATGAGGTCGATTTCACTCTCTGTGTAATCAGGAATCCAGCGATGGCGTGCGAGGCCAGCATTGTTCACCCAAACACCGATGGGGCCGAGTTGCGCAGTTATTTGAACGATGGCTGCCTGCACGTCGGCAGCGCGGGTCACATCGCATTTGATGGAGATGGCGTTTGGGTTGTCGGGCTTGACGTTTTCTAGGTCGAGCAAAGCCACGCGTGCTCCGCGTGCGAGGAAGGCATTTGCAGTGGCGAGACCGATGCCTTTGGCTGCGCCGGTGATGGCGCAGACTTGGTTGGAGAGGTTCATGATTGCGATGAGCCGTGAAATTCAGAGATGTTTCTCGCTGATGGATTTGTCGTGGTCGTAGATCTGTTCCTTCGTCTGCTTGCCCTTCATATCCCAGTAGCGGTTTAGGCCGTGGCGTTGGCCGTGGTCGAAGTTCGTCTCCGCAGACTGCGTGCCGTTTTCCCACCATTCTTTCATCACGCCGTGCATCTTGCCGTTGGTGTAAGGGTATTCGCCAGCGGTCTTGCCATTGGAGTGCTTGTTGCGCACGAGACCGGTGTATGGGCGGCCCTTGTAGTTCGCCTCTTTGCCTTCGTTGAGCAGTTCGACTTCCTTGTCGGCGAAATCGACGACGGCTGGCTGTTTTTCACCGCAGGCGGTGAGACAGATGAGGCAGATGAGGAGGGCGGTGAGTCGCTTCATTGGCGCAGCTTGGAGATGCCGCGCCGCATTGCAACCTGTGGCTCCTGCGTCACTTGCTGGCTAGAGCCTTCTTCCACTCTGCTGGAGCTCCGGGCAATGTCTCCGCGAGGATGCGGCGGATGTTGGCACGCTCGGAATCGCCGAGGTAGGAGTAGTGGTCGGTGGTGTCTTTGCCTTCGAGGACGGTCCAGAGACGATTGAGTACCGTCTTTTTCAGTGGCGGTGTGAGGTTCTGGAAAGTGATGGAATAGACCATGTAGCTGCAACGGTGTTTGAAGAGGCGATTGAGGAGCTGGAAGTCCTTTAGGCTGCGACCGTCGCTGCTTTGCGGGGCACGTTTGGAGAAGGCGGTCTGGAAGGCGGGGTCGCCCTCGATGCCGCCATCGGGTAGCACGGCCTCGTCTTTGAAAAGCAGTGCGTCAACCACATCGTCGGCGCAGTGGTCGATGATGCGGCGCGCGGTGCCGGTGGGTTCGTTGCTGACGGTTTCGCCCAGCTCCTTTTGTAGGCTGGTCTGCATATGCATGGCGCGCAGAGAAGTGTGGTTGGCTTTGGTGAGGATGTTCTGCACGCTGGTCTGATGTTCCAGCACCATGAGGGCGACGATGTCGCTCGATTTACGCTTGTAGGGAGTGGTATCGAAAAATTTTGTGAGGCTGGTGATGTTCGCGCCTTTGTGAAAGTCGATGTCGATGGTTTGGTCGTCCTCCTCGGTGGCGGTGACGTTGCCGCGATGTAAGGTGCCGCCGTGCTTGCCGGTGACGTACCAGCCGCCCCAGCGGTCAGTGAAGGGCGTGGTGGTGCCGACAACGGTGCTGCCTTGGCTCATGATGGGATGGCCTTCGATGTCAGGGAAAACAGAGCGCACGATCACTCCTGGGACTTCCGGAGTGAAGGGACCGCCGTGGCAGCTCAGGCAGCTCTGGTCGCGCTGGAAGTGCAGCGGCTTGTGAGGCTCGGTATCAGGATCGAGAAGATAGAAGATGGGGCCGAGTTTCGGATCGATGGTGGAAACCTCGATGCTGCCGCCAAGGCAGTAGCCGACGTAGGCATTGTCTCCGAAATAGACGACACGCGGGGTTTGCGGACTGATGCGGTCATTCTGCTTGCTGGTTTTGGAGAAGACCATCACTTGCGACTCTTGCGGGATGTCGAGCTGCTTCATCACGTCACGCAGCACGGCCCAGGGGTCAGAACGGTCGATTTTGACCTTTCCTGCGGCGATGAGGCGTTCCAGGTGCTGGGTCGCGTCATTGGGTTGCGTTTCTGAGTAGCGGATGGGCGCGGTTTCATACTCGTCCTCTGCGAACAGCGCCGGGCCGGAAAGGGAAAGGACGATGAGGCTGGATTGAATGAGGCGTTTCATGACTGTGGAAGCAGGATGCGGTTCAAGTGCCCGCTGCCCTCGCCGGAGAGAAGGCCGCGTAGTGTGTGACGATCGAGCGTTGCGTAAAAGGCGTCCACGGCCTGAGACAGTACGTCCTTGAGGCGGCATGCTCCGTTGATGACACAGGTGTTGTGCTCTTTGTCGAAGCATTCCACGAGCGGTGGCATGCCTTCGGTGCGGCGCACCACCATGCCGATGCAGATGTCCTCTGGCCGCATGCCCAGTGCGCTGCCGCCGCCGCGGCCCCGACGGGTTTCGAGATAGCCGAGCTTGGCGAGGTAGTTCACCACCTTTACCAGATGATGGCGTGAGACGCCGTACGCCCCCGCGACCTCGCTGAGTGAAAAGGAGCGCTCCTTCATTGCGGCGAACATGAGCACGCGCAGAGAGTAGTCAGTGAAAAGGCTGAGGCGCATGCCGATTTTACGAAGACGAAGGGTTAAACTTGCACGCCGCGTGCAAGTTTAACCTTCATAAGCCAATTGAGGCGCAGCCAAGGGCAGGATTGGCACAATCTGGGTACGAAAAAGCCCGGAGGCATGGCTCCGGGCTCGTTGAGGAACGATTGGGGGAAAGGGCTACGTTTAGGGCTTTTTGCAGGTCTTGCAGTCGTCAGCCTTCTTGGTGCAGCAGGCGGCGGTGCTGGCGGAGCAGCAGTCCTTCTTCTTGCCAGCAAAGATGCAACGCCCGTCGGAGGTGCAACTGCTGAGGGTGAGGGCGGCAAAGGCGAGTGTGATGAGTGCTTTCATGGTGGTGTGGTGGTGTTGTGCAGATTGTCCCGGCGCAGGACTTGGTAGCGCACCGGAACTTCCTTGCAGGAGCTTTACGTCACATATCCAACAAAGCACGCAAGAAATATGTGCGGCTGTGACCGCCGCCTGGGCATGAAAAAACCCGGAGGGCGCACCTCCGGGTTCAGTGGGCTGTCGGGCAACTCCTCAGAGGGTTCAGCTCTTCGCACCTTCGACGGACTCGGCATAGCCATGCTTTGAGATTACGGCAGTGACGTTCTTGCCGACCAGCTTGCCGAGCTTCGCCGCGCCCTTTGTGCTGGCTTTCACTGTGGTGGAGACTTCCTTGCCATCCACTTCGATCACGATGGTCTTCTTGTCCTTATCGAAGGACTTGAGCTTACCTGTGGAGGTGGTGGTGATGCCGCAGCCGGCGAAGGCTGGGGCGGAGAGGCCGATGATGGCGAGGGTGGTGAGGATGGATTTCATGTTGGGTAATCGTTGGCGTTTTGCGGCAGCGGGCTGCCACGAACCGGCTCTGACGCATTCAAACGAACTGGGCGGCTGCTAGCAATCATTTTTTTGTGGGGTTGATCAAAAAGGATCGTCTCAGCCGGCTTTTCTGTGCCACGCTCCAGGCATGAGCCACTGTGTGCGTTCCCTGATCCTAATGCTGCTCCCAACCTTGTCGGCCTTTGCGCATCCTATTCCCGATGTGGCAGTACGGGCGGATTTCGCGACAAACGGTGGCTGGACGCTGCAGGTGGAGATTGACCCGCGTAGCTTCGAGCCGGATCCGAACGTGGCCCCCTACCTCACGAATGCGGATCTCGGCCTGACTCCGCCGGAGAAACAAGCAAGACTGAAAGCTGCGGCGCGGGATTACATTCGGCGGGTGGTTTCCGTGGTACTCGACCCAGCCTTGGAGGTGATACCGGAGTTTGACTGGCAATTCACCACGTTGGAAAACGCGCCGCTGAAGGCTGCAGAGGATCCGGTGATGCTCACAGGTACCTGGAAGACTCAGATTCCCGCAGGGACGACCGGCTATTCGATCAAGGCGCTGCCGGAGGGGACTTTGAGCGTGCTTTATCACAACACAGCGCTGGGGAAGAAAGTTGAGCGCTTCCAAATACTCTTCCCTGGTGAGACCAGCTATGTGCTCGATTTGCAGACCTTCAAGCCGCGCACCCAAGCCCCACCGCCGCTTACGGCGGAGTCCGCAGAGGCTCTGGCTCCCGCCCTTGGCGGCGACGCGATGTGCCCGCTGTGCGAGTCCACGGGCGGGAGCGGCCACGCGCTTCCGTTGGTCGTGGCTGTTGCTGTCATCGTCGCGCTGGTTGGCTGGATGCGGAAGCGGCGTACGGCTTGAGCTCTCGCGGAGAACTTCCATTTGCGCCGCCATCACGTCCGCGTAAGTGCGCCGCGTGAATCAGGCATTTGTATTGGGTGCAGGCATTGGCGAACGGCTCCGGCCTCTGACGGAACAGTTGCCGAAACCACTCGTGCCCGTGTTTCACCGACCGCTGATTACCTACGCGTTCGATCATCTCATCACGGCGGGGGTTTCGCGGCTCGTGGTGAACACGCATCACATTCCAGAGGCTTATACGCGTGCATTCCCAGCGCAAAGTCATCGCGGTGTGCTGGTTCAGTTCCGCAACGAGAGTCCCGTGCGCCTCGAAACCGCAGGTGGCATTGCCAACGTGCGTGACCTGCTCGGGAGTGAACCCTTCCTCGTCTATAACGGCGACATTCTGACCGACCTGCCTCTGGAGCCGCTGATCAGCACGCACCGTGAGAACGGCAACCTCGTCACGCTGGCTCTGCGCAGTCACGGCCCATCGCTGCATATTGCCTTTGACCGCGAATCGGGCCGTGTCACCGACATCCGCAACAAACTCAGTACCGGCGACGAGGGGAAATTCCTTTTCACCGGTATCTACGCCTGCGATCCGGCCATCCACGACTGGATCACGCCCGGCAAGGTCGAGTCCGTCATTCCCATCTTCCTCAACATGATCCGCAACGGAGCCAAAATCGGCGGCGTGGTCATCGACGAAGGTAGTTGGTGGGATCTCGGCAGCCGCACCGCCTATCTCGCCGCGCATGCTGCCCTCAACGGCATGTATGCTCCGGCGATCGATCCTAAGGCTCAAATCGAAGAAGGAGCCGTGTTGCGTGGCATTAATATCGTCGGAGCAGATGCCGTGATCGAATCCGGCGCACAACTCGAGGACACCATCGTCTGGCCCGGTGGTCGTGTCGTGCGCGGCGCGGTACTAAAGCGCTGCATCGTCCGCAGCGGTGTCACCGCTGCCGGAATCGTAGAGGACACGGATTTTTGAACCGCCTTGGCTTTTCCGCCGTAGCCAGCATGAAGGATACGGCGAGATCACGCGCCTAGGGTTTACCCTTTTTTGCCAAACAACAGCCGCCAGACAAACATCAGCAGCAAGGCTCCTCCCACAGCAACGGCGATGCCTTTGATGCTGAATGTGCCGGACATGTCGCCGATTCCCAGTAGGGAGCCGAGATAGCCACCAATGACGCTGCCGATGATGCCAAGGAGCACCGTAGTGATGGGATTGATCCCTTGTTTGCCCGGCATGATGAGTTTTGCAAGGATGCCAGCGACGAGACCGAGCACGGACCAGATGAGGATGGATTGAAGCATAAGGCTGTCAGATTAGCGAAGCCCGCTACCACGGGTCAATTCAATTTGTGTGAGCGTCCTGACATGGTGCGCTTTTTCGAGCGGCATAGCGTGCATGGCACCCGCTGGAACTACTTGTGTCCTCGGCGCGGTGTACTAATCTCCGCCTCCCCATGCCCGCGCTCGACGCCCAGATCACCAAATCCGCCGTCCTCCTCGAGGCACTGCCCTACATGCAGTCGTTCCGCGGCTGCACGTTTTTGATCAAGGTCGGCGGCAGCGCGATGGAGGATCCGGTGCAGGTCGATTCGTTCCTGCGCGACGTCGTTTTCCTCGAAGCCGTGGGCATCAATCCCGTCATCGTGCATGGCGGCGGCAAGGCGATCTCCAAGGCAATGAACGAATCCGGCCTGCAGGCGAAGTTCATCAACGGCATGCGCGTCACCGACGACGAAACGATCAAGATCGTCGAGGAAACGCTCGCCCGCGTGATCAATCCTGAGATCGTGAACAAGATCAACGCCTTCGGCGGCAAGGCCGTGGGCATTCCCGGCACGGAAGTGTTCCTTGGCGAGAAAATGACCGGCGATCTCGGCTGGGTCGGCGAAGTGAGCGATTGCAAGCTCGGTTTGATCCAGGCGGCGGTGGCCGGTGAATTTGTTCCCGTGGTTTCTCCGGTCGCGCGCGAACTTGCTTCCGGCAAAACGCTCAACGTGAACGCCGATCTCGCAGCTTGTGCGCTCGCGAAACGGCTCAAGGCCACGAAGCTCATCTTCCTGAGCGATGTGCGCGGTGTGATGCGTGATCCGAAGGACGACAACACGCTGATCCCGAGCCTCGACGAGGCCAGCATCGCCAAACTGAAATCCGAAAACGTCATCAGCGGCGGCATGATCCCGAAAGTGGATTCCTCGCTCGATTCCCTGCGTGGCGGCGTGGGCAAGGTGCATCTCATCGACGGACGGCTGCCGCACGCGCTGATCCTCGAAATCTTCACCGACGGCGGCATCGGCACGGAGATCCACCTTTGAAAGCAGGGTTGCTGTTTCCAGATCGGGCACTACTTTCCTGCCAATGAGCATTGTTGCCAAACAGAAGCTGGCCGAGATCACCGCGCTTTCCGCCGAGGAAATGCGTGAGATCATGCTGGGCATCGAAAACGCTCTGGAGGAATTGGAGGACATCGAGGACGTGAAACGCATCCAGGCTGAGATTGCACGGGGAGAGGCAGAACTGGTGCCTTGGGAGGAAGTGAAGAAGAATCTGGGGTTGGGAAAATGAATGCCCGGTATCAGGTCGTCTTCGATCGCCGTGCGGAAAAGTCGCTCAAATCCCTGCCCGAATCGGAACAACAACGGATTGAGAAAGCCATCGACGGCCTTGCGATCAACCCAAGGCCCAACGGAGCGATCAAAATGACGGGAGTTCCATCCTGGCGTCTGCGTGTCGGCGATTATCGCGTCATCTACGATGTTCACGATAAGTGTGCTCACCGTGCTCGTCCTCAAAATCGGCCACCGCCGCGAAATCTATCGCTGACAAATCCGCTCCGCCTTCCATTCTCCACGCCTTCAACCCTCCATGTCCACCGCCTCAAACCCTGAAACCAACTGGCTCTCGCAATACGTCCTGCCCAACTACGGACGTTACGACGTGTGGCCGGTGCGCGGCGAAGGCGCTTATGTCTGGGATCGCGATGGGAAGAAGTATCTCGACTTCGCAGGTGGCGTGGCGGTCTGCCCGCTCGGTCATTGCCCGCCTCCGGTCGTCAAAGCGATCACGGAGCAGGCCGCCACGCTGATCCACGTCTCTAACTGGTATTGCATCGACAAGCAGGCCGAACTGGCGCGCATTCTCGTCGAGGAATGCGTGCAGATTCCGGGCAAGTGCTTCTTCTGCAACAGCGGCGCGGAGGCAAACGAGGGTCTGCTCAAGCTCGCACGCAAATACGGCCAGCAGACCGGCGGCCGCTACGAGATCATCACCTTCACCGGTTCGTTCCACGGCCGTACGTTCGGCGCGATGACCGCCACGGCGCAGGAGAAAATCCACGGCGGCTTCGGCCCGCTGCCGCCGGGTTTCGTTTATGTTCCATTCAATGATCTGAAGGCCCTCGAAGCCGCGATCACGGACAAAACCGTCGCGATTTTGCTGGAGCCGATTCAGGGCGAAAGCGGCGTGAATCCGGCCACGCCGGAGTTTTTGCGCGGCGTGCAGCGTTTGTGCCGCGAGAAGGACATGCTGCTGCTCCTGGACGAAGTTCAGACCGGTTTCGGCCGCGCAGGCGAACTGACCGGCTGGCGCAGCATCATCCCCGGCGATGAAATCCAGCCCGACGGCATCAGTTGGGCCAAGGCGATCGGCAGCGGCTTTCCACTCGGCTCGTTCTGGGTGAATGATCGTCGCGATCTGAGCAAGCTGCTCGGTCCGGGTACGCACGGCACGACTTACGGCGGATCGCCGCTCGCCTGCGCTGTCGGCATCGCCACGCTGCGTGCGATCATCGACGAAAAACTCTGCGACAACGCCAAAATGCGCGGCGCGGCCATTTCCGCCGCTGTGCGAGCGTGGAAGAACCCCCTCATCCAAGAAATCCGCCAGATCGGCCTCTTCATCGGCTTTGAACTCAACGCCGGCGCGATCAGCGCGAAGTCGAACGGCAAACTGCCCTCGATCTTCCTCGCGCAAAAGCTGCTCGACGCCGGCATGATGGTCACTCCCGCCGGTCCGAACGTCGTACGCTGGCTCTCGCCGCTGAACATCACGGCAGAACATGCCGAAGAAGGACTGGCGGTCTTTAAGAGCGTGCTGGATGCGCTCGCTGCCTGAACAATGACGAATGATGAAATCCGAATGACGAATGAAGTCCAAAGCACGAATGTCGAATGGCCCGTCGCCGTGAATCGCGGCGTCCGGGCTTGATTCGTCATTCGGCAACCCGTCATTCGTCATTTGCCCGCTCCACCTCGTCTCAAACCTCCATTTCATGATGAACCATCTCCTCTCCATCGAAGAGCTCAGCAAAGAGCAGATCGAAAAGATCGTCGATCTCGCCTGCGTGCTGAAGAAAGACCGCAAGTCGTCGCCTCAAGTGCTCGCAGGGCAGCAGTGGGCGCTTATTTTCACGAAGTCATCCACACGCACGCGCGTGAGTTTTGAAGTCGGCATTCGAGAGCTGGGCGGGCAGGTCATGTTCCTCTCCGGTGCCGACATCCAGCTCGGTCGCGGCGAGCCGATCAAGGACACCGCGCGCGTTTTGGGCCGCATGATCCATGGCGCGGTCATCCGCACCTTCGCGCAGCAGGACGTGGTCGATTTCGCCAAGCTCAGCGGCATCCCGACGATCAACGCACTGACCGACGACGAGCATCCCTGCCAGATTCTGGCCGATTTGCAGACGATCCAGGAGCGTCTCGGCGGTTGGCAGGGCAAGCGCGTGTGTTTCCTCGGCGATGGCGATTGCAACGTCGCACGGTCGTGGATTTGGGCCTCGGCGAGACTCGGCTTTGAACTCGTCATCGGCGCACCGAAGGAATTTCAGCCGCAGGAGAGCTTCATGCGCAACGTGCCGACGGGAACCATTCGCGTCGTCGATGATCCTGCCGAGGCCGTGAAGGGCTGCGACGTGCTCTACACCGACGTGTGGGTCAGCATGGGCAAGGAGGCCGAAAGCGCGGGCCGCATCGAGATTTTGAAGCCCTGGCAGATCAACGACGCGCTGCTCAAGCACGCGAAACCTAGCGCCGTCGTCATGCACTGTCTCCCAGCGTACCGAGGCAAGGAAATCACCGACGAAGTCATGGAGGCGAACGCCGACATCATCTTCGACCAGGCCGAAAACCGTCTGCACGCACAGAAGGCGGTGATCGTGGAGATCACACGGAAGAGCTGATTGCCATCATGAGCACACCCGTCACCGCGAACAGTCCCCTCGGCGTCTTCGACTCCGGCGTGGGCGGATTGACCGTGGTGCGGGCGCTGCGGGACCTGCTGCCGAACGAGTCCATCATCTATCTCGGTGACACGGCGCGCGTGCCCTACGGCTCGAAATCGCCGGACACGATCCGGCGTTTCTCGATGGAGGACACGCAGTTCCTAGTCTCGCATGGCGTGAAGGCCGTGGTAGTGGCGTGCAACACGGCCACGGCGCATGCTCTGCCCGTTTTGCAGGCCACGTTTCGCGTGCCGGTGATCGGTGTGCTCGGCCCAGGGGTTGAGGCGACGCTTTCCGAGCCCTCGTGCGAGCGCGTGGGCATCATCGGCACGGCGGGCACGATTCGGAGTCATGCGTATCAGCACGAGATCGCCATGCGGCGGCCGGATGTGATGATCGAGGCGCGGGCCACGCCGCTGCTCGTGCCCTTCGTCGAGGAAGGCTGGACGGATCATCCGGCGCTCAAATCCGTGCTGCGCGAGTACTTGAAGCCCATGCTCGACAAGGGCATCGACACGCTCGTGCTCGGCTGCACGCATTACCCGCTGCTCGTTCCCGTGCTGAAACGCCTGCTGGGGCAAAAAGTGCGCCTCGTGGACTCCGCCAGCACCTGCGCGGCGCATGTGAAGGCAAAGCTGGAGCAGGACAGCCTGCTGCGGACGACCAAATCGAAGCCCGCGCTCGAAATCTACCTCACCGACCACTCCGAGCAGGCGGAGAATCTGGCCAAACGCTTCCTCGGCACCGATTTCGGCAAGGTGAAGAAGGCGGTGGTTTGACACGAAGAGGCGGTTTTCAACCGCTGTCTTCGGCGGCAATTGCAAATCACGGCCCCACATTCGCGGACAGGAATGTCCGCATTACTTGCCCGCTGTTCACATCTCGCTAGCCTCGCGGCGCATGTTGCTCCGCATTTTTGACCGCTATCTCGGCCGCCAAGTCGGCTCCGCCACGCTGATCGGCGTGGCGCTGCTCAGTGGCGTGATGGTGCTGGGTAACGTTTACAAGAAGCTCGACCAACTCCTCGGTAACACGGAGCTACCCTTGTCCACCGTGCTGGAGTTCGTGGCGCTGGTTGTGCCCTATTCGTTGAGTTTCACTATCCCCTGGGCTTTCCTCACAGGTATCCTGCTGGTTTTCGGTCGCCTGTCCGCCGATAATGAACTCATCTCTCTGCGCATGACGGGCATGTCGATGCCGCGCATCTGCATGCCGGTATTCGCGATGGCAGTCGCGCTCTGCGGCATCTGCCTGTGGGTGAACGTCTATCTGGCACCTGCTGCAAAGGATCGCATCAAGCGTCTGTTCTACCAAGTCGCGGTGAAGAATCCCGAGACGCTCTTTCAAGAAGGACATGTCTTGGAGCGCGTGCCTGGCTTTCGCATTTTTACCGGCAGCCGTGATGGCAAGTCGCTGAGCGATTTACACATCATCAAGATCGACGCAAAAACTGGAGGCACGAGTTACATCCGTGCGAGAAAAGGTGAGATTGTGACCACTGAAGGCAGGCTCGACTTCACCATGCTGCTCAAGGATGTGGTAATTGAGCATCTTCCAGCCAGCGCGCCGACGTCCGCATCCGCCGCGCCAAAGCCTCTCACCATGGCGGAATTCCCCCTCGAGTTTCCGCTCTCCGAGATGCAGAAGGACGCCGTCCGCATCAACGCGAGCATGAAAAGCACTACGGCATTAGCTGTGGAGACGAGTACGGGCAAAGACACCTTCACTGGCGAACCACTCACTGACGGGTTGCGATGCGAGTCCCGAACCGAGCTACACAAGCGTTTCAGCTTTTCGCTGGCTTGCATTACCTTCGCATTGGTCGGCATTCCTCTCGGCGTAACCGCGCAGCGCCGCGAAACCTCAACAGGCTTCGTGTTGAGCCTTGTCACTGCGGTGGTTTACATCGTCTTCATCATTGTGGGCGACACACTGCACGACACTCCGGCACTGATGCCTCATGTGATCATGTGGGCGCCCAACGTGATCTTCCTCGGCATCGGTAGCTGGCTGTTTTACAGGCTGAGTCGCAAGTGAGACAGGCTCATGTGCGACCGATGCACTGCAATCATACGCTTTTGTTCCTTGAGTGATCTCAGTCACCACAGCGCCGGGCGGGTGTGGCTCAAAGATACTCGTTCACCAAATTCTCGAGCATCTCCTGTCTTCCGCTGCCGAGGAGCGGTTCGCCATTGGCTAGGGCGTGGGCTTCGAGTTCGTCGAAGCCGACTTCGCCTTTCTCGATCTTCGCGCCGATGCCGACATCGAAGGTGGCGTAGCGCTGCTTGATGAAGTTGGCGAGGCGGCCGTCCTCGATCATCGAGTGGGCGATCTTGAGGCCGCGGGCGAAGGCGTCCATGCCGCCGATGTGGGCGTGGAAGAGATCGACAGGCTCGAAGGATTCGCGGCGGCATTTGGCGTCGAAGTTGAGGCCGCCGGTGGTGAGACCGCCCATGCGGAGGACTTCGAGCATGATCTCGGTGGTCAGATAGATGTTCGTCGGGAACTGGTCGGTGTCCCAGCCGATGAGCGTGTCGCCGGTGTTCGCATCGACGGAGCCGAGCGCGTTCGCGGCGATGGCGACCTGCATCTCGTGGCGCATGCTGTGGCCGGCGAGCGTCGCGTGATTGGTTTCAAGGTTGAGCTTGAAGTGATCCATGAGGCCGTATTCGCGCAGGAAATTCAGACACGCGGCGGCGTCGGAGTCGTACTGGTGCGTGGAGGGTTCGCGTGGCTTCGGCTCGATGTAGAACTGGCCGGTGAAGCCGATCTTCTTCTTGTAATCGACGGCCATGTGCAGCAGGCGGGCGAGGTGGTCGAGCTCGCGCTTCATGTTGGTGTTCCACAGCGTGGCGTAGCCTTCACGACCGCCCCAGAAGGTGTAGCCTTCACCGCCGAGGCGATGTGTGACGTCCATGGCTTTCTTCACCTGCGCGGCAGCGTAGGCGAAGACGCCGGCGTTCGGGCTGGTGGCCGCGCCCTGGCAGTAGCGGGCGTGGGAGAAGAGGCAGGCGGTGCCCCACAGGAGTTTTTTACCGGTCTGCTTCTGTGCTTTTTCGAGTTCGTCGGCGACGGCGTCGAAGGCGGCGTTGCTCTCGGCCAGCGTGGGCAGTTCGGGGGCGACATCGCGGTCATGCCAGCAGTAGTAATCGACGCCGAGCTTGTCCATGAACTCGAAGCAGGCCCACACGCGGCGCTGCGCGTTCGCGACGGAGCTGCTGCCATCATCCCACGGGCGCTGGGCGGTGCCACCGCCGAAAGGATCGGAGAGCGGGTTGCGCATGGCGTGCCAGTAGGCGACGCCGAAGCGCAGGTGATCGCGCATTTTTTTGCCGCCCACAAGTTCGTCGGCGTTGTAGTGTTTAAAGGCGAGCGGGTTGCGGCTCTTCGGTCCTTCGAACTGGATTTTCTGGATGTCGGGGAAGGCTTCGTTCATGGCTGGACGGCCAAGGGAGACGAAACGCGTGGAAGTGCAAATGCTTCGTCAGCGCGGCGGCGGACACTTTTTGGGCCGAAATGGACGTGGTGTGGCGCGGTCACAGCGCCTTCTTGTTTGTCTCCTCTGCCAGCCACACCGAGATCAGTGTGATCACGGCCATGAAGATGAGATAAACGGCCACGGGCCACGGTTTGCCGCCGCTTTTCTCCAGCAATGCGGTGGCGATGAGCGGCGCGAGGCCGCCAGCGAGCGGGGAGGCGAGTTGGTAGCCAAGCGACGCGCCGCTGTAGCGCACGCGTGTGCCGAACAGCTCGGAAAAGAATGCAGCCTGCGGGCCATACATCGCAGCGTGGCCGACGAGTCCGATGACAACAGAGAGGATGACGAGCGTGGTCTGCCGCGTCTCGATCATCCAAAAGAATGGAAACGCGAAGAGCATCAGGAAGAACGCGCCGCCGAGATAAACCGGCCTGCGACCGAGGCGGTCGGAGAGCGCACCGAACCACGGGATGACGACCAACTGCACGGCGGAGCCGATGAGCACCGCGTTGAGCAGCATCGACTGCGACAGGCCGAGCTGCTGCGAGCCGTAGCTGAGCGCCAGCACGGTGAAGATGTAAAAGAACGCGTTCTCCGCAAAGCGGGCACCCATGGCAAGGAGGACGTTGCGCGGATGATCGCGCAGAACGGCGAGAATAGGCACCTTCGGCCCGGCGTCCTCTGTCTTCGCCTGGGTGAAGACGGGGCTCTCGATGATCTTCAGCCGGATGAACATGCCGACACCAAGAAGCAGCACACCGAGCAGAAACGGAATGCGCCAGCCCCAGGATAGAAAAGCCTGCTCATTCATTGACGAAGTGAGCATGAAGACTGCGTTTGCCAGCAGCAGGCCCACTGGCACGCCGGCCTGCACCCAGCTCGCATAAAAGCCGCGTTTGCCCTCGCCGCCATGCTCGACAGCCATGAGTACCGCGCCGCCCCACTCACCACCAACACCGAATCCTTGGATGAAACGCAGTGTGACGAGCAGCAGCGGTGCCCAGATGCCGATCTGCTCATATGTCGGCAGCACGCCGATCAGGATCGTCGCCACGCCCATGAGCATGAGCGTGGTCACCAGCATCGACTTGCGGCCGATCTTGTCGCCGAAATGGCCGAACACGACGCCGCCGACCGGGCGCGCGAAAAATCCGACCGCGTAGGTGGCGAACGCGGCCATCGTGCCGGTCAGCGGATCGAGCGAGGGGAAGAAGAGCTTGTTGAACACCAGCGCCGAGGCCGTGCCGTAGAGGAAGAAGTCATACCACTCGATCGTGGTGCCGATGAAGCTGGCGATGACGACGCGGCGGATGTCGTTGGGTTGGGACATGAGCGATGGGTGGCTTATTTCGCAGGACTGGAGGTTTTCTTCGCTTTCGCGGTGAAGAGTTTGCGGTCCCAGTTCTTCGCGAGTTGATCCGGCGTGGTTTCGGAAGCGACTCCAGATGCGGGCACGTCGAGTTTGGCGCTCCACAGGATGCCGTTAAGGAGAAGACGGCGTTGATTGGCCTCGACCCAGTTCGCGTGCAGGTCGCAGCCGGTGAAACCGAAGCTGCGGCCGCCATCGGGACGTTCGTAGCTCCATGCCACGGTTTCGGCGCGACCACTGTGCGCCTTGGCGTCGTCGGTTTTGCGGCTGCTGTCGGGCATCTGACATTGCAGCAGATGCGTCACGCCTTGGTCGGCGAAGTGCAGGTTGTAGAGCCAGCCGTCTTTAAGCAGTGGGAAGGGTTTCACGCCGTTGAGGATTGGATGCGTGGGGATGCTGGTGAAATCGACATCCCAGTGGCCGCGGCAGCCAATGTCACCGAGAAATGCCGCGCCGAACATCGCTTTGAAATCATCGGCACGTTCCGGTTTGCAGTCGATGCCTTGATGCAGGAGGACGAAACCGGTACCCGCCTTCGCGAGTGATTGCATCTTCGCCCAGCGGGCGGGTTCGAGGAAGGAATGCTTGTCGCCGCCGTCCATGTAGAGCAGCACGCAACGAGCGCCATCGAGCACAGCCTCGTTTTTCGACCAGCCTTCGGCTGCCATCACAGGAGCGACGCCTGGCACGGCCTTCAACCAATCAAACATCAGCGCACAACCGGCGAAGTATTCGTGTTGCCCTGGCTTGTTACTCGGCACGCCGGCGATGAGCACGATCTTCGCGGCCTTGGCGTCGGTGGGTATTTGTTCCAAAGGCACCTGCTGCTGCTCGGTGGTGAGTTCGGCATGAATGGAAAACACTGCGATGAAGATCAGCAGCTTGGAGAGGGTGCGGTGCATGTTTTTCCCAGCGTGACGGCTTGGTGCTGGCAGCACAAGCTGAAAAGCATGCTGGAGTCATTGCGGCGCAGCCAGGTTGCCCCCGAGGCTTTCAAACGGGTGCCTCTTTATCAGGGTGATTTGTAAGGATGAAGATTTGTGTTGAGTACAAGCGGACGAATCTGGTTTCATCAACCACAGTCAGTCTGCAGGCTTCATTTTTCCCAGTCATGAGCACTTCATCCCAGTCTTCGGGTCAGTGGCTGCCGCCCTCCCTTGAGGAAATGGGGGAGATGCTGCCGCAGTATCAGTTTGAATCGCTGCTAGGGCGCGGTGGCATGGGCGCGGTCTTCAAAGCCGTGCAGACGTCATTGGACCGCGCCGTGGCGATCAAGATACTCCCCGCGGACCTAATCGGTGACACCGATTTGAATTTCCTCGAGCGTTTCAAGAACGAGGCACGCACGATGGCGAAGCTGAACCACCCTGGTATCGTCAATGTGTATGACTTCGGGGAGGCACGGGGCGGACTGCTTTATTTTGTGATGGAATTTGTCAACGGGACGGATGTGGCTCGGATGATCTCCTCGCAAGGCAGGTTGCCGGAGGACTATGCGCTGTCCATCACCGCGCATGTATGCGACGCGCTGGCCTACGCGCACAAGCACGGCGTCGTGCATCGGGACATCAAGCCGGCGAACATCCTCATCAACATGGAGGGCGCGGTGAAGGTGGCTGACTTCGGGCTGGCAAAGATGGACGACCCAGGCCAAAGCGGATTGACGAAGACGAACATGGCGATGGGCACGCCTGACTTTGTGGCCCCCGAGGCATTGATCCCTGGAGTGCCGCTGGATGGGCGCGCCGACCTGTATGCCATCGGCGTGATGCTTTATCAGATGCTCACGGGCGAGATCCCGCGCGGCATCTGGACGCTGCCTGGGAAAAAACACGGAACCGACCCGCGCTTTGACTCTATCATCACCAAGGCGATGCAGACAGACCGCGAGGCACGCTACCAGACTGCTGGCGACATCCGCAAGGACATCGACTCCATCCTCACCGTGCCGCGCGCCACACTGGTGGCGCAGAAGCAGGCGGCGGCGGAGGCTGCAGCAAAGGCGGTGCAGGCACAGGCAGCGGGGAAGGTGGCGGCTGGCTCCTCCAATCAACGGCATGCCGCCAGCGCGCAGGCTGCCGCCAGGTCTGAGGGGAAAAAATCCGGCAAAGGCATGATCGTCAGCGTGGTCGCGGCTGCCGTGGCCGTGGTTGCGGGCGCGTTTGTTCTCACGGGTGATAAGAAACCGCCCACACAACCGCCTGCGGAGACGGCAGCCGACGCTTTGACACCACCGGCACAGTCCGCCCCTGCCACTGCCATGGAGCAGGCGGCTCCTCGGGCAAAGCCGACTGTCGCTCAAGCAGGTGAGATCATGCTGTTTCAGGGGCACCGGTATCAGTTTCTTCCCGGTCCGTTCCGGCTCGACGCGGCGGGGAAAAAGGCAGATGAGCTGGGCGGGCATCTGGTGACGATCAATAGCGCCGAGGAACAGACGTGGATCGAGGCCACCTTCGCCGCCCTGATAGCCACGAAGCATGAAGGCTGGTGCCGCACGGCGGGTGATTGGGCGTCCAAGGGCAAGTCATGGCGGTGGCTGACCGGGGAGCCTTTCATGTATGTTCAATGGGCTCCCAACTATCCCAATGATCGTCAAGGTGAGGGCGTTTTGTACCTCCATGGGAAAGACGGCGGGCTGCTCTGGAAAAACAGCTATTGGAGTCGCCCGTGCAGTGCTCTGATCGAGTGGGATGACGCGGAGGAGAAGCCCGCTGTGGCATCGGCCAAATCGATGCCGCCATCTGCTCCGGAGCCGAAGCCGGATACCAGCCCTGGAGCCGAGGTGAAACCGGGGCAGACGCTGACCTTCGGCGGACACCGCTACCAGTTCCTCGCCGGTCCTTTCGTCAGAGACGAGGCCTCCGACAAGGCCAGAGCGCTGGGAGGTCATCTGCTCACCATCAACAGCGCGGAGGAGCAACAGTGGATCGAGAAGAGCTTTGCCGCCGTCATTCCCTCCGGATGGTGCCGGATAGGCGGAGAAAGAGATCCTGACACCAAACCATGGCGCTGGACGACAAAGGAACCTTTCGATTACACCCAGTGGGCTCCCGGTTCTCCCGATGAAAGTCCAGCTAGGCGCGGGCTGTTCCTGTGCCGGACTGATGGAAAGCTGCCTTGGAAGAACAGCTACTGGAGCCACTCGGCCAGCACGGTGGTCGAATGGGATGATGACGGAGAGAAACCGCCCCCGCAGGCCACGTCGTCCGAATTGAAGCCCGTGCCGGTGGAGGCCGGGTGGACGGACCTCATCACGGGAGCCGATGTGCAACGGGACTCCTTGATGGAACCATGGACGCTCGAAAACGGCGTGCTGCTGAGCCCGAAGGAGCCCAAAGGGAGAGACTCGCCTGACGGACATACGGTACTCCGGCTGCCGATTCGTGACGCGTCCAAAAACTACGACCTGCGTTTTCGCATTTTACGGGTGAAGGACGGACACTCGGTCGTGATTGCTTTTGCGCGTGGTGATGAGTCACCACGCCTGGGTATTGATGGTGGCTACGGCATTGGGATCCCGCCCGAAAAATTCAACAAGAAGGATGACGGGGGCAAATGGCTGCCGCAGGGCGAGAGCCATGACATTCAAATTGAAGTGCGCGAGGGACATGTGCGGATTTTTCATGACGGCATAGTTCGGTTCGAACACGACGGTACTCTGCCAGGCGGTCAGTCAGACGGCTATTTTTTTCTAAAATCGAAGATGACTCCTCCCATTTTCGCCATCGGTGTGTGCAATGGACGCATTGCCGTGCTCCAGGCGGCGTATAAGGCGGTGGAAGTCAGTCCCATGAAGATGGCGACCACGGTGCCCCCCGCGACTTCGGATCCAGTGATCGCGAGACTGGATGCTTCATTTCACGCACGGTTGGCCGCCGATGTGACCAAAGCCTTCGATGCTGGGGTGGCGCGGTTGAACACGAGCTATGTCGGCACCGGCATCGCCAACGCACGAGCGGCGGCCCAGGCTAGGGGCAGCCTGAAGGACCTCACCGCGCTGGATGCCGAAAAAAAACGCATCGCCGCCGGGCAGGGTGTGCCGGAGCAGGATGATGAAGGCACACCCGCCGTACTGACAAAATTGCGCACGACCTACCGCGCTGCTATGGCGAAGCTGCGTGGAGAGAGCGACGCAAAAGCTCTGCCGCTCTACAAAACCTACCTGACCGCCATCGAAGCACGGATCGCCGAACTAACCCGCGCTGGCGAGATTCAGATGGCGAAGGCGCTGCAGAATTTCCACGATGAACTCGCAAAAGCAGCTTCGGCTGAGCGTGGAGCCAATGAACTGGCGACGGCCCCGGTGGTGCCAGCAAAGACATCCCCCATGCCGGAGACTAAGGTCGCGGCTCCGAGCCACGGCGGGAGTTCATGGCGCATGGCAGCGGAGTTTCTCGTGCGCAACGGCGGCAGTTTTGTAGCGTTGAGAAACGGTGCCCCTTTGTCTGTCACCAAGGAGGATGAGATCCCCAGCGGGCGCTTCGAAGTGCAGGAGATCACCATCGACCACTTCAATTCCGTCCTACCACAGTTGAAGGACGCGGACCTAGGCGCACTCGGAGGATTGCGTGACTTGCGGCGTGTCTGGATCAGGCCGTCGGCGGGCGGCCTTTCAGACGCGGCCTTCGCATTCCTTGCCAACAATGTGAATCTCGAACGGGTGATTTTGGAAGGAGCACAGGACATCACCGACGGGATCATTTCTCATCTGCTTCCGCTCAAGAAGTTGAGCCAGATCACCATCGCCCACGCTCCGCGCTTCACCGGTGCTGGATTTGAGCAAATCGCCGGCGCTGGAAACATCACGGAGATCGATTTGTATAACTGTGGCGTCACAGACGCGGGGATGCAGTCCCTGGCGAAATGCAAAAAATTGCAAAGCCTGCGGCTCAACTCCAAGGCGATTACCAGCGCGGGTTTTGCCGCTTTGGCGGAGTGCAAGGCGGCAACGGCGCTCGATCTCGCCGATACTGCGTTTGATGACGAGGCATGCGGCGTCATTGCCACACTGCCCAAGCTCGCGAGCCTGTTGCTCTCAAACACCAAGCTCACTGACAGCGGCCTCAATAAGTTGCAGTCTTTGAAAAAGCTCACAGCCCTCGATGTGCGTGGCTCGCAGGTGAGTGCCGAGGCTGCGGCAGCATTCCAGCGTGTCATGCCGCAGTGCCGTGTGTCGCGCTGATCTTTTAAACTCGGAGATCTGACCGGGATTAAGGTTTGCCTGTCAGTCGGTTCCACAGGCCGCGCACGCCGGACTTGGGTTGGTTGTCGCGTTGCGGACGATTTTGTGAATCGCGGCGCTGGCCGTCGCCACGGTCCTGTTGGCGCTTTTCGTTGGGATTGCGATGGCGTTGGTCGCGTTGACCTCGTTGATCGTTCTGACGGCCACTGCCTTGACCCGTTTGACCGCCTTGACGGTTTCCGCCTTGTCCTTGAGGACGACGCTGCTGAAACTGGCGTTGATTGCGGCGTTCAGGGCGTTCGTCGGTGAAGACGGGCGCAGCGGCGTTGTAGTTGAAGTTTTCTGCTCGTTTGCGCACGAGACCGCGATTGATGAAGCGTTCGAGCTTCTTCACATCGCTCATTTCATCGGGTGAGACAAAGCTGATGGCGTCGCCGATGGCCTGGGCGCGACCGGTGCGGCCGATGCGATGCACATAGTCCTCGACGATGTGCGGGAAGTCGAAGTTCACGACGTGCGAGATGCCATCGACATCGATGCCGCGCGCGGCGATGTCGGTGGCGACGAGGACGCGCACCTTCCACGATTTGAAGTCCTCCAAAGCACGCAGGCGCTGGTTCTGCGAGCGGTTGGCGTGCAGTGTGGCACATTTCACGCCACCTTGTTCGAGCTTGCGGGCGATTTTGTCCGCGCCGTGCTTGGTGCGGCTGAAAACGAGCACCATCTGCAGTTTTTCATCTTCGAGCAGATGCGCGAGCAGGTTCATCTTGAGGTGCTTCGGCACTTCATAGACGAACTGCGTCACGGTTTCGGCGGGATTGGAGCGCTTGCCGACCTGCACGGTCTTCGGATGATGCTGGAATTCATGCGTGAGTGCTTCGATCTCCTTGGAGAGCGTGGCGGAGAACAGCAGCGTCTGGCGTTTTTTCGGCAGTTGGCTGATGACGCGGCGGATGTCGGGAAGGAATCCCATGTCGAGCATGCGATCGGCCTCATCGAGCACGAGATGCTCGAGTTGCGAGAAGTCGGCACAGCGCTGGCTCATCAGGTCGAGCAGGCGGCCTGGGCAGGCGATGACGATGTCGCTGCCGGCCCGCAGGGCGTCCTTCTGCGGCTTTTCTCCGACACCGCCGAAGACCCTGGCGATCTTCAGCGGCAGGTGTTTCGCGTAGGCCATGACATTTTCCTCGATCTGCGCCACGAGCTCGCGCGTGGGAGCGAGCACGAGCACGCGGGTGCGGCGGCGCTGGCCCTGCGGGATGGGATTCGCGGCGAGCTTGGTCAAAATGGGCAGCGTGAAGGCCGCGGTCTTGCCCGTGCCGGTCTGCGCGATGCCGATCACGTCTCCACCGGCGATGACCGCCGGAATCGCCGCTGTTTGGATCGGTGTCGGCTCGGTGTAACCGGCTTCCTGGATGGCTTGGAGGATGTTGGCGTGAATGCCGAGGGCTTTGAAGGGCATGGACGCCCTTAAAGGAGAACAGAGGTCATTGCGAGAGCTTTAAACGCAGGGCTAGATGACGGAAGGCAGCGTCAATGCCGCCTGGAATCCATCCGCTATTTCCCGGCGGCCCACCATTTCGACAATCGTCCGGCTGGCACGGCTGGGATGGTGCCATGGTCGTAGTGCGAGGTGTCGTTGAAGAGTGTGAGGCGGGCGCGGACAGGGCTTTTGAAGTCCACGATGTTCAGCGCGGCGGGATTCTGGTCGAGGTTGTCCCGGTAACGGCGCGGATCGAAGCCGAGCAAGGAGCTGAGCAGCAGGCGGATCGTGGCCTTGTGCGAGACGACCGCCACGGTCTGGCCTGGATGCTGGCGCACGATGTCCATGAGCACGGGCAGGGAACGCGCGGTGACTTGCAGGCCGCTTTCGCCGCCTTCGGGCGCGTAGGTGAAGGGATCCTCCTCCCACGCGGCGGCCTCGTCGGGGAATTTCGCCTCGACCTCGGCGCGTGTGTGCTGCTCCCAATGTCCATGAGAGATCTCCTTCAGGCCGGGACGCGGCAGCACCTCCAGGTGATGCGGAGTGGCGATGATGCGTGCAGTTTCCATCGTGCGATCCAGCGGCGAGGCATAGACGGCGCAGATTTTCTCTCCGGTGAGCCGCTCCGCGAGCAGTGCTGCCTGCCTGCGCCCCTCGTCGGAGAGCTGGACGTTCGTCGCACCGGCAAAGCGGTCCTCAGCGGTCAAAACGGTGGCTCCATGGCGGATGAGGAAGATGCGTGTGCTCATAGGTTTTGAGGGGTGGAGAACCTGCGCATCACTCGCGAAGCCACGAGATAAATTCAAGAGGCAACTTGGTTGCTAGCGCACGCGTTGTCATCGTTCTTGCTTCGCTGCATCCGCCGTGCGCCAGAGATACCAGGCGGCGAGGGTGCGGTGCGGCTGCCATTTTTCAGCGTATGCGCGGAATTCTTTCGGCTTCGGCATGTCATCGAGCTTCTTCACCACGCGCCAGCCGTTGCGCACGCCATAGTCGTCGGCGGGAAAGACATCCGGCCTGCCGAGGGTGAAGATGAGGAGCATTTCGACCGTCCAGCGGCCCACGCCGCGCACTTCGATGAGGCGGGCGATCAATTCGTCATCACTGAGCCGTGCGGCGGCGGCACGCGTGGGGATTTGGCCGCTGAGAGTCTTTGCGGCGATGTCGCGCACGGCGAGCAGCTTGCTGGTGGAGAAACCGCAGCCACGCATGGCGTCATCGGCGGCGGTCAGCACCTGTTCCGGTTTGGGAAACTTCGTTCCCGGCCATAGCGCCTTGAAGCGGCGCAGGATGGCCTCGGCTGCGTTCGCGTGTAGTTGCTGGTGCGCCACGGCGCTGATGAGGGCTTCGTAGGGCGACCGTTTTTGCGGGGCGAGCGAGCAAGGGCCGTGAACTTTGATCAGGCGGCGCATGATGGCGCAGTTTTTGGCGAGAAAAGCCTCGGCTTCGGTGTGCATGAGCGCTCAAGGGAGCATGAGTCATGCTTTTCCGCATCCGGTAAAAAATGTATGATTGATTCAGCGCCCGTGTTCGGGTTTGATTGCAATCTCCCGCAGCTAGGAACGACGCGCAAACATGGCAAAACTCACCTTTGTTCTCGAAGACGGTCAGGAGATCGTTGTCCCGCTCGCGGAGCGGGTCACGTTGGGACGGGCGGAAGACAACGACGTGGTCGTGGACGATGATCGCATCTCCAAGCGCCACGCCGAACTGGTGCGCAACGCGGACGGCAGCGTCCAGGTATTCGACACGAACTCCACCGCCGGCACTTTCGTGAATGGCGAGCGTGTGAGCAGCCGGACGGTACTTCATGGAGACCAGTTGTCCTTCGGGCCACTGGCTGCCATGCTAGATCTCCAGGAGGGCTTTCCCAATGGCAACGCAGCGTCTCCCGCCAAAGGCAAACCGGCGAAAGGTGGCAGGATCGGAACGCGAAAGAAAGATCGGAATGAGAAGCGCAACTCCGCCGCGGACACGCAGACCGCGCTTCCACCGGATGAGATACTGGCACGCCTCAAAGTGGAGCATCAAGCCGAGATGGCTCGGTTGGAGGCGGAGAAGTCGCGTTTGCAGGCTGAGGTGGGTGCTTTGCAGGCGGATTTGAGGGACTGGCAGCAGCGCTCAGAAAAGGAGCGCACCCAGCACAATGCACGGGTTGAGTCCCTTCGCGCCGAGGAGGAGCGGCTTGCGCCGCTGAAGGCTGCCGTCTTGGAGGTTGAGAATGTTCATGCGGAGTGGGTCAAGTCCATCAAGGAGCTCGCCAGGAGGCACGAGGAGAAGAACGCTGCGTTACAGCGCCTCACCGGTCAGCACGATCAAAAAGCCGCTGAATTGCAACGCATCACCAATGATGAGGTAGTTGCCAGGAATGAGCTGGAGGCACTGGACGCGCATCGCGGGCAGACGCTGGCTCATCTGGAGCAAATCCGGGGGAGTTGTGCCCACGATGAGGCTGCCCTCGATGATCTACGGCGTCAGCTCGCAGAAGTGCAGACGCGCAACCTGGAGGCCAAGAATCTCGCCGACGTGCGCGAGGATCAGGTGAGGGCTGCTGAGAAAAAGCTGGAGGAACTTGCCCACCGCAGGACACAGGTCGAGGCGCACATCCACGAGCTAGTCGGTACGGAGGAACGTTTGGTGCAGGCGCTGGCACGCTGCCGCGATGCGGAGGCGGATCACGCGGGGCTCGTCAGTACCCTTGCAAATCTTGAAAAAGAGCGGCGGAGCGCCGGGGAAGCAGTCAGGGAGCTGGAAACGCGCATCACCGCGCTAGAGGATGCACGATTGAAGGCGGTGAGTACAAGTGAGGCAGCCGCCTCGGCACGCGAGCAGGCTGAGTCCTTGTTGCAACGGCGGCAGGATGAGGTGGCCGAGTGCGAGAAGACTCTCGCCACGCGCAAGACAGAACTGGATGAGGAGACCCGGCGGCTTGAAAGTGTCGTGACGCGCCGTGCGGAGATCGAGCAGCAATGTGTCGACCTCGCAGCCACGGACAAAAAGCTCGCTGAAGCGCGTGACGAACTCACTGCCACAGAGAAACAAATGGCGGACTCCAAGGTGGTCATCATCAGGTGCAACGAGCAGATTTCCATGCTGCAAAGCACGCTCAAGGGGCTTGCAGGCGATGAGGCCGCCGCCTGCGGACGGGTCGCGGTGCTGCATGCGCGGGAGAATGACATGCGTGCGGAGCTTGCCTCGCTTGCCGCTGCGGAGCGTACGGAGCGTGCGCGTTTTGAGGGGATCCGCCAGCTAGCGGCAGAAGCGGCAAAGGAGCATGCCACACACAAGGAGAAACTCGACGTGGGCATCGAGTCCACCCAGCGTGATTTGGAGGAGCTGGTCTCCAGACTCACGCCTCTCCGTGAGTGGAAGGAGGCTATGGACGGACTCTACGCACGCCTGTCCGCACTGCCTCAGGATTCGTCAGAGGCGCAAGAGCTCTGGCGCGAGATCGAGAGAGAAAAGGCCGGTTTAGCCGCGCTCATCACCGCCGCCAAAGCACAGACGCAGATGGACAAACTAGCGGCGTGCGCCACTCCCGCAGCCACTCCCGTGAGGCGCCCAGGATCTGGAACCGGCAGCGTTTTAATTCCCGGTGCCACGCAGGAAACCACCCTGCGGGCACGCCTCGCACATCTGCGTGAAAACGTGCAGCGTGAAGAGACGCGCCTCGAAAACCTCCGCTTGGAGCGGGTGCGGCATGACGGACAAACCCGCTCCAGTCCCGCCGCCGAGGCGATGCTGCGTGAGCAGATACGTCATCTGGAGTTGAAATTGCGCCAGGAAGATGAGCGCCATCACTCGCTGCAGCGAGCCATCGAGGCGTCTCAGGCGGAGGAGGAAAAACGTAGGGAGAGGCTAGCTGAGATGGAACGTAGGCTCGCCGAGTTGCGCTCTGACATCGTGGAGGCCGAGCGCCAGCGCAGCGAGCTGCGCCAGCAGGCAGAACTGATCCAGACCGGGCTCAAAAACCACGAGGCTGCCCTCGACCGCGTGATGCGAAAACCAGCGGAGTGATGTCGTGGTTCACGCTGCTCCGGCGGAACAAACGTCTTTCACACCAAATGCGCGTTTGATTCTGCATCCGGCATCGACATTGCTTCCGCAGACGTAGCAGAATCGGATAACGACATGGCAAAACTCACATTTGTATTCGAAGACGGTCAAGACGTAGTGGTGCCCATCAAGGAGCATCTGACGATCGGTCGTGACGAAGACAATGACGTCGTCGTAGATGACGAGGGCATTTCACCACGTCACGCGGAGTTCGTACGCAATGCGGATGGCAGTCTCCAGGTGTTCGATCTGGGTTCCACCGTCGGCACCTTCGTCAACGGAGAGCGGCAGTCGAGCTGCACGCTTTTGCATGGCGACAAGGTCGCCTTCGGCCCCTTGAGCGGCATGCTGGATCTTGGGGACGAAATGTCGGCGGAGTCGGAGCCGTCGCCGCAAGTCCAGATGACCGGCGAGGAGGGAGATACCACCACCATCGCACACCTGGAGGCTGAGAAGAAAAGGGTGAAGGCCGAGGTTACCGCCTTGGAAAATGAGCATCGCGACTGGCAGCAGCGTTCCGACAAGGAGCGTGCCATGCACAGTGCGCGGGTCGATACGCTGCTCGCCGAGGAGGCGCGTCTGATGCCGTTGAAAAACGCAGTCGCAGAGGCTGAGGCCGCCCACCGTGACTGGCTCGCGGCCATCGAAACCCTCTCCGCGCAGCATGCGGACAAGACCGCTGCGTTGGAGCGTCTCAACGCTCAGCATGTGGATAGGGCGACGGAATTCAAGCGCCTCACCAATGAGGTCGAAACCCGGCAGAGCGAACTCGGCTCCACCGAGTCTCGCCTCAAGCTGGTGCGGGATGAATGCGAGCAGGACGAGGGCCTGCTGAACTCCCTGCGCAAGCAGATCATCGAGCTAGAGTCTAGGCTTGAAGAAGGCCGCGGGCTGGCCGCTACCCGCGAAGAACAGGTCGTGACGGCGGAGAAGAAAATCGCTCAGTTGGAGCAACTCGCCCAACACCTCGCAGGCATCGAGAAGCGTGTCGAGGAGCTTAGCGGCAGCGAGGAGAAGCTCGCCGCTGCGGCTGCCCTTTTCCAGGAAACCGGTGAACGCCATGACGCATTGAACGCCACCTGCGCGGAGCTGGAAACCCGGCGCTCCCAGCTCGAGGCGGACATCAAGGAACTCGACGCACGAAAAAAACAACGTGAACAGGAGATGGCGGCGGCGGAGACACTGGTAAGGCAACTCCGCGTGGACCACGATGCGGAGGCGAAAGGCCTGGAGGAAACAAAAGCAAGACGGGCTGGGATCGAACGTGAGTGCCTCGAACTCGCCGACACCAGTCAAAAGCTTTCCGACACTCGCCAGCGCCTCGCTGCGGTGGAGCAGCGTCTGCGCGAAGCACAAAATGCAACCGTGGGAAGCGTGCCGCTTATGGCTGCACCAAGAAGAAACGGGGACACTCCGTCCCAGGCGCAACTCGACGAGCTCAATGCCGGGATCGCGGCGGCGCGGCAGGAACTCGCTGCATTGGAGGAGAGGAAATTTTCTGCGGCTGAGGTTTCTGCGCAGCCAGATCAGATGCCGCTGCCCGCAGGTACACAGGCGGTTGGTCAGGTGCCTGCACCTGAGATCGTCCAAGTCGAGGCTATCCGGCTGGAGCCTGTCCGCATGAAGTCGGAGAGCACACGCACCTCCGCCTCCGGTAAAAAGACCGGGGCTAGAGCTGCCAGGCGCTGATCAGCGGGCGTATTTCTTCAAAAACGCCACCAGCTCTTGCGCCACGCGCGTCGTTTGCGCCGCCATCCGTCCGTCCTTCAGTCCGTCGTGCTCGTCGAACATCTCGTGTGCCTTCGGCACGGCCACCTGATCAGGTAGCACGATCATGCCGATGTTTCCCAAGATGGCCCGCAGATGGACCAGACCGCGGAGACCTCCTAGCGCGCCGGGTGACGCGCTGAGCAGCGAAGCCGCCTTGCCACGGAACGCAGCCAGCGGGGGCTCATCATCAGTCTCCGCACGCGAAATCCAGTCGATCGTATTTTTGAGCACCGCCGTGACGGAGCTGTTGTATTCCGGCGAGGCGATCAGCAGCCCGTCATGCTCGCGGAACATCGTCTTGAGCCTCCTTGCCGCCTCCGGCAGCCCCTCGCGTTCCTCTAGGTCTCCGTCAAAAATCGGTAGTGGATGATCCCGCAGATCGACCATCGTGACCTCGGCCCCGGCTGAACGTGCGGCCCCGGCGGCAAAGCGGATCAGCTTTTTGTTCCATGAATCGGTGCGGGTGCTGCCGGCGAAGGCGATGATTTTGGGTGTGCTCATGCGTGTCGGCATCCATACGTCCGCTAGCGTCTTTTGAACAGGATGAAACGCGCACTGCCTACTTTCCACATTGTCAGCGTATGGATTCCGCTGACATTGGCACGGTCATGAAGATCGACGCCCTCTCACGCATCGAACGCCATGCGAAGCGCATCGCGGAGATCGCCGCCGTGCTTGGCAAATACGGCCTGGCGGACCTCTTCGGCGGCTTCAACTACTCCTGGCTGCAAAACCGGCTAAAAAGCGCGGACGGCCATGCGCTCATCGGGGATGTGACCACGGCAGCCCGCGTTCGCATGGCTCTCACAGAACTGGGCACCACCTTCATCAAGCTGGGCCAGATGCTCAGCACACGCTCCGACCTCCTCGGGCCTGAGCTGATCGACGAACTGTCCCAGTTGCAATGCAGCGTGCCCGCCGATAGCGCGGAGATTGCACGGGCGACGATTGAAAAGGAACTCGGCAGGCCGGTGCATGAGTTGTTCCCCGAATTCGACGACACCCCGCTCGCGGCGGCCTCCATCGCGCAGGTTCACGCGGCGTTGCTGCCCGCCGGGCGCAGTATCGTCGTCAAAGTGCGCCGTGCGGGTGTCGCTGAACAAGCGGCGACAGATCTGGAGATCGTACAGGCGCTCGCCGAGCTGCTGGAGAAGCACTCGCCAGCGCTGCGAGCTTACCAGCCGGTGGCCGTCGTGCGCCAGTTCCGGCGCACATTGTTACGCGAACTCGATTTTACCTTCGAGCGGCGGAATCTGGAGGAATTCGGCCGCCATTTCGCTGACGAACCCACCGTGTGCATCCCGGAGGTATTCGCAGATTTCTGCTCACATCAGGTCGTGACGATGGAGCGACTCGAAGGCATCCGAGGCACGGAAATCGAGGCGTTGAGGCAATCTGGCGAGGATCTCGGCGAGTTCGCCCGCCGTGGCGCGAACATGTATCTCGAAATGGTCTTCCGTGACGGCTTCTACCACGCCGACCCGCATCCGGGGAACCTCATCCTGCTACCGGGAAACATCGTCGGCGTCATCGACTGCGGCATGGTGGGACGCATCGACGAGGATTTGCGCGACGAGGTGGAATCCCTGCTCGTCGGCATCGTGGAGAATGACTCCGCGCTCGTGTCCGAGCAGGTGCTGCGTCTCGGCGCGGTGCCCTCCACCTGCTCTCGTGAGAAGCTGCGTGCCGACCTCCAGGACTTCATGGCTGACTACACCGGCCAACCGTTGAATGAAATCCATGTCGGCGCGGCACTGGCCAGCCTCGTCGAGATCATCCGCCGTCATCACATCGTACTGCCGCCCACGCTGGCGCTGCTGTTGAAGACCATCATCGTGCTGGAGGGCACCTCGCGCCGTTTCAGCCCGGAGGTGAGTCTCACGGAGCTGATGCAGCCGTATTGCTCGCGCCTACTGCTGCGCCGTTTTTCGCCGGGTCGTGTCGCCAGACGCGTGCGTCGTGCCTATCGTGCCTGGGATCATCTGCTGAAGGCGCTGCCGCGTGATCTGGCCGATCTACTGGCCCGTTTTCGTGATGGCACGCTCACCGTGCATCTCGACCATCGTCACCTCGACCCCATCATCAACCGCCTCGTGCTCGGCATCCTCACTGCGGCCATTTTTCTCGGCTCCAGCGAATTGTGGAGCCGTGAGGCAGCGCCGCTGCTCTACGACGTGTCCGTTTTCGGTGCGCTGGGCTATGCGCTCTCGCTTTTCCTCGGCTGGCGGCTCCTGCGCGCCATCCGCAAGTCCGGGAACATACAGTCGAAGGATTGAGATTGCGGCAGCATTTCAGCCACTGAAAACACGGAAGTGCTAGGCCATGTGAGACTCCTGCTTTCAGTGTGTTCGGTATATTCCGTGGTTAGGATTGCATCTGCCGCCAAAATTACGCAAACTGCCCGCGAATCACTCGATAACTATCTGGCTGAAAATCTAGCGCCACATCCAACCACACAAACTTCATGTATTTCCTCGGCATCGACAGTGGCACGCAGAGTAGCAAGGCCATCGTCCTCGACCTCGACACGGGCAATATCCTCGCCACCGGCCATTCGACGTATGATTTGATCGAAGGACTGCCGCCTGGGCACCTGGAGCAGGATCCGCAGGCATGGCTCGATGCGGTGGACGCCTGCGTGCAGCAGTGTCTCCAGCAGATCGGTCATGAGAAGGCGAAGATCGCCGGCATCGGCGTCAGCGGCCAACAGCACGGCCTCGTGGCGCTCGGCGCAGACGACAAACCGGTGCGCGCCGCGAAACTGTGGTGCGACACCTCCACGCAGGCGCAGTGCGCTGAGATCGCGCATCATTTCGGCGGTCAGCCGGGTGTGATCGCGCTCGCAGGCAACGCCATGCTGCCCGGCTACACGATTCCAAAGCTGCTGTGGCTGAAGCAGAACGAGCCGGGCAACTTCGCGAAGACGAAGTCCATCCTGCTGCCGCACGATTACATCAACTTCTGGCTCACCGGCGTGAAACGCATGGAATACGGCGACGCCTCCGGCATGGGCATCCTCAATGTGAACACGCGTCAGTGGGCGTATGAGATTTGCGATTTCATCGACCCGCGTGTGCGCGAGATGCTGCCGCCGCTAGGCTCGTCGAAATCCATTCATGGCACGATTCGCAAGGATCTGGCCGTGAAATGGGGGCTGAACTTCGATGTCATCGTCAGCGCCGGTGGTGGTGACAACATGATGGGAGCGATCGGCACCGGAAACATCAAGCCCGGCGTCGTGACAGCCAGTTTCGGCACCAGCGGCACGCTGTATGGCGTCGCTGATTCGCCCGTGGTCGATGGTCAGGGCGAGGTGGCCGCGTTCTGCGACAGCACGGACCAGTGGTTGCCGCTCGTCTGCACCATGAACGTCACCGTCGTCACCGAGCAGGTGCGCGAGATGTTCCGCTGGGATTTGCGCCAGCTCGAAGCTGCGGTGAAATCGGCCCCTCCCGGTGCTGATGGTGTGATGTTTCTTCCGTATCTCAATGGTGAGCGCACGCCGAATCTGCCGAACGGCACCGGCGTCATCCACGGTTTGCGTCCCACCAACATGCAGCCGATGAACATCGCCCGCGCGGCGGTGGAAGGTGCCACGCTCGGCCTTGCGTATGGTTTGAAGCGTTTCCGTGACCTCGGTATGAATCCGACCGAAATCCGCCTCACTGGCGGCGGCAGCAGGAGCGGCGTGTGGCGTCAGATCGCTGCCGACTGCTTCAATGCCGAGGTCGTCACGCTTAACACCAGCGAGGGAGCCGCTCTCGGCGGCGCGATCCAGGCCGCTTACGTTCATGGAAATCAAACTGGCAAGGTCACTTATGACCAGCTCTGTGCAAAGCTTGTCACGCTTGATGAAGCCACCCGCTGCCGACCGGACGCTGCACGCGCCGCGCTTTACGCCGCACAGCTTGAAAGGCAGATGGAGGTAACCGTCCGCCTCAATCAGACTGGTTGGCTGTGATCAGGGGCTGATCTGCATCTCATCGTTCGATCGGTTGAGCTTGGAATTAAACTGTGGAGTTGATGTCTTGAGGACTTCCAAAGTCACTCGGGTCATGAAGCAGATGGCTCGGCTTTAGGGTGTCGCCTCGTGGCGGGGGGGCGCGACTTCTTGGCTCAATGATGAGATTGTGTTCGTGTTTCATTCATGACGCTCACGGATAGCCACACCCTGCCAGCGACGTTCTGGTTCCCGTCATGGAACCAGCCGCCAACTCCAACACACGTCTTCTTTCCCTCGACGCGTATCGAGGATTCATCATGATCTTGATGGTTTCCTCCGGCTTTGGTGTCGTGCAGATGGCGGTGGCACACCCAGGGTCGTTCTGGGATTTCATCAAGCCGCAGTTTGAGCACAAGGCATGGCAGGGCTGCTCGCTGTGGGATTTGATCCAGCCGGGCTTCATGTTTATGGCGGGTTTGTCGGTGCCGTGGTCTTGCGCGAAGCGCCGGGAGCTAGGGCAGGGGACCATCGGCATGCTGTGGCATACGCTGGTGCGCTCCATTTTGCTCGTGGCGCTGGGCGTGATGCTGGCGACGCATTCAGGGGACAAGCACACGGTGTTTCTTTTCACTAATGTGCTGGCGCAGATCGGGCTCGGTTACTTCCTGTTGTTCATTATTTCCTGGCTTGGCTGGGAGTACATGGTGTCCGCCATCATTTTGATCCTTGCGGGCTACTCGTGGTTTTTCATCAACCATCCGCTGCCTACTGCGGAGGAGCTGTCGGTCGTCGCCAACATGAAAGACTCGGGAGGCGCGTTGCTGCCGGGGTTTGCTGGGCATTGGAGTATTCACACAAATGCAGCGGCGGAATTCGATCGCTGGTTCCTCAATAAGCTGCCGCAGGCGACCCCTTTCCGATACACGTTGGGTGGGTACCAGACGCTCAACTTCGTGCCCTCCCTCGCCACGATGCTGATGGGTGCCCTCACGGGGGGCTACTTGCTGCGCAGCCAAGACACACACAAGCGCAAGTGCGCCACGATACTGGTCATCGGCATGGTGTTGATGCTCGTGGGCATCGGTTTCGATCTCACGGAGCTGCCAGTGGTTGGCGGGCGTTTTGTTCATCTCACGGTGCTGCCGGTGGTGAAACGCATCTGGACACCCTCGTGGGTGCTGCTTAGTGGCGGCTGGGTGTTGGTGTTGCTCTCGTTCTTTTACTGGCTGGTCGAGATCGTCAGAATGAGGAAGATCGTGCTCCCCCTCGTGATCGTGGGCATGAACAGCATCACCATTTACCTGCTGCACAGTTTGGGCGCGGGGTGGATTCGCGAAAATCTGCACAAGCATCTGCCGCCGGAGGTTTTTGTGCCCGGCTGGGAGCCGGTGATTGAGCGTGTGGGCGTGGTGTTTGTCCTTTGGCTTGTGTGTTTCTGGCTGTACCGACAAAAAGCCTTCCTCAAGCTGTGAACCCGCGTTTCCCCCTCATCCTCCTCGTATTCCTCTCCGCCTGTCAGGGTACACCTGAAAGCGCACCCGCACCTCGTGATTTGAAGGAGGAAGAGAGGCTGCACAAGGCGGGGCTCGTGCTCATGCCCGACCTCCAGCATGCCAGCGCATGGGAAAAACTTATCCACCTAGATATGGGCGTGCCCAGCCGCAAGATCGAGGTGCAAGCCGGGCCCGGCTTCACGACGCTGCTCATCAAGGAGCTCAAAAATCGTGGCGATGTGGAAGGCGTGGCCCAGGAACTGCGCGCCATCGCGGAGAAGCAGCCGGAACGCTTCGGGCAGACCAAGGTGCAGGTGAGTCTAGGCGGTAACACTTCGCCCACGATCAATCCCTTCACACTGCCGACGCAGTCGAATCCATCCACGGTCAGTCCTGGATCGGTTCTCCCAACGCTCTCATTACCGCCTCTCCTGCCTTCCGACCGCTGATCAGCGCGCCTTCGATGGAGACATGTTCGCACCAGTCGCCACAGCGATAGAGGCCGGGTTCGATCATCGCAGGGAGCGGGTCTTTGCCGAGTTTGAGTTGGCGTCCTTCAGGCTGGGCGTGGCGTATTTGGTAAGTGCGCAGGTGGCGCCATTTGGCTACGATGGAGTCGCCGAACCATGTCCGCATCTGCTCGCGCACGACTTGCTCTAGCTCCGTGCTCGATGGTGAGCCGATGATCGACGCGGAGATGAGATGCTGTCCCGCCGGAGCGTAGTGGGGCGAGACGTGTGAGAGCACGGCCACGCTGTTCACCGGGCCGCGCCCATCACCATCGAGATAAAGGATGGGATCATTAGGCGGCATGTCTGTCGTGGCAAAGTAGAGGCATGTCGTGGAGCGGCCCGGAAGCGGCGCTGGGGACATCCCGTGCGGGAGCAGACGATGCGCCGCCTCTTCACCAGTGGCGACGATGATGTGGTCCGCCAGCAGCACCTCGCCACTGTCCAGGGTGATCTCACCGGCGCGCACGCCTGACACCGGGGCATTTAGACGCAGGCTGCCGGGCGGCAGTGCCACAGCTAGCTGGTCGGGGATGGCCTGGATACCACGCGCCGGCAGGGTGCTGCCTGCGCGGTCGAGCATGGAGAGGACAAAACGTAGCATGGACGCGCTGGTGCGTAGATCCTTCTCCAAAAAGAAGCCGCCGAAGAACGGGCGGAAGAAGCGGTCGATCATCGACTCAGAGAAGCCGAAATCGCGCAGATAATCCTCGCTTTCCACTTCGTCCGCATCGCGTGGCGGCTTCCGTAGGCCAAAGACTTCCTTGCGTAGCAGCAGCATGGTCCATTTGTCCCGCAAGGTGACGATTTTGTCGCGGAAGTTCTCCATCGCCGTCATGGGATGGACGATCGGGTCGGCCATGCGGTGGAAGCGATCCTTCACAAACACATCCGCGCCACGGTAAAGAGGACGCAGGTCGAGCCCATCATGGTCTAGCACGCGCCGAGCCTCGGGGCAGGCGGGAAGGAAGAGTTGGAAGCTGCGGTCAAGGCGGAAGCCATCAACCACGTCCGTGCGCACGCGGCCGCCGACGGCGTCCGAGGCATCGAGCAGGGTGAACCGCCGTCCGGCAGCCGATAGGACGCGGGCGCATGCCAGCCCCGCAAGGCCGGCACCGACGATCACAATCCTGGGTTGCACATCACTCATCCAAAAAGTAGTGCGCCCATTCTTGGGCATGCCTTTTGGCTTTGCAAGCGCGGGAGGCTTGGCAGCATACGTCATGCCAGCACTCCGTATTCTCGTCACAGGCTCCACCGGCGGACTTGGGCGTGCCTTGGTGCGGCATTTGTCAGTGTGGCATGCGGTCACGGCGCTGACGCGGGGTGATCTCGATTTGGAAAAGCCAGAGGAGATCGTGGGTTCGCTCGTGCGGCATGATTTCGACGTGCTGCTCAATCCCGCTGGGCTAACCAGCCCGGACGCGTGCGAGATGCGGCCGGAAAATGCACGGCTCGCCAACACCGCTGGTCCGCAGGCGCTCGCGGAGGCATGTCAGGCACATGGAGCGCGCATGATTCACTTTAGCACCGATTACGTCTTCAGCGGCGCGTCGCAGGAACTCTGGTGCGAGCACGATGAGACGCACCCGGTCAATATCTATGGCCGCACGAAGCGTGACGGTGAGCTGGCCGTGCTCAAAGCTTGCCCGGATGCTCTCGTGGCACGCTTGTCGTGGTTGTTCGGGCCTGACAAGCCGAGTCATCCTGATCAGATGATCGAACGGGCGCTGCAAACCGAGGACGTGAGCGCCGTTGCTGACAAAGTCTCCGTACCCACCAGCACTGCGGACGTTTGCGAATGGATCGCACATCTCGTCGAGCATCCAGCGTCGGGTATTCTCCATCTTTGCAACAGCGGCGTCGCTTCCTGGCATTCGTGGGCAGTGTCGGCACTCGGCATCGCCGCACGGTGTGGCCTACCGCTGAAAACGACTCAGGTGCGGCCGATCCAGCTCGACGAACTCACACAGCTCAAGGCCGCACGGCCATTGCACACGGCGATGAGTAATGAAAAGCTCCAGAATTTACTCGGACGGGACATCCCTAACTGGAGCAAGGCATTGGAGGCATACCTCACAGTAAGGCATCAGACGAAATGAGCGCAGAGAATCCCACCAGCCGTTGCGAGGTTTTGCACGAGGACCGCTTCCTCCTCGTGGTGAGCAAGCCGCACGGCGTGCTTTCACACCCAAATTCGAAATCTGCCAAACCGCAGTCCGTAGCTTTTGAAGGTCGCTATGACGCGGTCAGCCGTTGCTTCACGAGTCCAGCGGGGAAGCTGTGGTTGATCCACCGGCTTGATCAGGATACCTCTGGCGTGCTGTTGGCAGCGAAAGATGAGAAAACTGCCGCCGCCTGCCGCGCCACGTTTGAGGCCGAACAGGTGCGCAAAAACTACTTCGCACTCTGCGTCGGTGGAGGTCTCAAGGACGAGGGTGTGTGGCTCGACCATCTCGTTACATCGCATGAGAGGCATCAGGTGCGCACCACAGTGCGTCACGGCCCACGCCCGAATGCGGAGGCAAGGTTTCGCTTGATCGAGCATTCAACGACGCAGCGGCTTTTACTCGTCGAGATCGAACTGATCACCGGCAAAACCCATCAAATCCGCGTTCAAGCCGCCTCTCGCCGCTTTCCTTTGGTTGGTGATGACGTTTACGGTTTGTTCGAACTCAACCGCAAGCTGCGGCAGAGCCTCGGTGCGAGGCGGCTTTTCCTGCATGCACACGCACTGCGCCTCAAGCACCCGGCCTCCGGTCGGATGCTTGAGGTGAAAGCGCCGCTGCCACCAGATTTGAGTGCCGTTCTAGAAGCCGCAGGGATGAAGGCACCTTAGGATGCGTGCTTGAGCAGGAAGTACTCGATACCATCGACGAGAGCCTTCCAGCTTGCGTCGATGATGTTGCAGCTCACGCCAACGGTGCTCCAGTCGTCCTCACCATCGGTGCTGGTGATGAGTACGCGAGTTTTGGCCGCAGTTCCGGTGCCGCTGTCGATAATGCGCACCTTGTAGTCGCCAAGACGCATGCTTTGTAGAGCCGGGAAGGAGGGCAGCAGCGCTTTGCGTAGAGCGTTGTCGAGCGCGTTCACGGGGCCGTCACCCTCGGCGACGGTGTAAACGCGTTCGCCATTGATTTCGATCTTCACGGTGGCCTCGCAAGTCTCGAATCCATGCGCACCGCCATGGGAGCGGTGTGTGGAGTGGTATTCGATGAGATTGAAGAAGGGCGAGTATTGTCCGAGCTGCTTGCGGATGAGCATCTCGAATGAGGCCTCGGCGGCCTCGAACTCATACCCCTCGCTTTCGAGACGTTTGACTTCGGAGAGGATTTTCAGCACCTCGGGCGCGCCTTTGGCGAACTTGAAGCCCATGGCTTCCGCCTTGACGAGCACGTTCGACTGGCCGGACATGTCGGAGATGGTGATGATGCGCTGGTTGCCGACGAGTGCAGGGTCAACGTGCTCATAGGTGCGGGCGAGTTTCTGCACTGCATGCACATGCAGGCCGCCTTTGTGCGTGAAAGCGGCAAGGCCGACATAGGGCGCGCGGATGTCGTGCGTCACGTTAGCAAGTTCATCGACGAAATGCGCCAGCTCACGCAAGCGGGTGAGGTCGAGTCCGAGCCCGACGCCCATCTTGATCTGAAGATTGGGCATGATGGTGGTGAGGTTGCAGTTTCCGACGCGCTCGCCGTAGCCGTTGATGGTGCCCTGGACCTGGCTCGCGCCGGCGCGCACGGCGGCGAGAGCGTTGGCGACGCCGACTCCGCCGTCATTGTGCGTGTGGATGCCCACAGGCTTGCCGAGATGGGCCACCGCCTTGCGGGTTACCTCCTCGACGAATTCCGGCAACGCGCCACCGTTCGTCTCGCAGAGCACCACGAGATCCGCGCCCGCATCCGAGGCAGCCTTGATCGTTTTGAGCGAGTATTCGGGATCCTCACGGAAGCTGTCGAAGAAATGCTCGGCGTCGTAGAGCACTTCGCGCCCGTGCTTTTTCAGGTAGGCCACCGTGTCTGCGATCATGGCGAGGTTTTCCTCAAGTGTGACTTGGAAGACTTCGGTGACGTGCAGCGGCCAAGTTTTGCCGACGATGGTGACGGCAGGGGTCTTCGCATCAAGCAGCATTTTCACCTGTGGATCGTCTTCGACCTTTGTCTTGCCGCGGCGTGTCATGCCGAAGGCGGTGATCTTCGCGTTTTTCCACGGGCGCTTGGCGGCTTCCTCGAAGAACGCGGCATCCTTCGGATTCGAGCCGGGCCAGCCGCCCTCGATGTAGTGGACGCCGAAGTCGTCGAGTTTTTCCGCAACGCGTAGCTTGTCGAGCGTGCTGAAGGAGATGCCGGTGCCTTGCGTGCCGTCACGCAAAGTGGTGTCATAGATGGTCACTGGGGTCATTGGGGGGAGTGGGGGATATGAGAAAACAGGACAAGCCAAAGTGGGGAGGGACGCGTGGCGTGCGCTGGTTGTCCATGAGCACACTGCCAGATCAAAATCAAACGGACTACCCCGGCCGCGTCAGGCACTGAGGAGTCCGCCGATAATTCGGATGATCTGGAGGCTGTGAGATGGGATTCCCATGGACAGCGCTGATCCTAGGCCCTGCCCATGCGCAAGGCAAAGGGAAGTTTCAATGACGGGCCTGTGCTCGATTGAGGCGTTATTTGCCCTTGGTGCCCCGTGTGGCTGGTTTGCTGTTCGGAATCTGTTGGAAGCCCTGGGCGCTGGCGGGCAGCGGGGAGACTTCGCTTTCTAGGACCGGGGACATTTCGAGGTGCTTGCGGATCAGGCTTTCCTCCAGCTTGGAGTTGCCGCGTTCGGCCATGTTAGCCATCGGCAGCTCGCTGAGGTCGAGTTTGGGGATGAAAGGTTTCTCCGGCACCACTGCCGGGGCGGGTGCGCCAGCCATCGAAGGCGCTGTCGTATCACCTGCGAACATCCAAACTCCGACGGCGCAAACCACGACTGCCGCTGCGGCGAGGCTCCACTTCGGAAGCAGCAGATTGCTCCACCATGTGGAGGCCCGCTCCAGAAACAGCTCCACTGAGGAACGCTTCAGCATCTCGGCGCGCTGCCGACGATGAAACTCGTGGAGGAAATCTTCAGTGAATCCCTCGCCGGGCTGTTCGAATCGTTTCAACCGGATCAGTCGCTGGATGTTTTCAAACTCACTCATGGCTTGCTGCGGGTTCTGGTTGCTCATTTCACGAAATCTTCGAGATGGGTCTGGAGAAGGCGATGGGCGTAAAACAGACGTGACCTGACAGTCCCTTCCGAGACACCCAAGATCTTGCTGATTTCAGCATGCTGGAGGCCTTGCACATCGTACAAGGTCACCACCGTGCGGTGGTCTTCGGACAGCTTCATCATGGCGGCGTTCAACCTTTTTTGCAGCTCATGGATGTTCACTTCGCGTGCTACGCCTGTGTTGGCCGTGGTGATGCGGATGAACTCCGGGTCGTTTTCGATGCCGGTATCTACATCGTCAAGACTGACCTTATGCTGTCTTCCACGCTTCTTGAGGAAGTTCAAAGTCATGTTCACCGCGATGGAATAAATCCATGTGTAGAAAGAGGACTTGCCCATGAAGCGCTTGATCGAGCGGTAGGCTTTGGCAAAAACATCCTGCAGCAGGTCGGCCGTGTCCTCGCGGTTCGAGGTCATGTTGTAAATCAGGCCGTAGAGCTTCGGCGTGTATTTGCGCACCAGTTCGTCAAAGGCTCGCGTGTCTCCGGTCTGGGCCTTCTCTACCCAGATACGATCTTCCGCTGCGCTGCTGCCTGGCGCGGGCTCATTCAGCGAAGCGATGGGGGCCGCCGTGGCACTGATGGATGGCTCGTGCATTTGGAGGGGAGAAAGGACACCTGTTGCGCGAACAGACAAGCATTTCTTCCGAAAGCATCCGATTCACCTATTGTTTGAGCGACCAGAGATGGTCCACGCAGATTTGCGACCATGTTTCGAGCTGGTCACGCATGGTATGAAGCTCCCCTAGCGTGTGAAAACGCAGATCCTGAATAGCATCTTCGTTCGACTTCACATCATCGCTGCCAAGGTCGAAGAAATGCACGACGCCGAGGTGGACACTTCCGACCTCTGTGGCGTCGTCGTTGATGAGGCCGATGACTTTTTGCGTGTGGGTGCCACCGATGATGAGCTCCTCAGCCATCTCGCGCTCGACGCCGTTGTGATACATCGTTTCGCCAAGACCATCTTGACCAGCGTCCACAGGATTGATGTGTCCGCCGATGCCGATGGAACGCTTGGCGACGAGACGCTTCTCGCCGGAGCTGCCACCGCGTGTGTAGCTCAGATAACGACCGGCGTGATGAAAGATGGTGTAGGGGATGAGCTGCTTGTGAGTCGGATCCTTCTCTGCTGAGGGACGCTCCATGAAATGATTGGCTCCGGATGCCAGCATCGCTTTCAGATAACGTGACGCGTTGGGTTGAAAACCTTGAAAGCTGCCGAGTTCGTCGAAGAGGCGGCGTGTGATGACGAGAACGTGTTCCATTTGTGAAAGGTCGCGCAGGATGAATAGGTGGGCGATGTGCGCAACCGATCAATCCAGTAGCCATACTTGCATGCTGTCGCCCGCCCGCAGTTTCTGTCCGGCATCCAGCCGCAGCAGCGCGTCTGACTGGCTCAAGGAGAGCAATGCGTGGCTTTGTTGTAGTCCAGAAGGGATGAACTGGCCGTTGATGAGTCTGCCTCGCAGGTAATGCGGGCGGTCGCCTTGGTTTTCGAGCACGGCAACCGCAGTCGCGGGAACTAAACGGGGGGTGATCTGTGATTCCTGGGCACCCATGAGCTTCAGCAACGCTGGGCGGACGAAGAGTAGGAAGGTCACGAAGGTGGACACAGGATTTCCTGGCAGGCCGAAGACGTGCGTGACATGCGGCTGATGTCGCGTGGCAAAGAGGAAGGGCTTGCCGGGTTTCACCAGCACGCGCCAGAGTTCCGGCTCGACGCCGAGGTGCTTGAGCGCAGGCTTGATCTGGTCGTGATCGCCAACGGAAACACCACCGCTGATGAGGACGACGTCATGTTCGTCCATCAAGTGCCGCATCGTGTCGATAGTGGCTTGTAAATCATCGCGGCAATGGATGTGAGTGCTCTCACGAATGCCGACTTGCGCCAGCAAGCCGCGCAGCATGAGGCCGTTCGTGTTGTAAATCTGTCCGGCCTTCAAGGGGCCTGCTCCTGCTTCCACAAGTTCATCACCCGTGCTCAACACAGCCACGCGAGGCTGTGCATGCACGCTGATTTTTCCGATGCCTTGTGATGCAAGCACCGCAAGCTTGCCAGGAGTGACCCGTTCACCGCATTGCATCACTATTTGCCCATGACACAAATCATCGCCAGCACGCCGGATGTTTTCACCAGCGACTACTGGTTCCGTACAGATAATATGGTCGCCCTCGCGTCGCACATCTTCCTGCATGATCACTGCATCGGCTCCAGCGGGAATCGGCGCGCCTGTGAAAATGCGCACCGCACAGCCGGGTGTGATCTTTAATCCATGATCCAAACCCGCCGGTTGTTCGCTTGAGACGCGCAAAGGTTTCTGCACAGAGCTTTCAGACGCGATCAAGGCGTAGCCGTCCATAGCAGACATATTGAAGGCCGGGATCGGCACCGTGGCCACCACATCGCCGGAGGCGAAACGATCCAGTGCGTCGAGCAGCGGAACTGTGAGCACCGGTGTCGGAGACATTGCTTTCAGGATGAGCGCAAGCGCTTCGCTCTCAGAGATCATCGGATGACGGGAGGCAGATTGCTGGGATCCACATTTGATGCGTCTGTGGGCTTCACCGCAGGCGGCTGTGCGGCGCCTGACTGTGATGGCAAGGCAGGCACCGCAGGAGTGGCCGCTGGCCTTACAGGAGCCATCGGTTGAAATGGCGTGTCTAGTGGAGGGATGGCATCGGCTTGCATGATGGGCGTCAAGGTGATCGGCGGGCTAGTGGTCGGAGCCGCAGGCGTGGTGCTTGGATGAGAGGTCGGATCGCCCGCTTTGACTTGGTAGAGCACTAGGTCGCGCACCTGTGGCGTGCCCTCAGTAATGTCCGCCGTGATGTAGTTGCCCTTACGCTCCGGCGAGACTTTGAGCTTCGATTTGGAGCCGTCGGCAGTCTGCGCGATGAGCTCTGTGCCTGCTGGGATGTTCAGCCGCTGCTCGCAATTGATGAGAACGTAGCTCTGTTCGGGGTTCACGAGTTCGATCACCCCGACCACCTTCGCCTCTCCCACACGATTGTTGGGCTTCTTGTGGGGGGCGAGCATTCCCAAGAAATAGCTGCAACTGGAGAGGGCTAAAAGCCCTGCGATGCCTAGCTGGCGGAAAATCAGCATGCTGCATTGATGCGCATCAGTGGCGGACTGTCCAGCCTAGAGGCGACTGCAGATATGGCTGACATTGTCAGGGCGCGATCAGCGAAGCGAGATGTGACAGATTGAGAACCTGTTTGAATCCACTTATGCAATTTCAGAATGAAATGCCGGAGGCCGTGAGACGCTCAGAGTGTTGGTCACTAGATGATGCCCAGCTTTTTCAGCGTAGCGGTCAACTCGGCGACTTTTTCCTTGTCCATGCCCGTCATCGGTAGGCGCAGTTCGTCAGTGCAGTGCCCGGCCAGCGACATCGCAGTTTTGATCGGGATGGGGTTGGTGGAGAGCTTCAAGAACGCTGCGAACAGAGGGTAGTATTGCGTGTGGATGGCCAGCGCCGAGGCGTAATCGCCTTTGAGGGCGAAATTGACCATAGTGCTGATCTGCTTCGGGATCAGGTTCGACGCAACGCTGACGATGCCGCAGCCGCCGACGGACATGAAGGGCAGGGTGAGGCCGTCGTCGCCAGAGAGGATTTCGAAATCTGTCGGAAGAATCTGCTTCATCTGGCTCACGCGTTCGGGATTGCCGCCAGCTTCCTTGATCGAGCGGATGTTCGGGCAGTTCTCAGCGAGGCGTGCAACCACATCGAGACCGATCTCGATGCCACAGCGACCAGGGATGCTATAAAGCATGATCGGCAGCTTGGTGTTGTCTGCGATGGCCTTGAAATGCTGGTACAGGCCCTCGGGCGTGGGCTTGTTGTAATACGGCGCGACCTGGAGCGACGCGGTGGCTCCGGCTGCCTCGGCTTCTTGTGTCAGTTCGACAGCTTCGCGCGTGGAATTGGCTCCCGTGCCGGCCATGACGATGCCGCGGCCTTTCGCGAACTCTACGGTCAGCTTCACGACGCGTTCGTGTTCATCGTAATCGAGTGTGGGCGATTCCCCGGTGGTGCCGCAAGGAACGACGCCGTTCACGCCGTTGTCGAATTGGAAATCGACCAGCGATTTGAGCGCGGCCTCGTCGATCTGGCCGTTTTTGAAGGGAGTGACGATTGCGGTATGGGTGCCTGCGAACATAAGAGGGATGGAGAAATGGAGAACTTAAAATGGCAAATGGGACAGGCTGTTATTTGCGGCGTCGAGGGGAAGCGGTGGCTTTGGCGGTAACGATGGATTTGGCGGTGATGTTCATCAGTTCCGTGCATTCATCAATCAAGGGCTGCAAGCGATTTACCGGAAGAGATTGACTGCGGATGGCGAGCTTGAGCCAGATGCGCGTTTCGCGCAATTCCTTCAGCGCCACGGCCAGCTTGTGAACAAAATCTGCCGTGCTTTCGGCAGCACATGCCTCCCCGTAATTCGGCGCTGGTGAGGTGCCGGACCGGACAAGCTGCCCCGCGATGTGTTTACCGAGTCTGGTGTCCGGCAAGGCGTTCACGACCTCCCCGCACCGAGCTGCAAAATCAATGAAACGTTCTTCCATCGCCTCCGCCCATTCGAGCTTGGCGACGCGTTCCCCCATTTGCAGTTTTCCATTTTCCATTTTCAGTCCTCCATCCCGGAGGTTCTCTTCAAATCGATACGCTCCCCGTGAAAACAAAGTCCGCAGGACCAAAGAGAGTGACATTCGTGTACTCGCTCTTCTTAGGCTCGTCGAAGCCGACTTTGAGCGTGTCGCCGCCTTTGACGAGGACGCTGACGGGGCTGGGAGCGCCGGTGAGTTCGTGATGGATGAGAGCGCAGGCCACCATGCCGGTGCCGCAGGCGAGTGTTTCGCCTTCGACGCCGCGTTCATAGGTGCGGATGGAGATGCTGCCGGGAGCGGTGACCTTGGCGAAGTTCGCGTTGGTGCCTTTCGGTTTGAAGGCTTCGTGATAGCGCAGTCCAGCGCCCCATTCGAGCACGGGGACTTTTTCGAGGTCGTCAACGAACACGACGGCATGCGGCACGCCGGTGTTGACGCTGTGAACGGTCAGATCCATGCCTGCGGCGGGTAGTTTTTGAGTGAGCTTGAGGCTGTGCGGGGCACTCATGTTGATGCGCACCTGGTCGCCTTCGAACTCGGCGGAGATCATGCCCGCCATCGTTTCAAACTTGATCTGCTGGAGCTTGTCATCGTGCAGGCGATTGATGAAACGACCGAAGCAACGCGCACCATTGCCGCACATCTCGGCTTCGCCGCCGTCAGCGTTGTAGTAGCGCATTTTGAAGTCGCCGCCTTCGGTGGCGGGTTCGACACAGAGCAGGCCATCGGCACCGATGCCGCGATGGCGATCGCAGAGTCTCTCAATCTGCTCCTTGGTCAGAGAGAGTTGCAAGTTGCGGTTGTCCAGCATGACGAAGTCATTGCCGGCACCGTTCATTTTGGTGAATTGGAGGGTCATTGAAATGCGGAATTCGGATTGCGGAATGGCTCAGAGTGCGTGGACGGCATCGACGAGCGGTTTGACAAACGCTTCGACTTTGGCGGCGCAGTCAGCGGAGGTGCCGTTTTGCTCGATCAACTTTACGATGGCGCTGCCGACGACGACGCCATCGGCTTTGCTGGCGATCTCGGCGGCTTGAGATGGGTTCGAGACGCCGAAACCGACGCAGACGGGCACTTGCGTGGCCGCTTTGATGATGGCGACCTGCTCGGCGATGCCGGTGGCGATCTCAGTTTGGGCACCGGTGACACCGAGGCGGCTCACATAATAAACAAAGCCCTCGGCGCTCTTCGCGATACTGGCAATACGATCCGCAGGGCTCGTTGGAGCGATGAGCTGAATGTGTTTCAATCCCGGCGTGGCCTTCAATTCGGTGTTCTGGGTCGCTTCATCCGGCGGCAGGTCGAGAACGAGCACGCCGTCGGCCCCTGCGGCGGCTGCATCGGCGTGGAAGCGCTCGTAGCCGTAGGCATAGACCGGGTTGAGGTAGGTGAAGAGCACCAGTGGCACATGCGACTTCGTGCGGAGCTTCCGGATCATCTCCAGCACCTTCGGTGTCGATGCACCGGCCTTCAGTGCGCGATCGGCGGCCATTTGATTGACGATGCCATCGGCCAGCGGGTCGGAGAACGGCACACCGAGTTCGACGACATCGACTCCGGCACGTTCGAGACCCAACACGATGTCGATGGTGGCATCGAGCGTCGGATCCCCCGCGCAGACATAGGCGACGAAAGCCTTCTTCTTCATGTCACGAAGGGCGGCGAAACGGGCGTCGATGCGGTTGGCGGGGGCTGGCATGGGGCGAGGTGTTTAGCGTGAACTAGGGCCCTTTGCAAATTCCGCCTTCGACCTTGGTGAAGCAGTTGCGCCACGAATAGTCGCGAACAGACCCTATTGTTCCACTGCGGCAGACTTGATCTCAAGCTCGCCTTCACCCATTAAATCCCGCGAAGAATCCATTTTAGTTTTTCAATAGCGCTATTCATTACTCCCTTCGGTAATCCGCATGTCTTGGCTCTTCCCACTCTATCTCGCTGGAGCTGCCGCGATCATCGCGCCGATCCTGCTGCATCTTCGACGCAGGCCACCACATGATCGCGTGGAGTTCAGCTCGCTGATTTTTCTCGATGCGCAGACACCCGTTCCCGTCTCCAAGCGCCGCCTCGAAAACTGGCTGCTGCTGCTGCTACGCTGCCTCGCGCTCATCCTGCTCGCGCTCATGTTCTCGCGCCCCTTCCTCCAAAGCGAAAACACCACCACCGCCTCGTCAAACCGCGCCATGCTCATCCTCATCGACCGCAGCGCCTCCATGCGCCGCGCCGATCTGTGGAAGCGCGCCGTCGCCGAGGCCGAAAAACTCGTCAAAGACGCCAAACTCACCGACCGTGTCGCCATCGCCACATTTGACCGCGAATTCACCCCGCTGTGGACCTTTGAGGAGGATCGCAATACGCCGGCCAGCCGCCTCACCGCGTTGCAAACACGTCTCGCCCCGCTTTCGCCCTCGTGGAGTGGCACACACCTCGACCGCGCGCTCATCGCTGCCGTGCCCAGTTTCGACTCCAGCACCGCCGCGCTGCAAAAACGCATCCACCTCATCTCCGACCTCCAAGAAGGCGCGAAACTCGACGCCCTGCGCACCATCGCCTGGCCTGCGGAACTCACGCTCCAGACGCATCGCCTTGAATTGCCCTCAAATGACAATTTCTCCATCACCCTCGCCGCCAGCGAAGACGACCGGAGCGCGGACGCCCTCGTCCGCATCCGCCTCTCCAATACACGCGACTCCGCCTTGCGCGATTTCACCCTCGCATGGCAAAACGCCCCGAAACCCGACGCCATCACCGCCCAGCTCCCGCCCGGAGCCTCCCGCATCCTCACCGCCCCGCCGAATTCCACCAGCGCCACCACGCTCGCCCTCACAGGAGACGCGCACGACTTCGACAACCGCGTCTTCATCACCCCACCGCAGCCACGCGCTGTACGCATCCACTTCCTCGGCAAAGACACCACGCGCGATGATGCCTCCTCGCCGCTCTACTACCTCGCCCGCGCCCTCCAGCCCACCGCCACACTCGCCCCCGTGCTCACGGCGGATGAAAAACTACCCGCGCAGCCCGCCGACATCCTTTTCATCACCGTCAGCGCCCCCGCCGACGGCCTGCGCGAGTACCTCGAGCGCGGCGGCTTCCTCGTCGCCGTGCCTGCGGACGCCGCACTGCTCAAAACGCTCACCGGCCTCGACCTCACCGTCACCGCCGACACCAGCGACGACTACCGCATGCTCGCCGAGGTCAAAACCGACCACCCGCTGCTAAAACCCTTCGCCGACCCCAAACTCCGCGACTTCACCAAGCTCCGCTTCTGGAAGCATCGCCACATCGAAGTCAAAGCGCCCCATTCATCGCTCGAAACGCTCGCCACCTTCGACAACGGCCATCCCGCCATCCTTTCCACCCGCATCGGCAAAGGCACGCTCATCGTCCTCGCCTCCGGCTGGCATCCCGGCGACAGCCAGCTCGCGCTCAGCACGAAATTCGTCCCGCTGCTCTACGGCTGGCTCGCCGCCGCCGGCTTCCGCCACGATCCCGCCGCCACACTGCTCGTCGGCGACTCATTGCCCCTCGACGCCGCACAATCACACACCATCACCGATCCCGAGAACCAGACGCACAATCTCAAACCCGGCGAAACCTTCACCACCACGCAAATCGGCCTCCACAAGGTACAAAACGCCGCGCACACACAAACCATCGCCGTGAACCTCCAGCCCGATGAAGGCCGCGTCCTGCCCCTCGATCCACAAAAACTCGCCGAGCACGGCATCAAGCTCTCCAGTTCCTCGGAAACCTCCACCGCCTCCGAAATCACCGACCAGCGCCTCACCGCCACCGACACCGAGCAGCGCCAAAACCTCTGGTGGTGGTTCCTCGTCGTCCTTTTGGCCGCCCTTTTGCTCGAAACCGCCCTAGCAGGCCGCGCAAAGCGTTTCGCATAGTATTTCTGCCGGTGCCTAGGCGGCAGATGATCATCGTATGGCCCCGGTCATAAGGGTGGGGCGATCAAACGAGATGGATGCAAAACTTCCCCTTGCCAAAAAGACCTTCTATGGTTCCTTCGCGGCCCTCAATCCCAACAGACACCACTCCGCCTGACAAGTTGTCCGGCCTTCATAAAACACCATGAGCGAAGCAACCACCATCGATTCCACCTCCTTCAAGCTCCACGAAAAGGACACCGGCAGCGCCGACGTCCAGGTGGCCCTCTTGACGAAGCGAATCAACGACCTCACGCAGCATCTTGCCGCGCATGAGAAGGATCACTCCACGCGTCGTGGCCTCCTCCAGATGGTCGCCCGTCGCCGCAAGCTACTCGATTATCTCAAGCTGACGGCCAATGAGCGCTATCAGGCTCTGCTGAAGAGCCTCGGGCTGCGCCGCTAACCGCCAAATTTGCCGAAGGGTGATGCCAAGTGCATCGCCCTTCGCGTTTTAAGCGGAGAGCCAAAGGAGAAGAGTCATTTTCAGGACGCATGACCGTCCATGAAACTCGGCGCAGCCGTTCCCTTCGCGCTTTCGCATGCTGGTGTCTTGCTCTCTGCTTCTTGCTTTTCCACCCAAACCAAAACACACACACAAGCCAACCTATGGCCATCCACACACAAAAAATCCAGCTCGGTGCTGGTTCCCTCGAAATCGAAACCGGCAAGTTTGCCAAGCTTGCTGACGGAGCCGTGACCGTGCGTCTCGGCGACACCATGGTCATCGTGACCGCTGTCTCCGCCACCAAGGTGAAGGACGGGCAGGACTTCTTCCCGCTCTCCGTCGAATACAAAGAAAAAGCCAGCGCCGCAGGCCGCTTCCCCGGCGGTTACTTCAAGCGCGAAGGCCGCCCCACGGAAAAGGAAATCCTCACCTGCCGCATGACGGACCGCCCGCTGCGTCCGCTCTTCCCGAAAGGCTACTACTACGACACCCAAGTCGTCGCCATTCTGCTCAGTGCTGACGGCGAAAACGACCCGGACATCTGCGCCATGAATGGTGCATCCGCCGCTCTCTGCGTTTCCGACATTCCCTTCGCGGGCCCCGTCGGTGCCGTGCGCATCGGCCGCATCAACGGTGAGTTCATCATCAATCCCACGCAGTCCCAGCGTCTCGACAGCGACCTCGACCTCGTGTACGTCGGCAACAAGACCGACGTCATCATGATCGAAGGCGCCGCCAACGAGCTGCCCGAGGCCGAGTTCGTCAAAGCACTGCACTTCGCGCAAAATGAAGTCACCAAGATCGTCGCCGCCCAGGAAGAGCTCACGAAGCTCGCCGGCAAGCCGAAGCGCGAAGTGCCCCTCATGCTCGTGAAGGACGAACTGCTCGAAATCGCCTACGCCGTCGCTGGCGACCGCATCGAGTCCGCTCTCTACACGCCCTCCAAAGTCGCCCGTGGCAAAGCCGTCGGCGCTTTGAAGGACGAAGTCGAAAAGGCCATCAAAGAAAAATTCCCCGAGGCCACCGGCTTCGAGATCAGCCAGGCATTCGACTACCTCCAGAAAAAAGCCTTCCGCATCTCCATCCTCGACAAGAAAAACCGTTGCGACGGCCGCGGCATCGACCAGATCCGCCCGCTCTCCGGCGAGGCCTCCGTACTTCCCCGTGTGCATGGTTCCGCCACCTTCACTCGCGGTGAGACGATGGCCCTCGCCATCGCCACGCTCGCCCCTGCTGATGAAGCCCAGGAGATGGACACCTACGCCGGTGGCCCCGATTCGAAGCGCTTCATCCTGCACTACAACTTCCCTCCGTTCTCCGTCGGCGAAACCGGTCGCTTCGGTGGTCAGAACCGCCGCGAAATCGGCCACGGTGCCCTCGCCGAGCGCTCCATCGAGCCCGTCATCCCTGACAAGGCCACCTTCCCCTACGCCATCCGCGTCAGCAGCGAAGTCATGGAGTCCAACGGCTCCACCTCCATGGCCTCCGTCTGCTCCGGCGTCATGGCCCTCCTCGACGCCGGTGTGCCCATCAAGCGCCCCGTCGGCGGCATCAGCGTCGGCCTTGTGACCGAGTTCGATGGTGACAACATGAAACGCTACCTGACGATGCTCGATATCATCGGCAGCGAAGACCACTTCGGCGACATGGACTTCAAACTCTGCGGCACCAGCGAAGGCGTCACCGGCTACCAGCTCGATTTGAAGCTCCCCGGCATCCCGCTGAGCATCCTCGAAGAAGCCATCGTCAAAGCCAAAGCTGGCCGCACTCAGGTTCTCTCCGCCATGGCTGGAGCCATCGCCGAGGTCAAGCCCCTCAGCCCCTACGCCCCGCGCATCGAGATCATCAAGATCAACCCCGACAAGATCGGCGAACTCATCGGCCCTGGCGGCAAAAACATCAAAGCCATCCAGGCCGAGTCCGGCGCGGAAATCAGCATCGAAGACGACGGCACCGTCTTCATCTACGCCAGCCGCAAAGAAAGCCTCGAACGCGCCGTCGAAATGGTCAGCGGCCAGTTCCAGGAAATCGAAGTCGGCAAGCTCTACACGGGCCGCGTCGTCAGCACGACCAACTTCGGAGCCTTCATGAACCTCGGCGGCAAAAAAGACGGCCTGATCCACATCAGCGAACTCGCCGACTTCCGCGTCAACAAGACCGAAGACGTCGTCAAAACCGGCGACATCGTCACCGCCAAGTGCATCGGCATCGACGACAAAGGCCGCATCAAAATGAGCCGCAAAGCCGCCATGAAGGAGAAGGACGCCGCTGCCGCCGCAGCGTCCGCAGCGGAGTAAAACTCAGGCAAGTTCATCAACAATCCACGAAGAGGCCGCTCACACTGAGCGGCCTCTTTTTGCGACTTCCTCACCGACTATGAGGAGCTGCTGGTCTATCACACCAATCCGCTGGCGCAGAAGACGAACGCGGCGCTGCCTTACAGCGATTATTACACCGTCGATTCAAGAAAGTGCCGGAAAAACTGAAACACTTTTTGGAAGAAGCCGATGCCACGAAATCATGAATGTGAATATTTTGTCAAGCAGTTGCACACTGACCCCGTTTCCTCTCCCACCACATGGGAAGCGGCCGTTCACGCACGCATTCAGCAGCAGAATCGTATATTCCGACAAACTTACCCGAATGGTTCTCCTGTCACGGGATCATCTCAATGAACAAGATCACATTGCTTTCAGAATCAGAGCTTCCACGTGGGTTCAAATATCCTCGTCAGTTTGAGCATATCGTGCAACTTGGCCTGCTTGACATCGAGCCATGGTATATCCTCCAAGACAAACCTCTTCGTGAGACACAACTTGGTTTGGCTAAACGCTATCCTGAACGACATCTCGTGCCTTTTGCCAGACGCCAAGATAACGACGACATCGCATGTTGGCAGGCTCCAGAATCTGGTGAGGTTTTTGTGATTCATGACTTTGCTTCGTCTGGATGGGAACAACGAGCAAAATTTGCAACGTTCTATGACTGGTTGAGGCAGGCGATAGAAGATCTCATTGAGTTTGATGTCTGAACGGCTTCTGATTAAGCCTTCCAAGGCGTGGTTAACTTTTACGCACGTTTCCAATGAACAAAGCCAAGACGATTCTGACTTTTGTTGTTCTGTTAATCATGATTGCCATCGTTGGTCGGATCAGTGCTCATCAAACCGCCAGGAAATATGGGCACGCTGTCAAGCAGGCGTATTCAATGGTTGGAGTCGCTGTGTTTGCCACCTCTTCAAAGATTCGCGATTTTTTTGCCAGTCCCGACATGACCGCATGTCGCGGGCGACTCGAGACGCTATCAATTCTTGGCAATGGTTATCGTGACCGTGCTGACGAGCTTCAACGAGGCATGATTTATCTATCGGAACAAATGGCATTGGCTCCATCAGAGCGATTTTCGACTCCGCCTTCATTGAGCTATCTCACCATTTTGTCCGATGATCATACGGATGATGGTGTGGCCGCAGCCGCAACACGCCTGATCGCTTTATATGAGTCTCAACTGTAAAAGGGAAACGGGGTCATTGCGCCAAGATAAACACAGATAAGGAGGAAATGAGACAATCAGAGTAAAACACAATGAGAATCAGAACGTGGAAACCTTGTGAAGCAACCCAGCGGGTAAGAACCCCGTCCGGTAGAGCCTGGAGCCAGGCAGCCGGAAGCGAGTCATGCGCAGTCAGCCGTGAGGCTGGCGCGAAGCGTTGACAGCGAGCACTAAAGCCGTGCGATTGAGCCTCGAAAGTTTCATCTTGTGGGCTGCCTTCGCCTTTGACCCGGCGGGGGCCAGCGCACGCATCGCGATCAAAGGCCAGCGATGCGCGAGCCACCGGGGTCCGAGAGCAGGGCAGAGGTGCATGACAAGGGATGCCTGTGAACTTGGGAGAGCTCCAGGGAGAGCCTCTGCTGCAAATCAAGCCGGAGGTGGACGACACCGGCGCAACAACGTCCTGGCATGAACGAGGGAGCATCAACCACGAGCATGAGCGAAGCCAAGGATGCGGCAGCAGCAAGCCGGAGCGAGCCTTTGAAGCAAGCCGAGGTGAGGGGCGGGAGCAGTCGTAGCGTGCCCATAGTAGCGTTTGAAGAGTGGCGAACCGACACCGAAGGGAGCCAGCCAGTAGCCAAGGGGCACGCCCGGAAAAAGGAGGAACCGCTGAGAGGAAACACAGCCGCGGCACCAAGAACGGCAGACGTGTCAACCAAACAGCAGCGGATAGCGAAACTTGCCCGGCAAATGCGCGGCAAGGCGCTCACATCGTTGAGTCACCACATCGACGGGGCATGGCTCCTGGAAGCCTGGCGGCGGACACGCCAGGACGGAGCCAAAGGCGTCGATGGGCAAAGTGCGGCGCAGTATGCAGAGAACCTTCATGGTAATCTGCAAGAGCTGCTCAACCGAGCGAAGAGCGGCAGCTACAAGGCACCGCCCGTGAAGCGAGTCCACATCCCCAAAGGAGACGGCAAAAGCACACGGCCCATCGGCATCCCGACCCTCGAAGACAGCCGAGCGGAGCGAGACAGCCAGCCGCAGGCTGCCCCGCAGGGGTGAGCGCCGTGGGGCGGCGCGAAGCAACGTGCTTCAACGAGCCATCGTCATGGCACTGGAGCCAGTCTATGAAGCAGACTTCAAAAGCTGCAGCTATGGATTCAGGCCCGGAAAGTCCGCGCATGACGCCCTGGAGGAGCTTTGGAAACAAAGCATGGGCCAATGGAGTGAGCGCCCGGTGCAGTGGGTGTTGGACGTGGACATCCAATCCTACTTCGACACACTCGATCACGCGCACCTGCGGCAGATGCTGGACAAGCGGATACGCGACGGAGTGATACGCCGGTTAATAGACAAGTGGTTGAAAGCCGGAGTGATGGAGAAGGGGACGCTCAGCTATCAAGAGGCAGGCACACCCCAGGGTGGGGTGATAAGTCCTTTGCTGAGCAACATCTACCTGCATGAAGTGCTCGACACATGGTTTGAGCATGAAGTGCAGCCACGGATGAAGGGCCGCGCCTTCCTCGTGCGCTACGCAGATGATTTTGTCATTGGCTTCACGCATGAAGAAGACGCCCGGCGGGTCATGGCGGTGCTGCCGAAGCGATTTGAACGTTACGGATTGAAACTGCACCCCGAAAAGACCCGGCTGATCGAGTTCAAAGCTCAACCCACCAAGAGCCGGAAGCCAGACAGGGACGACGACGACGACAATCAAAACCAACGACC